>JBDNDQ010000049.1:0-27241 GCA_046719055.1 Aggregatilineales bacterium | reverse complement strand
CCGATCTTGCCAAGCTCGAGCCGACTCAGCTCATTAATATGCAAAATCTGATGCGCCAGCTCCACAACTGCGTTGATGCCCTTCTCAGGGGCGTTACCAGCGTGCGAGGCTTTGCCTATTACACTGACCTGATAAGTGGCAATCCCTTTGCGCCACGTCTTGATGCCACCGTTGGTTGCTGCGAACTCCATGACCAGGCACAAAGCCGCTTGGCGCGCCACCTCTTCGATGATTTCCCAGCTGTGCAGGCTGCCCGTCTCTTCATCAGTGGTGAAGAGCGCCCAGATCGGGCGATTTGGGAACTCACCGCGCGCCTGCAGCCCTTCTATGACGCTCAGCACGGTGCCGATGCTCGCCTTCATATCCCACGTGCCAGGCCCGATCAGGCGGTCGCCTTCGATGTGCACAGGGCGCTGTGCCAACGTGCCAATCGGCCAGACTGTATCAAGGTGCATTAGAAACAGAAGTGGTTTGCCCGGCGTCTGCACATTCCACTGCGCCAAGAGGATATCCCCAGCAGCTTGGCGCTGAAAAACTGTAACTTGTGCGCCTAGCGCATCCAATTTTTGGCACACAAAGGCACCTAGCGCATCGACTGCTGCCTTATCGGCTGTAGGCGTCTCGAAGTTTGCTAGAGCGCTGATCAAGCTGACAATATCGTTCAGGCGGGCTTGGTAAAACTCTACAAGGGCGTGTTGAGTCTGTACGCTCACAGGCGGATGCTCCGATCGTTGTCTTTAGCGTTTTGTGCCGCACAAGCATAGCGCGATTCGCCGATTTATTCTACAATGTGCCACAGAGTGGGCGGAAACACTCAGGCGCACGTACAACCGCCCCTGCACGGTTCCAAGCAGAGGAAAAGACCTTATGAAGCCACGCGCTCATCAGCTTTTATGGCTCAGCGGCATCTTGTTTGTGATGGTCGCCGCTCTCCTGCCAGTTTTGGCTCAGGATAGCCGCCCGCCGCAGCCACCGATCATCCGTGCGCAGTATGAAGGCATGCTGTTTGATGGCGTAGCGGGCTCAGCGTGCTATCCCAAACCGGATAATACGCCCCTGTGCACCTTTGTAGACGACCCTAATCCGACGGGTGTGATCGGCGCCCGTGAGGACAAGACCGTCACCTTTGTGATCAGCCCGGCTCAGCCCGCGCCACAAGCGCTGAGCATCGCCTTCATCGACGCGGCACCGCCCAATGCCGAGCCACCCACGCGCGACTTGCTAGCTACTAACGGTGAGCTGACGCTGGAGAATCTCAGCCCGAACCGGCAGCGTGTGCTGATCACAGCCGTCTATCCTAGCGATCGCGGTCAGGGCGAGTTCTTCGTCAGCTACGTCTTTGCGCTGCAAGTGCTGCCGCGCCCAACAGCCACCCCAACTTTCACCAGCACGCCCTCACCAACCGCAACTGATACGCCGACTATCACACCAACCTTCACGCCAACTTTCACCAGCACGCCTAGCGCCACACCAACACGCCGCCCCAGCCCGACACCAACCTTCGACGCTACGCTCGGCGCCCCAACCCAAGCCCCTGAGACGCCCGTCTTGCCTGAGACACCTTCCCTAGCAGAGACGCCTCAGCCCAGCCCAACGCTCTTGCCAGAGGCAACGGCCACGCTGCTGCCAGTAGATAGCCCAACGCCCCTGCCGACGCCCAGCCCAACGCCCACGTCCACCGCTACGCTGGTGCCACTGACCGATCTTGGCTATCCGAATGTGCAGCTCCTCATCGGCGATGTTGCCTTTACGCCTATTGCGCTTGTCGGCTGCTTGAACCTGCCCAGCGGTCAGCGCTGCCTCAGCACCCCGCTAGAGGCGCCCATCACGCGTGTTGTCAGTGCGGCGGGCAGCATTGCCCAGCTAGAGTTCGTTGGTGCTCAACCAGAGGCAGTCGTAGTTAACCTTTTCGAGTCGGATGGCGTTGTGTTGATCGGTTCACAGGTCTTGCCGCTCAGCCCGATCCCTGTGTACATTCTGCCTATCGAGGCAGGCACTTACGTCCTGAGCGTTGAAGTGATTTGGTTAGAAGGTAATGCCACCTATTTCTTCCGTCTAGTTGTGAGTGGAGAGAACTGAGCCATGCCTAAACAAATGACTAGCATCGTCCGTGAAGAGAAGAAGAAACCCCGCAATCCTCTTGCGCCCATCTTTGGCTTGTTCCTTGCTGTTGCTTTTGCTGTCGTAGCCTACTTCTTGGCGCAGCTGATCATCCCAGAGGTGCAGCAGCTGCGCCTGATCTACGTGATCGAGACGACGACGGCCAGCGGCGCAAAGGAGCTGCTCATCAAACCTCAAGGGCTGCTGATCGTCGGAGGCCTGCTGTGGATGGGCTTGCTTGGCCTCGCCTATGCGCTGGTGGCCATTATCGCCGGCCCGAGCAAGCGCGACTTAGATAACAAGCGCCCGCTGCCGCCTAAGAAAACCATCTCACGCGATCTGAGCGATTGGTAGAGGCCTGATTGCATGCCTGAGCAGACGCCCGCCTACCCAGTTGAGCGCGCCAAGACCGTCACAGTCGGTCAGTCTGTCCATCGCCTGGATGCCGTCGGCAAAGTCACAGGCGAAGCGCCCTATCCAGGCGATATAGATATGGACGGGCAGCTGTGGATGAAGATTCGCTACTCGGATCGCGCCCATGCACGCATCCTGAATGTGGATACGCGCGCAGCGGCGGCACTTGAGGGTGTGGTCGCCATTTTCACGGCTGCAGATGTGCCCTGCAACGAATACGGGCTGATCATCTACGACCAGCCAGTCATCTGTGGCGTGGGCAGCGCCAAAGCAGGCGCCGACATTGTGCGCTGCTACGCCGATTGCGTGGCAATTGTGGTGGCGGAGACTGAGGCGATCGCTGCCAGGGCGTGCGACCTGATCAAGGTCACTTACGAGGACCTACCCGTAGTGACCGACCCTGAGGCGGCAATGGCTGAAGGGGCGCCGCAGCTGCACCAGCAATATCCGCGCAATGTGCTGTGCCACTACAAAATTCGCAAGGGCGATTTAGCACAAGGCTGGGCGCAGGCAGATGTGGTCGTCGAGGGCGTCTACACCACAAGCTGGCAGGAGCACGCCTACTTACAGCCGGAGGCGGGCATCGGTTACATCGATGAGGCAGGGCGCGTCACAGTGATTGTGGCAGGGCAGTGGGCGCACGAGGATCAAAAACAGATTGCGCACGCCCTGAACTTGCCGCTCGAACAAGTGCGCGTGATCTATCCTGCTATCGGCGGTGCCTTCGGCGGGCGCGAGGACATGTCTGTGCAGATTGTCCTAGCGCTGGCGGCTTGGCGCCTTAAGCGGCCGGTCAAGATCATCTGGAGCCGTGAGGAATCAATCCTAGCGCACCACAAGCGCCATCCCGTCAAGATTTACGCTAAGTGGGGCGCTACCCGAGAAGGCAGAGTGGTGGCGGTTGAGGCGACGGTCATCGGCGATGGCGGCGCCTACGCCTACACCACGAGTAAGGTCATGGGCAATGCCAACTTGATGGTGACTGGCCCCTATTGCATCCCGAACATCCGCGTGGATACCTACGGCGTCTACACCAATAACATCCCGAGCGGCGCCTTTCGCGGATTCGGCGGGCCGCAGGGCGCCTTCGCCGCCGAAGGGCAGATGAACAAGCTGGCGGAAGCGCTCGGTATTGATCCAGTCGAGCTGCGGCTGCGTAACGTGCTGCGCGAGGGCGATTTGCTCTCGGTTGGCACGCCTCTGCCGCCAGGCGTGACCATCGATCGGGTGGCGGCGGAGTGCGCAAGGCGCAGCGGCTGCTGGGAAGAGACTTCCACAGGCTGGCGGCGCAAGCCGATCACGCAGCCCACCGAACGGCACAGACGGCGCGGAGTCGGCTTTGCCTGTGGCTTCAAGAACGTCGGCTTCAGCTTTGGCTTCCCGGAGCGGGCTTGGGCGACCGTCGAGCTACACGGCGGCGCCGAGATCGAGCGCGTGATCGTGCGGCAGGCGAGCGCAGAGGTCGGGCAGGGGGCTCACACGGTCATTGCGCAGATGGCGGCGGAGGCAGTTGGCGTGCCGCTGCATAAAGTGACGTTGATCTCGCACGATACGGCGCAAACGGACGACTCAGGCAGCTCTTCGGCCTCGCGGATCACTTTTATGGCTGGTAACGCTGTGCGCGGCGCCGCCGAGCTGGCGCTGCGGGCTTGGCAAAATGAGGAGCGCCCTGCGATTGGTAGGTTCAAGTACCGCCCGCCCCCTACCACGCCCTATGATCCCGAGACCGGGCGCGCCGAGCCGAACTTCGCTTATGGTTACGTGGCACAAGTCTTCGAGGTTGAGGTGGATACCGAGACTGGGCAAGTGGTGGTAGTGCGCGTCGTCTCGGCAAGTGATGTGGGGCGGGCAATCAACCCCGATCTGGTACGTGGGCAGGTTGAGGGTGCAGTAGTACAGGCAGTCGGCTATGCGCTGTACGAGCACCTCGTGATCGAGGACGGAGTCATCAAAAATCCGTACCTCTCGACGTACCTTATCCCGACGGTCGGCGATGTGCCGCTGACCGTCGAGTCGGTCATCTTAGAGTACGCTGATCCGATAGGGCCGTGGGGCGCGCGCGGCATGGCTGAGATGCCCTACTTGCCGGTTGCGCCTGCCATTGCAGCGGCGATACACGACGCTACAGGTGTCTGGTTTGATAGTCTGCCCATGACGCCCGATCGGGTCTATTTAGGTTTGGTGGCGGCAGGAGCAGCAGACGGTGCGCGCTAATCCGCTAATTTTGCTGCGTGGCGGTGGCGATCTTGCCTCAGGCGTTGCCTATCGGCTGCGCAAGGCAGGCTTGCCCGTCGTAATCACCGAGTTGGCAAAGCCTTTAGCAGTCCGCACGACGGTGAGCTACGGCATGGCCGCAGTCTATGGCGCTGTGATCATTGAGGGAATCGTGGCGCGGCGCGCTGCGCTTGACAATTTGCCTGAGCTGTATGCCATGCTCGATGCAGGCGTTATCCCTGTGCTAATCGATCCGCAGGGCGCTGCCATCGCTGCGCTGGAGCCGGCTGTGCTCATTGATGGGCGCGTGGCGAAAGCGCGCCTCGACACGCACATCGATCAGGCGCCGCTTGTGATTGCGCTCGGGCCAGGCTTCGTGGCTGGGGAAGACTGTCACGCCGTTGTGGAGACTAACCGTGGGCATCACTTAGGGCGGGTCTACTGGCGCGGGAGCGCTGAGCCTGATACGGGCCTCCCGGCTGCGCTGAATGGCTGGCAAGCCGAGCGCGTGCTGCGTGCCCCTTGCGATGGCTTGATGAGGCAAGTGGCTGTGATCGGGCGCTTGCTGCACAAGGGGCAGCTGATCGCGCGGATCGGTGAGGTGCCGATCTATGCGCCCTTCGACGGGGTCTTGCGGGGCTTGATCGACGATGATACGCCTGTCACGGTGGGCATGAAGATCGGCGATCTCGATCCACGCAGCCGGCCTGAGCATTGCTTCACCATCTCGGATAAATCGCTGTCGGTGGGCGGTGGAGCGCTCGAGGCAGTCCTAAGCGTCCCGCTCATCCGCGCCGTGTTGGGCGCTAAGAGGGTGAGTGCGTAAATGCGTAGAGCCATTCTGCATGCGCTTGGACGGCTAATCGTCCTGCTAATCGCACTAGCAGCTTATCTACTAGCGCTGCCGATTCAGATCAGCACAACGGATGGCATTGCCGTGCGCCTACCGGAGTTCATCCGCTTCACGGATGTTGGCTTAGCCTTCCCGGAGCCAGTCAACTGGGCCTATGTGTTGTGGCTGCCCGTTCCGCTGCTGATCACCTTGCTTGGCTTTGAGATCGTTCGCTTGCTGTTTGGGCGAAGGTAGGGTATATGCTGCTGCGAGAGGCGCTCAACGTTCGGCATGGCGAGGTCGTCGCGTTCATCGGGGCGGGCGGCAAGACGTCGGCGCTCTTTCGGCTCGGTCATGAGCTGGCGGCAGAGGGCTGGCGCGTGCTGGCAACCACGACCACGCGCATCGCTGCTGAAGAGCTGAACCAAGTGCCAAGTGCTGTCGCTACTGACGTAAGCGGGATAAATCCGCGCCCAGAAGCGCTCTCGCGGGCGCTCAACCAGCACGGCTTCACGTTTTTGTATCACACAGTGGTCAGCAGCGGCGGCGTGAAGAAAGTGATCGGCGTCTCGCCTGAGGTGGTGAACGCGTTGGTGGATAGCGTAGACTCAGACGTGATCCTGATCGAGGCGGATGGCGCACGGCGCCTGCCATTCAAGGCACCTTATCCACACGAGCCGGTTGTGCCCTCTGTGACGACGCTAGCTGTGCCGGTAGTCGGCATTGACTGCGTAGGGCAGCCACTGGATGACGAGCATGTCTACAACGCTCGGGCAATGGTCGATGAGTATGGCTACAAGTACGGCGAGCGCGTGCGCTGGATGTGGGTTGCCTCTGTGCTGCGCAATCCGTCACTAGGCTTGAAGGGCATCCCAGATCGGGCGCGGATCGTAGCGCTGATCAACAAGGTGTCGGAAGGTGGTTTAGGGCGCAATTTGGCGCGGCTGATCGGGCGCTTGGCGCTGCGTGAGCCGCGCCTGAGCGCTGTATTATGTGGTGCCATGCAGTCGGCTGAGCCGATCTACGAGGTACAGCGGCGCATTGTGGCTGTCGTTTTGGCGGGCGGCTTATCCCGACGCATGCACCAACCTGAGTCGTCAAAGGTCTTATTGCCGTGGGATGGTGATAAGCCGATCATCCGCGTGATAGCAGAGCGCCTGAAGCGCCTGCGCCTTGATGACATCGTAGTGGTGACTGGGCACGTCGCCGATCGCGTGCGAGGCGCCCTGACCGAAGAACCTGTCCGTTTTGCCCACAACGCGGACTATCAGACGGGCGACATGCTCTCCTCATTGCAGACGGGCCTGCGCGCCCTAGACGAGAGCATTGCCGCTTGCCTGGTAGTCTTAGGCGATCAGCCGCAGCTGGATGGCAAGATCGTCGGGCAGTTGATGCAAGCATACGCCGAAGGGCGGGGCAAAATCATTGCGCCTAGCTACAAAGGCAGGCGCGGGCACCCCATCTTACTTGATCGCAGCCTGTGGCAGCCGATCCTGGATTTGCCCTACGGCGCGGCGCCCCGCGATGTGATCAACGCGCACGCCCATCAGACTTTCTACGTGAATGTGGACACTGATAGCGTGCTGCGCGATATTGATACGCCCGAAGACTACTGGGAGGCGCGTCGGCGCGCCAATCTGACTTAACTCGCAACTCTCGAGAATAATCTGACGCTGTGCCGCAAGTAATCGCTGCTCCGCTCACTTTGCTTGTCATTCTGCTGACCTACGTTGGCCTAGCGCTTGGGCAGCTGCCGCACCTGCGCATGAATCGGGCCACTATTGCTCTAGCAGGCGCTGCTGCCTTGATCGGACTGGGTGCGCTCAGTGAAGAAGAAGTGTACGCAGCGCTCGATCTCGGTACGCTGATGCTGCTGTTCGGGATGATGGTCATCAATGTCAATCTGCGCATGGCAGGCTTTTTTGGCCTAGTTAGCCGGGCTGTGCTGCAGCTGGCTCGAACGCCGCGAGCCCTCCTTGCACTGATCGTCCTAGCCGCAGGCAGCCTTTCAGCCCTCTTTTTGAACGACACGATCTGCCTGATGCTGACGCCCTTCGTTATCGAACTGACTCGGAGCTTGAAGCGTGATCCAATCCCATATCTGATCGGCCTGGCTGCTGCAACGAATATCGGTTCAGTGGCAACTATCACGGGCAACCCACAGAACTTGATCATTGGACAATCCAGTGGCATCCCATACGTAACGTTTATGCTCAGTCTTGCACCCGTGGCACTCGTGGGCATGGCGCTTATTTGGCTAGTGATCGTAGGTTTGTACCAGACAGAGTTTCGCGGCAAGCTGCAAAGCGCCGAAATGCCGACCGTGCGGACTTATCAACCGCTCTTGAGCCGCTGCTTGATTGTGTTGTTTGGGCTGCTGATCGCCTTTATGGTTGGCTTGCCGATCGCCTCTTCAGCGTTCGTGGCAGCTGGCTTGCTGCTGATTTCACGCTTGCGGCCGCGCAAGCTGCTCTCGCTGGACTGGGAACTCTTGGCGTTTTTCAGCGGCCTTTTCGTTGTAACTCATGCTATCGAGGTGACGGGCGCTAGCAAGGCGATCTTCGAGGCGATAGCCCCAATTTTACGCGGTGGTATCGCTCAGCTGAGTTTAGTGACAGCTGTGCTCAGCAATCTTGTCTCGAATGTGCCAGCTGTGCTGCTCTTGCGCCCAGAAATGGCACAGTTCCCCAATCCTGAGCAAGCCTGGCTCACTCTTGCCATGGCTTCCACGCTTGCAGGTAACTTCACACTGCTTGGCTCGGCAGCAAACTTGATCGTGGCAGGCATCGCAGCGCGCATGGGTGTGCACCTGAGTTTCGCAGCCTATCTGCGGGCAGGTATCCCGATCACGCTCTTGAGCATCCTGTTTGGCGTGTTATGGCTGAGCCTACGATAGCTCTGATATATCTCTACATGCCCTTGTGCTATAATTTAACGGGTTGTCTGCATCAGTCCACGCAAAGGTCAACACGTTATGTGCGGCATCTATGGGCATCTGAGCAGTAGAAGTGCAGAAGTTGGCTCAGTGGAAGCTATGGGGAATGCGCTGAGGCATCGCGGTCCGGACGGCTCTAGCATCTACCACAATAATCGTCTTGCCTTCGGCGCCACACGCCTGGCTATTATCGACTTAAGCGCGCCGCCGGGCGTGCTTTTCAGTGAAGATCGCTGTGTAGCAGTTGTCTTTAACGGTGAAATTTACAACTATCGTGCCTTACGCGCTGAATTGGAAGCTTGCGGACATCACTTTGCCACGCGCACAGATACCGAAGTCCTCGTGCATGGCTACGAGGCGTGGGGCTTGCAGCTGCTGGAGCGCCTGCGCGGCATGTTTGCTTTCGCTATTTGGGATGGGCAGCGGCTGTTTCTCGCCAGAGATCGGCTGGGCGAGAAGCCGCTCTACTATGCGCAGTGGGACGGTGATTTTTATTTTGCCTCTGAGCTGAAAGCCTTGCTGAAAACCTCAAAGTCAAGACGCCACCTCAACACACAGGCGTTGTTATGCTACATGACGCTCGGCTACGCACCGCCGCCGCTCACCCCCTTTACAGATGTGTACAAGCTGGGTGCGGGTGAGTATTTGCTGGTAACAGCAGAAGGTGTGCGCAAGGAGCGCTACTGGCGCGCACCTACAGAGCCTGATGAAGATCACGCTTTACCATATTCAGAAGCCGTGCAGCGTGTCCGACAGGCGCTGGAGGCAGCCGTCGAGAACTGCTTGATCAGCGATGTGCCAGTTGGCGTCTTTCTGAGCGGCGGCCTGGACTCGAGCACAGTAGTGGCGTTGGCAGCGCAAAGGCTGGGCAGCAAGCTGCAGACCTTTACAGTCGGCTACGCTTACCCAACGGGCAGCAAAGACGACTTGAAGTTCAACGTCGATGTGCGCTACGCCGAGCTGGTGGCGAGGCATTTTGGTTTGCAGCATCACGTCATTCGCATCTTTCAGGATGAGAGACTGGCACAACTGCTGCCATATCTGATCTACAGTGCAGACGAGCCCATAGTGCAGCCTACTATCGTACAAGTGGCTTATGTGGCGGCGCTAGCGCGCCAGAATGGCGTGCCAGTCTTACTGAATGGCGAGGCAAGTGATGAGCTCTTCTTCGGCTATGATCACTATCGGGCGGACTATCGGCTGGCACAATATCTCAAGCTGCCTGCTCTGCTGCGCACCTACCTTTTGAATCCGATTCTGCAGCGCTTGCCGCAGGACTTTCAGACGCTGCGCCACCTGGCTGAGCGGTCTCGGATTACCCAGCCCGTCGAGCGCCACTTGACGTGGACGCAGCTCGTCGCGCCGCGCCGCTACAGCAGCTGGCTGCAAGGTGACGCTCAAGATTTGGCTGAGCTACACCAGCGCATCATCGAAGCTGTAATCGCACCGTGGCTGGCAGCCCCCAATACCCGCCACTTCACGGGGCGAATCGCCTACGCTGATCTCAACCTTAACGTCGCTGAGCACATCAACATGCGCCTAGACAAGATGAGCATGGCGATGAGCGTCGAGACTCGCTCGCCTTTTGAGGATCATCCGCTTGCCGAGCTTGCCTTGAGCCTGCCGCTTGACTACAAACTCAGCTTTTGGCGCACTAAAATCATCCTGCGCGATGCTGTGCGCGACCTGCTGCCTGAGCAAGTCTTGAAGCGCCCCAAGTGGGGCTTTTTTTCGCCCGTCTCGAAGTGGCTGCGTGGTGCGCTGCGCCCGTTGGTAGAGCGCTTCCTTTCACCCCAGAATGTGGCACAGGTGGGCTTGTTCAAACCAGAGGCCGTCCAAGCATTAGTTGAAGCGCACTTCAGCAAGCAGCGCTACGAGATGTGGGCGATATGGGGCTTGCTCGTTTTCCACATCTGGCACGCCCTGCATGTGAGCGGTGAGCTGGTTCTAACAGACTGTCTGAGCCCTTCCCAACTCATCCCCTAGGCCTTGGTGCAGCACATTGAGCGCGGAGATGCGGCCCGATGTATGTATCAATCCTGGATGGGCGTGCAGAAGACCTGCTCGTTGGGGATGCCTTGTTCGCGCTGGCTCTTCAGCTTGAAGTAACAATCCACCACAGCTTTGGCCACGGGCAGCGCATTGACAGACCCCTCACCCGCGTTGTAGACGAAGGCAATCACCCCGATCTCAGGCCTCTCGAAGGGCGCGTAGCCGAAGAACCACGCGTGCGCAGGCCACTGACCCGGCTTGCACAGTTGGCGCGCTGCCGCGATGTCATCACAGTATTCGGCAGTGCCGGTCTTGCCGGCTGTCTGCACGTAGCCAAGATTAAACTTGCGCGCTGTGCCGAACGTGTTCACGACAGCTTGGCGCATCCCCTCTTGGATCACGCCCAAGTTGAAGGCGCTGACGAAGGGCGGCTGATAGTTGCGGTAGAGCGCATCATTGATAAAGAGCGGGTTGCACACGCCGCCAAAGCGATAGCCGTAAGGGATATGCACGGTGTAGGTAATCTCGCCGCGCCCCTCCAGCGTGATAGTGCGCCGATAGTTCTGCTTGAACTCTTCTGTGCAATCAGGCAAGCTCGGATCGTAGAAATCGGCGTTGTTGGGATCTTTGTAGGGGCTGCGCGGCTCACAAATGCACGCGAGGCTTCTCTTGCCTTGCACCAGCATATCCTCGCGCATGTTCAGCACGGCGATCTGACCCGGCTCGGGCGGCAGGATGGTGCGCGCAACTTTAGGCGTGAAGGGCATGATCACGTTGCCTTCAGCGTCCAGGAAGCTGTGCAGGATCGTCGGCTGGTAGAGCGTGCCCCCATTGGCAAGCGCCGCGCTGGCCACCAACAGCTGCAATGGCGTCACTGTCACGTAGCCCTGCCCAAAGGCTGCGTTGTAGGTATCCCCAGTCGACCAGCTCTCGCCGTAATTGCGGCGCTTCCAAGTCCGATCGGGCATCCGGCCGCCGTTCTCGGCTGGCAGCTCGATGCCTGTGCGCACGCCGATGTTCAGCGCTGTGGCGTACCGATTCAGATTCTCAATGCCCAAGCCGCCCGGCTTCAGCACCATAGAGACGTTCGGATCGGGGTTGCCGCCGCCCACCTGATAAAAATACACATCGCAGCTCCAGGCGATGCCCTCTACCATGTTCACCCACTTGTGACCGCCCTCTTCGATCGGCAGCCAGCACACAAAGCGCTGCCGCTGCCCGATATCGTTCGTGGCGAAGCTATTTTCCACAAACAGCTCGCCCGCATCGTAGAGTTTGTAGTCCCACGGCACGACCTTCTCTTCCAGCACGCCCGCCGCCGAAACCAGCTTCCAGACCGAACCAGGCGGATAAAGCGACTGGATGGCGTGATTGACCAACGGCGTCTGTGGCTCGCTGGCAATGCGCAGATAGTACTCGCCGTCGATAGAGCGTGCAAAGCGGGTGTTATCGTAGGTGGGCAGGCTGACTAACGCTAGAATCTCGCCTGTGCGCAAGTCCATCGCAATGACCGAGCCGGAAATAGTTACTTGGGCCTGCCTGGAAGCGTTGATCGAATTGATGCGATCTTGCAAGGCTTGCTCGGCGGCGCGCTGCAGGGCGAGGTCAATGGTCAGGCGGATGTTTTTGCCCGCTGCAGGCTCGCGGCGGCTGATGACCTGCACAGGCAAGCCTGCCACATCTACCATGCGCGTTTCTAAGCCGCGCTGGCCTGCCAGGTCGCGCTCGAAGTATGCCTCGACACCGGCATAGCCAACCCGCTCAAAAGCGGGATTGTAGCCCTGTTCGCGCAACTGCCGTGCCTCCTCAGCACCGATCGGGCCTAGGTAGCCGATGATCTGCGCCGTCAGGCTGCCGCTGGGATACTGGCGCACAGAGACAACATCCACGTTGACGCCAGGCAAGTTCTGCAGGTCTTCAAGGATGGTCTGTGCAACGGCTTGCGGCACATCGGTGGCGACCACCACCGGGTTGTAGGGTGCAATGTTCTGCCCATCGGTGATCTGCTCTTGGAGGCTGCGCACGGCGCTGCGCCCGGAAGCTTCAGCAGCAGCGCGCGTGGCAGGTACGTCGATCAGCGCCGAGAGACGATTGAGCATCTGCAAGCGCGCTTCTTCATCGTCGGGCACGTAGGCAGGGATGACGGAGATGTTGAAGGCAGGCGCGTTCAATGCGAGTGGCACGCCGTAACGGTCGTAGATAATGCCACGCGTGGAAGGCAGCGGCACGCTCTGCACAGCATTTTCGCGCGCGGCTGCCTCAAAGAGCTCTGCACGTACAAATTGGAATTCGTACAGCCTCAGCATCAGCACGGCAAAGCTGCACAGCATCACAACGCTGAAGAAGACAAGCCGTGAGCCTTGAAAGGGCAGAATTCTCTCTCGCATCGTTACTCACTCACAAGTTTAGGCGTCTAGGATAGAACGCCGCGTGTAACAGCCTCAAACTAAGGAAGACGACCAGCATCGCTGCTGCATTGAAGAACATGTTCGGCAAAGTGACCTGGCGCAGCGCATAGCCGATCTCGACCGGGCGACGTACGATGATCAGCAGGACGAAGAGCGTTCCGTGATAGACCAAAGTGCCCAAAGCTGCCACAAGCGAGGCAATCAGCAGGTTGCGGCGCACGCCCCCGATCAAGTGTGCGCTCATAACAGCTGCCAGCAGCGCGAGGGCTGTCGTGCCAGTCGGCAGACCGCTCAGCAGGTCTTGCAGGATGCCACCAAAGGCCGCCCACAACAGACCTTCGCTCAAGCCTGCTAGCAGCGCCCAGCTGAGGGCGAGCAACAAGACCAAGTCAGGCGCGCTCTCGCCAATGCGCAGCTCTGGCACCACAGTAGACTGAGCCAAGGCGCCGAGCAGCACAATCAGCAGGCTGAAGTAGCGTCCCATGCGCCTTCATCGCTCAAGAGGCTAGTCATGGCGTGTGTTATACCACAGAGTGCGCCAAATTTCACGGCTAGGGCAAGCTGATCAGCCAGAGCGCCGAGTCGTCGGCGTTCCAAAAGACGATATGCCGTCCATCAGGCGAGACGTGCCAATCGTCGTTAGCAATGCGGAAAGGGCGCGCTGGGTCGGTCAGGATGCGATCCTCGCCCGTCGTCACATCGTAGCTGGCGATCAGCATCTGCCCGCCATCCGTGTTTAGCGTTGGATGAGCGTTTGCGCCGTAGCGCAAATAGAGGATGGTCTTGCTATCGCGCCAGCGGTAGCTGCTGAAGAACGGTAAGAGCACAGGCTGCGCGCCCGCTTTCGTCAGCATGCCGTAAAGGCCGCTGCGCGTCGGATCGTCCTGAAAGGGCGCATAGAACAGCACGATCGCGCCGCCAGGTGCCACTTGCAGGCCGCGCAGATTCTTGACTTGAGTGAGAGGTGTTTTTTTGCCCGTGCGCACATCCCAAAGCGCTAATTTGAAGGTCTGCGTGCGCCCAATTGGCTCGACAGATAGGATGCGCTCATCATCCAACCAGTAGACGGCGCCGCCCTGCTGTGTGCCGAGCAAATTCCGCCCGGTGCCATCCACATTAGCGATCCAGACTTCAGTCAGGGGCGGGATGCCGCCAGGGATATTATCGTCGGGATGCCGATGCCAGAGCAAGCGGGCGCTGCTGGGCGAAAATTGCGGATAGGCGCCGCCTGTGGCGATTTCGCGCCCCTCGCCCGTGCCGCGATTGATGACTCGGGTGCGCCCATCCATCTGGACGATCTCCCATAAGCCGTTGGGCGAGTAATAGCGGTGTGGCGCTGTGCCGATCAGCTGCGGGGGGCTCTCTGCGTGCACGCTGACGGCATAGCGCGCAGCCAGCACGCCTTCCTCGCCATCGTAGTAGTAGACGGCACTTGAGTCGGGCGCCCAGAATGGCAAGGCACAGCAGCCAGGTCGTGTTAGACGGCGCATCGTCGCGTAGCCCTCGCCCAACGGCGGCGCATTGAAGTTTGGCAGGGTCAGCGGTGGTGGGGCGCTGCGTGCTGGCGGCGGGTAGCTCAGCCGAAAAGCGTTCAGCGGGGCTTGGTTGAAGTCCACATTGGGCTGATCGTAGGGGCTCTGCCAGCGGTTGGGGCGGTACAAGTCTTTGACGAAGCCGCCAAAATGATGATAGCCGATGCTGGCGAGCACCTCCCATTCAGCGTCGATCAGCAGCATCGGATTGTAGGCGAGGTGGTAGTCGCGGCTGCGAATCTCAAGGTGCAGGTGCGGACGTGATTGACAGGTGCGATCAGGATCGCCGACGGTGGCGATCACCTCGCCGCGGCGCACCGGCTGACCGCGCATCAAGCTCGGCCTGGCATTCAAGTGCCCGTAGACAGAGGTATAGCCCAGATCGCGGTGAAAGATCGTCAAATTGTGCGGCTCTAAGCCGAAGCTCAGGTTGTCAATTTGGTCGACGATGCCATCGCCAATAGCGACTATCGGCGTGCCGCATGGCGCCCAAAAGTCTAGGCCGAAGTGGAGATTCTGCCCGCCAGCATACCAGTAGCGCCCATAGTTAAAAGCACCGACCGTGTTGCCGAATTGCTGGCTGAGCAGCCATGTGTTGGGGCTGGGCGGCAGATTGAACGGCAGACTGAAAGGCTTACTGCTCTGTGCGTGGCTTGGCGGCAGGCTGTGCGCAGTACAGAGCGCCATAACAAGCCCGACAAGCGCGATCAGGCGTCGTCTCATCTTGGTGCGTCATCTCTCTGTGTACAGCGTTGCGGAAAAGTATAGCGCACGGCGGGAGGTGTGCTATGTGCTTTTGCCAAAAATCAGTTATGATAGCCCCTATGATGAAACACCGAAATGCTTCGTGGCTCATGCTGCTGGGTCTGTTGATGGCGGCGTGCTCGCCGAGTGGGGCTGCTCGCCTGCCAACTGAGGCGCCGCACTACGAGAAAACTGCCACGCTGGCTGCACCAATTCACACGCCACTGATTGGGCAGTTGGGCGCAGTAGACGATCCAAGCGCTACGCCGATGCTAGCAGCACAACGCTCGCCTACCCCTACTAAGTCGATAGCGCAGCTTGTCACACCTGCTTTCACAGCTACCTTCGGCGCTGTCGTAGATGGCTCTCCGCTGCCGCCGACCGCCACACCAAGCCGTCCGCCGATGTCCTCGCTTGGCACGCCGACGGCGACTCTGCCCTTCGGTCCCGTAGTGGACCCTAACTACACGCCGCCGCCAACCTACACGCCAATGCCCAGCCCGACTTTTCTTAGCGAGACGCTGCCGCCACCTGCTACCTTGCCTTCCGCTGATGGCACACTTCTGCGCACCGACCTGATGGGCGTGCAGATTCATACCTTCCTTGACGATGACAGCTTCAGCGCGATGCTAGATCGGGCTGAGGAGCTGGGCGTCGGCTGGGTGAAATTCCAGCTGACTTGGAAGCTCTACGAGCCGACTCAAGGGCAATTCAGCGATTTTTACCACGCGATGGTGCTGAACATCCAGCGCGCCAGCCTGCGCGGCTTCAAGACGCTCGTCAGCATCGCCAAAGCGCCCGACTGGGCCCGTCCGCCGGCTGTGCGGGGCATCGAGGATGGCCCGCCGGCTGATCCGCAACACCTCGCCGATTTCATCGCCGCCTTCGTGCGCGATGCCAAGCCTGAATTCATCGATGCGATTGAAATCTGGAATGAGCCCAACTTAATCCGCGAGTGGCGCGGCGGGATGCTCAGTGGCGCTGACTACATGCGCTACTTCCGCCCTGCCTACCAGGCCATTCTTCGCGAGCAGCGCGCGCAGCCCTCTGCACTCAAGCCGGCCCATCGCATCATGGTCATTACAGCAGGCCCAGCGCCAACCGTCACCATGCCCGATGGCAGCACCATCGGCGATCGCGAATGGCTACAAGGGCTCTACAACGACGGCCTGGCGCTGCTCAGCACCGATGGCGATATCGGCATCGGCGTGCACAGCTTTGGCTGGGCTAATCCGCCAGAGGCGCGCTGCTGCCAAGCCACAAGCGGCGTCAAGGGCTGGTATGAGCATCCCAGCTTCTACTTCCGCGAGACGCTAGACGCCTACCGCCAGATCGTGCTGCGCAATGGGCATGCCACAGCCCGCCTATGGGTGACCGAGTTCGGCTGGGCGACTTATGACGGTCTACAGCGCAGCGATGGCGCGCCTGCCACAGCTGATCCGCGCTACGGCTGGCAGACCTTCCTAAACCAGGAGCAGCAGGCAGCCTACATCCTGCGTGCCTTCCGCCTGGCTCAGAGCGCGCCCTATAACGAGTTTGTCGGGCCGATGATCCTCTGGAACCTGAACTTTGCCATGATTCCAGAGTTAGTGGACAACAGCCGTGAAGAAGCTGGCTTCTCACTCTTGAATGCGCAAGGGAAGCCGCGCCCTGCCTTTCATGCACTGCGCGACGCGCCGAAAGCGCGCCCTTAAAATCTAGTGCCTTTTAACGGGGAGCGTGCTATGATCATGTGAGATAACGCACAAGTTTCGCACGTGGTGAAACACTCGGTATGCTCAAGACACTTGATTCAATCATGGCGCGCCTGTTATTCGTTGCGCCACCTGTGAAAGCATCTGTCGAGGCGCCCGCCCAAGCCGATCAGCCGCCACCGGCTGCCGAGCGCGCCTTCAACCTGTCTTTGGCGATCTCAGGCGTGCGCTGCATCATCCAATACATGATCCTGCCCTTCATCCTGCCCTTGATTGGCGTAGCCGCTAACGCCGCAGTGCCGATCAGCCTGGCTATCAACCTGGTCGCAGTGGTGGCTATCTTTTTCAGCCTGCGCCGCTTCTGGCAGACGAACTACAAGGGCAAGTGGCAGTATCTGATCATTGCCACCTTCGCGCTGATCTTCATCGCCGTGTTCATCTACACCGACCTGACTAAGATCTTCTAGGCATATATTGCCTAAGGACGTCTCATGACTGCGCGCTCTGCTAGCGCGGATTTCTCGCGCCTTGTGCCAATCTTCGCCATTGTCAGCGTGGATGTGCTCGGTCTGACGCTGATCTTGCCGCTGCTGCACCTGTACGCGGCTGCCTTCGGTGCCACGCCGCTGGAGATCGGCTTAGTTGCGGCGGCGTTCCCGGCTGCACAGATTATCGGACTCCCGTTCATGGGCGCGCTCTCGGATCGCTACGGGCGCAAACCGCTCTTGCTGATCAGCCAGGTCACCACTTGCCTTAGCTTTCTGTTGCTCGCTTTTGCCAACTCGCTGTGGATGGTGTTCGCTTCGCGCCTGCTGGATGGGCTGTTCGGCGCGAATCTGTCTACGGCACAAGCAGCCATCAGCGATCTGACCTCAGAGGAGGATCGCGCGCGTGGGCTAGGGCTAATCGGCGCGGCGTTTGGTATCGGCTTCCTGATCGGGCCTGCTATCGCGCTGATCATGTTCGAATTGACCGATCAGCTCTCGCTGCCTGCCATCACGGCTGCCACATACTCGTTCCTCTCAATCTTGCTGACCATCTTCACTTTCCGTGAGACGTTACCGCCCGAAAGGCGGGCTAGGGCTATCATCAAGCGCTCGAATCTGCTGAGCGTCTTGCCCTATTTGCGGAATGAGCGCTTGCGGATGCTGCTTATGCTGATGTTCGCTCAGCAGCTGGTCTTTTACGGCTTTGAAAGCTTGTTAGGCGTCTTCACTCTGACGCGGCTGGGCTTGCTGGCGCAGGGCAACGCCTTCATTTTCGTATGGGTTGGTGTGCTGCTGATTGGTGTGCAGTTGGGCTACATCGGCAGATGGACTCGCAAATACGGCGAGATACGCCTGCTGCGCGGTGCGCTGGCATTGCTGGCAGTCGGGCTGATTTTAACGGCGCTGACGCCACAACAGCCGCATCCACTTTACAATCAACGCGAGGCACAGCTGTATCTGCTCTCACAGCGCCCCAGCGGCACAGAGGCGGTCATCGGCTCGCTGGGCATCACTCTGCCGAGCAATGAAGGGCGTGGGATTGGCGGCTTGCTGTGGTTGATGGGCGCGCTTGTGCCGCTCTCGATCGGCGCAGCGCTGATTCGGCCTGCCATCAACAGCTTGCTGACACGCCGCGCAGCAGAGGGCGCTTACGGTGGCGTGCTAGGCGCGAGTGCGGCGTCTGTCAGTGCAGCGGATGCACTTGCGCCGCTGCTCTTCGGCGGGCTCTTTCAGGCAGCGGGCGGGACGTTACCGTTCTTGCTGGGTGGCACAGTCATGATGGCGCTGTGGCTGTTCAGCCATCGCGAACGCACCTTGCAGACTGCTGCCGCCTAGTCTTGACTGTGCAGCGCGTGTGCCAAAGTGCGAATGTGCTCTTCAGGCGGTACATTCGGCCTCGTGTACAGCAGATCGTAAAAGGTCACGGCGATCTGAGTGAAATCGCGCACAGATAGGATGCCTTTGTTCAGCGCCCCGATCAGTATGCTGACTAGACTTGACATCACCACGCGGCCGTTCATCTCATACTGATAGGCGCGCGCGTGATACATACCGACCATCCTCAAAAAATGCTCAACATCAAGCTGCGCGAAGCGTTGGTTCGGATAGATAAGCAGCGCAGGCGAGAGCCACTCCGTAATAGGCATCTGGTCTGGCGAATAGGTGCTGGCGAACAAGAAAAATAGGGCGGACTGATCGCTGAAACGCAGTGGATAGCCAACCCGCTCGTGATCGGGGATGCGATGCCCGTGCAGGGCAGTGCCATCTTCGCCTTGTGAAGCGTAGATTAGCGCTTGGAAGAATTGTTTGGCGCGCTCCTGTGCAGCAGGCACAAGACGACTGTAGTAATCTACTTCATCTACCATCAGGGCGATGCCGCTGTACCCTAGCGCGCGCGCTAGCGTACTGATCGCGCTGAGCAAATAGGCGTATTGGCGGGCCACATTGCCTGTTGACATCAGGCGCGGTGCGCGCTTCAGGCCGCCCTGGTGCATCAGATAGCGCAGCGCGCTCGAACGATCAGCATCGTCCTCACTTTGCAAGTATGCGCGAATGCCGAAGGCAAAAGGACAATCCTCACCCTTAGCTGCCTGCTCTATAACCAACCACACCGTCTCTGGCTGCTGGCGTGCTAGCTCTAGGAGCGGCGCCAAACCGCGCTCTGATCGGTCGGGGTAGCGCAAAGCCCCAAGCGCCGTCTGATAGATGAGCTTTGCCCGCGAAGGCGGCACTTCGCGCTGATCAAGGCTGATAGCACAGACTAGGAAGTTCTCCGATAGGGCGCTTTGCGCGGCTAGGGTGATGAAATGCGTCTTGCCGTGACCGTAACCAGCCAGGACAGCAAGCGTCGCGCCGCCGTGCAACCGAGTGCGCTCAAAGGCGTGCTGAAGGCGTTTTCGCTCGTCACTCAGCCCAACGGTCAGGTCGACAATTTGCTCGGTGGGGGCAATACCCATGCGCAGTGCTTCGATGATCTGGCGCGCCTCGAAGGATCTGTGAGGCATGGCGGCAGGCAGCGGCTCAAACTCAGTACTGGGCAGCGTGAAGCGCCGTCCAGACTCGAACTGCACTTCGAAGAGCTGCCCATTATTCAAAGTGCGCAGAAGTTTGCCACGTCCAAGCCGTTTATGTTGCACATTCAGGTGTGTGCTCATAGGCGCTCTAGGCGTTAGTAATCATCACTATTAAGGTCTTGCGAGCTGTGTGTGACCAATTCGTAGGCATCTGTATCGCTCAGCTCAACCTGACCCTCTTGCCATTGCCGGTACCACTCGCGCGCTAGAGAACTGATGAAAATGCGGCGGTGATTCGTAGCTGTACGGGTACGCCGCGCCGCTGCTGCCAGACGGTCGGCATTTCTAGCTTGTAGGGCTGTATCCAGACGCGCCTCATAGGCAATCTCAAAAATCGGCTGCAGGCGCTCGGCGATCTTGACCAGCAGAGTTTGCTCGTCTAAATCCAGCTGCTCAAGGTTAATCTGTGGGCTGAACGGGTTAGTGTGAGAGAAATAACGCCCAACGCGTATTTGAAGACGCTGCCACAAGGCGTCGTATTGAGGCACAAACTCGTTGACGAAGAGCGGTAAGACGGCGTAGACAAAGAGCGTGCCAGGCAAATCTTCGCGCGTGCGATCGATCACCTCACGCAAGTTGTCACTGATCACAGCTTTAGCGCGTCGCGATAAGCTCATTTGGCGATCCATCTCATCAAAAAGCAGGCACATCCCGTTGAAGCCAAGTGCCCGCACAGTTTGGCTGAGCGAGCGCAGCATCTGGAAGGCGTTAGACCGGGTGATCTTCTGCGTCACGTTCAGCTGCCTGAGCTCGCTCATAGCAACTGTGTTGATCTCTTCGCCGTGCAGCCATAGGCCAAGCAGCTCTTGTTGCACAGCATCGCCCCGCAAGATTGCCTCTAGCATATGTGAGATCGCATAACGGTAGCTGGTGTTATCGATGTGTGTGTGCTGAAGACTGCTAAGCAGCGCTTGCACCTCGGGCAGAGTTCTTGCCTCATCCGAACCGAGCTCAACACCATGCCTTGTCACAAGGTCATGCAGCAAACGCTGCAGGAAGTTGGCCAAGCCTCGAACAGGCTCGGCGCTGGCATCGTCAGGATCGCGCCACATCAGCGCTCTCGCCACTGCTGCGTAGACCTTTTTCTGATCATCATAGGGGCATTCACGCGGACTGAGATCGACCTGGCTGACGGGGAAGCGGTGCGCCCAAGCACGTTCGCGCAGGCAGTACAGAAAGTGCGACTTGCCACTGCCGTAATCGCCAACCAACAACTTGAAGACTCCGCCGCCTTCAGGCAGGTAGGAAGTCAAATAATGTGTTTCTAGCGCACTTAGGATCGACTCGTTGCCAACATTGTAGTAGCTGACTCCGTGCGAGAGCGGTGTGCCGTGCTGCGCCAAGCTGTGCATGATCTGTTGGGCAAGCACTTTGGAGGGAAGCGGAGAAGAAGGCACAGACTATCTCTCCTTTCTGAAGAGGAGTGTGCTTACGAAGTTGCCATCGTTGGGCGTAGCACCTTTGACGATCCAGATCGAGCGCTCGGGCGAACGGGCTTGGGCTTTATCAGCGTTGCGCAGGAAGGGCGCCCAGCCATCACAGTGCAAGCCCTGGCGGATGACGAATAGGTCTACGTCGTAGGCGAACTGAGCGCGTGTATACTCTTTGAACAACTTCTTGCGCGGCTCACGGTGTAGGAAAAAGTCAGTTTGGTCGCGCAGCGCCATTTCGACGTAACAAGCGATCAAGTTGGCATCTGGGCTGTTGTTGCCTTGTTGGAAGCGCACGATGCGCCACGCCTCATAAAGCCGCTTCATCCACGCTTGGCCATCCACCTGACGCTCATAGATGCTCTTGTATGCAGCCCGGTATGCTTTCAGAATCAGTTCCGCGCTCAACTTAATGTTTTTAAACACTGACTCTTTGCCGTATAAAAGTTCAGCCGTACGTTTGGTGAAGTCCAGCGAGAGGCGGATTCTGCCAACGTACATATCTGGCGGCCTGCCCTCTAGCGTCAAGCCTTCGGCTGCGAATGAGTCACACAGGGTTGTACCGAAGATGCTGCTCAAGCGCTGTGTCTCTGCCTGTAGGATGCGCTCATAGCGCTCGAGAATATCAGGCAGTTCTGGCAGTACACTGGCATCCAATCCGGCAAGCAGCTGCTGCCCCCTAGCCAGCTTCACGACATCGAGAGGTGTAGCACGCAGCGTCTCGCTGGCAAAGCGCAATGCCTTTGTCACTTTGATGAGCGCGCGCTCGTCTTTGCGTATGCGTTCGTGCTCTGACTCAGCGATAGGATAGGTTGCAGGCGGCAGGTCAGACACTGGGACTGCCTCAGGCGGATCTTCCGCAGAGAAGAGCCGATACTGGATGTAACTTTCCTTGATGCGATTGCGCCGGTTGTGAGCCTTGCGCTGTTCCTCGTAATCAGTCTTGATTTCCTGGCGCAATGCTGAGATACGTCTCTTGCGCTCGTTGTACTTCTCATGCAGCTGCTCAAGAAGGTTCCTCAGCTCTTGGTGGGACATAAAACTGCTCTCAAGAGTACATAAAAACTAATTCTAAATTCTAGGCAATACAGAAGATGATGTCAAAGGCGCTACATACGCGCTAGTAACCAATTTCGCGCAGTGCACCTCTAACTATTACTGATTAGCTTGCACAGCGCGCGCTGGCACTAGCAAAACTGGACAGGGCGAACGATGTAAGACACCTTCCGCAATGCTGCCCAGCGCCATGCGCGCCAGCCCCGTCCGCCCGTGCGTTGCCATGATGACGATATCGAAGCCATCCTGCGCCACACTGACGATCGTCTCGATCACATTGCCAGGGCGCACCTCAACGGTCACATCGTAGCCAGCTTGAGCCAGCCAATCGCTGACGCGGCGCAGGTAGTCTTCTCGGGCGTGCGCAGCGCGCGGATCATCCGGGCGCGAGATCGGCGGCCAGGCTTGCTCCTCATCGGCAAGCGGCTGCGCCGCCGCGCTGACCATCGAGGCGATCTCGCTGATTGGGTCTTGCGCCATGACCGAGAGTACATGAATATTCGCACCTAAGTTCGCCACCTTAATGGCGTGCTCTAACGCGATCTCAGCAAACTTTGACCCGTCTAGGGTCACTAAAACTTTATCGTAGCCCATATTAGAGTTTCTCCTCTCAAAAAGTGGTTTGATCACAGCCTCCACTGGCGCTTGCGCTAGAAACAAACTCGCTCAGCTATTGCTGCTAGTGTTCTCGCCTGCGTTTTGTGATATATAACATGAGAGTACCCGGCTGCCAACCTGAAAAATGTCAGAGCTGCCGAATGATCTGAAAGGACGCCTTTATGTGCGGAATTGTCGGCTATGTGGGTCAGAAGGATGCAGTGCCAATCGTGCTGACCGGCTTGAAACGCCTTGAATATCGCGGTTACGACTCAGCAGGGATCGCCGTGCTGAAGGACGGAGTCATCGAGCGCCGACGTGAAGTCGGCAAGCTGGAAAACTTGGAGCGCTGCGTTACCGAGCAGCCGATCAGCGGCCCCATCGGCATTGGGCATACACGCTGGGCAACACATGGGCAGCCTAGCGAGCGCAATGCGCATCCACACATTAGCAACAACGGAGAGTTTGTAGTCGTCCACAATGGGATTGTGGAAAATTACTTAGAGCTGCGCGAACGTCTGAAAGCAGAGGGCGTCCGCCTTGACTCCGAGACCGACACTGAGGTGATTGTGCATTTGGTGGCACAATTGGCTGCCGAAGGGCATGATTTGACAGAAGCAACGCGCCTGGCTTGCTTGCAGCTGCGGGGCGCACACGCTATTGTGGTGATGAGCGCGCGCCAGCCTGATCGGCTGGTTGCTGTGCGCATCGGCAATGCTGGCGGCGTGGCGCTAGGGATCGGGCAGAGCGAGATGTACATTGCCTCTGATATACCTGCCATCCTAGACTACACGCGCCGTTTGGTCTTCCTCGAGAGCCGTCACATGGCGACGGTCACGGCCGATGGCTACAGCATACAGACGCTGGATAAAGTCCCGGTTGATGCTGCCATTCACGAGATCGCCTGGGATCCGGTTAGCGCGGCGCGCGGCGAGTACCGCCACTTCATGCAGAAAGAGATTTTCGAGCAAGGGCGCAGCCTGACCGATACCATTCGCGGACGGATTTCCTTCGAGGATGGCTGTGTTACGCTCAGTCACCTGCAGCTAACTCAAGACGAGGCGCGCCGCTTGAAGCGGATTGTGACTGTCGCGTGTGGCACAAGCGCTTATGCAGGTTTGGTCGGCAAGTTCATGATTGAGGCGTTGGCGCGCATCCCTGTTGAGGTGGACTACGGCAGCGAATACCGCTATCGCGATCCGATCCTAGACGGAGACTGCGCTGTGCTCGCCATCACCCAATCTGGCGAGACGGTGGACACACTCGCTGCAATGGAAGAAGCACGCCACAAAGGCGCGCGCTTGTGGAGCATCGTGAACGTGATCGGTTCGCAGGCAATGCGCCTTGCCGATGGCTACATCGCTATGCAGGCAGGCCCTGAGATTGGCGTTGCCTCTACGAAGGCATTCACAGCCAGCCTGGTAGATCAGTACCTATTGGCGCTGTATCTTGGTCAGCTGCGCGGCACGCTCAGCGCAGAGCAGGCACGCCAACATGCCCAAGAGATTGCACGGCTGCCTGATCTAGTCGGTCATGTGCTCGACCGCGCCTCTGAGGTACAGGCGCTGGCGCGCTGTGTGCGCGATTACCAGAACTTCCTCTACTTAGGGCGCGGCATCAACTATCCGATCGCGCTGGAGGGCGCCCTGAAGCTGAAGGAGATCAGCTACATCCATGCCGAAGGCTATCCCGCCGGCGAGATGAAGCACGGCCCTATCGCCCTGGTCGACGAACAGATGCCTGTCTTAGCGATCGCTATTCAGGATAGCGTGTATGACAAAATGATCAGCCAGATCGAACAAGCGAAAGCGCGGCGCGGCGTAGTCATTGCAGTAGCAACAGAGGGCGATAGCTTCATTCAGAGCAAGGCTGATCACGTGCTCTACGTGCCCAAGCTGCCACCGTTGCTCTCGCCTGTGGTCACAGTCATACCGCTGCAGCTGCTGGCATACTACGTAGCCGTTGAGCGTGGCGCTGACGTAGATCAGCCCCGTAACTTGGCAAAATCGGTGACCGTAGAATAGCAAGTCAGCGCGGGACTGCGTGTATGCCGTCCCGCGCTGGCTCAGGGTGTGCCGCGCGGTGTGAGAGTCGGTAGTGGTGTACGGGTAAGCGGCAAAGTTGGCGTGATCTCAATGATCGGTGTGGCAGTAGGCGGCTGAGTTGGCAGCTCGGTTGGTGTGGGCGTTGCCTGACGGATGCGCACAGTGAAGAGGATGCGCTCGGGCTGCATTTGCACATCCAACGCACTGTATTCAACCATGAACGGCGCAACCTTGCGGATGGCATCTGGCAGGGCACGCTCGCGCAGGGCACGGCGCACCAATTCGCGCGTCAGGCTGACCTGATTGGGTGGCACGCGGGCTTGAGTCGCTGATTCGAAGCCAAGCACTTCGACGGCTAGTTCACCGCTGACGGCGCGGAACTGAAGGCGGAAGGTGGCTGGCAGGCCGCGCGTCGTGAAGTCGTTCAAATTAGCGGTGAGGATCACCAACCGCCCGTCAAAGCTAGCGCTCGGCGCGCCGTTGAAGTCGGCAGAGAAGTAGAAGGTATCGCGTTCAGCACGTAGGGCAGCATTCAACTCAACCAGGTCTACTGGGATAGTCAGCAAGCCGGCTGTCGTCACAACGCCGATCTGCCCGCCGGCAGGCGTGTTGGGCGGGATAGGTGTACGTGTTGGCAAGGGCGTGCGCGTTGGCAAGGGCGTGCCAGTAGGCGGCGGTGTCTCGGTCGGGGGCGGCGTCCAGGTGGGCGGCAGAGTCACAGGTGGCGGCGCTGTCACAATGACCGTGCCGATGGTAATAGGCGTGCGAGTCGGGCGCGGTGTGTTGGTCGGCGTTGGCGTCGGGAGCAGCGTACAAGCGCTTGCCGATAAGCTCACCAAGATCAAAGCCAAGAAGCGGGGCATGGCATTCCTTATGGCAAAATCGGCACGGAAGATGTGCCGCCGCGTGTGCGCAGAGTCTCTTTGCTCACCCAGCCCTCGCCTACCGGCGTGCGGACGAACCACCAAGCGCGGTCACGGCTCTGACCGAGCAGCGCGACTTCCGTATTCGGCGGAACGATGCTGAGCACCTCAAAGGCGATGTTGGGCCCAGCGCGCAAATTCGTGGCGTTGATAGTCGTTGCGGCGATAACACCATCGGCTGCTGCATCGGCATACCGGATGATCGGGGCGTTGCCAAAGAAGTTCTCTGTGCGCACAAAGCGCGCATTCAGCCAGCCTCTGCCAAGTTCGCTCTCGACCAGCAGCCATGCGTTATCGGACGTGCGCGCGATGATCGGCAAGCGCTCGCCTTGCGCCAGAATGCCCAGCGATGTGAAGAAATCGCCAGGCCCGCTGCGCAAATTCAGCGCGCCTGTGTTCACGATAGCGATTGCGATACCTGTGCGAGGCAGATCGGGCGCTGGCGTGCCCGTGATCGGCGCCCCAGGCTCAACCAATCCCGCTTGATCGGTGTTGGCAGTTGCGATCCAACCCTCACCGAACTGATAGCGGATGCGCAGCCAGCTGCCATCGGCACTTGTGCCGAGAATGTAGAACTGTCTGCCTCGCGCTAGGGTTGCCAGACGCGCTGATTGCACACCAGCGCCCGCCCGCACTACGCTACCAACTGTGACTCGCCCGATCAGGCCGACATCAATCACAGGCACGTTTTCTGCATTGGTGGCGCTCACTTCAGCGTCGCGCAGCCAAGCAACGCCGAAAGGTGTGTTCACCTGCCAAAATTGTCGATCAGCGCTGATGCCAATGATCGGCACGGTAGCATTAGCGCGCAATCTGCCCAGCGTCCAGAAGCCCAGCCCCGGTCCGGCGTAAGCTGTTGCGCCATTGCTGCGCACGGTGGCATACGGGCCGTCAATTTGCGCACTCAGCGCTGCTGTAACTAGTTCCGAAGCCGCCCGGGCCGATAAAAGTGTATCGCTTAGCAGCACCGCCAATAAAACGCACAATGAGATGCGCAGTACGCCTGAACGCATAACCCTTTTCCTTCCTGATGAAAGGCTCTTGCCTGTAGCTCATTGCTCAGAGTGTACTTTCAGGATGTTTTTCGGTCAAGTTCACCCGCCTGCCTAACTCAGGCTTGACAGTGCAGTGAAGTGTGCTAGACTGTGCAGCGCAAGGTCGAGCAGAGCACAAAGCGCAAACACAAAAACAACTCAGACTTGACAAGCGCCTCAAAGCCTGCTAGACTTGCAACCATAACGGACAAAACGCTCGAAAAAGGTTG
>JBDNDQ010000048.1:0-28234 GCA_046719055.1 Aggregatilineales bacterium | reverse complement strand
GGGACGTTCAGTCGTTTTGAATGCGCAACAACTTGAGCAGTTACGTCAGATGAATCCTAACGCCCCATCCGCCACGCTCTATGTGCCGCTGCTCATCGGTAGCACTGTGATCGGCGCCCTGAACGTAGAGAACTTGACACAAGGTGCCCGCCAGTTCACCGAAAACGACGCTGCGCTGCTCTCTGCGCTGAGCGATTACGCCGCTATCGCTCTTGAGAATGCGCGAAACTATCACGCCCTTGAGGCGCTCAAAGCCCACAGACCGCCGCCTATTGCCATGCCCAATGTGATCGGACGCCTCGCTCAGCTGCCAGAGCCCAACAGCGCTGCACGGCGCGAGATCAGCGTGCTGGTAGCTGATTTGCGCGGCTTCACAGCTTATGCAGATCAGCTAGCGCCTGATCAAGCGCTCCGACTGCTGAATGCCTACCTATCGCTGGCTGCCGAAGTGCTCACGAAGCACGGCGCCACCCTCGATAAAGCCAGCGGCGATACGCTGATGGCACTCTTCAACGCCCCGCGCGACCAGCCCGATCATCTGCTGCGCGCCGTACGGGCAGCCCTCGAGTTGCAAGTTGCGGCTGCGCAGTTTAGCGCTCAGCAAGGTGTAGATCAGCTGGCATTTGCTGTTGGGCTTGCGCGCGGCGAGGCGCTCGTCGGCGCTGTTGGCGCACCTTCCAACGCTACCTACGCCGCCGTCGGCGAGCCCGTCAACATTGCCCATCGCCTTCAGGAAAGTGCGCGGGCAGGCCAGACTCTGATCGAGGAAAGTGCTCTGGTGCAGCTGGGCAATCGCTTGCTTTCCCGCAAGCTAGGTGAAGTGCAAATGCGCGGACGACGCGGCTCAGTCGTCGTCTACGAGGTGCAAGAGCTGCTATGAGTGAGCCATTGCTCATCTGCGGTCTGGACGAGGCCGGGCGCGGTGCGCTAGCAGGCGGGCTAGTTGCGGCGATGGTGGCTTTCCCACCCGATTTCCGCTTGACCGAGAAGTTTCCCAACCTGCCCCTGCGCGACTCGAAAAAGATGACCCCCAAACAACGCGCTGAGGCAATCCGCTATATCTACGAATGGTCAGTCCTAGTCGAGATAGACGTGATCGACGTGGCTGATATCAACACCAACGGCATTAGTTGGGCGAATCGCAGCATTTTCGAAGGACTGATCTGGCGGCCGTTCGAGGCGGCACAGTACATCGTCGATGGCAACCTCAAGCTGAGCAATCTGGGCAGGAAGGCACCGCGTGTACGTTGTGTTGTGCGGGCTGATGAGCAGTTTGAAGTTGTGGCAGCTGCTTCTATTGTGGCGAAGGTCAAGCGCGATCAGATTATGATGGAGTTGCATGCTCAGTATCCGCACTATGGCTGGGAGCGCAATCGCGGCTACGGTACGGCTGAGCATATCGCGGCACTACGCAAATATGGCATCAGTCCGCACCACCGCCACCAATTTGTGGCAACAGCGCTGCGTGATGTGCCGCGCCTGCCTGGCCTGTGAGCTCACACGGCTTGCTCGGCAAAGTGACGCTCGATCCGCCTGGTATACCACCAAGCTATACTGATCCACACAGCCGTCAGGGCGATTTGTGCGCCCAGCCGTTCCCGACTGTAGTCGTCCTGGGCGAAGAGCGCCATTCCCAAGCGTGAGAGCGCATAGGCTGTGAGCAGTGGTGCCAGTAAGCGCGCTGCACGTCTATTCTTCAGCAGCAAGCCCAGACCGAGCCCAGCAAAAACGATGCACCACAACAACGGCACGCCGATCAACACTACCAAGGGCATTTCAATCGGCAATTCGCGCAGCGCGGGCAGCGTAGAGATCACATTCAGTGCGCCCAGTCCATTGAACAGACTCAGCGCGGCAATGGCGAGGCTGATCCAGAACAGCATGGCTAGCGTTGTTCGCCGCTAAAGTAGCCGCTC
The DNA here is from genome assembly GCA_046719055.1 of Aggregatilineales bacterium. GTDB lineage: Bacteria > Chloroflexota > Anaerolineae > Aggregatilineales > UBA2796 > CP2-2F. The sequence goes on along the minus strand of JBDNDQ010000048.1, from coordinate 26,318 downwards.
AGCCAGAAGAACATCTCAAGGGCGTTGCGCGGCTGTGTGCGCCCTGTTATGAGCTGACGACGGCGATTTGCGTCTTGCAAGGCGCGCTCATTGGCTCTCTCGCCCAGCTTGAGGATAGCTGTGGCTGCATGTTGTAGGCTCGGTGCCAGCGTGGGCTGCAATTCGCGTTGGCGCGGCGTCGGCACGGATGCCCATAGACTGTCTACCTCGCTGCACAGCGCCTCCAAGTCTGACTCAGTTGTTTGATCCTCAGGCAACGCTGCCAGCAAGCCCTGTAGCAGGGTCACCACCAGCCCCGACTCGCGCAACAGCATGTTTAACGAGCGCGTGCCGAACAGATAATTCGCCGCCTCACGTTGCCAACGCAACACATATGTCCGCCCTTCGCCCAGCCGTGCGCCTAGCCATTGCAGCATCTCGATGCCGCTGCGCGGCACAATCTCGGAGCGCGCTAGTGCGGCTTGGCGGGCTTCCAACTCCTGGTGTCCGCGCTTGCCGAAATGCCTCCGGTGGCGCTGGTAGAGCTTCAGGAGCGCCTCGCTGATCGCAATAGCATGCTCACTCAGGCTGCGTCGCTCCGCCTCAGAGAGCCCGCCGCTCATCACCTCAATGTTGCGCCGTAGTTTGGGAATATCAGGCGGCTGGCGCTCATTTTCGTAGTAGACGGCGATATCCGTCAGGAACAGCGATGCGATCTGCGCCTGCTCAGCGAACACGCCGAAATCTACGCCGCCCGTTACCAGGCGCACGCGATAGGTTGCCTCAAGCGCCTTGTGAACAACCTCGCCCTGCCGAAAGCCGACGATCTGCGGCACCTTGACCGCCTGCTCGGGCGCTGCCCGCCGAATGTAATCACGCAGGATTTCTAAGCCCGCTGCGCGCACCTCTGCCGACCAATCTAGCAGATTGTAAGCCTGGCTGACCAACTCTGCGCCTTGCGGTTCCTGCTCACCAAAAGTGATCGCATAGCTGCTGAGCGCATTCAGCACGCGCAGCGCCTCCACTGAATCCTTGCGATGGGCTGCCGTTTTCAGCAGGCGTAGGGCTGCGCCCACCCCGACTACTGCGATCAAACGCGGATCAGCGTAGAAGAGCGCCGAGAGCCGATCTGTGACGGGTTGCAGCGCAGCATCCCAGTTGCGCCCATCCAAAGCGCCCAAATCGGCGCGTGCGCGCAGAGCGGGCTTCAAGGCGCTGTTGTGCAGCACATTAAGGGCGTTCAGTAGCTCAGGGATGCCAATTGGCACATCGCGGAAAGTGATATGCAGCAGCTCAGCGCCTTGTGCCTGCCGCGCACCTTGATAGATCATGTCGATACACAACGCAATCTGCTCGACGGCTTCGTGGTAGCGCCCGCGCACCAGATTAAGCGTGATCAGGCTGCTGTGCGCCTCGAGACTCATGGCACGCAGCGTGTTTAAGGTGCTCAGATCATCTACCACATTCTGAATAACCTGCTCGAAGCGCGCCGCGAAGGGCGAGACCGCCAACTTGACCAAGCCGAAGAGCGCCTCGGTATCGATCAAATCGCTCCGCTGGACGCTGATCGCCCAATCGGTCAGCCTGCCGATCAGCACAGCCTGGTGCGCCTGGCCAAAGACTTCAGTGGCACGCGCTAACAAAGATGGCGGCGCATTTCTAGGGGCGTCGGCGCGCAGATGAGGCAGCAATTCGCGCAGGTTGGGCGGTAGTTGCGCTTGGAAGGCGCTCTCTGCCACGAGGCGCTGCAAATTGCCCAACGAGAGGTAGTAGATGGCCAGCAAGAATACAGCGCGCGCTGTCTCAGCGTTTTCGGTGGCCCGTCGGCGCGCTAAAGCGATCAGCTGTGTGGCAACTTGCTCCATCGGCACTTTATTGTCAGCCTGGATAAACTGCTCCAGGAAGGCAGCGAACTCCTGTGGTGACGCGCCCAGCAGCTGATTAGCGCGCGCGCTAGCTGCCATCGCTAAAAGTGGGCGCCAACGGCTGAGATCGGCGCCGGGTGGCGCTTCTGCCAACCACTGTGAGACCAGACGGTAGACGTCCATTGCGCGCTCGCTGCTGGCAGCTGCCCACAGTTGCTCATAGACGGTATCAGCGATCTCTTTGCTCTGTGCGGCAAGGGCGGGGATCATCTCAGTGTGGCTGTAGTCGCCTAAGGCAAGCGAGAACGCCAACAGATGGCTGCAATAGGCGACACGCAAGGTATCAGAGAGCGTGGGGTCTTCCCGCAAGACAGCAGCCACCATCGCTCGATCGGCAGGCTGTCGCTGCAAGACCAGCTCATCCAATGCCGCCCGCTTGGATGCCCACGCTAGCGCGTTCGCCATCGTCTCGCGGCGCATAGCGCGCCAGGTGGCCGTGCGCGCCAGTTTTTCGGTCTGTTGGATGACCAGCGAGATATCTAGCTGAAGCTGCGCGCGAATAAACTTGGTGTAAGCGTCCTCAGGTGGATTACCAGCGACCGTCTGTGTGCGCCAGTCAAACAGCACATGCTGAGCCGGCGGCGCGTTCAGATTGGGCGTGAACTTGATCTGTGCGTGCACATACAGCGGATCAGGGCTGTAGGTGGTGAAGGTCACCGCAGCACGTACAGGCGCAGGCAGAAGGTACAGCAAGCCTTGCACAAAGGTCAGCCTATCGCGCAGCGAGGCAGGCGCGCCTGTGACGACAATGCCTAAGCCTTGTACCATGCCCGCCAAAAGGCCGCTCACAGTGCGGATATTGTTGCGGCAGTAGCCTAGCAGCGCTAGGATTGCATCGCTTTGCTGCTCAGCGCTGGGCGCTTGCGGGTTGGCGATCACGAATGGCTGCAGCGGTTCGTTGGCAGGCGGAAGCGGCTCACGCGCGAACGCCTCCAGTGGGCGCAGATTGCCGCCTAACGCGCGCAAAACATTGAAAGGGATGATCAGGTACTGCACAACAGTACTGCCGTCTTTAGTCAGCAATGCCTTTGCCGCAACGTAGTCGACAGTCTCGCCGCGCAGCAAACCGAGCGTAATGGGCGGCGGCGCCAATGACGTAAGTGGGCGCTGGGCAGCCAGCGTGGCAATGCGCCGCGCCTCAATGACGTGTTCTGGGCGGATGCCCGCTGTGCGCGCGATCAGGTGCCCGGAGACGGGTCGAGCTGCCGGCTGTGCAGGGATAATTAAGCTAAAGCGCTCCAGCTGAACAATTTGAGGACGGTCGCTCATTCAGAACTGCGCTTTCTCGAAGTGCTTTTACACTTTTCACGCATCCTTATCTTATCACTGATCACCTGGCGAGACAAGCCAGCTGCCGCCTGTCACTGCCCGCCGCTCAGACCTGGTGTGGGCAATACCTCGTAGGGATCAGCCCAGTAGCGCGGGAAGGGCGCATAGGGCAGACCGTAGTACGCCTCGATGATGCGCCGCGCGATGGGCGCACCCGTCTCAGAGCCTTCGCGCGAGTACAGCACTAACACAGCAACAGCAATGTCGGGCTGCTGATTGGGCAAGCCGGCGTAGGCTACAAACCAGCCGTGTGGATAGGGCGTGCCGCTCTGGACAGTGCCAGTCTTACCGCAGACCTTGACCCGTGAATGATCCCAGCCCGCGAAGACCCAGTTAGCAGTGCCGAGCTTGGCGTTTGTGATCACCTCGCACATGCCCAGCTGCACGCCTGCGATCACCTCAGGTTTGATGGCGAGCCGCTCTGGCGTCCGCTCCGGCGCGACGTACGTCGGCGGCTGACCGGCGTAGCCAGCCTTTTTCACCAACGTCAGATTTGGCAGCACCTCGCCGTTAGCAATGGCAGCCGTCATACGTGCTGCTTGCAGCACAGTTACTTTAACGCTGCCCTGCCCGATGATGATATTAAGGCTGTCGCCCACGCCCCAAGTGCGCCCTTCGTTAACGCGCGTCCACTCAGGATCAGGGATGACACCCTCTAGGTCGACTAGCGAGTCGATACCCGTCGGCACGCCCAAGCCTAACTTATTGCTGTAGCGCTTAATGATGGTTGGGTCGATGCTGTTCAGCTTCTCCCCAACTAGCCAGAAGTAGATATCGCACGAGGATGTTAGGGCCTGGTGCAAGTTAATCTCGCCGTGATAGTTCGGGTCGCGGTTCGGCTCGAGGTAGATCCAATCTGTCAGGATGCGCCCATCGTCAGGACTCTTCAGCGTGCCCTCGCACACACGCGTCTCATTCATGCGGAAGGCGCCCGAGTCGGCTGCGGCAGCCGTCGAGACGATTTTCATGACTGAGCCAAGCGCGTACAGTTCCTCTGTGGCATGATTGACGACGGCGCGCTGAGCAAAGTAGCGCCCGATCACATCTGTAGCATCCCACGTTGTGCCGATGCGCCACGCGTCTGGGTGAGGCGAGGGGAAGCTCGCCATTGCTAGCACATCGCCCGTTTTAACATCTAACACAACCGCCGCTGTGCCCGTGACCAAGCGCGCCTGCGCAGCGCCGTTGCGCAAAGGTGCCCAGTTTGCCTCATTGTAGGCGGCGGCGATGGCTTGCTCGGTCTTAAGTTGCAGCTCACGATCAAGGCTCAGGTGCACATCCTGCCCGCGCGAGGCCTGCTTGCGATGAATTGTGCGCACAACTACACCATCTGCCGTACGGATGAGCAACTCAGCGCCGCTCTCTCCGCTCAGTCGATCCTGCCAAGCACGTTCCACGCCAAACTGCCCAACCAGCGAACCCGGCGCCAAATTCGGAAAGGCAGCTTGCTGATCGGCTTGGAGTGGCGTCACAAAGCCGACTGTCTGCGCGGCGATGTTGCCGCCATAGTAGAAGCGCGTGGTCTGTGGCACGTATTGCAGAAAGCAGACCCGATCCAAGCTCGGGCGCAGTGCTTCGTAATCCGTTTGGAACAGTGTACCGATCGTGAAGCCAAAATCTTGCCCTGTGAACTGGCGATACTGCTCAAAATCGCCGATGTACAGCCGGAAAGTCTCGGCGAGGGCGCGGAAGCAGTCATCCGGATTGCCGGTTGGGTAGCGGCGCGTGAGCAGGCGCACTGCGTAGTTCGGCACGTTATCTTGTGCGATGATCTTGCCGTTGCGGTCGTAGATGCTGCCGCGTAGAGGTGGTGTGCGCTCCAAGATGAGCTGCGCACCGCCTGCCAGCCCCTCAAAGATGTCCATCGTGCTCCATGCCACCCGCCAACCACGATCGGTGAGCAGCAGGCGCATGGTGCGCCCTGCATCAGTGAACTCGCCCAGAAAACGCGAGTTGAAAGTCATGTCGTAGCGGACGACAGCAGTGCTGCCCTGCCGCTGGGCTTGATCGTCTAGGATGCGGAAGCGCTTGGCGTTCTCACCGAGCAGACTGAGCGTCTGCTCAGCTTGCTGGTAGGCGGCGGTGAATGCCTCACGGCTGATGACGAGCGAACGCGGCGAGAGCAGGCCGTACATCGTGTCGAAGTCGCCTTTAGTCCACGCGTCCAAGAAGGCCCGCGCCGTATTGACGGCATCGCCTAGTGTTGGCGGCAAAGTTGGCGCATCGGGCGCGGCAAGCTCAGCAGCTGAGCAGGCAGCGACCAGCATAAGGGCCACAATACTCTGTAAACGTCGGGCGAATCTTTTCATCCGGGCACTCTCAAAAGGCTCTCACAGCACGGACAAGGCTAGGTCGCTGTGTTGGGGTCGGTTGAGGGATTGACTGCACTTCCGCCGTATGTTACCTCACTCTCAGCCAGCAGATTGAGGATGTGCTGGCCAAGGATCAGCACACGGCGCATGCCCGGCGGCTGGCTGACGCGCAAACGCCGAGCTGCGATCAGGCGCTTAACTGTGCTCAAACTGACGTTCAAAATCTCGGCCACTTCTTCGCGCGAATAGACCCGATTCGGCTCGATGATCGGGCGCTGTGTGTGATGTACCATATGCCCACACTCATAAACGCTCTCGGCGCATGATCACGCTCTGCACGATGCCGATCCCAACAAGAAGCGTTAGTAAAGACGATCCGCCAGAGCTAATAAACGGCAGAGTCAAGCCCGTCACAGGCAGCACATTCAGATTCATGCCAATTGAGACGACCGTCTGGAAGAAGATGATTGCGGCAATCCCATAGCAGATTAGCGAGCCGAGTGCATCGCGCGCCAGCGCCGCAGCGCGCATGATGCGCCACAGCACCACGCCGATCAGCCCGAAGACAAGCGTTGCACCGACGAAGCCAAGCTCTTCAGCAATCACGCTGAAGATGAAGTCGGTGTGGCGCACGCGCAAAAAGCGCAAACGCGACTGTGTGCCGCTAGCGTAGCCTTTGCCAAGCAAACCACCCGAGCCAATGCTGATGCGCGCCTGAAAAATGTTATAGCAGGCTGAGTCACGTGTATCTTCGCAGGTGATGAAGTTGATAATGCGCGCCCGCTGATATTCCTGCATATTCGCCCACAACACAGGAAAGCCGAGCACAGCAGCAAGGCTGAACAGCGCAATATGCTTCATGCGCAGGCCTGCCGCCCAAACCATCACTAGCCAGATGAACAGGATGAGGATGGTGATGCCCAAACTCGGCTGCAGAAATATGAAGCTAGCCGGCAGCCCAACATAGCCCAGCGAGATGATCACCGTCTGCAGTTTATCCATCTTTGGATACTGCTTCTGAAGGTGCTGCCCGAGCACAACCACGATCAGCACTTTCGCCAGCTCGGAGGGCTGCACCGGCAAGCCGACCGTCAGCCAGCGTTGCGCGCCACCATCGCCCACCTGCCCAAGCAGAGCCACCAGCGCTAGTAAGAAGACCAGCACACCGTAAATGTAGGGCTGCAACGCCGCTAGCAGGCGATAATCTACGGCCGCGAAGACGAACATCACAACAATGCCGATGACCGCATACTGAATTTGACGCGGTACACGCGAAATAAGCTCGGTATCCACCGCGCCCAGCGTTGCGCTACGGATCATCAGCACGCCGTAGATGATTAGCACCACTACCGTGCCGAACAGGATGAAATCGAAGTTGCGCCATAGGCGTGCCGTCTTGTTCAAGGCAGTCTCAGACTCCTGAGCAGGCAATCATAGCGTCAGGCAGGCGGTCAAGCAATGTTGTCTGCGGTTTATCAGCAGAATCTCATCCACTGATCAGCTCGGTCAGCTGCGGCAAGAGGTTGCCCGCCGTGCCCTGCAGGAAGAGGTCACATATCGGCGCGAGTTCATCGCGCTCAGGGTTCACGTCGATCAAAAATGCCTTGCTGTACTGCTTAGCAAGGTACGGCAGGGAGGCAGCCGGCTGCACAAGGCCCGATGTGCCGACGATCAGCACAACATCAGCTTGTAGACATAGCCTCCGCGCCCGCTCTAGCGCCTCCACAGGCAGGAACTCATTGAACCAGACCACATTCGGGCGCGCGTGGGCACCACAGTGCGGGCAGCGCGGCGGCACCTCACCTTGCGCAAGGGCAGTGATGTCTAGCAAGGTCGGCGCCCCTCGACAATCGGCGAAGCATTTGTGCTGCGTGATGTTGCCGTGTAACTCGATCACATCTGTGCTGCCAGCGCGCTTGTGCAAGCCGTCCACATTCTGTGTGATCACTACGACTTGCGGCAAACGCGCCTCAAGCGCCGCCAGCGCGTAGTAGCCCGCGTGCGGCTGCACCGAAAGCACTTGCAAACGCCGCATCTCATACCACTCCCACACCAGGCGCGGATTGCGCTGAAAAGCCTGTGGCGTAGCCAGCTCTTCGGGATCAAAGCGCGACCATAAACCCTCGAGCGCATCCCGAAAGGTGGGAATGCCGCTCTCTTTAGACATGCCGGCGCCCGTCAGCACTACCAGGCGCTGCGATCGGCTCAAAGTATCGGCAGCTCTTTGCAGCTGACCAGCACTCATACTGACTGTTCGCCTCAGCGGACGTGTGTCCCTAGCCTGTTCGCATTCTAGCCGAAAGTGCTGACAGAAGCAAGCGAGCCTTCCTGTGCTCGGCGTGAGGCTAGCTTGCGCTGGACTTAGCGGACGCGGAAGGTCAACTCCCGGCAGACGTTCTCCAATCGCCCAAGCTTTTCGATTTCGACGGTCACGGTTGCCTTATCGCGGAGCAGGCGCGGCGGAGTCATGGCGCTGCCGACGCCTGCAGGCGTGCCTGTCAAGATAACATCCCCTCGATAGAGCGTGAAAAAACGCGAGAGGTAGCTGATGAGCGTCTTGACGCTGAAGATCATCTGGCCGGTGTTGCTGTCCTGGCGCAGCTCGCCATCCACTGTGCAACGGATGCTTAGATTCTGCGGATCGGGCACCTCATCCGCGCTGACTAGCCATGGCCCGAGCGGACAGAACGTCTCCATGCCTTTGGCGCGCGTCCACTGACCATCGCCTTTTTGCAAGTCGCGCGCTGTGACGTCATTAGCGATTGTGTAGCCAAAGACGTATGATAGGGCGCGCTCTTCTGCGACGAGGCGCACCTGCTTGCCGATCACGACCGCTAACTCCGCCTCATAGTCTACGCTGCTTGTGACGGACGGGTCCCACTCGATCACATCGCGGTGACCGATCACGCTGCTGTTCAGCTTGGCAAAGATGAGCGGCTTTTCGGGTGGCTGCTGACCCGTCTCGCGGCAGTGATCGGCGTAGTTCAGCCCGATGGCGATGATCTTGCCAGGACGCGGCACAGGTGCTAGCCAGCGCCAACCTACCTCTGGCAGCGGCGTGCCAGCGGCGTAGGCTGCTTCGACAGCGGCACGCGGGGCATCCATCAGCGCAAACATATCCCCAAAGCCCTCGATCATGCGCGGAGAGCCGGCATCAGCGGCAGCCACCAAGCGCGGCGCCCCTTCGTACAAGATGGTCGCGAAGCGCATAGAACCTCACTTGCCCAGTTTGGCGCGCGCTGCCTCGCTCAGGGCAGGCAAGACCCTGAACAGATCACCGACGATGCCGTAGTGTGCGATCTTGAAGATTGGCGCTTCAGGGTCTTTGTTGATCGCCACGATGATCTTCGAGGTGCGCATGCCCGCCTGATGCTGGATCGAGCCAGAGACTCCCGCAGCAATGTACAGCGTTGGGCTGACCACTTTGCCCGTCTGGCCGACTTGATGTGCATATGGGATGTAGCCAGCGTCCACTGCAGCGCGGGTCGCACCGACAGCGCCGCCCAGCACCTCTGCCAGCTCGCGCACGGGCGCAAAGCCCTCTGCGCTGCCCACAGCACGCCCACCCGTGACGATGATCGCGGCATCGGTCAGATTAACGCTGCCACGCTGCTCTTCAAATGCCTCAACCTGTGTGGCGATTTGCTCTGCGGGCATGACTGGCGCCACATTGATCACCTCACCGCTTCGACTAGTATCCGGTGTGGGCAGCGGAAAGGCCCGGCTGCGCAGTGTGACGAAGACGGTCGGTGTTGTGGCGACTAGATCGCTCAGCACTTTGCCAGCGTAGGCAGGGTGCACCGCCTTGATCGCCTCGCCCTCGAGGCTCAGCTCAGTCACATCCGCTAAGAGCGCGCTCTCAGTCTCAGCAGCGGCAGCAGCCATCAGTTCACGGCCGCGCGTGGTAGCTCCGCCTAAGACGGCGCGTGGCGCGTGTTGTCTCACCAGCGCAGCCAGCAGCATCGCGTAAGGCTCTAGACGGTAATCGGCGAGCGTAGCATCTTCACAGGCGATGACTCTATGCGCACCGTAGTGAAAGGCGAGCGTCACCAAGTTACCAACGCCGCTGCCAAAGACGAGCGCCGTGATCTCGGCGCCCAGCGCCTGTGCCGCGCTAATCGCCTCCCAAGAAGCGGGCAGCGCCTTGCCGCGAAAGTGATCAACCCACACAAAAATGCTGCTCATAGCGCTTTCTCCTTCAGCAAGATGTCAATCAGCTTCTCTGCCTTCTCTTGCTCGCTGCCGCCCTCGATGATCTGGCACGTGCCACTGCGCACAGGCAGATTGCGATAGGCCCTGATCTGCACAGCGGGCGCCCCGATGCTCACGCCCAGCTCAGCTGCTGTCCAGACCGGGATGGTTGCCTTAGATGCCTTGCGAATACCGATGAAAGAAGGCGACTTCGGCTCGTTAATATCCTTCAAGACGCTGATCACGCAGGGCAGACGCGTGCTGACGACTTGCTTGCCTTCCTCAACCATGCGCTCGACGCGGATAGCCTGCGCGGCGAAATCGAGCCCAAGAATCTTCGAGACTGCTCCGATGGCGTTCCAGCCGAGCTTGCGCGCCGTCATGTAGATGTGCGCATCGCTGTTAGAGTCCACAAACTCCTTGCCGAAGATGATCAGCGAGACATCGCCCAGCTTGCGGACTGCAGCAGCGGCAAGTGTGGCGAAGGTCAGAGCATCGTGCTCAGCCTCACTAGCGATGCGGATCGCCTCATCCATACCGATTGCCAGTGCCTGCTTCAAGGCATCGTTGTGTATCTCGCCGCCGATGCTGATGACGGTCGCTTTGCCTTTGTGGGCGTCGCGCTGCAGCACTGCCTCTGTGAGGCTATACTCATCCCACGGATTCAGCACCAGTTGTGCCGTTCCCCAAGTGACCGCGCCATTAGCGCCGACTTCGACCTTTGCAGCGGTATCGGGCGTATTGCGCGTGAAAACAACAATGTGTGTCAAAGTTTACGAACCTCCAAAGTTTTTTGCGGGACAGTTCAGAAACTGCTGAAGTATCGGCGGCTTACGTGTTGAAAGCTGCCTGGAACTATGTAGAAAGTCTGCAGCGATTATAGCAGATACGCACCCTGCTTCAAGGTTGCGGTGATGCATTGCTGATCAGTTTGTTCTACATTAGCATTTCGATATAATCGAAGGGTATTGCTCTCGGCTGGGAGTTGCTCTACGGAGACCGCCGCTTGTTAGAGGAGACCTGCCAAATAGCGCTAGACTTGCTCGATTGCAACCTGGCCTGGCTTTTAGAAGTAGACAATGAGCAATTGCACAGCCGCGCACTCGTCAGCAACAAGGGCGAGAGCGCTGCTGAAGTATTTCTGTGGCGCGTGCACGGCAAAGCGCCGCAGCATACACGTTTTCCGTTACAAGCCCATACTAATGCCTTGGCGGCTTTGTTGCTGCGGAATGAACCTAGCTTGAATATGCCCGTTGCAAGCCTGCGCCAGCTGCCCGATGGAGCTCGACTGGCGCGCGCCCTGAGCCAACTGCGCCATGTCTATCTTCACACGTTGCCACTCTCCGTGGGCGAGGCGCGGCTAGGCCTGCTGATGTTAGCAGCTGACCAGCCCGCTGATGTAGGACACTGGCAGCAGGCGGGCTTGCTCAAGGCTGTATCGATGCAGGCCTGTATGGCGCTTCAAAACTTGCGCCTGGTTGACTCGATAGCCGCCCGCGAGTCACAAATTCGCGCTGATCAAGCTTTCCTGAAGCGCGTGCTAGATACAATGGGCGATGCCTTGCTTGTGCTAGATGAAGAAGCGTGTGTGCAGTACATGAACAATCGCGCTGTGTTGATGTCGGGCTACGAACGCGAAGAACTCTACAACAACAGCGTCGGGATGCTCTTTGACGGCAGCGTGCGCGATGAGGTTGTGCGTAACTTGCAACGCGGTGGTCGTGGCACGCTCAGATTCAGTCAGCAGCTGGTTACCCGTTCGGGGCACCGCGTGCCCGTGTTGATGTCACGGGCTACGACGCACAGCGATGGAGTTGAGCACACAATTCTCGCGCTGACCGATCTGACTGAGCAGAAGTTGCGTGAAGAGGCATTGGAACGGCAAGGTGAGCAGCTGCGTAGGTTGAATCGGGCTGTGCAGGCGCTGAACGCCACTTTTGATCAAGGGCACATCATTGCTCTGCTCATGAGTGCCGCGCGTGAGATGACTGCATGCCAGCAGGTGCGTCTGTTTCTGAGTGTGCCCGAGCAAGCCGATCTGTTTCGTATCATAACGGAAGAAAATCTCGCAGAGCTGCAGGCTGAAACTGGCCTGGTGCGTCTGGGACAAAGCTTAGCTGGGCGTGCCGCATATGAGCGCCGCGCACAGTTGGAAGAACAGCCTGATACTACGACAGATTGCTTGTGGCTGCTGGCATTGCCGCTCAGTCTTGCCGAGCGGGTGATCGGCGTGCTGGAGATGCGCGGAAGCCTTGAAGGGCGCTTCAGCCGCGATGACGTGGAGTTTCTGGAGAACTTGGCCGCCGCTGCTGCCGCTGCTTTCGAGAAAGCCTCGCTCTACCAATCCCTGCAACAGCGAGCTGCCGCGCTGCAGCGCGCCTACGATGAGTTGCGCGAGGCTGAATGCTCAAAAGACGACCTGCTTCAGAGCCTCTCTCACGAACTCAAGACACCTCTCCATAAAATCATGATGCAGCTGCAGATTCTTGATGATGAGATGTACGGCAGCTTGAACGCTGAGCAGCACAACTCACTGCGCGCTGCGCTGGGCTGGTGTGCCCAATTGGCAGGCATTGTGGATGAAATTATGATTGTCCAGGCGCTCAGCACGGACGACTTGCACTTCACAGCAGTCGACTTGGGGCACCTAGCTGCGCGCGCTGTGCGGAAGGTTCGCTTGCTGGCTGGCGAACTGCACCTAGAAATCGCCGTTCACATCGACGAGAGGCTGCCGCCCGTGCGTGGCGATGAGCTGCATTTGCTCACAGTGATCGAGCAGCTGCTGGGCAACGCGGTTAAATTCAGCCCAGAAGGCGCTCAGATCGAGCTTAGGGTTGAGCAAGACAACACAGCTACTGTGCTGCTGCGTGTGAGAGACCACGGCATTGGCATCCCCAAAGATCAGCATGAGCGCATTTTTGAGCGCGGCTACCAGGTTGAACGTGGCCTCACGCGGCGCTTCGGCGGGAGTGGGCTGGGCTTGGCGATGGTGCGGCGCATTGTAGAGGTTCACAATGGCAAAGTGTGGGTGGAAAGCGAACCCGGCGAGGGCAGCACTTTCTATGTGCAGTTGCCCATCTGGCAATAAAAAGGCGGCATGAGCACTCACGCCGCCTTCTGTTTCAGTTCGCCCAGCTAGTTACGCGGCACAAAGGTTGGCGCAACTTCGGGATTGGGTGACTGCTCCGTCGGTGTGCCTAGTAGTGGATCAGCAGGTGTGCCCCAACGCCCTGCAAAGGGAAGATCATCTGAAACACCATAGATGATGCCGATATCGGCAAACCCTGCAGAAAGCTCGTTACGGAAATATGTGATGCCATTCGCACGCCGATAGACACCTACTCCAGAGCGGCCATCGCCGTCCCAGTCGCCTGCAAAAGGATAGTCATCTGGCGTCCCGAATTGGAACGAGAAATCCGCGAAGACAAAGCATTGGTTACAGACAGCATTTGTCAGGAGGAAAATGCCAAGCGTTGGGCGGTAAACACCCGGCGTATCCCGTCCATCGCCATTCCAGTCGCCTGCGGTAGGCAGATCGCCCGGTATACCCAAAGTCATCTCGAAGTCGGCAAAGCCCGTGCTCAGGTCATTCTTTAAGTAGATCAGCCCATTGCTCGGACGGAACACGCCTACACCATCGCGACCGTCGCCATCCCAGTCGCCCGCCATAGGTAGGTCGCCCGGTGCGCCCAGAAGGAACGAGTACACAAAGGGCGCACCTTGAACGTTAGCGTTTGTCAGTAAGAACTGGCCTGTGCTACGGCGGTAAACGCCAACTGTGGTGATACCATCACCGTTCCAGTCGCCCACTACAGGGTAGTCATCGGGTTCCCCTAGCGTGATCTGAATATCTGCGAAGCCCGAGGTGTTGCTGTTGCGTAAGCAGAAGCATTTATTGCCCGGACGGAAAATCCCGATGGTATCTATTGGGAGTTGTGTGAACATGGCGTAGTTGGCGTAGGGCGCATTGTTAGCTAGGCTGAACTGACCGCCAACCGCCAGCTGAATACCTCTTGCAGCCATCGCGCGGACGGTGTTGTCGACAGAGGGCGACCACGGACGCAGCTCGTTGGTTGTAGTGGAGAGAGCAGCCAGGCGTGTGCGTGGCTGGCCACCGATCTGGGTGAAATCACCACCGACGTAGAGCACCGCATTGTTGAGCGACAGCGCGTACACGTTATCGTTGGGATCAGGGTTCCAGCTCGTCAGCGAGCCGTCTAGGCGGCGTACCTGAGCCAGGTATCGGCGCGCTGTGCCGCCAACTTCCAAGAAGAAACCACCGATATACAAGTTCTCGCCTGAGACGACAATGTCGTACACTGTGTTACTCGGATCGGGGTCCCAGGCTGTGGCAAGCCCTGTGCTGAGGCTAATCTCAGCCAGGAAGCGCCGTATGCTGCCGCCAATGCTGCTAAATGTGCCGCCTACATAAGCTGTGTTGGCAGTCAGCACTATCTTCAAGACGCCCGAGTCAGCGTTCGGATTCCAGGATGTGGCATTGCCTGTGTTGATATCCAGAGCCGCTATGCGGTTGCGAACTTGGCCGCCGATGTTCGTGAACTGACCGCCGGCATAGACTGTTGTCTCGTTGACGGCAAGAGCTTGCACATTACTGCTGGCACCTGGGTTCCACGGCGTAGCAGTACCATCGCTCAGCTGAAGAGCTGCAATGTTTTGGCGCGCTTGCCCACCGATCGAGTTAAAGCGCCCACCCACATACAACGTGTTACCGCTGATTGCTAGAGCTTCTACAGCGGCAATTTGCGTGCCGTTCGAAACAACGGTATTCCAGCTGTTTGGACGCCCCGTAGCGATATCGATGGCGGCAAGATTGGTGCGCCGCACACCTGCCGCATGGCGATAGTTACCGCCTACAAAAGCTGTGCTGCCTTCAATAGCAATGCTGTGAACCGTTCCGCCTGTGCCAGGATTCCAGCTCAGGGCAGCGCCAGCGGTATTCAGCATGGCAAGATTGCTGCGCACTTGATTGCCGACAATGCTGAAATCGCCACCGACGTAGATGTGGCTGCCACTTAGTGTAATTGTGCGCACAACACCGTTGGCATTCGGATTCCATGTTGTGGGTGCGCCTGTGTTAATGTCGATTGCGGCTAGGCGCGAACGGAATTCGGTGCCGATGTCGAAGAAGGCACCGCCCACATATAGCGTGCTGCCGCTCAGCGCCATCGCGTAGACGGCGCCACTAGCTGACGGGTCCCATGCGGTTGGCGTGTCGCTATTCAGCGGCAGCGCAGCAAGCCGTTCGCGCAGCGTAGTGCCCAGAAGATCAAAATCGCCACCGATGTACAAGCGATTGTTCGGACCATCAAGCGCCATTGCATAGACCGCATTGTTGGCGTTCGGATTCCACGCCGTAACAGTGCCATCACTTGTGTTGACTGCACCGATGTTGTTACGCCCGTTTGTATTGATGCGATTGAAGACACCGCCAATGTAGAGCGTGCTGCCATACAACGCCAACGCGCGCACGGCTGTCAGATCGGGATCGCTATCCAGCAAGACGCTCGGCGCAAAGCTGCCAACTAGCGCGCCGGTGCTACCGTTGACTGCAGCGAGGCGGCTACGGGCCGTGCTGTTGATCTGTGTAAACTCACCGCCAACGTACAGCCGATTGTTAGGCTGATCGAACAGCAGCGTGTGAACTGTGCCGTTTGCCTCTGCCGTGAAGTTAGGATCGACCGTCTTATCAGAGAGGACACGTGCCAAGCGATTGCGCGCCACGCCACCCACGCTGGTGAAATCACCACCAAGATACCAGCCGCCTGCACCGTCAGAGACAACTGCCCTGACTGTGCCCTCTACAAGCGGGAAGGTAGCATCCCATGTGCCTGTAGTTGTATTGAGGGCCACCCAGCTGCCTGTGAATGGGCCAATGAAATTAAAATTCCCACCGATATAGAACACATTGCCCGCCTGCACAACAGCAAGCACCGGCCCGTTGGCGCTCCACGCATTCGTGTTGAGGCTCGGGCCGGCCCACGCTTGCGCTGGGCGTGGCGCGTGAAGTAGACTTGCTGCGCACACTGCCCAGATAAGAAGAATTGCCAGTAATCGGCGCATAGACTTTCGTGATTGCCTCGCTCTCTGATTGAAATTCGCTTCATCAGATAGTGTACTCGATCTACAGCGTCTCCACGTCGTTTCAAAGGCATAACAGCTCAGTTTGAACTGCGCTAGAGCAACTATGACTGACTTACTCTGTTCGTATAGTAATCGAGTTTATTGCTCAAAAGAGACGCGCAGCTCTGGGCTTTTTCCTGAAATTTTCTTTTGCGTGACGGTTGTGGCTTAACCTGCTGAGGCACACACAAGCTTCTTGTGCTGCTAACCGACCCATTGATAGCAACACTGAATCTCTTAACTCCCTGTGGAAGCTCTCCGCGCCATGCTAACACGCAACTCTGGCAGTAGATACACCAAGAGAGCATAAAACGAGATAGACAGAGCCGTACGGCTGCGCCACGCCGTATACATCCAAGCTTTCCAACCGTCTCAACTTAGACGCTCCCCTTGTGTGGCGTCCGCCAGATCGCCTATAATCAAGCCGTATTGGGCGAATCTCAAGTCACTTCACAGGCAGCAAAGCACAGTATGAGCCTCATTACCATGAAATTTGGCGGCACCTCGATGGGCAACCACGATACCATCGCACAGGTGGCGCGCATTATCCTCGATCATCAGCGGCAAGGGCATCGCATTTTGACAGTCGTCTCTGCCATGAACGGCGTGACTGATAAACTCAAGGAAGCAGCCCGCAGCGCCGCCACAGGTGACGAAGCCACCCACTACAGCATCGTGGCTGAGCTGCGCCAACGCCACCGTGAGACGGCTGAGCAGCTCGTCAGCGACGAGATGATCAAGCAGAGCTTATTTGATGAGCTGGATACCATGCTGGATACGCTCAACGCCATGTGCCACAGCATCGCTGTGCTGCGCGAGGTCACACCGCGCGGCATGGATTTGATCATGAGCTTTGGAGAGCGCTTCAGCGCACGGCTATTGGCTGCGCACCTGCGCGATCTGGGCAATGCAGCCATCGCCATCGATGCCAGCACGTTGATCGTCACCGACGATAACTTCCAAGATGCTGCCCCACTGATGGATGAGACACGTCAGCGCGTCAAGCAGTTTCTGATCCCATACCTTGAGAGCGGCTCGCTGCCAATCGTGACAGGCTACATTGGCGCCACCCGCGAGGGCATCATCACCACGCTCGGGCGCGGCGCCAGCGATTTCAGCGCGGCGATCCTCGGCGCTGCCGTCGAGACCGATCACCTCTGGATTTACACAGATGTAGATGGAATCATGACTACTGATCCGCGCATCGTACCGACGGCACGCGTGATCCGCACCTTGAGCTACGGCGAGGTGGGTGAACTCGCCTACTTTGGCGCTAAGGTGCTGCATCCTAAGACGGTACAGCCGATGATCGACCGCGAGGCGCCCGTACGTGTGCGCAACACCTTCAATCCAACAGACCCTGGCACCTTGATCCAGCCTCAGGCGGAGATCACGCCTGGCGCTGTGAAGGCGATCACCATCATCCGCGATGTTAGCCTGATCTCGGTCGAGGGGCGCGGCATGGTGGGCGTGCCAGGCGTGGCTGGGCGCACGTTCATGGCAGTGGCACGCATTGGCGTGAGCATTCTGCTTATCTCGCAAGCCTCTTCCGAGCAAAGCTTCTGTTTCATCGTGCCCAGTGACCGCACGACGCAAGTGCTGGATGCCATCCGCAAGGAGCTGCGCCCTGAACTCGAGCGCCGCGATGTCGATCGCGTCTGGGCGCGCGAAGATATCGTGATCATCACTGCTGTCGGCGCTGGGATGCGCGGTACGCCCGGCGTGGCAGCCCGCGTGACGGGTGCCCTCGCCTCGCGCACGATTAACATCCTAGTCATTGCGCAGGGCTCGAGCGAGTACAGCATTTCGCTGGTGGTGCGCGCTGAGGAAGCCACTGAGGCTGTGCGTGCGCTGCACGAACTCATCGTGAATGACAAGACATAAGCTGGGGAGCTAGGCTGCTGTGCGCACAGTCGAATGGCACGAAGGGCGTGTGCGTCTGATTGATCAGCGCCGTCTACCCTGGACGGTTGCTTACTTGGAGCTAGGCGACTACCGCGAGGTGGCGCAAGCCATCAGCGAGGGCGCTGTGCGCGGTGCACAAGCCGTTGGCGTGGCGGGTGCCTTCGGCATGGCGCTGGCCGCCCAACAAGCAACGCCGCTCGATATCGGCAGCCTGCTTGAGTACCTAGACGTTGCAGCCGTCATTCTGCAGAAAGCAAAGACAACTTCGCGACACTTGACGGTCTGGTTGGCACGGATGCAGCGCCGCGCCCGCGATGAGACGCTCAGCAACGTGCGCGAGATTAAGTTTGCCCTGCTGGCGGAGGCGCAACAGATCGCCGCTGAGGACCATGCCGCCTGCCAGCGCATTGGTAAGCATGGGGCGGCGCTGATCCGCAATGGCGATACGGTGTTGTGTCACGGGGATGGTGGCGCCCTGAATGCTGCAGCCTACGGCACATCGCTGGGCATTTTGCGCACCGCCTACGCACTGGGACGGCGTTTCCACGTCCTTGTACCCGAACACCGTCCGCTGCTGGAGGGCGCAACTTTGGTCGCTTGGGAACTGCACGAGGCAAGCATCCCTTTCGAGATCATCCCAGATGGAGCGGCAGGCTATTATATGCGGCGTGGTGATATCAAGTTAGTGCTAGTTGGCGCCACGTGCCTTGCCGCTAGCGGCGATTTTACTGCTCGCATTGGCGCGTACCCGTTGGCTGTGCTGGCGCGCGATAATCGCGTGCCGTTTTACGCAGCAGTCACGCTCACAGCAGTCGACTTTCAAACCGCCAACGGCGAACAGCTACCGCAAGAAGCACGTGATGTGCGTGAGGTCTACGCGCCTTTTGGAGCAGCGGTCTTCCCTGAGCATTATCCCACCCGCAACCCTGCCTACGATGTTGTGCCACAACGCTATTTAGGTGGCATCGTGACCGAGCGAGGCGTTATCTATCCGCCGTTCAGAGATCGCCTAGCCGAGCTGCTCGGAAGTGCCGACTCCGAGTAAGCCTAGCCAGCCCAAAACAGCCATCCCAGCGCTGGGATGGCTGGTGGCTGGCTAGCTGCCCTAGCGACGGCGCAGGAATGTCGGGATGTCCAGATCGTCGCTTGAGTAGGCGTTCGGATTGCTGCCGGCGGGCGGTGTCGGTTGGGCGGGCGCCGAGGGCTGAGCTGGCGGGGGCGTTGGGCGCCCCTCACGGCTTTCGCGCGGCTCAACAGGCGGGGGGGCGGCCTGCTGGCGTGGCGCCTGCTGAGGCGGATTGGGCTGAGCTGCTTGGCGAGCCGCTGCCGCTTGGGCGCGCCAATCGGTGGCGGAAGGCTTAGCAGCAGGCCGCGAGCCAAGCGAAGAAGCCCGCTCAAAGCCAGTGGCAATGACGGTGATGCGAATTTGATCGCGCATGTTTTCATCCACCACAGCGCCAAAAATCAGCTGCACATCGGGATGAGCAGTCTCTTTGATGATGGCAGCCGCTTCATTGACCTCGAACAAGCTCATATCCGGGCCGCCGGTCACATTGAACAGGATGCCGCGAGCGCCGTCGATAGTCACATCCAGCAAATTGCTGCTGACAGCCATCTCAGCTGCTTTGCGGGCACGATCATCGCCGCTAGCAGTGCCAACCGCCATCAGCGCAGCGCCGCCCTCGCTCATGATAGCGCGCACGTCGGCGAAGTCGAGGTTGATCAGACCTGGCACCGTGATCACCTCTGAGATGCCTTGAATGCCCTGCCGCAGGACATCGTCGGCGATGCGGAAGGCAGCATTGAGCGGCGTCTTCTTATCCATGATCTGTAGTAAGCGGTCGTTGGGGATCACAATCAAGGTATCCACACGGCTTTTGAGCTCCTCGATACCTAGCTCTGCCGTGCTAATGCGCCGCGCGCCTTCAAAGCTGAAGGGCTTGGTCACCACGCCGATGGTCAGTGCGCCTAGCTCTTTGGCAATCTGAGCAATGACTGGTGCCGCGCCTGTGCCCGTGCCGCCGCCCATGCCGCTGGTAATGAAGACCATATCAGCGCCGCGCAGCACCTCATACAGCTCATCGGCGCTCTCTTCGGCTGCTTTGCGCCCAATCTCAGGATTGCCGCCAGCGCCCAGCCCGCGCGTCAGCTTTTCGCCGATGCGTACGCGCGTGCGTGCGTTCGAGAGCGTTAGCGCTTGGCTATCCGTGTTCACAGCGATGAACTCCACGCCACCCAAGCCTTCCTCGATCATGCGGTTGACGGCGTTACTGCCCCCACCTCCAACGCCAACCACCTTGATCATGGCAAAATTCATATCGCTTACCATTCCATCAGTCATTTGCGCGCTCCTCACAAGTTTGCTTGCCGCTTGTACGCAATGCGGCTGCCGCAGGCTTCCTCAATAGCGTTTGTTTCAAACCATCATTATAGCCGCAACTTTTTCGCCGCACAAACCGAACCTAGTCCTCGCCTGTCAGAGCGCGTTCGATCAGGTCGTCGGCGATCTCGAACAAGATGCTCTCTGCCTCGCTCGCTTCAAGCAGACGCTTCTCGCGGGCGGTCAGGAAGAGGTGCACAGTCTCGATCGTATTCTCGCGCGGCATAATCACTGATGAATTCGCCACTAAGCCGCCCAGCACCAATGGCAGCCACGCATGGCCGAGATCGGGCGGCGGCTCCAACATCACTAAGCTGTTAGTCAACGTATCGAGGTGCGCTTGCAATTCCTCATCCGTGCCGAAGCTTTTGCTTGTGAGTGCCCCGAGCATCGAGAAGGCGATCATGCCTGCGTCGACGATAAGATAAGCCAGCAATGTGTGCGAGACGAGTATCTCGAGGCTTTGCGGCACGGCTAAGTCAGGATTGTTCAGCAAGGCTTGGCTCAGGGCGGCATACCAGCGCGGATAAACGGGCACTTCCTGCCCTGCCACGTGGATCGGCGCGCCCATCTCCAGCGTATGTGTGAGCATCTTGGCGATCATGACAGCCTCACCTGCCCACAGCCGATAGCCCGCCGCGTCGAAGCGCGCTTGGACTGTCTTTAAGAGTGGGAAGAAGACGCGCTCCCGCCTGAGCAACGGCAGCATTTTATTGACCAAGTCACCCGCTTGGGCGCTCAGATAGCGCGGATCGCGGTAATCAGCTTCCGTCCACAGCGAGATGTAGTTCGGGCGCAGTTCTCTCGGCAGCGCGGCGATTGTCGGCGGCTGTACGGTGAATGGCGCGCCGACGAGCTGCCCAGTACCCGTCTTGGTACCTTCGCGCGCCGCAAAAGCCAGGCCGTGAATGACCTCGAAGATCGGGCGGCGCTCTAGGGCAACGTCGTGGATATCGAACTTGAGGGGATGTTCAAAGCTGCGCACGCGCTCCACGCCGCGTCTTTTCAGCTCACAAGCGACCTCGACCTGCACAATGTATTCACCCGCTTGAGCCTGATGCCCAACCAGCATCGGTAGGGTGGCATAGCCAACCTCCCCGCTGCGCAGCCCAACGCGCACCACTTTCTGAAGCGGCGTGGTGAAGCGTCCAGCCTTGCCCGCCAGGTCTTTTTCGGGCGGTACCAGGCGCAGCACAGCGTCGATCTCGCCCCCGAGCATATTTTGAAGCAGCACGATAACATCGACTACCTTGCCAGCTGGCACAGGCGTTGGGCGCACTGCTAGCGCCACCTGAAGCGCGTCGATCGTCTGACGCTGTGTGCTGTACCAGCCCAACACGTCAGGGTAGTTGAGCATAATCGGCATTTTGGCGGATGAACGTTTATTCATGCTGATTTCCACGCCCTGCTTGATCTTCTACGAACGCTTGGCCCGCCATTATAGCGCAGGGAAGCGCTGTTGGGCTAATGGGGCCGCAAGTAGGCTGTGATCTCGCTGCGGTTGTGGAAGAGCTGCCGTGCGCCCGCTATTGTGTAGGTGCTTTCCAGGATTCGGAAAGCGCTCTCTAGGGCGCTGAGCCGCCCTGACCGCGGTAGCTTGAGCGTCATCAGCGCGATGCCATCGCCCTTGAGCAGCCGCCTGTAAGCGCACATCAAACGGGCTGAGTCGCGAGCATCCATGCGCATGTCGTTGACGATCACGTCGTAAGCATCGGTCGCCGTCGGGAGAAATGCCTCAGCCGTGCTGCGCCTGTAGCGTATGCCTGAATCGCCGAGCAGGCGCGGATCAAGCGCAGCAGGATCAACAGCCGTGATGTACATCCCCAGCTCGCGCAGCACATGAGTCCAACCGCCTGGTGCTGCGCCCAAATCGAGCGCATGGCCGTGGGCAGGCACTTGCGCGCCAAAGACTTCCAGTGCCTCTAACAGCTTGAATTCAGAGCGGCTGATGCGAGCCTGATCATGCGCGAAGCGCCGCGCGCCGCCCGACCAGCTCGAGAGATTGTCAGCGACCGTCGAGCAACCTAACCAAGCCACCAGCGCCCCATCGAGCAGCCCAATCACCACTGAGATGACCTGCTGCGGCTGGCGTACATCGAGGGGCGCATTCGTGACCAACTCCGACAGAGCGATGTTCACATCGAAGGGTTTGAGTGGAGCAGCTGGGCTAAAGACGCGAGTTTGCACAGAGAATGGCACATCCGGCCTCACGTGCGGCAAGACAGCCTCTACACAAGCGTTCTGCAGCAAGATGAGCAGCCTTTTGCCGTCATCTAGAGGCGGTAGAGTCACACGGACGGCGGCAGGACAAATATGTCGGACAAAGATCGGCGGCTTGGCGCGCCAAAAGGCGGCGAGCTCGCTGAAAGGCGCAGTCAGCAGCACAATACCCTCAGACAGCTCGCCGTATAGCTGGGCACCCGGCAAAGCCTGGCGTACCTCCCGTAGGGCAAGCTCTGCGAAATCCGCCTTGCACGTTAAGATGGTCTGTGCGGGGCTAGCTGCCATAGATCGCCTCATCCACGCCCTGCAGCAGGCGCGCAGCTAGATAGGCAGTCAGCATCAGCCCCAGCCCAAAGCCGCCCATGACGATCTCGCGGTTGAGAAGCGTAACCAGCAGCGTGGCAACTCCGATTGCTAACGTCAGCGGCGCCGTGAAGATCAGATTGTAGGCGCTCTGCACGCGCCCGCGATACTCCTCAGGCGGGATCGCCTGCGTGAGCGTGCTCAGCACGGCACGCGCCACGATCAGGCTGAAACCGATCAGCGCAGTCAGGAATAGCACTAAGCCAAATGGCGGA
Source organism: Aggregatilineales bacterium (assembly GCA_046719055.1). Lineage (GTDB taxonomy): Bacteria > Chloroflexota > Anaerolineae > Aggregatilineales > UBA2796 > CP2-2F. The sequence continues at coordinate 3,355 of JBDNDQ010000048.1, read as the reverse complement.
TGGAAGACGAACGCGCCAACCGCCACACCCTGAAGGAAGATCGCCAGCGCTACCAGGCGGTTGGTCGGCAGGAACTTTGACAGGCGCTGAATCAAAATGCCGCCAATCACAATCCCGATGCCCAAAATGCCGATCACCACACCAAAACCTTGCGCTCCAACTTGCAGCTCAAGCGTCAGGTAGTCCAGCACTAGCGCAATGACCGCCCCAAGCCCAGCAGCCACGATCACACTCAAGCCCATGATGTAGCGCATAGAGCGCGTCCGCCAGATGTAGACCAAGCCCTCGCGCAGCTCACGCCAGACCTGCCCATAGCTGCTGCCACTCGTTTTTGTGTGATGGACTCGGCGCGGTGGCACGTTGATGATCAGGATCATCAGCGCCGAGAACAGGAAGGCGAAGCCATTGAACGAGAACGCAAAATCCTCGCCCAGATTCTCCACCAGCAAGCCTGCCATGCCAGAGCCAAAGATAAGCGCCACTACAAAACCTGCCTCTAGCAGAGCATTGGCGCCTGCCAAGTTACGTTTGCTGACCAACGCAGGCATGGCCGAAGCGCGGGCCGGATAAAAGAGCATTTGCGAGGTGCCGATGGCAAAGATGGCGGGATAAAAAATCCAGATGCGCGCTACATCACCTGCCACCAACAGCATGCTGAACATGGCGATGGCGCGCACCACATCTGTGATGATCATCGTCCATTTGCGGTCCAGCTTATCCACCAGCACGCCGCCGATCAGCCCGAAGAGTATCTGCGGCGCAGCCAGCGAAACTGCCAACAGGACAATGTAGAAACTCCCGCCTCCCGCTAACTTATTGATAGTAGCCAAGACGGCGATCAACATGAATTGATCGCCTAAGTAGCTGACCAGCTGCCCAATCCAGAGCGGCACAAAGTTGCGGTTGCGCAGCAGCTCGCTGATTGTTTTGGCGTTCAGGCTTGTCGCTACAGTCAGGACGTCGCTCACCTCGGCGCCGCCCTGCGCCATCAGCCCATCAGAGTTGCGCGGCAGCCCCTCGCCCGGTTCGTTGTGATCGACCATGCCATCAACTCAGCGGCATCTGGTAGAAACGGTAGCGCTTGTAAATCGGACAGCTGAACGATTTGGCAAGTGTATCCACGCCGGCGTTCGTCTCCAGCACCCAGCCCAAGTCCACATCAGGATAGGGCGTTTTCATGGTCGCCTCCATGTGGGCTAACAGGATGGCTGCTGCCACGCCCATGCGATGGTACTCCGGCTTCACGCCGAACATCACAATGCGCTGTTCAGTGATCTTCGGGCGAATTTTCCAATGCCAGAAGACTTTGAGCAGCGTCCACCACTCTGGCACGCGCGGATGTGGATAGGCGCGCTTGAGCACCTGATTCATATTCGGCAGCGCCAGCATGAAGCCCACCACTTTGCCATCCACAACACCGAATTCGCCCAAGCGCGGATCGAAGAACGGGCGCAGCTGTGTGAACAGGTCGTCGATCTCGGCATCGGTGGGCGGCACGAAGCCCCAGTTATTAGCCCAAGCGGCGCGGTAGATTTCAGCCAGCAAATGGACTTCCTTATGCAGCTCCTTGACGTTAGCGCGCCGAACCGTCACGCCGTGCTTGCTGCTCACCTTTTCGATTACACGCAGCAGGCGCTCTGGGATGTTGCCGTTCTCATCGAGGTAGCTGCTGGGCTTGGCGATGTAGCTGACTAAGTCCATTGCCTTTGCTAAGCCTAGCCCACTCTGTTCGATGAGCCGCTGGTAGTAGGGCGGATTGTAGGGCATCAGGAGCATCGGCTCAGAGAAGTTCTCGATGAGCAGAGCGCACTCGTCGTTCAGCGTGAAATTGGCAGGCCCGCGCATAGCCTCGCAGCCTTGTGAGCGAGCGTAGTCGGCAGCCGTTTGGAGCAGCGCGGTGGCTGTTTCCTGGTTATCCTCGCATTCAAAGAAGCCGAACCAGCCTAGCCGCTCGTTGTGCGTTTGGTTGTGGCGGTGGTTGATGAAGGCAGCGATCGTCCCGACAGGCTTTTTGCCCCGCCAGGCTAGGTAGTATTCACCGCTCATGTATTGCCAAGAGGGATTGCGCTTTTTATCCAGCAGGTGGCGGCGGCTTGAGACGAGCGGCGGCACCCAGTTTGGATCGTTGCGGTAGTGTGTCCAAGGGAATTCTAGGAAGACCTTGAAGTCTTGGGAGGTCTCGACTTTGCGGATACTAAGAGTGTCGGTCATGCTTGACTTGATCCACAGTTGCTTCACACGCGCCTAATTATAGTGCGCGGCGCGCAATTTTCGAAAGATAGCCGCCGCAGAGATGAAAAAAGCCTGCTTGTGCGCAGGCTAGTGTCCCGGGAGGGGGATTCGAACCTCCGAATGGCTGATTTACAGTCAGCTGCCTTAGGCCACTTGGCTATCCCGGGCAATTGTGCTCACACTATAACACAGGACGCCCAGATCGTCAAGGCAGTTTTGAGGGCCCAATGAGTGTGACCTTTGAGGGCGTGCTAGAGCCCGTCACATTTGCTATATTTTACATTCTAGGTTCATTTCACGCTTGAGGAAGCTCGCTTTATGGCTACCACTAAATCGAAGACACCCAAAAATACGCCTAGTGCGCCCGCCAAGAAGTCATTGCGAGAGCGCCGCGCTGAGGCTAAGCGCCGCCGCCAACAGCAGCAGCTCGTTTTGCTGGCAGTCATCGCTGCCGCTATTGTGATCATGTTCGGTGGCTTCCTAATAATTTCCTCGCGCTCTGTCGATGCACAAGTGGCAGAGAGCATCCTAACTAAGTACACGGAGATCACCGAGAAAGGTTTTTACGGCACCACGCCGGAGGGCTTCTACTTCATTGGTAATCCAGAGGCAAAGGTCACAATGGAGATGTTCTCCAGCTTCAGCTGCCCCGCTTGCCGAGAGTACAAGCGGAATTACTTCGATAACATCCGTGATAAAATCCTCAGCGGGGATGTGAAGTTCGTCTACATTCCGCTGACACAATACGGCAGCTTCAACTCAACAGGCATGGCACGCACGGCGCTCTGTGCAGGCGAGCAGGGCAAGTTCTGGGAAATGCACGATGCACTCTTCGATTGGCTTGGGCTCTATGGCAACGCCGCTAACGAAGGGCGTTACGGTCTCTCTGGTGCCCAGAAGCTCGGGCTAGATACAGGCAAGTTCTCTGCCTGTTTGGGCGACGCCAAGCTGGATGAGATCATCCGTACAGCGGCTAACCTCGCCACAGAGCGCGGCGTAAATGCCACACCGACAGTCTTTCTGAACGGCACCAAAATCTACCCTGAGCGGCAAGGTGGTGGCGCGGCGCCGAACCTAAGCGAGTTGCGCGGCTTAATCGAGGCGACGGTTGCCAACCGCGGTA
>JBDNDQ010000047.1:0-28257 GCA_046719055.1 Aggregatilineales bacterium | reverse complement strand
GGCAGCAGATCGCCGAAGGTGCCGGCCGCCGCGCTGACGCAGTTGAGGCGCGCACGCGCGACGGCCAGCAGGTGCTGATCGACGTCTCGGTGCTGTATCGGATTGACTCAAGCCTTGCCAACACGCTGCATCGCAAGTGGCAAAACCGCTACGAGAATGACTTTGTACGCCCAACGGTGCGCTCCGCCATTCGCGAGCAGGTGGCAAGCTACAGCGTTAACGATCTGTACGGCGGCACCAGCCTGATCACCACAACGGATGCCCAGACTGGCGATGCACGTACTGAGCCAGCTATCTCACGCCTGCCCGAGCTGCAGCGCAACCTGAACCGCGATCTGCGCCCAGTCTTCGCCGAGAACGGTCTGTTCCTGCAGGAGCTGCTGATCCGCGAGATCACCTTCAGCGAAGAGTTCGTCCGCGCGGTAGAGCAGAAGCAGGTTGCCGAGCAGCAAGCCGAGCAAGCTAAGCAAGAGGCAGCGCGTGCCCGTACACTGGCTGAAGGCGAGGCGAACGCCCTACGTGAGCGTGCTGCCGGCGAAGCCGAAGCGCTGCGCACCCGTGCCGCTGGTGAGGCTGCCGCCATCCTTGCACGCGCTGAGGCCGAAGCAAAAGCGCTGGCGCTGATCAACGCTGAACTCAGCAAAAATCCGATGCTGCTGCAGTGGCGCTACATCGAGCAGATCGCACCCAACATCAGCATGATCTTGCTGCCCAGCAATGCGCCCTTCCTCTTCGATATCGAGCAGCTGATGCAGCAAGGCGCTACACGCCGCTAAGAGTGCACAGCCTCTTGCCCTGTTAGCTTCGGCTAGCAGGGCAAGCCCGCTTGGAGCTCCCTATGAAATTTTTCCGCACGCTTGCTCGAATGCTCAGTGGAGTGCCCGCCCACGCCGCGCAGGGCGATATCGGCATGTATTACTACGTCAAAGTGCGGCGCAGTGGCGAAGTTGTGCGTATCCGCATCAATCCCAACAATGATCTCTCGCTCACTGACGATGAGAGCGGCTATTTCGTGCGAAAAGTCGCGGTCGGCACGCGCAGTTTTGAGCGCGTTGAGCTGGAAGTGACCTACGATAAGAATCGCCACGTCACCAACATCGAAGTTCAGGGCGGCACATTGGTCGATCAAGCGGCCTATGAGGCTGATCAGGCGGCGCACAGCCCACCGAACAGCTAGCCTCTATTGGCTTGGTAGTGTGCCTGCAAACTGCGCACGCGCAGCGGCTTCCTGCGCAGCGCCTGGATGCCTTGTACGGTCGCTTGGGCTGCCGAGAGCGTTGTGACAATTGGCACCCGATATTTTGCCGCTGCATTGCGGATGAAACGTCCGTCATCGTGTGCCTGCCCGCCCAGCGAGGTGTTGATGACCAGCTGAATCTCGCCGTTGCGCAGCGCATCTAAGATCGCAGTGCTGCCCTCGCTCACTTTGGCGATCGGTGTAGCGGGCAGACCGACGTTGCTCAAAAAGCGCGCCGTGCCTGAGGTGGCGATCAGCTTGAAGCCCATATTGTGTAGGTCGCGCGCGATTTTGGCTGCTGCACTCTTGTCAAAGTCGTTGACCGTGATCAAGACGCTGCCACTGAGCGGTAGGGTCATGTCGGCGGCGCTTTGCGACTTAGCGAAGGCGTGCCCAAAGGTAGAGGCGTGCCCCATCACCTCGCCTGTGCTGCGCATCTCAGGCCCAAGCCGCGCCTCGCTATCGGGCAGCTTGCGGAAAGGCAAGACGGCCTCTTTCACAAAAAAGCCATCCACTTTCGGCTCTTGTGTGAAGCCGATCTCGCGCAGCGTGCGCCCAACGGCGATCTCGGCGGCGTAGCGCGCCAAGGGCACGCCTGTCGCCTTGCTGACGAACGGCGTTGTGCGGCTGGCGCGCGGATTCACCTCAAGCACGTAGACCACATCGTTCTTGATGGCGAATTGGATGTTAAATAAGCCTTTCACACCGAGTGCTAGGCCAATCCGCTCGGTATACTCGCGGATTTGGTCGAGGTAGTAGTAGCTGATCTTGTAGGGCGGCAAGACGCACGCTGAATCGCCGCTGTGGATGCCCGCCTCTTCAATGTGCTGCATAATGCCACCAATTGTGACGCGCTCGCCATCGCACAGCGCATCCACGTCCACTTCAAAGGCATCATCTAGGAATTGATCGATCAGCACGGCTTGCCCGTCCCAAGCGATATCGCCTGTCTGGACTAGAGCGGTCAGCTGCTCACGGCTGAAGCAGATCGCCATGCCGCGCCCGCCCAGCACATAGCTCGGGCGCACCAACACCGGATAACCGATTCGCTCGGCGGCACTGAAGAGCGCCTCCGGCGAGCGGGCGATTTGCCCTTCCGGCTGCGGGATATCTAGCTGGCGCATGAACTGGTTGAAGCGCTCTCGATCTTCAGCCGTCTCGATCGCCTCGATCGGCGTCCCGAGAATTGTCACACCAGCGTCAGCCAGCTGACGCGCGATGTTTAGGGGGGTCTGGCCGCCGAACTGCACCAAAATGCCCTGCGGACGCTCTGTCTGGATGATATTCAGCACATGCTCAAAGGTGAGCGGCTCAAAGTAGAGCCGATCGGCTGTGTCGTAGTCGGTGCTGACTGTCTCGGGATTATTGTTGATCATGATCGTCTCGTAGCCCATAGCTGTGAGGGCGTAGCAGGCGTGCACACAACAGTAATCGAACTCGATGCCCTGCCCAATTCGATTCGGGCCGCCGCCCAAGATGACGATCTTCTGGCGTTCAGTTGGCATAGCTTCGCAATCGCGCTCGTAGGTGCTGTAGAGGTACGGCGTGTAGGCTTCAAACTCAGCTGCGCAGGTGTCGACGCGGTAGAAGTTCGCGCTGACTCCAGCAGCCTCGCGCTCAGCGCGAACAGCCACCTCTGAGGTGCCGATCAGCTCGGCTAAGAGCCGATCGCTGAAGCCAAGCTGCTTCCAATGCCGCCAATGCCGCTCGCCACGTGCGTAATGCGCCTGAATCGCGTTGGCTTGCTCCGCCAGGAGCCCTAATTGACGCACGAACCACGCATCGTAGCCGGTCAGGCGGCAGATTTCCGCCTCAGGCGCGCCGCGCCGCAGCAGCGCTGCCACTTGATACAGACGCTGCGCCGTTGGTGTGGCGATCTGCTCCATCGGCACGTTGTACTGTGGATCATCCGCCTTATCGCCGAAGCCGAACAAGCCGATATCGAGGCTGGCGATCGCCTTCTGCAGCGCCTCTGGAAAAGTGCGCCCGATCGCCATCACCTCGCCGATTGCCTTCATCTGCGGGCCGAGCGTCGGATCGGTGCCGCGAAACTTCTCAAAGTTCCAGCGCGGTATCTTGACCACGACGTAATCCAGCGAGGGCTCGAAGCTTGCCTTGGTTTTGCGCGTGATGTCGTTAGGAATCTCATCCAGCGTGTAGCCGACGGCGACCAGCGCCGCAATTTTGGCGATTGGGAAGCCTGTCGCCTTGCTGGCTAGCGCTGATGAACGCGAGACGCGCGGATTCATCTCGATCACTACCACATCGCCATTCTTGGGATTGACGGCGAACTGAATGTTAGCGCCGCCCGTCTCCAAGCCGATGCGCCGGATGATCAGCCGCGCCATATCGCGCAAACGCTGCAATTCGCGGTCGGTGAGCGTTTGAATGGGCGCCACTGTTATCGAATCGCCAGTGTGGACACCCATCGGATCGAGATTTTCAATCCCGCAGACCACCACGAAGTTATCGCGCCTATCGCGCATGATCTCCAGCTCGTATTCCTTCCAGCCGAGCACGGATTGATCAATTAGGATTTGGTGGATGGGCGATTCGTTCAAGCCGTGTGCCGCCAATGCACGCAGTTCATCGGGATTGTGCGCAATGCCGCCGCCAGTGCCGCCCAACGTGAACGAGGCGCGCACTAGGATCGGGTAGCCAATCCGCTCCGCTGCCGTTAGCGCCTCTTCGACGCTCGTGACGGTCTGGCTGAGCGGCATGTGCAGCCCGATCTCAGCCATTGCATCGCGGAAGCGCTGTCGATCTTCAGCCAGCTCGATCGCCTCAGCCGTTGCGCCAATCAGCTCGACGCCGTAGGCTGCTAGCGTGCCATCCTTGTGCAGCGCCATCGCCAGATTCAGCGCCGTCTGACCGCCCATCGTCGGCAGTAGGGCGTTCGGGCGCTCCTGCTCGATCACCATGCGCACCACTTCGGGTGTCAGCGGCTCGATGTAGGTGGCGTCAGCGAATTCCGGGTCGGTCATGATGGTGGCGGGATTGCTGTTGATCAGTACGACGCGATAGCCCTCGCGCCGCAAGACCTTGCAGGCTTGCGCGCCGCTGTAATCAAACTCGCAGCCCTGCCCGATCACGATCGGGCCGCTGCCGATGATCAAGATGGTGTGAAGATCAGTGCGTTTGGGCATGTTTCCTGCTGAGCGATCTTGGGAGCTCTTTCGCAAGGCGCGATTATAGCACAGCTTAGCGCGGGCGAAACCGGTAGATGTATCCCTCTGCCAACGCCGTATACAGCCAGCCATTCCCGTCGGTCGCGATGCTCATCAGCTGCAGAGGATGAAACGAGACGCGCCGCAGAGCCAACATCTCGGCACTCAAACCGAAGTAACTAGGGATGATCTGTTGATAAGCGCTCGGCTGCTCCGGCTTCAGCCAGTAGATCGCATAGCCGCTGAGAGTCGTCGCGTTCCACGAGCCGCTAAGCGCCACGAATAGGCCATCCTGCCACTGCGCCATCGCCCCTGAAGGGTAGTACAGCACGCCGTGCGGCGCGCTATGCACGGGCAGCTGAACTAGGCGGCTCAAGGTGCCCCGGCGCAAGCTGTAGAGAGCGCTCTCGGCTGCGTCAGCGATAATTAGGGCGTCGGCATGCCACGTGAAGCCAAAGACTTGGCGCAGCCCCATCGTCTCCAGGCGCGCAGCACTCCCGTCCCGCTCAAGGCTGAGCAGATCGGCGCCCTTAGCTGTGTTGCGGGCCACGTACAGCCTGCCATCAGCGCCGATGTGCAGCTCACCGTGCCAGCGCACTTCAGAATCTCGGTAGATCAGCTGGACGGCGCCCTCTGCCGCCAGGCGGAAGATGCTCTGCTCAGCTGCCACATAGCAAGCATCTTCATCGGCGGCACAGGCCAGGCCAAAGGGCGCTTCAGGCAGCGTGGCGACCAGTTCAGGGGCGCCGAAGAAGCCCTTGCCATCAGGGGGCAGACGATAGACGGCTCGCCGCCCTGGGCTGGTGAAGTACAGGGCGCCTTCGGGCGTGAAGGCAAGGCTGCTCACAGCAGCTAGGTCGCCCTGTGTGTTGAAATCCTCCAGCACCATCTCGGGGCAAAGCCCCACATCGAACACGTAAGGCAGATCGTAACGATCTTGGCAGGGCGGCTTGCTCCCCGCTGCAGCAGGGGCACCAATCAGGCAGATGCCCACCATCGCAAACAACAGGGCGCGCATCTCAGCTTTGAACTCCAAAGCGCTCGCGGTAGGCTGGCACGGTGAGCATTGGCGGGCGTTCAACATCGCTGATCTCAGCGATATCCAGGCTGAAGCGATCGGGCTCGTGTACAATCAGCTTCATGCTGCGGTTCGCTTTGTCCAGCAGCTCGACGCCGTAACGCCGCTCCAGCCGCGAGATGAAGACTTGATGAATGGCGAACGACATCTTGCTCAAGCCCACCAGTGGCTGATTGTGATGGACGCGCTGCTCAAGGTCTACTTGGGCGATGCCCTCTAAGCCGTGCTGCTCGTGCAAGTCGATCAGCAGGCCAGTTTCTACGCCGTAGCCGCTGAAGAACGGCACACGCTCCAGTGCGCTGCGCCGGCCGGCATACTCGCCTGAGAGCGGCTGCACAATGCCCGAAAGCTCGGGATAGAACAAGTTCAGCAGTGGGCGGGCTACGAGTTCCGTCACGCGCCCGCCGCCGAAGGCTTGCAGCTGTTCACCAACCTTGATCGGGCGCTGATAGAAGCCCTTGACGTACTGCACATTGGCGCGCTTGAGCAGCGGGCCCAGCAAGCCGTATACAAAGCGGGGATGGATATTGGTGATATCCGTGTCGATCCAGGCGATGATATCGGTGTTGAGTACGTACAGGCTTTTCCAAAGCGCCTCGCCTTTGCCGCGATAGCTGCCCAGCTGTGGCAGGATCTCAGAATGTTTGTAGGTCGGGATGCCCAGCGATTGGGCAATGGCAACTGTGTTATCTGTCGAGTTGCTATCGATCAGCGCGATCTGATCAAGCAGCGGCACGGCGTCCATCAGCGCACTTTTGACGGTGCTGATCACATTACCGACTGTCTCTTCTTCGTTCAGAGCAGGTAGGGCTAAGCCAATCGTGACGCCTTGCTTCTCCTTGAGGGTCAGCAGCGCCTTGAGATCGGCAAATTCGTTGCTATGATAGGTATTCTCGGCGAACCAGCGGTCGACGCGCACCGAGAGCGGCTCCGCCTTGCGGATGAGTGGGCGCGGTGCGTGAAAGGCGAACTCTTCCGGCATGTGCGCACGCACCAGGATGATTGGCAAGCTGGTTTGCTCGAAGATGTTGCGTACGACAGGGCTGGTAGCGCTGCCGCGCCGATCGGGCTGCTGAAAAGCTGCACCCATCACAATCGCCTTGTGCGCCGCTGACTCGGCCAGGATAGCTTGGGTGATATCGCCGCTGACAGTGACTGTGCGGGCAATGCGCGAGTCTGTGCTGAGCATCACGCTGTAGGGCTGCGACTCGTACGGGCTGCTGGCAACGTGCAAGAGCGTGATCGGCGCGCGCTCTGCCAACGCGCTAGCGACGCGCGTCCCAAGCGAGAGATTCGGCCCGCCGCGCAGCGAGAGCAGAATATTGCCTGTGCTGTGCCAGTTCTGACGACTGATTAACACAACATCGCAGGGCGCCTCGCGCAAGATTGTATCCGTGCTGATCCCCCCTGTCGGCTCTAAGGCGCCTGCCCATTCCACAATTAGCAGATCGGTGGCGCGCGCCTCGAGCTCCTCGATCACGCTCAGCATCGGCTTATAATCCACATAGACGCGCGTCTCATCGTGGATGTTCTGACGAGCTTTGGCAAGCGTATCCAGCGCATCGCGCATGTGACGCGCTTGCAGTGTGCCTTCGCTCAGCGAGACCCCCTCAGGGATGGTCAGCATGGCGCGCAGGTGAATTTCAGATGGGATAGATGGCGCAGCTGCCATTTTTTCGGCAAAAGCAACCCACGCCTCGAGGCGCTCTACGGCGCTGAGCGCAATCACGATCCGGTAAGGAGCAGGCGTAGTCATCAGCTTCACTTTCCTTCAACTAGCGGCACGAGATGCGTGCGGATCAGCACATCCCAGCGGTAGTGTTTGCGCACGCGCACCCGCAAACGGTGGGATGCATTAACCTCCAGAGTCGAGACGATAGCTGCAGCGATGTCGCGCGGCATGCCCTTGACCGGATCGAAGTAGTAGGCATCATTCTGACCGGTGCGGCGCAGCGGCGGGATATCAGCACAAAAAGCGGGGATGCTGGCCAAGCCTGCCTCGATAATTGGGATGCCGAAGCCTTCTTGGGTGCTGGGGAAGAACAGGGCATCGGCGAGAATGAACAAGTTTGCCATCGTGTCATCGTCAGGGATCAGCTGCTGATCGCCCTCGCCGTGGGCATATAGGAAGTGGACCGAGTCTTCAACAGCCAGCTCTTGGCGCAGCTTGAGCAGCTCGCCCAAGTAGCCTGGGTTGGCGGGATTGTGCGGGCCAGGCGGCCCCGTCACGATCAGGCGATAATCCCGCCCGCTCAGATCGCGCATGGCGTGCAGCACCTTGATGCCTAGCTCGATGTTCTTGCGACGTGTAATGCGCGCTGGCAAGAGCAGAATACCATCAGCATCTAGCAGATTTAGGCGCTCTGCCAGCATGACCATCGTCGGCGTCCAGCGCAGGAAGCGCGCCGGATCGACGCCCGGCACCACGACCGCAATGTGATCCTGTGGAATGCCGAGCAGCTCAGCCAGCTCGGCGCGGCGCGCCTCAGAGACGGTCACATAGCGCACATTCGGCCAGGGCTGGCGCAACAAGTCCCAAGGGGCGCCGCTATGCAGCTCTGGCAGGTACTGCGGATTCGTCCAAGCCAGATCATGGACCCAAGCGATCAGACGCCGCCGATTGCCGTTGCCGCTCGAGATGAGCGCTTGCGTCAGCGCCAGGTTCTTGTGAAGCGAAGTGATGTTGTGTGCGATGCAGACATCGCAATCTTTCAGCGCGTTATATAGACGTTCGCGGATGCTATCCACCAGCGCCCAGAATGCCTCTGTGACCTGCCCACGATCTAATTCCCGTTTGACGTTCAACACTTCGGGCGCGGAAGAGCCGAACAGTGGGTCGATAGTCGTCTCGATGCGCGGATCAAAACTGCTGCCGCTGCCGCTGATCACGCGCACTGCGTAGCCTAGATCGGCTAGCCCGCGCGCATGATAGGCGATAGTTGATTCGACGCCACCCACGATCGGCGGGCTAGCATAGTGCAAGATTGCAACTCGTTTCATGCGTCTCCCTCTCCGATGTAAAAAGCGCAACAACGGACGTTAGCGTGCGGCATAGATCGCAGCGTAGATGGCGTACTGCTCGTAAATGCGGCGGATGTAGGTGCGCGTCTCGCTGAAAGTGATCGCCTGCACAAACAGGTCGGGATCGCCGCCGCTGACGCGCAGCCATGTGGCGCTGTTGCCAGGCCCGCCGTTATAGGCTGCCAGTGCCGCGTACACATTGCCGTTAAAGGCTTGTAACTGTTCGTATAAGTAGTACACGCCGAACGGCACATTCACGTAAGGGCGATACAGGTCGCTATTTTGATAGTCGCGCCTGCCCAACTTGCTGGCGATATAGCTGCCCGTGCTGGGGATGATCTGCATCAAGCCTTGCGCTTGCGCGCTCGAGGTGGCCCCGCCCTGAAAAAGGCTCTCTTGACGGATCAAGCTGAAGACTAGGAGCGGATCAACGCCATATTCTTGAGCAGCGGGCAGCACCAGGTCGGCGTAAGCGATGGGAAAGCGCAACGCTGCTATATACTTTGGCACTTGGCTGGTCGGCTGCCCAGAGCCGTCGATCAGCTTGGCAGCGGCACTGATCGCCTCGCGGTAGTGACCGATGCGATAGTAGTATGAGGCAAGCTGGTAAAGTGCGAGCGGATTCTGAGCGTAGGCTTCGGTCAGGGCGCTGAACTCGGCTTTGGCGTCCTCATACGCCGCCACCGCCCACAGCTCAGCGCCACGCACCATGCGCTCGTCTGCCTCCAATGCGGGCGAGAGCAACCACAGCGCGCCGCCGCCCTCAATTTTAAAGGTCTGGCGCAGCCAGGCTTCAGCCTCATCGATGTGGCTGGGCTGATTGAAGGCCCAATCTAAGCGCGGTGGCGGCACGAAGCCATCGCGCCCTGCCAGCAGATCAGCGGCGCGCAGGCTGTAATAGCCGCCCGGATCAATCTGCGCAGCTTGTGCGTAGGCGCTGCGAGCTAGCCCCTCTTGATTGTTAATCTGATACAGCCTGCCCAGCCACAGGTAGCCGGCTGCCTGCAGCTCGCCCTTGCCACCTGTTGCCAGGAGCGAGAACAACCGCTCGGCACGGGCAAGGGCACCTTGATTATAGGCAGCCATGCCGGCCCGAAAGAGTCCATCCATCGCTTGCTGCGTGGCAGGATATTTGCTGCCCAGTATCTCGAAGGTGGCAAGGCTCTGCTCGGCATCGCCCTGCGTGGAATGCAAGTAGCCAACCCGCCAGAGCGCCTCAGCTGCCTCTGGCACGTTTGGATGGGTCTCAGCCAGCTCCATGTAGCGCTTGATGGCGCCTGGCACATCCCCGCTGAGGAAGAGCGTGCGCCCTTGCTCCAGCAGGCCTCGCCGAAGCGTGTGCTGGTTGGATAGTTGGTCAGGATGGTCTGGAAGGCAGTGTTCGCCGCTGCGTAGTTGCCCACTTCGCGGTAGGCGCGCCCGAGCAGCAAGTAGACGTTCGGATCGATCTGGCCGAGCGGTGTACTGGTAGTGTAAGCGTGGAACGCCTCGATGGCATCTGTGAAGTCCTTAGCAGCGTAGCTGATGCGCCCGCGCAGCAGGCTCTCCACGCGCAGGCCGTTCGTCAGCAGCACTTGCATAGCGCGATAGGCTTCGGGCGTCTCTGGATATTGGCGGACGATCTCTTGGTAGCGCGGCAAGGCGGCAGCGAGGTTATTGGCGCGTTGCAGAGCGTTGGCAGCAGCAAACATGATCGCAGCGCGGTAGCCGGCGTTGCGCGCCACATTCAAAATGGCGTCATACTGCTCGATGGCGGCAGATACATTGCCAGCGTTCAGGTAGGCTGCTGCCAGCTTCTCGCGCAGGATCAGCATCGGCACGAGGCTGCGCGCGCGCTCGACGGCGAGCGCATAGTTGGCAAGCGCCTGCGCCGAATCGCCTAGTGCCAGGTAGGCATCCCCGATGCGCTCGTAGGTGTAGCTATCGATCAAGCCAGGGCGCAAGGCTAGGTAGGTCTGAAACTCAGCAATGGCCGCCTGCCACGCCGAAGCGCCCAGATAGGCATCGCCGCGCAAAAAATGTGCCTGCGCGCGGCGCGGATCGTCGGGATAGGTGTTGATGAACTGACTGAGCGCCTCAGCTGCCAGGTTGAACTGCCCTTCACGTAGGGCAGCCTGCCCGTAGCCGAAGGCAGCATCGGCACGTAAGCCCGGATTGACGCTCATGATCGGCTGATCGAGGATGGCGCGGTAAATCTGGACGGCTGCCTCGAAGTTGCCGTTGTGCAGAGCTGTGTTCGCCTCTGCAATGGCAATGAACGGCATGGGCGTCGGCGTTGGGGGAAGAGTTGGCGTGGCAGTGGGCAGAGCTGGCGTTTCGGTTGGCGCGCCCCAGTGCGGCGTGGCCGTGACGACCAACACAGCTGGAAGGCTCTGCTGGGCCAGAGCACAGCCGAGCACAGCAGGCAATAGGTAGATCGTCTGGGCAAACCACAGGCGGAAAGCTGATATATGGCGCATAAGGGCGATTATGGCGAGAGTCAGCGTGCTTGTCAATGAAAATCGCCTGAGCAAAACCGTTGCGGCTAGGCAATTTAGCAGTTTAAGGCTACACTGAGGGCGTTCGCACTTGAGGAAGGATGCCGTGCGATGGATATCTCGCTTGTGATGGATCAAATCTTGGAGAATACGTCCCTGCTGGCTAACTTGGGCGATGCAGAGGCGAACTATCTGCTAGGTTGGACGCGAGAGGTCTTGCCGGGCTTGGTCGGCGAGATCGCCGACGAGGCGCTGGGCTGGCAGAAAGTCGAAGCGCTTAAAGAGACGCTGCGGGCTGCCAATGCCCTGATCGCGCGTTTGCGCACTGCCTCAGAGCCAACGCTCCTGGCGCTGGTGCAGGCGTTCCTCAGGCAGTATGCTATCACTTTTGAGCAGGCCGATGCTTCGAACCATCCGATTGTGCCGGAGCTGGCTGGGATCATGCGCGCCCAGCCCGATAACTTGGCAGCCTTGCGTGCGCTGCTTGACTTCGCGCAGAATCTTGATTCAGGCGATGACGAGCCACTCACGCCCGCCCAGGCGCAGGCTCTTCAAAATGTCGAGGAGTCGCTCAGTTTGCTGCGCAGCACCCTCAACGATCTAGCTGACTCGCTGAGCGCTTTCTTGCCCGCACAGCAGCTCTCCGAGCTGCGCAGCCAGATTGAGGCGCTCGGCACTCCTGAGGACGATGAACAAGAGGAAGTTGATGAAAGCTAACACACCTGCAGGGCTGCTGCGCATTGTAGCGCTAGCGCTCTGCCTCGTCTTGCTAGTCAGCGCGTGCGCTGATGCCACACCACAACCGACCGCACCGTCCACCTTCGGCGCGCCAGCTACAGCTGTTGCCGTTGGCTTGCCGCTGGACGCTGGCAATGCCCTGCCCTGGCTCTCGGTCTATTTCACCAACCCCGATCCGCCCGATCAGGTCAATAGCGGCGTGGATCGCCAGATTGTGCCGCTCATCAACGCGGCGCGCCGCCGTATCGATGCTGCCTTCTTCGACTTCAACGTGCCCAGCGTCGTCAATGCGCTGATCGGCGCACACCGGCGCGGCGTGGAAGTGCGCCTGGTGCTGGACGTTCAAAACGGCTCGCAGAATGTGCCTGCGGCGCGCGGCCGCGATCCCTTTGATGCGCTTGCTGCCCTTCAGGCTGCCAACTTGCCGTTTGTGGATGGCGGACGCTCAAACGGCTTGATGCACGAGAAAATTCTGATCATCGACGGGACGGTGCTGTTCGTCGGCTCGTGGAATGCCTCGTGGAACGACACTTTCCGCAACAACAACAACATCCTGCGTATCACCAATCAGCGCTTGATCGCCAATTACCAGCGCGTCTTCAATAACATGTACGAAGGGCGACTCTTCGGCAGGCGCCGCCCCGAAGGCGCTCAGACGCCGCGTCTGACTATCGATGGCGTGGCCGTGGAGAATTATTTCGCGCCGCCTGATGGTGTCATGGCCAGAATCATAGCTGAGGTGCGCGCAGCGCGCCGCTCGGTGCGCTTTATGACCTTCACCTTCACCCATCCCGACCTAGCCGCCGCCCTGCTGGAGCGCAAGGCTAGCGGCGTGATCGTCGAGGGCGTCTTTGAGAATCGCGGCGCTTCGCAGGGCGCCTATCCCACGCTCTTCTGCGCAGGCGCGCGCGTCAAGGTGGATGGCAACCCCTACACCATGCATCATAAGGTCTTCATCATTGACGATCGGACAGTCATCACGGGATCGTTCAATCACACGCGCGCCGCCGATACTATCAACGATGAGAGCATCCTGATCGTTCGCAGCCCGCAGGTGGCAGCGCTCTACAAGGAGGAGTTCGATCGTGTCTTTGGCATCGGGCGCGACTCGGCCAATGTGACGTGCAGCACTGCGCCAGAGATCGCTGCGCCAACGCCCGATCCGAACGAGTGCCCCGACCTGACCTTCACCTGCACACAGCTGACCTCCTGCGAGCAGGCGATGGCATGCCTGCGAGCGGGCAACACGCGCCTCGACCGCGACGGCAATGGCATCCCTTGCGAGGCGCTATGCCGCCCCCGCTGAGCAGCGGTGGGCATCGTCTGATAGTTGTGGGCATGGTTTGAGACTTTGGCTGTGGCTGACATGCCATCATCTGCAAAGTGACACTTCAGAGACTGACTGGGAACTCTATGGTGCTGCGAAGCAATCCGCTGCTGTACGAGATTAACACTTGGGTGTGGCTGGCCGAGCTGCGCCAGCGCTACCGCCAGCCCCTCACCCTAGCCGACCTGCCTGATGAGATCTTTGAGGAGTTAGCAAGCTTGCACATCGATGCAGTGTGGCTGATGGGCATCTGGGAGCGCAGCCCTCACGGCCGCGAGATCGCCCGCCACCTGAATTTCCTGCTCGAAGAATATCGGCGCGCCCTGCCGAGCGTCACACATGATCAAATCATCGGCTCGCCCTACGCCGTCTGCCGTTACGCTGTCGATCCAGCTTACGGCGGGCGCGAGGCGCTGGCCGTTTTCCGCCGCAAGCTAGCCCAGCGCGGCATCAAGCTGATCCTGGACTTTGTGCCCAACCACGTCGCTGTTGATCACCACTGGACGGCTGACGCGCCTGATGCGCTGATCCAAGCTACAGCTGAGCAAGCTGCCGCACAGCCCGATCGGTACTTCGCAGCGCCGCGCCCTGAGGCCAAAGGACGTTACTTCGCGCACGGCCGCGATCCATACTTCCCGGCTTGGTCGGATACGGCTCAAGTAGATGCCTTCTCGCCGCTGGCGCGCCAAGCCATCCTGCAGACGCTCTGCGATATCGCTGAGCAGTGCGATGGCGTGCGCTGTGATATGGCCATGCTGCTGGTGAACCGTATTTTCAGCAGCACCTGGAACCGACCTGAATTGCCCCCTCAAGAGTTCTGGGTCGAGGTGATCGGCGGCGTGCGCGCCCAACATCCCAACTTTCTGTTCGTGGCGGAGGTCTATTGGGATATGGAAGCCGAGCTGCTGGCGCAAGGCTTCGACTATGCCTACGACAAGCGGCTCTACGACCGCCTGCTGCACGACTCGCCCTCCGCCGTGCGCGATCACCTGACGGCAGCGCTCAGCTATCAGCGGCACATGACGCGCTTCACCGAAAATCACGATGAGGCGCGCGCAATGGCCAGCTTCGGGCGCACGCGCGGCCAGATGGCCGCCTTGCTGTGCGCTACGCTGCCCGGCATGACGCTCTTCTACGAAGGGCAGTTCGAAGGCAGGCGCGTGAAGCTGCCAGTCCAGCTTGGCGCGCGCCCACACGAGCCAATCGATCTGGAGACTCAGGCGTTCTATCGCGCCCTGCTGGCAGAAGTGGACGCGCCGATCTACCACGATGGCATTTTCAATCTGCTGGGCACCTTGCCATTGAGCGGCGGCAGCTACAACGAGCCCTTACTCGCCTACACATGGGCGCTCGGCGCCGATCGACGGCTGGTCATCCTCAACCTCAGCCGCGACAGCGCTGCACAAGGGCGCATCATGCTGGGCGACCCAGCGCTGGGCAGCGCAGCTGCCTGGCGCTTCACAGATGTCTTCAGCTCAACTGAGACGTTCCTTATCCCAACCGACTCCCTGCTGAGCGGCGGTGTGTACGCTTCCTTGCCCCCTAACGGCTTCAAGGTCTACCAGATCGAGCCGTCCCAGCGTTAGGGGACTGTGCATTTCAGCACGAATGCGCTATACTCCGATGCATAGGCGCCACAATAAACCAAGCAGAGATTATCCCAATGGCTAGACAGTCTGCATATCCTTTCAGCGCAATTGTCGGGCAGAGCCGCATGAAACTAGCCCTGTGCCTGAATGCGGTCAACCCGAATATTGGCGGCGTGTTGATTCGCGGCGAGCGCGGCACGGCAAAGTCGACGGCTGTGCGCGCGTTAGCAGCGCTCCTGCCCGAAATTCGCGTGGTGGCGGATTGCCCCTTCAGCTGCGATCCTGATCGCCCCGACCTGCTGTGCGATAACTGCCGTGAGCGCCTTGCGCGCGGCGAAGAGCTGCCCGCAGCGCGCCGCAAAATCCGCATGGTCGATCTGCCCGTCAGCGCCACTGAGGATCGCGTGGTCGGCACGTTGGATATCGAGAAAGCCATCAAGAAGGGCGAGCGGCACTTTGATCCGGGCGTCTTGGCGGCCGCCAATCGAGGCATCCTGTATGTGGATGAGGTGAACTTGCTCGACGATCATGTGGTCGATCTGCTGCTCGACTCAGCAGCGATGGGCGTGAACACGGTCGAGCGGGAGGGGATCAGCTTCCAGCATCCAGCCCGCTTCATCCTGGTGGGCACGATGAACCCCGAGGAAGGCGATCTGCGGCCGCAGCTGCTCGATCGCTTCGCCCTCTCGGTTGAAGTGCGTGGCATCACGACGCCGCGTGAGCGCATGGCGATTCTAGAGCGCCACATCGCTTTCGATGCCGATCCAGATGCCTTCCGCGCCGCTTGGCAGGCCTCGGAGCAGACCTTGAGCGATAAGATCGAGGCAGCGCGCCGAATCGTAGACCAAGTCGCCTACACCAACCGCGATTTGTTCACCATCGCTAACCTGACCGCTAGCTTGGGCGTGGATGGCCATCGCGCCGACCTTGTCATCCTGAAGACTGCCCGCGCGCACGCCGCCTTCGAAGGGCGCAGCCGCGTGAGCGAGCGCGATATCACGATCGCGGCTGAGCTCGCCTTGCCGCACCGCCTCAAGCGCGGCCCGTTCGGCGAGGCACAGACGACTCTTGCCAACCTCGAAGAGCGCGTCCAGCAGCTGAGCGCGCAGTACGAAGAGACCGATCAGCCTGAGATCGCCCCACAAGATGCCCAGACCGATAAAAAAAAAGTGAGCCTGTAAGCGTAGAGCAGGGCGAGCAGCCCGAGCCACAACCCGAGACTGGCAGTGCCGAGCCCGCCTTGCAATCCGTCTTCGATCGGCGCGATGCGCACTGGTGGGAAGGTGGCAAGCAAGTTGCTGCAGCAGCCGAATTCAACATCCGCAAGCTCGATACACCGCTGGATCGTCTGACGCGTAAGATCGCCGGTCGGCGCAGCCAAACGCGCACCAACCGCAAGCGCGGACGCTACATCCAGGCGCGCCCAGCCGGCGAACGGCGCGATGATATCGCCCTTGATGCCACTCTACGCGCCGCTGCCCCTCATCAACAGGAGCGCCCCCGCCAACACCTCGCCTACAGCATCGAGATGGCAGACTTACAGCGCAAAATCCGAGTCAAGCGCGCTGCCAACCTGATACTCTTCGTCGTGGACGCCTCGTGGAGCATGGCAGTCACCGAGCGGATGCAGGCGACCAAAGGCGCCATCCTTTCCCTGCTCACGGATGCCTATCAGCGCCGCGATCGGGTCGGCCTGATCGTCTTCCAGAAGGATCGGGCGAATTTGGTCTTACCGCCGACTAACTCAGTTGCCCTAGCTCGCAAAGCGCTGGCTGAAATTCCCGTCGGCGGCAAGACTCCGCTCTCAGCCGGCTTGCTCTTGGCTTTACAGGTCTTCGAGCGCGAGAAGCATCTGCATCCCGACGTGATGCCGTTGATGATTCTATTGACGGATGGCGCCGGCAACGTCTCGCTGAGCGATCTGCCGCCCCAACAAGAGGCACATCAACTAGCTGAGCGCATCCGCGAGGCGAACATCCGCAGCGTGACCATCAACATGGAGCATCCTGCCTTCGATCAGGGGCTGGCCCGCCAATTGGCGGAGCATCTGGGCAGCCCTTGCTTCGCCCTGGCTGATCTGCGCGCTGAGACGCTCTACCAGGCTGTCCGTCAGCAGCTGGAGTAGCTACTGCCGCAGGACGGCGAACACGACAATGCGCTTGGTGTTGACGCGGTAGGGGTAGCACGAGATTAGCGTGAGCCGTGCGATATCACCGCCGCCTGCCAGCACCCAGACGTCGGTCGGCGCCACAATTTGGTGCCCCTTGATGACACCGCGCTCAGCGTTGGGCTGCACAATGTAGGTGTAGTCTTTCGTCCAGGTGCTCACGATGATCTCATCGCCGGGCTGCAGACGGTCAAGGTGGCGGAAAATCTCGCCGTAAATGTCGTTATGCGCAGAGAGCACCATGTTGCCGCGCTCGCCCGGATTAGCGCTGCCGATGTGATGCCCGACTCCCAATTTTAGAGCTTCCCAGTCGTCGCCCGTGACGACCTGACTATCGACGCCGATGCGCGGGATACGGATGCGTACAGGGCCCTCGCGGCTGGGCGTGGGGCGGCGGGCGGGCAGGCTTGCTGCAGCGTTGGCGAATTGATCGCGGTATTGAGCCGGCACCTCTTCAAGGTTGAAGACTGCTTCATCGTTGCGGAAGGTATGGCCGCCAGGTAAGACCACTGCAGCAAGGTTGATCAAGGGTGTGGGCGTGGGCGGCACGAACTGAGCGCGTCGAGTTGCCTCGGCTTCAGACTGCAGCGCCGCCGTCTGCTGCGAGATTTCCATGAAAGATTCCAATAAGCCGAGCATTAGCACGATCAAGCCGATTACGGCTGCAACTTCCACAGCAGTGAGCGCCGCATTCCACAGCTGCTTGCGTCGTCGGCGCACCCGCTCAGGATCGTGCGCTTGCGTCTGGCGGGCAGCGCGCAGCTCCAGCTCATCTTCAAAGGCGACGTCGGCAAAGTAAGCGCTGCGGGGTGGCACTGAGGCTTCCGTTGGCTTGCTCTCAACTTTGGCAGATGGCTCGGTTGGCACTGGTGCCAGGTGTGGCGCCAGGCGCTCTGCGGACTCTACCTGAACGGCGCGCCCGCCCATAATGCGCCGCCCTTTGCCTTCGTAGGTCTGCAGGCGGGCGAGGCGCGCTTCACGCTTGCGAATGGCGAGGATGCGCTCCAGCTCTTCAATAGAAAGCTCATCGACTGGACGTTTGTCGCGCATGGAAGGCTACCTCAAAGGCTATCGGCGTTTCGCAGCAACGGCGAAGACCTCGCGTTCGAAGAACCAGCGAAAAGGTGGCACGTGAAAGGCAAAGCTGCGCAGCAGATCGATCAAAAGAGGATTTTGTCTGCCCTGCGGCGGGGAATCCAGCCAGATGCGGCTGCGGAAGCCCGCCCTCGCCAGCGCGCGCCGCAAGCTGAGTATGGATTGCTCGTTAACGTGCACTTCTTGGTTGGCATCGACCAGAAAGGCGCGCGGATTGGCAGGATAGTGTGCGCCCTGCCCGAGTAACCGTCGAAAAGCCCGCACTAGCGGATAGGCATATCGATCGTACCAGGCATTTGGTGCCGTGTGGACGATCAGCCGCCCGTCGGGCTTCAACACGCGGTGAATCTCACACAGCGCCTGATGTAGTTCCCAAGAGTGCAGATGTTCCACCACATCGAAAAGCAAGACGCGATCGAAATAACCGCTCGGGAACGGCAGGCGCTTAGCATCAGCTTGGGCCACACCGATCTTGCCGTGCGCGCCGCCCGTGTTCTGCACAATCTCTTTGGAGAGCTGCACCGCGGCTGCGGCATAGTCGATGCCGTAGGCGTGCGCGCCCAACTTGGCACAGCGCCTCAAAATCTCGCCGCGCCCGCAGCCCACATCCAGCACGATCATGCCCGCTTCCACAGCAGCGAGGGCAAAGGCAGCGCTCAGACGGCGCGAAAGATGCTCACCTTCGCTGCGCACGAACTCGTCGTAGCCCTCGCAGGCCGTCAGAAAGTATTCTTCCGTGTAGCGCGCTGAAGGGACAGGTGCTTCCGGTGTGGGCGCTTGGCGAGTCTGCTTTTCCAAAGGATCGTCCGAACTTTCTACGCTGTGTTGAGTCGAGATAGCATTATATCAAGCCAGGCCGCACAAACCAAAATGTTACATAGCCTGCGCCCCTCAATCAATTGACACACCGTCTCACGCGGCGTATAATGAGACGTACTGTCAATTCCTTGAAGGGAGAGTTAGCTGATGTT
Source organism: Aggregatilineales bacterium (assembly GCA_046719055.1). Taxonomy (GTDB): domain Bacteria; phylum Chloroflexota; class Anaerolineae; order Aggregatilineales; family UBA2796; genus CP2-2F. The sequence continues at coordinate 9,390 of JBDNDQ010000047.1, read as the reverse complement.
TCCTCCGCGTTTGCGCGCACTGACCTTGCTTGTATGCGCCACGCTGATTGCAGCGTTGGCTCTACCTGTCACGAGCGGCGCTGCCCAGACGCGCCTGAAGGTTGTAGCGACGTTCAGCATCTTGGGCGACTGGGTGGCGAACATCGCCGCCGATAAGATCGACCTGGAGGTCTTGGTCGGGCCCGGCAGCGACTCGCACACCTACGAGCCAAGCCCTGCCGATAGCGCTGCGCTCAGCGATGCCGACCTGATCTTCGAGATCGGTGCCGAGTTCGAGCCATGGCTCGACGCGCTTGTCAAAGCCTCTGGCACGCAGGCGAAGCGCATCGTCCTGACCGAAGGCTTAGAGCTCCTGCCTTTTGAGGGGCATGCACACGACAAAGAAGACATGCATCACGGCGGTGAGGGTACAGCCGAAGAGAAGAAAGAAGATCATGAGCATGGCGAGTTTGATCCGCACGTCTGGCACGATGTCTCGCTGGTCATTAGGATGGTCGAGCGCATCCGCGATGCCCTGAGCGAGGCTGATCCCGACAACGCTCAGGCCTACGCCGGCAACGCCGCGCTCTACATCATCGAGCTGGGGCTGCTCGATGGCGAAATACTGCTATCGGTGGATGAAATTCCAGAGGGGCGGCGCATCCTGATCACTACTCACGAGACCTTCGCCTACTTCGGTGCGCGCTACGGCTTTGAGGTGGATAGTGCGCTAGGCCTGACGACTGAGTCGGCTGATCCTTCAGCTGGCGAGATTGCCGAGCTGATCGAGCGCGTGCGAAAGTCGGGCGTGCCTGCTATTTTCGCCGATAACGTCACCAACCCGAGCCTGATGGAGCAGATCGCCCGCGAGGCTGGCGTCAAGCTGGCGCCGCCGCTTTTCACCGATGCGCTGGGCGAGCCCGGCAGCGACGGGGAGACCTACCTTGAGATGATGCGCTACAACCTGCGGACGATCGTCGAGGCACTGAAGTAGGATGGCGGTCTTTGCGGTGGGCAAGCTGCGTCAGATGCGCCTTTTCTACAGTCATCGGGACTACGCGGCGCCGGTGGCGGGCAGCCCAGCGCTGGCGATCGAGAATCTGTGCGTAAACCGCCCCAACCAGAACGTCCTGGCGCTGGAGAATATCTCAGTGTGCGTGCCTGTCGGTACGCGGCTTGCCCTGGTCGGCCCGAACGGTGCGGGCAAGTCCACCCTGCTCAAGACCATCGCTGGCTTACTGCCGATTCGATCGGGGCACCTGCTCATCTACGGCCTAGCGGTAGGCGCCTGCCATCATCGGGTGGCCTACCTGCCACAGCGCAGCGAGATCGACTGGCGCTTCCCGATCAACCTGCGCCGCTTCGTGATGACGGGGCGCTACGTGCATCTGGGCTGGCTGCGCCGCCCAGATGCCCACGATTGGCATATCGTCGATCAGATGATCGAGCGGCTGGGCTTGAGCGACCTGGCCGATCGTCAAATCGGGCAGTTGAGCGGCGGTCAGCAGCAGCGTGCGCTCTTGGCACGCGCCCTAGCCCAAGAGGCTGACCTGATCCTGCTCGATGAGCCGACTTCGGCAGTGGATGCTCAGACGCAAACGATCATCAGCGCCTTGATCGCTGAGCTGAGCCAAGACGGCAAGACGCTTGTGGTCGCTACGCACAACCTCGAGCGCCTTGACAGCGATTTTGATAACGTCCTGTATCTGCGCGAGGGCAGGCAAGTCTCGCCGCTGCTTGGCGCGCCTAGTCCTGATGCGGGTAGACCACTTTTCGCAACTCCCCCACTTTTTTCGACAAAGATCGACTTGCGAGGGCTTGACAAACCCGATTAGGTGTGTTAGGCTGCTTTTCAATGCGACGCTCTTTAAAAAGTGCATAAAAAGGGGGTAGAAGGCGCTTGAAAATGCTTCTAGGTATAGGAAATGCGGGGCATTTTCGAAGGTCGCGGTTGCAACCCTATTCGACCCGTTGAGGGTACTGAAACATGACCTTTCTGAACGACCTGATCGAGCCCTTCATCCGTTTTCAGTTCATGCGCAATAGCTTGATGGCTGTCGTGCTAGTGGGGACGTTGTGTGCCACTATTGGCGTATACGTCGTGCTGCGGCGGATGGCCTTCATCGGCGATGCGCTGGCACACACTGTGCTGCCGGGCATTGTCTTCGCCTATTTCAATGGCGTGAGCCTGTTTCTCGGGGCGGTGGTGGCGGGCTTGCTCACGGCGCTGGGCATTGGCTGGCTCTCGCGCCGCGAGATGCTGCGCGAAGATACTGCCATCGGCATTATGTTCACCTTCATGTTTGCGCTGGGCATCCTGCTGATGAGCACTGCGCGCTCTTTTCGCGATTTCACACACATCCTATTCGGCAATGTGTTGGGCGTCACGCCGGATGACCTGACCTTGATCGGGATTGTGGCAGCCATCGTGCTGGGCACCCTGATCCTGCTTCACAAAGAGTTCGAGCTGACCTCTTTTGACCCGACGCACGCTGAAGTGATCGGCTTGCGCGCTGATCGGCTGCGCTACGCCCTGCTGATCCTATTGGCGCTGACGGTTGTCACAGCCATTCAGGCGGTTGGCGTCGTGCTGACCAGCGCCATGCTAATTACACCCGCTGCGACGGCTTCGCTGCTCACCAATCGGCTGCCGCGCATGATGCTGATCGCGGTTGCGGTCGCCGTGCTTGCGGGCTTGGTCGGGCTGTACGCCTCGTATTACTACAACGTCGCCTCTGGCGCCGCGATTGTGATCGCCTGCACCTCGTTGTTCGGCTTGGCGTGGCTGTGGCGAACGTTATTTCAACACCTTCAACGGATCGAATAGGGTTGAAACCAAGACCTCCGCAAATGCCCTGCCTATGACCTAGCAGGCCCTCTTTTATGCACTTCTTAAAAAGGATTATACTTGAAAATAGTCCAACATACCTTACAGGCTTTATCAAGCCCTTACAAGCTGATGAAAGATAAAAGAGCGCGGATAGCCTGCTGTTGGCGCGGGGCACTTTAAGCGAATTCACCATAGCCGTGCTGCCCAAATGTGTTAATATTGGGCAACTCTTGCTACGGAGGAACTCGGCAGTGTCCCTGACTCAATTCGCCATTATTGAATCGACCTTGCGCGAGGGCGAACAGTTCGCTGGCGCCAACTTCACGCCCGCTCAGAAGATGCAGATCGCTGAAAAGCTCGACGAATTCGGCGTGGAAATGCTCGAGCTCTCATCGCCCGTCGCTTCGCCACAATCTGAGGCTGACGTGCGCATGATCGTCGGCATGAAGCTCAGGGCGCGCATCCTGACGCATATCCGCTGCAACCGCGAGGATGCCTTGCGCGCCTTGGATACGGGCGTTGACGGGCTGGACATTGTGATCGGAACATCGGCGGCGCTGCGCAAGCACAGTCACGGCAAAACCATCGACGAGATCATCGACCTAGCGCGGGAAGTCCTGACCTTTGTACGCCAGCAGGCGCCGCACATCATCTTGCGCTTCAGCACAGAGGACTCCTTCCGTAGCAGCGAGGCTGATCTGTTGCGCGTCTACCTGGCAGTGGCGCAGCTGGGCGTCTTGAATCGGCTTGGCGTGGCAGATACAGTTGGCATCGCCACGCCACAGCAAGTTTACAACCTGGTCGGCTTGCTGCGCCGCCTGACACATCTCGACGTCGAGTTTCATGGGCATAACGATAGCGGCTGCGCCATCGCCAACGCCTATGCCGCGCTCGAGGCGGGCGCCACCCACGTGGATACCAGCGTGCTTGGCATCGGCGAGCGCAACGGTATCACGCCGCTCGGCGGCCTGATCGCCCGACTGTATTTCGATAACCGTGAGCTGTTGCTCAAGAAATATCGCCTCGACCTGCTCTACGAGATCGATCACATGGTCGCCGAGATGGTCGGCGTGCAGGTGCCCTTCAACAACTACATCACAGGCGAGACTTTCTTCACACATAAGGCGGGCATCCACACCAAAGCCGTGCTCGCCGCGCCCGAGACCTACGAGAGCATCAATCCCAGCGATTTTGGTCTGAAGCGCCGCGTGTACATCGCCCATCGCCTGACCGGCTGGAATGCCGTGCGCAATCGGGCCCTGGAGCTAGGTCTCTCGCTAACGGATGAGCAGGTCAAGGCGGCGACTCAACGCATCAAGGCACTCGCCGATCAGCGCATCGTGACGCCCGAAGAGGTCGACGAAATGCTGCGCGCTCAGGCTGTGCTCGGCTAACCAGGAGAGGTCAGATCTATGAGCCAGACTTTCGCTCAAAAAGCTTTAGCGCGCGCAGCAGGCTTGCCTGAGGTGCATGTCGGTCAGATTGTAGACGCGCGCCCTGATATTGTGCTCAGCCACGATAACACCGCTGCTATCTATCAGACTTTCAAGAAGCTTGGGCGCAGCCGCGTCAAGCACCCTGAGCGGCTAGCCATCACACTCGATCACGCCGTGCCTGCCCCAACGACGCAACATGCGCAAAATCACGCCGAAGTGCGCCAATTCGTCCGTGAGCAGGGTGTGCAGTATTTCTTTGAGGCTGGGCGCGGCATCTGTCACCAAGTTTTGAGCGAAGAGGGCGTTGTGCTGCCCGGCGAGCTGATTCTAGGCGCGGATAGCCATACCACACACTTCGGCTGGCTAGGCGCTTTTGGCGCGGGCATCGGGCGCAGCGAGGTTGCGGCGCTGTGGGCGACTGGTGAACTGTGGCTGCGCGTGCCAGAGAGCATGAAGGTGGTCGTGACGGGCGAGTGGCCGACGGGCGTCACAGCAAAGGACTTCTGCCTGAAGCTGATCGGCGATCTGGGTGTGGAAGGCGGCATTTACATGTCGATTGAGTTTCATGGCGAGGCGATCAGCGCGCTCAGCCTGGATAGCCGCGCCGTGATCCCGAATATGATGGCCGAATTCGGCGCCAAGACGGCTTACCTGCCGCCCGATCAAGCCATCTTTGATTATCTCGCGCCGCGCGCGCGCCGCCCGTACACCCCCCTCTATCCCGACCCCGACGCGCAATATGCTGCCCTCCACCATTACGATGTGAGCGCCCTAGAGCCAATGATTGCCTGCCCCAACAGCCCGGATAACGTCAAGCCGCTCTCAGCGGTGGCGGGCACACCCGTGCAGCAGGCCTTCCTTGGCACTTGCACCAACGGCCGGCTGGAAGACCTGGCGGCGGCGGCGCAAGTCCTGCGGGGGCGCAAAGTGGCAGCAGGTACGCGGCTGCTGGTGATCCCTGCCTCTAGTGAGGTGTTGAAAGCAGCGCTGGCATGCGGCTACATCCAAATTTTCATCGAGGCAGGTGCAATGATCGGCGTGCCGGGCTGCGGGCCGTGCATGGGCAATCATATGGGCATCCCCGCGCCTGAGGAGGTCACGATCAGCAGCGCAAATCGCAACTTTCGCGGCCGCATGGGAACGCCCAGCGCGCCGATCTATCTAGCTAATCCCGCTGTGGTGGCGGCTAGCGCTGTGGCGGGCGTCATCGCCGATCCCGCAGCCCTCTGAGTTGACAAGTTTTTTGAGACTCAGTATCATCTCCATGTTGCAAGGAGTCACTGCAAGGAGATCGAGATGAAAGTTGCGTATGTCTTTGCCACTTCTGGGCATACAGCTAGCTACAAGTTGGGCAAGATGATCTTGCCGCAGCTGGAGACAGGCACCCACGGCGCTGAGGTGGTGGGCATGTTCTTCTTCGACGACAACACCTACCTCTTGCGGCAGGGCGATCCGATGGGCGAGCGGCTCTCGCGCGTGGCTGAGCAGCACAACATCTTGCTGATGATGTGCGATCAGTGTGCCCTAGAGCGCGGCTTAGCACAGGGCGAGGTGAGCAAGTGCACGCCGTACGGCACAGTAGCGCATGTACAGGTCGGCTGCTTTCCCGATCTGTACAAGGCGCTGAGCACCAACCCACCTGACCAGGTGATCACGCTTTAGGCATCGAGTTCAAGCTGCTCAGGCGGGCACTTGACGCTGCCATATGAGCAAAAGACACAACAATCGCCTTGCTTGGGGCGCAGCCTGGCGCCACAGTGAGTGCAGGTATAGAAATATTGGCAGTAGTCAGTTGGCATGTTCTCTTGCTTGGCAAAGCCGCACTCGGGGCAGGTGATCACTGACTGTAACTGAACTTCCATCGTGAATCCTTTCGTGCACAGCATCCTCAGTTGATCTGAGGGCGCTGTGCGCAGCAATTTTACGCGGGCAGCTCGGCGCGGGCAGCGAGCATTTTAGCATCAATCTCGCTCACCAATGCCTGATGACGCAGCCACCATTCAGGATCGCGCTGGGCGTCTAGTGCCTCAACTGTCTTGCCTTGCTGCTCGACCCAAGTGTAGTACTTCAGGTTATGCCAGCGTGCGCGTGCCTCGCGCGTGCCAAGCTGCACCCAATCTGTAGTGGCAGCGCGGAAAGTGCCCTCAATCAAGCCGACGGCGCCTGCCTCATCGAGCGTGCCGTATTGGGCGCGCATGGCATCCATCACGCTGATATACCGATCGAGCGAGTCGGTGGCAACTGTGGCAATCAGGCTGCCGCGCCCAAGCCCGAAATATTTCGCCGTCTTGATGGCGCCCAGAATGTTGCAGATGCCGCTGATGCCGAACAGCGTGCTGAGCTTCGACACCGTATCTTCGGGGATGCCGTAGCGCTTGATCAAGACGGCTTGCCCCGCCGGATCGCTCAGCGCCAGCAGACCGCGCTTACAAGTCATATCGTCCAGGCACATCAGCGCGTCCATGTTGTTGACGTTGTGGATCCAGGTGACGTGCTTATCGCCGATGCCCTGAATATCGTGTACGCCGTAGCCGTTGTTGTAGAGCGTCGGGCATTGAATCGGCTCCAGACCGACGATCAGGTGGCCTGGAAAAACTTGCTTCAGGCGGTCGCCAGCGGCGATGGTGCCGGCGCTGCCCATCGCCGAGCAGAAGGCATCGATGCGCCCGCTGCCGATGCCCTGCGCCTGCAGCTCGGCGGCGAGTTCTACCAGCGTATTTCCCGTCACGTGGTAGTGGAAGCGGTAGTTGCCCATCACCTCAAACTGATTCAGGACGCGAATGTTCGGATCGGCCGCGCGCAGTTGATGGGTCATATCGTAAATCTCTTTGACGTTGCTCTCAGAGCCGACCGTGCGGATGATCCGTGCGCCGTAACGCTCGATCTGCTCGAAGCGTTCGCGGCTCATACCTTCCGGCAGCACCACGATGCTCTGGCAGCCCATCCGCCCACCAACCCACGCGCCGCCAATGCCGTAGTTGCCCGTTGAAGGCCACACTAGCGTGTGCTGGGCTGGCTCGACCTCACCGAAGAGCGTTTTCTCTAGCAAGACTGAGTACGCCGCGCCGACTTTATGGCTGCCCGACGGGAACTCGCGCCCGTAGAGCACAACAATATCCGCCTCGACGCCCGTCAGCGCCTTCGGGAGCACGACGTGATAGACGCGGTTTTGGCCATCTCGCCATGTGATGTTGAACAGGTTGATCGGATCGAGCGGCGCGCTGTGGCGCGCTTCAAGCGCTTTGGCACGGATTTCAGGCGCAATTGTATGCGGATGGAGCATCTCTTCGAAGGTCGGTCCGGTGATCACGGCAGTACACTTTCAAGCTAGATAATAGAACTTTCGGCGGTTGCACTAGCATAGCAACAGATCAGAGAGTCGGCAAGCCGATCACGATTCGGTCAGGCCGAGCAGCCGTGCAACAGTCGGCAAGGTTTGCGCCGCCAAATCTGCATCGAAAATGACTGTGCCCTTGCCCTTATGTGTTGAGCCGTACAGCACGCGATCAGCCATGCGCTGGCGCTCAGGCGCACTGAAGGTGGCGAAGGTGCGCCGTATCAGCGGCACAAGCGCCTCAAACACCTCTGGAGGCAGCTTGCACAGCCATGTGTCGACGGCTTGCCACAGGCTCAAGTCGTGCAACAGGATCTCACCGCTGCCGCTCAGGAAGCCCTCCAACCAAGCGGCAGCGTGCTCAGGCGGATTGGCAATTGAGAGCGCCAAGCCTAACCGACGGGCGGTCTCAGTGGGTAGCCATTTGCCTGCCTCGTGCAGCAGACGCGTGCAGCGCCCGCCCAACAGACCGTGTAGGGTCGATAGCTCGGCCAGGCGCAGCAAGGTTGCGCTCCAATCAGCCCGCAGCGCTTCATCAGCCAGCAGGTTGATGGCGGCGTGTGTGTTGTTGAGATAGCCCAGCATCTGAGCAGCTGCCTCATCATCCAGCGAGGTGCACGCATTCGGCAGGCCGATGCAGATGCGAGCCGCAAGGCTGTGCACCACCCTCTGCACAACGCCGGCATCGGTGCCGCGTACATCGCCATAGCGGATGATGCGCACAAGCGGGGGCAGGGCGCCCATCAAATGGACGACGTCGCTGGCGAGCGCAGCAACATCGCGCACAGCGCGCACCAAAGGCCCGATCGCCCCCTCAAGGGCGCCTAGCAGCACTGCCTCAAGCAGGTCGGTCAGGGTGGGCAGGTCAGTTGCGCTCTCGGCGGCATCGCAGGCGTAGGCTGTCGCTGCTGCCTCGAGCGTCGTGCCCCATTGGCTCGCCTCAATCAGGGCAACCGTGAACTCAGGCTGCCATGCCACGCGCCATGCCTCTTTGAAGGTGCCCTTGCCGCGCGCATGCATCAGACTGCCAAAGGGGATGTCCAGCATGTTCAGGCGATGTAGAAAATGGCTGCGCTCCAAGTCGAGCGGCTGGCGCAAGTCAAGCTCGAGGTTGGGCTCACCTGGCAGGCGCGCGGCATTTCGCTTGGCGATGTCTCTCTCTGTCAGATGCAGGCGCTTCTGTTCGCGCTGGAAGTCCTGCACGAGTGGCACGGCGGGCACGTCTTCTGGCACATCGCCCAGTACACCGCCCACGATTAAATCGCGCCAGATCAAGCGCATTGGCACGTCGCTGCCCATGCAGAAGACGGCCTGTGTCGCTTCGTTGAGCTCTTCCAAGCTGGGTATGGCGCGATCGCGCAGCGCAGCAAGCGCCTCAGCCATGCGCGCCGCGTCAATGATCTGCGCTGTGGAGGCATCCAGCTTGTTGGTGCGCAAGAGGTGTGCTACGTGAGTCAGCCAGCCGAGCGCGATATCGCTTGTGCTCTTGGTGCGCCACAGAAAGTCGTACCAGCCCGGCGAGCGAATGCCGGCGCCGTAGCCGCTCGCCATCGTCAGGCGCCCGTACGTCCAGGGCGCCCAGGTGGCGCTGACTTTTGCTTTAGGCAGGCCTTTCAGGAGCGCTGAGTCGGCTTTGGCGCCTTTCAGATCGGTCAGGGCGGGCGTGTGCCACGCCCCGCAGACTGCCGCCACACGCTGGTAGCCCTCTTTGAGCGCGCCGCGCAGACTTTGGCGCATGTACGCCTCGCGCAGCGCCTCGATCGGCTCGCTGACCGGCACATTCTCGCGCAGGGTGCGCAGCACGCGAATAA
>JBDNDQ010000046.1:0-28421 GCA_046719055.1 Aggregatilineales bacterium | reverse complement strand
CGCGCTCCCCGTACGCTGTCAGCAAGTTGGCCGCCGAGGGCTATCTGCGCGTGATGGGCATTCGCTGGGGCATCGAGACGGTCAGCCTGCGCATCTTCAACGCCTACGGGCCCGGTCAGCAGCTCCCGGCGGCGCATCCGCCTGTGATCCCCTCCTTTTTGCGTCACGCGCTGCGCGGCGGGTCGCTAGTGGTGAACGGCGATGGGGCACAGACGCGCGACTACATCTATATCGATGATGTAGTGAGCGCCTTGATCGCCGCCGCGACGGCTGCCAACGTCGATCAGAAGGTGATCAACGTCGGCAGTGGCGTAGAGACCAGCGTGAATGGGCTGATTGAGGCGATCAGCATGGCACTGGGCAGGTCGATCACGCCCCTGTATGTGCGCAATCAGGATGCTGGCGTTTCGCGCATGTGCGCCGATCTGCGCCTGGCCGCCGAGCTGCTCGGCTTCAGGCCGAAGATCGGACTTGCTGAGGGCCTGGCCCTGACACTTGAGCGCGATCCGCGCTTTGCTTTCGCTGCGCGCTAGCGCATGTGAGCGCTACGATGAAAGCTTGACTGAACCGCAGACAGAGCCATGTCGCTTTTGGTGATGAAATTCGGCGGCTCGCTGACGGCGAGCGCGCATCAGTTGCGCCGTGTCATCCAAATCATCCATGCTGAGTCGCTGGCTTGGAAGCGCCTTGTGGTGGTTGTCTCGGCGATGAGCGGCGCAACGGATACCTTGCGGCGTATCGTAGAGCTGGCACAGCAGGGTGAGGGGGTTGCCTATCGGCGTTTGCTCTCTGACTTGCGCGCCGATCACCTTGCGCCGATCGAGGACTTATTTCCAATGGGCAGTCTGCGCACACAGCTCATCCAAACGCTCGATCAGCACCTGCTCGACCTGCTAGTGCTGTGTGAGCGTCTGATGCAGAGCGGCCAACTACTGCCCAGCCACCGCGATGAGGCAATGGCGGTTGGCGAGCGCTTGATGGCGAGTCTTGTAGCGGCGCTAGCTCAGCAAGAGGGCCTGCGCGTGGCGCTGGTGCAGGCAGAGTCAGTCATCATCACAGATGGGACGCACCAGAACGCACATCCGCTGCGCGATGCCATAGACGAGCGGGCCGAACATATCCTGCGCCCCTTGCTGGATAAAGGCATTGTGCCGATCCTGGCCGGCTTCATCGGCGCCACACACAGCGGCAAAACTACCACGCTCGGGCGCGGCGGCAGCGATCTAACGGCAACTCTGCTGGCGGCAGCGCTGGGCGCCGACGAAATCTGGATGTGGACGAGCGTCGACGGCATTATGAGCGCCGATCCTGCCCTCGTGCCGAATGCGCGCGTAATTCCCGCGCTCTCCTACGAGGAAATCGGTGAGCTGGCTTTCTTCGGGGCGCGGCTGCTGCATCCCAGAGCTATCGAGCCGCTCATCCGCCCGGGCATCCCGCTGCGCGTGCGCAATCCGCACAATCTCGCTCACAATGGCACGCTCGTCCATGCCAGCTCTGGGCAGGATGGGCGCCGCGCCAAAGCTGTGACCGCCGTAGATGGGCTTTATCTCGCCCTGCGCGATCAGCCCTTCGACCTCATCGCTTTCCTCGCCAAAGTGCGGGAGAAAGTCCCTAGCCTCAGCGCTGACCCTGTCATCGTCATGCAGAGCTACCGCCGCGCTACGCTGGTCTTCGTTGTGCCAACCAGCGAAGGCCCGCAGGCAGCGCCAGAGGCAGCCCATCAGCTCCAGGTGCTGCTGCCTGATTGGGAAGTACAGCCTGTCAAGGTTATTGCCGCCGTTGGCGCAGCCACAGATCTGTGCCCCATGCTGGATGGCAACATCCGTCCACTGGCCTCAGCATCAGGCGCGAATGAGCGTCGTCTTGTGGCTGTGCGCCCTGCCGATGTGCGTGCTGCCCTGCAGCAGCTGCACCGCCTGACTGAGGCAGATTTGGCTGAGCGCTAGCTCACATGACGGCTGGTAAGGGGCTGCCCACACGCTGCTGCAACATGCCGATAGCAGCATACGCCTCAGCACGGACGACTTCATCCTGATCACCTAACGCCTTGTAGAGCGCTTTCAAGCCGTTCACATACCCGATCTCAGCCAGCGTGCGCGCCGCCGCCGAGCGCACTTCAGTGTTGCCCTCCTGCAGAGAGCGCAGCAACGCAATCGGGGCGTTCTCGCCGCTCGGCACCGACTCGCCACGTTCGCTCATCCACTCTACCAGCCATTCAATGCGATCGATCGGGGGCGGGCGCTTGATGCCGCCACGATCAGGATTCTCAGCCAGATTGAAGGCCTGATCAGCCGCGATGCGTACATATGGCTCGGAATCTTCGAGCTGTGTGCGATAAATCCGCGTGATAGCCCATGCTGCTCGGATGCGCGCCAAGCCAAAGACTGCCGCGTAGCGCAGCTCTAAATCATCACTTTCGATCGCCTCGCGCAAAAGAGCATGCCCTTCGCCGGGCAGCGCCGCCAGCGCCTCGGCAATGGCGCGCTGCAAATCACGGTCGCGCTGCAACAGCCCTTCAGCCATTGCATCTAAGGCTACCTGAGTGCCGATGGCGCCCAGCGCAAAACCACAAGCCAGCCGCACGCGCCGATCCGGGTCGTTCAGCAAGGGCTTCAGGTACTGCAAATACTCATTCTCGCCCATAGCGCCCAATCCAATGCAGCCCAAGCGCCGCACCAGCGCATTGGGATGCTCTAACGCACGCTGAAAGAGCAGAGCAGCTGTAGCGTTATCGCGCGCCGTGACCAATGCCGCCATCGCGCGCTCTCGCAGCAGTGGATACTGACTGGTCGCCAGCAGGCCAGCGCCGCCCACCCGCTTGAAGAACTCGGCCCGCCAGCCGGCTTCACTAGGCGCATCGACCAGCCAATAGGCAAGGTTGAATAACGGCGTGTAGAGCAAGTCAGGCGGTGCATTCAGCACCTCGCCAACGGCAGCATCCATCGGCAGACGGATGGCGGCGAAGGGCATAGCCTTCGCCCAAGCGGGCTGCACGGCAAGCGGCACAACCGAAGAGGCGTCTAGGCTTTCGGCGGCAAGGTAGGCAGTTAGCAAAGGATGTACAAAGGTGTAGCGCTGCGCTAAATCATCGATCAGCAGCCCACAGTGGAGCAGCTTGTTCAGCTCTGCCTCGATGTTGAGGGTCGGTTTGCCGTCGGCGCCTGTGAACGCCTCTGTCAACAGCATCTTGAAGTGATCCAGCGGCAAGGGCGCGCCTTCGCTGTTGAGTATTCCAGCAGCTGCCCGCTGCAGGATCGGACGCAGCGCCTCGTTGGGCAGGTGGCGCCGCACGAAAAAGTCATACCAGCCCAGCCGACCAGGTATTTTCAGGTCGCTAGCGTAATCCGACCAGATTTTCAACGTGACATCTAGGATTGTGCGCCCGCGATTGCCCGTCTTGACGCGCGCTATTTGTTTGGCGTCGGGCGCCGCGACGCGCTTGCCCGTCTTCGGCCACGCTTCAGCCCAGCGCTCGGCCAGCTGATTGAAGTCCGCCTCGCGCCACGCCCGCAGGTAGCACGCCTGGAAGCCCAGATTCATCAACGGATCGTAGCCGTTGACGTCTGCAGCGATAATCACGAAGTTCGCCCCGTAGTGCGTCATGAATTGGTGCAGCCACGTCAATTTTTCGGGCTTCTCGGCGTCTGGCAGCTCATCGTAGCCGTCGAGCAGCACAAGGCAGGTACCTTCCGCCAAGCGTCGATAGACCAACTTCGGCAATTGGCTAGCCGCTGCGCCACCGAAACGCTGTTGCAGCGCTCTGACAATTGGCTCTGCAGGATCGAGCGGCTTGAGCGTCGGCTTCCCGCCCGTTTGTGTGCTGCGCTTGACTTGAGCAGTCTGTTCGCCTTCGGCGGGCGGTGTAGGCGGTTGAATGCCGTAAGCCTCTGGACGTACGTCGACATCGCGCAGGTGCACAAGGACGGGTAACAGGCCGCGAAAATCTACCAACTCCTGCGCGCCCTCTTCAGTGCGCCTGAAGCGTGCGTTCAGCTTCTCCAGCGCCCGCCGCTGATTCTCTTGATGTTGGCGGCGCAGGCGTTCGCGCTCCTCAGGCGGAGTGTTGGCGAGGCTGCGCTCAAAATACTCATCCTGCGAGGTATCGATGATCGTCGGGGTAATCTCGCCCAGCGCGACTAAGCCCAGCACAGCTAGCGTTACGCTCTTGCCCATGCCGCTGCGTGCCAGCAGTGCCAGGTGGCGCTCACCCTTTTGCAAGTCGAAGAGCGAGAGCGTCTCAAGGTTGTAAGGCGCGTAAGCAGCTGGAAAATCGTGGATGATCGGCACGATGTACGAGGCGGCCGTCGATTCTTCATCGCCCGGCTTAGGCGCTTGGAGCGGCGCAAGGAATTGCGGTTCAAGGTAGATATCAGTCAGCGGCAAGAGATCGCCGCCGATATGATAGGCGTTGAACAGCTCGGCCGCGCGCCGGGCATAGCGCACTTCAGGCGGCGCGCTCAGGAAGCTGCGCGCCTTGCCCACGCCCTCTTGTGCCTGCTGACGCAAGCGCAAGAAGACATTCCGCAGGCGGTAGATGCCAAATGCGATCAGCAAGCCGCCCACTAAGCCAATCAGAAAAGAGCTGAGATCAAAGCGCATGAGCATCTCTCCGTGTGGCTGCGCACGCCACAGTATAGCGCGGGATGGCCTAACAAGCGATTAGGCTTGCCTCTTCTTCGCCACTAAGCCGTGCTCGAGATACCATTGGTAGGTATCTTCTAACGACTGACGTAGGCTAATCTGCGGGGCGCCGAAGGCAGCGCGCGCCTTGCTCGCATCGAACAGCATGCGCTGCGCACTCAGCCAGATTTGATTACCATCGACGGGCAGCCTGACGCCGAGACGGCTCAGAGCGTTAATGAGCGCGCTGAATGGCGTCGCCAATGCCTTCGGCAAGGGCAGCTTCGGCGGGCGGGCGCCGACGATCTGGCAGATCAAGCTGAAAAGTTCGCGATAGGTGGCATCGTGCGCGCCCAAGATGTAGCGCTCGCCGCTTGCACCACGCTCAGCTGCGGCTAGGTGGGCGGCGGCCGCATCGCGTACGTCGATGACGGTGACGGCGCCGACAGGATAAAACGGCGGCACCAACCCACGTGCTGGCTCGACAATCATGCTCCCGCTGATTAGATTCAGGTCGCCCGGCCCGAAAATGACCGACGGATTGAGCGTCACAACCGATAGACCCGCCTCCACTGCCTTCGCCACTGCTTGTTCTGCTAGCATTTTGCTGTGCCCGTACGGAAAGCGCTCTGGCGGCAAGTTGAACAGCACCGACTCATCGCTCGGCTTGCCATCCGCGCGCAGACCGACAGCCGCCGCGCTGCTCGTGAAGATCACCCGCTCGACGCCCGCCGCACGCGCCGCCTCGAGCACGTTGCGCGTGCCGTCTACGTTCACTTGGTAGAGTTTGGTGCGCTGCACACGCCAATAATCGGCGACTGCCGCCGTGTGAAAGACCCACGCGCAGCCCTGCGATGCAGCCCGAACCGAGTCGACGTCAGTTACATCGCCCAGCGCATGTTCGATGGGCAAATCGGCGATCAAGTCCGTGCGCGAGCTCTCTCGCCGCAAGACCCTGACCGTATGCCCCCTCTCAATCAGCATACGCACGATGTGCGCGCCCAAAAAGCCCGTCCCGCCTGTGACCAATGCCTTGACCATATGCTTGTCCGATCTGGCTACACGTTGGCGCGCACATGCAATACATCGCCATCCTTGACGATGTACTCCTTACCCTCAAGGCGCATTTTGCCCTGCTTTTTCACCTCTGCCTCGCTGCCGAGCGCCAACAGATCGGCACAGGCGATGACCTCAGCGCGGATAAAGCCACGCGCAAGGTCGGAGTGGATGACACCAGCTGCCTCTTGCGCCGTTGCGCCCACCGGGATCGTCCAGGCGCGCACCTCGTCGGGCCCGACTGTGAAAAACGATTGAATGTGCAGCAGTCTATAGCTCTCGTGAATGGCGCGCTGCGCACCTGGCTCTAGAATGCCGTACTCTTGCAGGAACATGCGCTGATCCTCGCCTTCCAGCTGCGCGATCTCTGCCTCGATCTTGCCCTGCAGGGCGATCATGCGCATATTGGGCGTCAGATGCGCTTGCGCCTGCCCGACATCGTAGAGCCGATCACCTGAGTTGAATATCACCAGCATCGGCTTGAGCGAGAGCAAGCCATAGCCGCGCACCAAGCGCCGCTCCTCAGCCGTGAGCTCAAGGGCGCGCAAGGGCTTCAGCTCATCAAGATGTACCTTGAAGCGGCCGAGCGTCTCCAATTCGGCTGCGAACGTGGTAGGGTTGGATGGTTTGCCTTTGCGCCGCTCCTCAGCCAGGCGCTCCAGGCGCCGCTCGATGGTGACCAAGTCGCTGAGTATGAATTCAGTATCCACAGTTGTCAGGTCGCGCAGCGGATCGACGGTCACTTCAGGATGGGGCACGCTCTCATCCTCGAAGGCGCGCACCACATGGATTAAACCTTCTACCTGCTGCAGCTGATTGCGCCACTCGCCGCTGATGCCTTCCCTGCCAATGCCGCGCTCTAGGCCGGCGATATCGGTGTAGGTGATCGTGGCGTAGATCGTCTTTTTAGGTTTATACAGCGCGCTCAGCTGATCAATACGTGGATCGGGCACGGACACGACAGCTGTGAATACTTCCAGCTTGCCGCTAGCCGCGCCCGTCGGGCGGTTGCTGCGCGTGAGCGCGTTGAAGATGGTTGTCTTGCCGCTGTTGGGCAAGCCAATGATGCCTAAGCGCATGAAAATCCTCAGAGTTCTATGCTAAGAGTTGGCGCTTGGATTATACTCGCTGTGTGGTTTATGAAAAAAGTTAGCGAGGGAGTACTCTATGAAATATCGGCTCTTTGTGATCGCGCTCTGCCTATGCCTGGCAAGCACAACTGCCTCTGCACAGACAGCCCCTGAGTGGGAACAAATCCGGCCTGGCGGCGAGACGCTGTGCGGGCGCGGCACCCCATATGCTTTCTACGTCAATCGCGGCCGCGATGCGCGCAAGCTGCACATCCACTTCATTGGCGGTGGCGCCTGCTGGAACAGCCTCAACTGCAGCCCAGCGGTCGACTTGTTCAGAGATGAAGTCATCCCCTACGAAGCAATCCTTTACGATGCCTCGCTGCGGGAGGGCGTCTTCGACTTAGAACGGCCTGAGAATCCGCTGCGCGACTATGCAACCGTGCTGATCTCCTACTGCACTGGTGATGTCCACGTTGGCAGCCGCACCGTGAACTACACACCCAACTTGACTGTTCATCACAAGGGCTACATCAACGCCAAAGCGGCGCTAGAATGGGTCTACGAGAATTTCCCAGAGGCGGATAAAGTGCTGGTCAGCGGCTGCAGCGCAGGCAGCTATGGCGCGATCATGCACGCCAACAGCATTTTCAGCCGCTATCCGCAAGCCATGCACCGCCTGATCGGCGACTCAGGCGTCGGTGTGATCACGCCCCAGTGGGACGGCCTACAGACGTGGGGCTTCTACGAGAACCTAGCGAAGGAGCTGCCAGAGCTGGCTGATGTACAGCACGATCCGTTCATCATCAACCAGCTCTACGCCGCCAACAGCAAGCGCTACCCCGAGGCGCTGCTCACACAGTTCACCACTGCCGCCGATAGCGTTCAGATCTTCTTCTACGGCTTGCAGGGCGGCCGAGACTGGCAGGCAGGCATGTATGCGCGCCTCGAGGCGCTTGAAGAGCTGCCCAACTTCCGCGCTTTTATCAGTGGTGGCTCGGCCCACTGCATCCTGCCCTACGATCGCTTCTACACCTATCAGGCCAACGGCACGCCCTTCCGCGACTGGGTCGCAGACCTGATGGAAGGGCGCGACGTGCCAACGCTCAAGTGCCAAAACTGCACCATCGCGGAGCTGACGCGCTAGGCGGGCACAGCCGCCGCCTGGCTCAGCGAGCCACCTTCCGCCGCCTGATCCTGGCGGCGGAACTGGCTCATGTACAGATCGTAGTAGGCGCCCTTCAAGGCCAGCAGCTCGCTGTGCGTGCCGCGCTCTACGATCTGCCCCGCCTGCACCACCAGCACCTGATCGGCGCTGCGGATCGTGCTGAGCCGATGCGCAATCACAAAGCTAGTGCGCCCGTGCAGCAATTTCTCCAGCGCGCTTTGGATGATGCGCTCGGTGCGCGTATCGACGCTCGACGTTGCCTCGTCAAGGATCAGGATGCGCGGATTCTTGAGCGCAGCCCGTGCAATGGCGATCAGCTGCCGCTGCCCTTGACTCAAGCCAGCGCCGCGCTCGCCTAGCACCGTCTGATAACCGTTCGGCAGCCGCTCGATGAACTGATCAGCTGCCACCAGCTTGGCAGCCGCGATCACCTCTTCATCAGTTGCCTCCAGCCTGCCGTAGCGGATGTTATTCATCACGGTGTCGGCGAACAGGAAGCTATCCTGCAGCACAATCCCGATCTGGCTGCGCAGGCTCTCCAATGTGACCTGGCGTATATCTGTGCCGTCGATCAACACAGCACCACTAGAGACGTCGTAAAAGCGCGCGATTAGATTGATGATGGTCGTCTTGCCTGCGCCCGTCGGCCCAACGATGGCGATGGTCTGCCCTGGCTCAGCTTTCAGGTTGATGCCACGCAGCACAGGCTGACCCTTCTTATATTCGGCCCAGACGTCTACGAACTCGACTGTGCCCTTGATCGGCGGCAGGGGACGCGCGTTCGGCGAGTCGTCGAAGTCGGGTCGGACGTCTAGCAGGCCGAAGATGCGCTCCCCGCCAGCGATGGCACTTTGGATGTTCGTCCACAAGAGCGCGATCTGCCGAATCGGCTGATTGAAGCGCTGTACATACTGTAAAAAGGTGAAAACGATGCCGAGCGAGATCGTTGTCCCGAAGAGCGGCTCATCGCGGAAGACGGCGATGCCGCCCACTACGACCACAATCGCCAACGCCACAAAGCCGAGCCCTTCCAGCACGGGCGTGAGCGCGCTGGTGAAACTAGCCGCACGCACATTTGCATCGCGATTGGCAGCGTTCACGCGCATGAACTCGGCGATGTTCTCGTCCTCGCGGCTGAAGGCTTGCACCTCGCGCACACCGGTGATGCTCTCTTGCAGGTCGGCATTGACGTTGCCCATCTGCTGGCGGCTGCGCCGAAAGGCTTTGCGCGCCTGCGTGCTGAAGTACAGCGTGGCAACGAACATCAGCGGCACCATTGAGAGGCTGAGCAGCGCATAGCCAACATCAGTCTGGAACATCTTGATCGCGATCCAGATCATCAGGAGCGCGCCGCTTGCCACGCTGATCAGCGCAAAGTTGATGGTCTGTTGGATGGTCTCGAGGTCGCTAGTCAGGCGGCTCATGATGTTGCCGACCTCATTTTCAGCGTAGTAGCGCAGCGAGAGCCGATGCATGTGCCCGAAGACCTCGCGGCGCAAGTTATAGAGCACGTGCAAGCCCGTCCAGTTCATCAGGAAAAACATCACTCCGCTCATCACAGCGCCACCGACGAACAGGGCCGCGAGAATACCGACCAAGCCGAGCAACCCGCTAAGCTTGGCGCTGCGGATCGCCTCAGCGCGCTCAGCCTCGCTCAGGCTTGCATCGGCGCGGAAGCGCGCCTCGATAGCGCGTGCATCCTCTTGCGTGTATGTGCAGACCGCCTCAGGGCGCGGGAACAGGTAGCAATCAACAGCCTGACCGATCAGCTCCGGCGCCACGACCTGCGTCCACGTCGAGCCGACGATCAGCCCAGCGATCAGGGCCAGAATCAGCCAGTAGCGCCCGAAGTAGCGCCCAAAACGCGCTAAAGTCGCGCCGAGATTCTTCGGCTTGCTGACTTCGCGCTCCATCACACGGCGTGCGCCGTCTAGACCGCCCATCATAGTTCAATCGCTCCTTCGCTGCGTTCAGGCAGCAACGCTTTGATCAAGTTCTGCATCGCCCACCAGCTGTGAGCTGTAGATTTCAGCGTAGAGCTCGCACGTCTCCAGCAGCTCTTCGTGCTTGCCGCTGGCGATGATCCGCCCCTTATCTAGCACCAGGATCAGGTCGGCGTTCAGCACGGTGCTGATGCGCTGCGCGATCACAAAGCTGGTGCGCCCTTTCATCAGCTGATCGAGCGCCTTCTGAATGTGGTACTCGGTCACTAGGTCTACGCTGCTGGTCGAATCGTCGAGGATCAGGATGCGCGGATTGAGCAAGAGCGCCCGTGCAATGGCGATGCGCTGCTTCTGGCCGCCGCTGAGCGTGGCGCCACGCTCACCGACAGGTGTATCGTAGCCCTGGGGGAAACTCATGATGAAGTCGTGTGCGCTGGCAGCTTTTGCCGCCTCGATCACCTCTTCAAGGCTCGCCTCCGGCTTGCCAAAGGCGATATTCTCGCGGATTGTGCCGCTGAAGAGCGTAGTCTCTTGCAGCACAATGCCGATCTGGCTGCGCAGGCTCTCTAGGGTAACCTTACGCACATCCATCCCATCGATCAGCACGGCGCCCTCACTCACATCGTAGAAGCGCGGGATCAGGTTGATGATAGTCGTCTTACCGCTGCCGGTCGCGCCGAGCAGTGCAACTGTCTGACCGGGCTGCGCCGTGAAGCTGACATCGCTGAGCACTGGCGCGCTAGAGCCGAAATAGCGGAAAGTAACATCGCGGAACTCGACATGGCCCTTGATCTCGCCGAGTGGCACGGCATCGGGCGCGTTGGTGACCTCGCTCTTGGCATCGAGAATCTCGAAAACGCGCACGGCAGAGGCAGACGCCTGCGCCATCAGCGAGATGATGAAGCCCAGCTCACCGATCGGGAAGAAGACGAAGACCAAGTACAGGCTGAAGCTCTGATACTCGCCCAAGTTCAACGTGCCGCCAATGATCTGCCCACCGCCGAAGTACAGAATGATGGCTTGCCCAAGCTGCGCCACCAGGAAGATTAACGGGAAGAGGAAGGAGAACGTCCGCCCGACGCGCAGCTGCCATTCGAGCAGGTCATGCGCTGCCTCGCCGAAGCGCTTCTGCTCGTGGCGCTCGCGCACAAAGGCTTTCACCACTTTGATCCCCGCCAAATTCTCCTGCAGGATGGTGTTCACCTTCGAGAGGCGCGCCTGCACTTGAAAGAAGAGCGGTTGGCTGATCGCGCCGAAGATCATGAACAGGATCAGTGCAACTGGCAAAACCGGCAGGATAGCGAGCGTCAGGCGCCAGTTGGTCAGCAGTAGGATGATCAATGTGGCGCCCAGCAGCAAGACTGCCTGCGCCGCTAGCACCAAACCTTGTGCCAAGAACAGGCGCAGCTTCTCCACATCGTCGATGGCGCGCGTGATCAGTTGACCGGTCTGGTTGCGGTCGTGGTAGCTGAAGGAGAGGCGCTGAATTTTGGCGTAGATTTCGTTGCGCAGATCGAAAGCGATGCCCTGTGAGGTCTTTTCGGCCATGTACGCCTGCAAGAACGAGAAAGCGCCACGCATCACGGCGAAGGCGACGATGATCAGCGCTGCGCTCAAGATGATCCCTTCAGCGTTCAGCCGATCGACGCGCAGCTGCTCCAAAGAGCGCCCAGCTGCGGCGGCAGCCAGTGGTTGCGCTATTTCGGGCAGATTCAGGATCGTCTTAGCAGTGACGCCACGCGTGACAGCGTCGATGATGTTCTGAATGAGCTGCGGCACCGCCAATTGCGCCAGTGTGGCGATGATCAGCGCGCTGTAAGCGATGAGCGCCGTGCGGCGCTGCTTGCCCAGATAGCCAATGGCGCGCAACAGCCCCCGATTGATGAGCGGCGGACGCGCGCGCTTAGGTTGCCCTGCAATGACTCCTGCTTGCACAGTTCTTCCCTCTCTGCAATAGATGTGGCCTATTCAGCGCGCTGCCGCCAATGCGTCTGCACAATCTCGGCAAGGCGCGCCCTGATTTCTTCAGGCGATTCCGACATCTCCGCGATGATATGCCGCAGCAGGCTGAGCAATTGGCTGCGCTGCTCAGCTGAGAGGCTCTGCCATGCCTTGTGATAGCTATCCTCCAGCGGCTGACAGGCAAGCTGCTCCACAAGCGCATCGCCTGCTTGAGTCAGCGAGAGCTGCACACGGCGCCGATCGCTTGGATCGCGCTCACGGCTGACATAAGCCTGCTTGACAAGCGCATCCACCACCGGCACCAGCGTGGCCGGGCTGAGCAGCATACGCTTGCCCAACTCGCTCAGGCTGTGCGTGCCGTGCCGCAGCACCCGCAAGACGCCATACTGCAAGCTGCTGATCGCGACGGCTTGCCTCCTCAGATGCTCATCCCAATCGCGGATCATCAGCTTGAAAATCCAGTTGAAGAGCACACGGGACTCAATCTCGTCTGGCTCAGGTGGCGAGAGTTCATTCGGGCTCAAATTGTTCGTCCCCTAACTGTTTGACAGCTAAGAATATAATCCAGCAGGCGCTGAATGTCAAACCGGAGCAGCCGAACAAGGGTTCATCAGCTTGCAACGCTTGGGGACTTTTACGGCGATGTATCGTGATGGCGCTCGGCGCGCAGAGCTGCCCAGCCGCCCCGCAGGAGCCGCCCAAAGCGCTTCAAGCGCACCCAGAGCCGCCGCCGCTCGTGCCAGAAGATGACGGTCTGTGTGGCAAGTGTACACAGCGCCCCGAAGTACAGGGCGTGTTCAAGCGGCACGTTCACGATCGGCAAGAGGATGCCGCTCAGTGCACGGACATCTACTGCCCAGAAGCCCGCGCCCAGCCCCAGCGCGTCTACGCCGATCAGGTAGAGCGTCGGTACGATGCTAGCCGGCAGCCAAACGCGCCAACGGCTGATCAACACATCCAAGCCGATCAGCCACTGCAACGCGACTAGCGGCGTACACCACACAAGTGTCAGGACTAGGTACGCCATCTCGCTCACTTGGCTACTCCAAGCGGAAGCACACGCCAAAACCGAAGAAAACCGTCGTGAACAGCAGCAAGCTTAGCAGATTTGCAGCGATCTCAGCAAAAGTGGCGCATCGCGGCGTGCTCCGAGAGCTGCACGCGCAGCTGTACGAAGCAATATCTGGGAATTCGCCGCATCGCTAGACCGCCACGCGGCGGGTAAACGGCCACAGACCAACTCCAAACGTCAGGATGGCAATCACGAGCAGCACACCGAGATGCAGCCCGGGCAAGCCTGCGCTGAGCTGTGTAAATAGGCTCGATCCTCAGAAAGTGGGCTGAGATGCAGCTGAAAGCTCCTAGCAGCGCCCAGCATACCGAAAGCGACCCGAATCGCGCTGCTGAGCGCTTGATTGCTAGTTGGACTGACGACCAACGTGCCGACAGCCGGACTGAGGGGTCATTCCAGGCAGGTGGGCAGATCGCGCACATCGCGCGGCCATAGCTGCCCGTAGAAGATCAAATACTCAGCGGCGTGTTCCGTCCAGTAGGCAATGTCATGCTCGCCTACTGAGTAGCGCGTAAAGCTGATGGCGATGCCACGCTCGACCAACGTGTTGACAAAGCGTGTGACGGTCGCCTCGCGATCATCCTGCAGGCCGATATCTATCCACAGGCGCGGCTGCGCACCGGGCGGAAACGCAGCGGTGCGGGCCAGGTCCAGCGGATTAGCGTTTGGCGGTGCGTTATCTTCGTACAGGGCAGGGCTGTGCGCGCCAACTGTACCGAAGAACTCGGGGTAGCGGAAGGCGATGTGCAACGCCCAAAAACCGCCCCGCGAAAAACCACCAATGGCACGCCCCTCGCGGGCGTTCCAGGTGCAGAAATTCCGCTCAACATTCGGCAGCAGCTCTTGAAGGACGACGCTTGCCCACGAGCGCCCCTCAGCAAAGCTGTTTTCATCGGCTAGCGCCCCGCCTGAGGGCATGATCAGGAGCATTGGCGGCACGGCGCCTGCACGCAGCGCTGACTCGTAAGCGCGCTGCGCACCAATCGCCGTCCAGTCACTCTGATCTCCGCCCTGCCCGTGCAGCAAGACTACAAATGGATATCGCCGCTGCGTCTCGGCGTAGCAGGGTGGCAAATAGACGCGATAGGCAAGGTCTTGGCGGGCAATTTGGCTGAAGAAACTTAGCTCGACGGTCTGACCGCGTGCTTCAAGACAGAGATAGGACGTCGGCGTGGGTGGGAAGGTCGGTGTGGGCGTGGGCGTAGCGGTGGGCGTAGGTGTGATCGTCGGCGTGAGCGATGGCACGGCTGTTGGCGGGATAGGTGTGACAGTCGGTTGGAGTGCAGCGCGCTGCAGCGCAGCGATCGTCGGATCGGGCGCTAGCGGATCGCAGGCGGTGAGGGCGATCAGAGCGCTCAGAGCGCTCAGGAGACGTCTCAGCATCATGGGCGTGAGTATAGCACGGCTTGCGCCTGAAGTCAGGGCACGTTATGCTCAATGGTCGAGGCTTTTTGCGGGAAAATGCTCTACGGCACACGCTCACATACTTTACGCAATCCGCAGGCAGTGGCCTGGACGATCATGCTAGCAAGCTTCGTCACCTTCTGCCTGATCATGGCGCTCGGCACAGCTGGCGCCTACTGGTTCCTGTTTCAGTCGAGGGTCGAGATGGCGATCCGCCTGACCGTCAGCAAGGGGCGGGTCGACTTGACCTTACCGGATGGCAGCCCCGCCAGCGCCGCCCGCCAGGAATTCCCTGGAGCGAACTCGACCGTCCAGGTTGACAGCGTCTCGCAGGGCTACCTGACCTTCGAGGATAATTATTCGAAGCAGCTGATCGCCACTGTCTTCTTGATGCAAGGTAGCAGCCTGACTATCGAACAGGCGGCGCGCCCTCGCTTTGAGTGGAGCAGTGCGCCCTACACTATCCGCCTGCGCAATGCCATCGGCCGCTTCTGGATCGATATACCGGCAGGCGTGGCGCGCGACGTCCTGCTGGAGATCACTTCAGAGGCGGGCACAGCCCGCTTCAGCCAGAGCGGCAACTTCCGCTTACACAGCAGCAGCCAGCAGCTCGATCTGCACGCCGATGACGGCAATGCTCTGCTAGAGGCGCCCAGCGGCCAGGTGCGAACAGTCAGTGCGGGGGAAATTGGCACGCTGCTGCGCGATCCAGTCGGCATGGGCACGCTCATTGTGCGTCCCACGCCCTTCGAGCTGCTTAACGCTGGTTTCGGCAGCCGTGAGGATATCGACACAAATCCCGCCCTGCCCTTCGGCTGGGCGTGCACCAGCCGGGCTAACCGCCCTAACGAGCCGCAAGGCAGCTTCTCGCGATTGTTGTTTGAGCAGCAAGTGACACTCAGCATGAAACGGCTTGGGCAGGGCTTAGATCATGCCGAGACTAGCTGCCAATACACCTTCAGCGAGGATGACGGCATTGTGCTGAGTATCCCGCGCCGCAGCCTGAGCAGCTACGACTCCCTGTACGTCCGCGCCCGTGTGCGCATCCGCAGCCAAGACGTAACAACCTGTGGCATTCAAGGCTCAGAGTGCCCTGTCATGATTCAGCTGGACTATCTGGGTGAGAATAACGCACCTGAGCAGCCGCAGGTCTGGCGGCACGGCTTCTACACGCTGCGCCCACCCACCGATGAGAGTCCGACCATCTGCGATACCTGCCTGCAAGAGCACGAGAAGATCAACGCGGATACGTGGTACATCTACGACTCAGGCGATCTGTTCAGGCTGCTGCCCGGCGCTCGCAAGCCGGAGAGCGTCTTGCGCCTACGCGTCTACGCCTCCGGGCACGCTTACGAGTCGATTATCGCCAATTTGCAGGTCATAGGTGGGCGCAGAGGAAGCTAGCCGCTGCCAAGTGCCGCAAGCGCCAGGCCAATGGCAAGGGCCGTCGGTGCGCTGATGAACTCGCCAGCCTGCCAGCGCTGCCTGACCTGCGCCAGTGGCAGCAGGTGGACGCTCATCTCGCCCACATCGCCTGAATCAGGCGGCGCCACGATCTGCGCGCCCCGCGCCAGAAAGATATGCGCCCAGCCGCAGCCCCGATTGGCATCCATGACGTAGCGCCCCAAGAATTGCCACTCCGCCGCGATGGCGCCGCTTTCCTCAAGCAGCTCACGGGCAGCTGCCGCCTGTGGCGCCTCATCCGCCTCAATGTGGCCGGCGGAGAGCTCTAGCAGATAGTCATTCACGACCTGGCGATACTGCCGCACGAAGATCACATCGCCCGCTGCCGTCACTGGGAAAGTCACGACGAAGGGCGGCAAATCAACTTGCAGCCAGTTGGTGAGGACGCGCCCATCCGGCAGCCGGAAGTCCAGGTCGTAGACATGCGCAAAGGGCGCGCGATCAGCTACCAAGCGCCGATCGAGCAGCTGCCAGCGCCGATCGTCGCTCATCCGTAGCGCCCGCCACGCGGTCTAGTGGGTGGCAGGCCGCGCCCCTGCCCGCTGATGCCCCCGCGCCGCATCAAGTTGCCGCCTTCACGCCGTGCGCGCTGCACATCTGACTCGTGCTTGAGCAGAACCGTCAGGGTGTTCTCGAGGGTCTGCTCGTCGAGCGCATCAGCATTCAGCATCACCAGCGCCTTTGCCCAGTCCAGCGTTTCAGCCACACTGGGATGCTTTTTCAAGTCCATTTGGCGTAGATTCTGCACCACATCGACGACTTGCTGTGCAATACGCGCATTCAGCTGCGGCACGCGCATCCGCACGATGTTCAGCTCTTCCTCGTGGTTCGGGTAGTTGATTGAGAGGTACAGACAACGCCGCTTCAGCGCCTCAGACAGCTCACGGGTGTTGTTGCTGGTCAGAATGACCATCGGTTGGTGGCGCGCCGTGATCGTGCCCAGTTCTGGGATGGAGACCTGGAAGTCGCTCAGCACCTCCAGTAGGAAAGCTTCAAACTCGGCATCAGCGCGATCGATCTCGTCGATCAGCAGCAGGGCTGGCTCGGGCGAGATGATAGCATCTAGCAACGGGCGCGGCAGCAAGAAGCGATCTGAGAAGAAGACATCTTCCTCAGCGGCAAGCCGATCGGCTGCTTCTGTCAGACTGGCGGCGTCGCGCAGCAGGTCTTGCAATTTATCGCGCAGCAGCTGCGTATAGAGCATCTGCTTGGCGTACTCCCACTCGTAGAGCGCTTTTTTCTCATCCAAGCCTTCGTAGCACTGCAAGCGGATCAGGCGGCGATTGGTAGCTTTGGCCCACGCTTTGCCCAGCTCCGTCTTGCCGACGCCGGCCGGCCCTTCAGAGAGGACGGGCTTGCCCAGCTTTTCAGCTAGGAAAAGCACTGTAGCAATCTCATCAGAGGCAATGTACTGCTGTTGCCCAAGCGCAGCAATGACTGCACGGGTATCTTCAAACATAGAGACTCCTGTTCACACTCTCGAGATGCGGGATAGGCGATGCCATTGGCGAGGAAAAATGTGCTTTCTGCGTACAGCCCGTCTTGCATGTATTGTAGCACGGAAGGTGAAGAGGCGGCAAAAGTCGGGCCCATACGCAAAAAGCCGTTTTTATAGGCGCAGGCGCTCAAGATGGGGTATGCTTGGCAAGCGACGTCTCACTCTGAATCGATGAGGAGTTTTTGGCGGTTATGGGCAAAATCCACGATGTCGTGGTGAAGAAATTGGTGACGCATAGCGATGATCGGGGTTATTTACGCGAAATCCTGCGTGACGATGATCGCATGCTGCGCCAGTTCGGGCAGATCACAGTCACCAAGACCTATCCGAACGTGATCAAAGCTTTTCACTGGCATCAGCATCAGGATGATATTTGGTATGTGGCAAGCGGCATGGCGCGCGTGGTGATGTACGATCGCCGTCCTGACTCGCCTACCTACAGAGAGACGATGGTCGTCTACGCTGGCGAGGATAACCCCGTCTCGGTACTAATACCTTGCGGAGTGGCGCATGGCTATCAGGTGTTGGGCAATCAGCCTGTGCTGCTCTTCTACGCTGTTACGCACAGCTATAATCCGTCGGCCCCCGACGAATTCCGCATCCCCTTTGACGATCCTGAGATTGGCTTCGATTGGTCAATCAAGAATCGCTAAGGCGGCGATGGCATGGCGCACCACTTCAGCGTGGAAAGTCGAGAGCGGTGGCAGCGGCTCATGCGGGGCAAACCAGCGATAAGCTAGCAGCTCGCGGCTGAGGCGCACAGCCTGATCGGGCGGCTCTAGGCGGCATAGATAGCCCACATCAAGGTGGTGCCGCCAAATGTGCGATTCAGCGATCAGCAGCGGCCGCACAATCTCCACCCGCAGAGCAGTTTCTTCCAGTAACTCGCGGCGGACGGTCTGATCGGGCGTCTCGCCGCGATTCATGCCGCCGCCGGGCAGTCCCCAGGGCGTGTTCGGGTGAAATAGATGTTCTACTAGCAGCAGCTGCCCTTCAGCATTGAAGACTGCACCTACCGCGCCAACGGTCACCCGCCCGTAGAACAGGCGCGAGAGGTGCAGGGGAACATACATCAGCCACGGGGCGCGCCGAAGCAGGTTAGCAAGGTGCCGGGCCATCATCAGCTAGGGTTAGGCTCGATGATAGTCTGTTGGCTGGGATCGTGCAGATTAGGGATGTTTTGCGTCAGGCCTGTACGCAAGCCGAAGGTCAGGGTGATCTGCCCAACGCGCACCTTATCGCCTGGGTACATCACACGCCTTTCGCCGATGCGCACTATGCTGTTGTTGAGATAGGCAGGGTTATGCTCAGCGAGGCTCTCGATGTAGAACTGCCCGTTGTCCTCTGTGATGCGTGCGTGATAGCGCGAGACGCTTTTGGCCCCTTCGTAGCCCTCCAAATTGACGGCAAGCAGCTCGCGGCTGGCAGGATTGCTGTGATCAGGGCGCCCGATGATGGCGGGGTGGAAGTGGATATCGAAGATCGTCCCGCGCGAGTCCTCACGGAAGAAAGGCCGCTTGGTGGTGCTGAACATGATGCGCGAGGCACCACCGCCCAGCACTGCCTCGCGGCGGGCAGCGCGCCGTTCACGGCTGAAGGTGAGGCGCTCGCCGGTTTTGACGCCCTGCTGCTCCAGCGTTTTTTCGGGATCAAGCAGCCTACCGCTGCTCTCGATGCGCAGGGCATAAAGCGCATCCTCAGGCAGGTTGAATTCCTTGATCGTCTCCTCGATCAGATTGCGCACCAGCAAGTTCTCACGTATAGAGGCCTCTTGCTCAGGGTTATCGAACAAGTCAGATGAGATGGTCACAACCAAACGGGTCACAGCGTCAGCCCTTTCTGTTGTCAATTAGGCTGACTTGCCCTGGCAAGTCAGCCCATTTGCCTACTAGTCGCCACTCTGAGGTGCAGCGGCAGTTTCGGGTGTATCGGGCATGGTCTGGGCGCCGTTGTCGCCGTTGGCGCCAGCGGCTGCAACCGCAGCTGCCTTCTTACGCGCCTCTGCCTCCGCCTTGCGTCGATCAATTTCCTCTTGCGTCAACTTGACGGGCACCGGCTTGGGCTTCACCGAAGCAGCGGCTTCCAGCTCTTTCTCCAGCTCCTGAATGCTCTTCACAGCGCTATCGACAGCCATCGCAGAAGCAGTGCGCTCTTGCTCCAGCTTCTTCAAGTCAACATCAGGCGCTTGGGCTGCACGGCGTGCCAGCTCATCGGCGGTAGCAGCCAGATTCGCCGCCACAGCCGCCAGCGAAGCTGCTGCAGGCTGCACTGCCGCCTCTTGGCGCAGCTCAGGCACCAGGTCGGCTAGCCAGCGCGCGCGCTCAGGATATTTGGCGCACAGCTGCTCCACCCAGCGATCGAGCGCCTCTTCCATTGTAGCGTCGCCATCGCCCTGCGGCGTGGCAACCTGCATTAGGATGGCGCGGTTGCTGCGCACAATATAGCCGCGACCGGGCGGGAATTCCTCCGTGCTGGAGCGCAGACGTGCACCGAGCGAGTTCGCCGACTCGCCGCTATCCAAGCCCAGCGCAAAGCGCGACTCTAGCGCACGGCGCAGGAAGTCATCCTGACCGCGCATGATGCTCGAGGAGCCGCACAGCACAGCGTGGAAGCCATCCGGGCCGTACTTGTTCGCCATCACAGCCAGATCGCTCAGGATGGTGCCGCGCCCAAAGGCAGAGCCGAAGTCATCGTAGTTATCGGCGATGAAGAACACCTCACGGCGTGGATGCCCTTGCCGTTGTTCTTCAGGCGTCTCGAACTCCACGCGCAGATTGGCTACCACTTGCGCCATCTCCTCAGGTGTGGAGACGGTAGCGACCACATGCGGCAAGTCGGCGAGGGTGTGCTTGCTCTGCCGCCCGCCGTAACGGAACAGCCGTTGGCGCAAGTCCACCAGCACTAGCATGACTTGCGAGGGATCGTAGAGTGCGGCAGTTGCCAGCGCCCAAGTGCGCAAAGCGGTCGTCTTGCCGCTGAGCGGCGGGCCGATGATCACGAAGTGCGGGCCGCGCGCTTGCAGGTCGAAGGCGGCCGGCTCAAGGTTGCTATCCTCAATGCCGAGCAGCGTCTCGATCGCAGGGCTGCGCGGGCGCTCTGGCAAGACGGTGCTGAGCGGGATGACTTTGCGCAGGATATCAATCCCAGTCGGACGCGGGCGCCCTGCCCAAGCCTTCGCCATCTGCTCGACCAAGTGTGCCAGCTTCTTAGTGTCATCCAGCTTGCGGACTTCCTCATCCTCTTTGGTCAGGCTGATCGGCACGGCGATCTGCATCTCGAGGTTCTGTTTATTGCGCACCACAAAGCCACGACCAGGGTCTTGTGGCACGCCCTGCACACGCCCGATGATGTTCATGTAGTCAGCGGGGTCGTTGAGCTTGAGCGCGAGGCGCTCGGTGAACAGGTTGAAGAGCTTGGTAGTGAAGACGCCTGACGAGTCGGACGTGACGACGAAGTGCACACCATTGGCGCGTCCATCACGGATGACGCTGATCAAGTCGGGCAGGAGCGGCTCGTAGTTCTCGCGGAACTCGGCGAAGTTATCGATCACAATCAGCATAGCCGGGATGATGCGATCGGGATTGGCAGCGTTGTAATCGAAGAGATTATCGGCGCGCGCTTTGCTGAGGATATCGCGGCGGCGCTCGATCTCGCTAGCGGCACGGCGCAGCAGGCGCTGAATGCGCTCATCTTCGCCGGAGTTGATGGTCGGCGCGCTGACATGCGGCAGCTCGTTCAGCACGCTCAAGCCCTTGCCGCCCAAGTCCATCACGTAGATGTTGAGCTCCTCAGGCGAGTGCGTCGCTGCTAGCGCCATCACCAGCGTGCGCAGCATGAAGGTCTTTCCCATGCCGCTGGCGCCGATCACAACGACGTGACCTTTGGTCAGATCGAGCTGTAGGGCCATCTGTGCAGCTTCAAGCGGATTATCGACCAAACCGATCTCGGCGCGCATCGCCTCTTTCTTCCAGTCGATGCCGCGCCAGGCGCCGCGCCCTTCGCGCCACTCGACCATCGCCGGGCTGAGCGGCAGAAGCGGATTAGGCTTGCGCTCACCCTCTAAGCCCGCTTGATCGAGCGTCAAGCGCAGCGGCAGGGGGTCTGGGTAGGGCTTGGGCTGCGGCTTCACATCCTCATTTTCCTCAGCCAGGCGCTTCATGATCGCCGTCAGGATGTTAGAGAGGAAGAGCTCGTCGGCAGCGTCTTTATCCTCGCGCAGATTCTTCAAGAAGTCGGGCAGGGGGCCGTCGTACGGGCCACCCGCGCGTGCCACTTGCATCAGCTCAAGGTTATCGTTACCGACCTGCAAGAAGGCGCGCCCTGGTATATTGTTAGGCAGGAAAGCCGCATCAGCGCGTTTGAGCAGCTCTTTGGAGTCGTCGCCTGTCTCCACGCGCAAGCAGATGCGCCACTTGATGTTGGAGCGCATTTGGTCGGTCACCACGCCGGCCGGGCGCTGCGTCGCCAGAATCAGGCAGACACCCAGCGCACGCCCCAAGCGCGTGATCGAGTCCAGGCTGCCCTTGAACTCAGGATTCTCTTTGACCATCTCGGCGAACTCGTCCACCACCACAAACAGGAAGGGGAACGGTTCACGGCGCTCGTGCAGGTTGCGCTTGCGGTAATCGACGATGTGCTTAGTCTGCGTGACGGCCAGCAGCGCCGAACGGCGGTTCATCTCAGCCTTCATAGCGGTGAAGGTGCGCGCGCCGGCCAACCCTTGCAGGTTGGTGACGATATCGACGGCGTGCGGCAGCCCCTTGAACGGATCAAAAGCACTGCCGCCTTTGTAGTCTGCCAGGATGAAGTTGACCACGCTGGGATCGTAGCGCATAGCCAGGCCAGCTACTACAGTCAGCAGCAGCTCGGATTTACCAGAGCCCGTCGTGCCGGCGACCATGCCATGTACGCCGTCGATCTGCTGATCGAAGATCAACGAGCGGACTTTATTGCCCGTCACCAAGCCGATGGGCGCCTTAAGCCACTCGGCTTTTTCGGGCTTGCGGCTCTCGCGCCACCATTCCAGGATCGGGAAGTCCATCACGGACTTGTACTCGCGCTTATCCAGCAGCTCGAAGAGCTCCATCAGCGAGAGTTGGCGCACGAGGTCAACGCTCTGCGGTACGGGGCGCTCGCCCCATGCCTCTTTCATGCTCTCAACAACCCGCGAGAGCTTCTTGAGCACATCCAAGCCTTGTTCTGACTCTTCCTTGCTAACCGACAGCGGTTGGGCCACTTGCATCTCCAGTGGCTCGTTTTCGACCGGCACAAAGCCGCGGCCTGGAATATCGGGCAGGTTAGGCATGTTGCGCCCGACGATCATCGAGTACTCGGTCGAGTCGGTCAGCTTGAAGGCGAGCCGCATCGAGAACATGTTGTAGAGCTTGCTCGGCAAGGAGCCGGTCTGCTGCGTCGTGACGATGAAGTGGATGCCGTTGGCGCGCGCATCACGCACGATAGCTGTCAGCTCTGGCAGCAAGTTCTCATAGTTCTCTCGGAACTCGGCGAAGTTGTCGATCATCACCAAGATGGCGGGCATCGCCTTATCCGGATACTGCGTGTTGAAGATGGCGAGGTCTTCGGCGCGCGCCTGGCTCAGCAAGGCTTTGCGCTGCTCAAGCTCATCCGAGAGACGGCGCAACAATGCCGAGACGCGGTCATCTTCAGAGGGATAGATCGAACAGGCGACGTGCGGCAGCCCTAGCAGCACATCCAAGCCCTTGCCGCCGAAGTCCATCATGTAGATGTGCAGCTCTTTGGGCGAGTGTGTGGCGGCAAGCGCCATCGCCACTGTGCGCAGCAGCACGGTCTTGCCAGTGCCGCTAGCGCCCACAGCAACCACATGCCCGCGATTGAAGTTCAGCGTCAGGGAGAGCTGCTCAGCACGGGCGGGATTATCAATCAAGCCGACAGCTGCCCGCATTCCGCTGCGCGCCCAATCAATGCCGCGCCAAGCGCCGCGCCCCGCGATCCAATCTGCCATCGCGCGGCTGAGCGGCATGAGCGGATTATCCTCAAAATCTTTCTCTAAGCGCTTCTGATCGAGGGTGAGCAGGCGCGGCAGCGGATCAGGATAGGGCTTCTTCTGCTCCAGCACATCAGGATTGGTGTTCATGAGGTGGCGCATGATGTAGGAAAGCACATCGGTCAGGGCTGGCACATCGCCGCTGTACTTGTCCTGCAGATACTCCGGCAGCGGGCCGCTGTACGGGCCGCCCGCGCGCGCCACTTGCATCAGCTCAATGTTATCGTTGCCGACCTGAATGTAGCCGCGCCCTGGCACCGTGTTCGGCAGGAAGGCTGCATCCTCGCGCTTGAGCAGCTCGCGCGAGTCGGCGCCTGTCTCCACGCGCAGGCAGACGCGCCACTTCATGTTAGAGCGCATTTGGTCAGTCACCACGCCGGCGGGGCGCTGTGTGGCGAGGATCAGGAACAAGCCGAGCGCACGCCCTAGGCGCGTGATCGAGTCGAGATTGCCCTTGAACTCAGGGTTCTCCTTGACCATTTCAGCGAACTCGTCCACGATGACAAACAGGAACGGGAAAGGTTCGCGGGTCTCGTGCAAGTTCTTCTGGCGGTACTCCACAATGTGTTTGGTCGAGGTGACGGCAAGCAGAGCTGAACGGCGGTTCATCTCGGCGCGCATGGCAGTGAAAGTCCGTGCGCCCGCCATGCCCTGCAAGTTGGTCACGATATCGACAGCGTGCGGCAGGGCTTCTACTGGCGTGAAGGCGCTACCGCCCTTGTAGTCTGCCAGGATGAAGTTGACCACGCTGGGGTCGTAGCGCATAGCGACGCCTGCCACCAGCGTCAGCAGCAACTCAGATTTGCCTGAGCCGGTCGTGCCGGCGACCATGCCATGCACACCGTCTACGTTCTGATCGAAGACGATCGAGCGGACTTTGTTGCCCGTCACCAAGCCGATGGGCGCCTTGATCCACTCTGCCTTGCTAGCCTTACGGCTCTCGCGCCACCACTCCAAGATCGGGAAGTCCAGCACCGTCTTGTACTCGCGCTTATCCAGCAGCTCGAAGAGCTCCATCAGCGAGAGCGCCTTGACCAAGTCCACGCTTTGCGGGCGCGGGCGATCGCCCCATGCTTGGTTCATCCGCTCAACGAGGAGCGCCAGCTTCTTGGTGTTATCCAAGCCGGCCTGCTCATCTTCCACCGTCAGGCTGAGCGGCAGCGCGATTTGCATCTCTAGGGCTTGCCCTTCATACTGGATGAAGCCACGCCCGCCGATCTCGGGCAGCTGAGAGCTGACGCGCCCGACCACGCCCTGGTATTCACTGACATCGGGCAGGCGGAAGGTCATGCGCTCGGTGATCATGTTGAACATCTTGTTCGGGATGGAGTTGGGCTGCTGCGAGGTGAAGATGAAGTAGACGCCGTTCGCACGTCCATCGCGCACGTAGGTCGTCAGCTCTGGCAGCAGCGATTCGTAAGACTCGCGCAGCTCCATGAAGTTATCCACAACCACCAGCATGGCGGGCACGGGCTTGTGTGGATGCGCCGCATTGTATTCAGCGATGTTATCGGTACGCGTCTGGCTGAGCAGGGCCTTGCGCTGCTCGAGCTCATCTTGGATGCGGCGCATGATAGCTGTGACGCGCTCATCCTGGCTGGGCAGGGCGTAAGAGGCCACGTGCGGCAAGTCCCGCACCACATCCAAGCCTTTGCCGCCGAAGTCTAGGATGTAGATGTGGAGCTCAGCTGGCGAGTGGGTTGCCGCTAGCGAGGTGATGAGCGTGCGCAGCAGGAACGTCTTACCCCAGCCGCTCCCGCCGAAGACCGCCACATGGCCACGATTGAAATCGATTGTCAGAGGCAGCTGTTCGGCGTTGGCGGGATTGTCGATCAAGCCAATGCGCGCACGCACAGCCCGTTCGCGCCAATCGATCGGGTTGCGCCAGTCTGGCTCTTCCTCTTCCATCCAGTCAATCACAGCGCCGTTGAGGGGCAGATTCGGATTCGGCTTGATATCGCCAGGCAGGCGCTCCATATCGAGCGAGAGCTTGACGGGCAGCGGATCGGGCCATGGCTTTTTCTGTGGCACCACGTCATCGTTCTCGGCCGCGATCTGCGCCATACGGGCGATGAGCAAGTCCGAGATGGTTGGCACTTCGGCAGCTGCGTTGCGTGCTGAGGCGGCTGCCACATCAACCATGCCTGACATGTTAACGCGCGAGCGCCAGATCACAGCCGGCTCAGCCGTCTCTTGATCTCCGGTGAAGGGCGCGCCGGCGCGCGCTAGCTGTAGAAGCTCTACGTTCTCGTTACCGACCTGTAAATAGCCGCGCCCAGGAATGTTATTCGGCAAGAAAGCAGCATCCGAGCGCTTGAGCAGCTCACGCGAGTCTTCGGCGGTCTCTACGCGCAGGCAGATGCGCCACTTGATGTTGGAGCGCATTTGGTCGGTCACTACACCAGCAGGGCGCTGCGTTGCCAGGATCAGGCAGACGCCCAGAGCACGCCCTAAGCGCGTGATTGAGTCGAGATAGCCCTTGAACTCGGGATTCTCCTTGACCATCTCGGCGAACTCATCCACGATGATGAAGAGGAACGGGAAAGGTTCGCGCGTCTCATGGAGATTTTTCTGGCGGTAGTGGACGATGTGCTTGGTGTTGGTATCGGCTAGCATCTTGCTGCGCCGATTCATCTCGGCTTTGGTGGCAGTGAAGGTGCGCACGCCTGCCAAGCCGTTCAAGCTGCTGACAACGTCCACAGCGTGTGGCAAGGGCTTGAAGGGGTCGAAAGCCGTGCCGCCTTTGTAGTCTGCCAGGACGAAGTTGACGACGCTTGGATCGTAGCGCATCGCCAAGCCGACGACGATGGTGATCAGCAGCTCGGATTTACCAGAGCCAGTCGTACCAGCGATCATACCGTGCACGCCATCAATATCGGCGGCGTAGGTCAGCGAGCGCACCTTGTTGCCCGCCATCAAGCCGATCGGCACGCGCAGCCACTCGGCTTTTTCAGGCTTGCGGCTCGCGCGCCACCATTCCAGCAGCGGGAAGGCATTGGGACGGTCGTAGTTCTTATTATCGAGGATGCTGAAGAGCTCTAGCAGGTTGACAGAAGTAGCCACATCGGCGCCGAAGGTGGCACGCACCATTTTGGAAGCCAGCTTGCGCGCAAAGCGGTCATCGGCGTTGCGCTCGCTGATCATATCGGCGACTCCGTCGTAGCGCATCGAGTTCAAGCCGATTTCCGCATAGCGGAAGACAGGCTTATCATCCACCATCTCCATCTCGATGATGGCGCGGCATTCACTCGGGATTTGATCGCGCTCTGGCACGACGAAAATCACAGCGGCGCCGAGCTGCGCGCCCCGCGTGAGCAAGAGCGCCACCGCCGCCTCCGTGCTGAGGCTGTGCAAGGGCGAATCTTCAGCTTGGGAGAGCGCATCAATGACTACAACCATGAACGGCAAGGTCACATCGCCAGCGTCCTCATCTTCGGCACGCAGGGCGCGGCGCTGCAGCTCGTTTTGCAACAAGTCCCACATGCGGCGCGTCTTGTTCGGCTCAAAGGCAAGCAGATCGCCCTTGCCGGAGTCGTTGCGGCTGGTGTTGCAGTGTGGCAGCCAGCGTGCCCAGTCCCAGTCTTTTTGGCGGTCAGCAGCGCCGATGACGTACAAGCGCGTG
Source organism: Aggregatilineales bacterium (assembly GCA_046719055.1). GTDB lineage: Bacteria > Chloroflexota > Anaerolineae > Aggregatilineales > UBA2796 > CP2-2F. The sequence goes on along the minus strand of JBDNDQ010000046.1, from coordinate 1,517 downwards.
TCGTTAGGCGAGTGAAAGGCGGTGTAGCTGACCAACATAGCGCGCACAAAGTCACTGGTGCGTGCTACATCCGCGCCAGCCACGCCGATAGCATAGCGCCCGACTGAGGGAATTTTGATGCCGAGCGCTGTACCCTTAGTATCTAGCGAGCTGGGATCGTCCTCACCTAAGCGCGGGCGCAGCGTAATAGTAATCGGGATATTGTGGACGATCTGTGAATCTTCAGCGAGACGCTTGGCATCCGGCATCTGAGGCGCGGTCGCGTCTTGTGTATCAATCCGGTAGACGACCGTCGAGGGCATGGAGCCCATGCCCAAGCGAATGGCGCCAAAGTCGTTGTCGTCTACGCGGCGCTCCCACAGCCGTGATTCATCAGCGCCCTCGCCACCGCTCACCATCGCCATGATGGTATCCATATCGGGATTATTATGGATATAGAAGGCGCGCTGCTTATCGTGCGAGGCCATCATCTCGCGGCGCATCTCGATAAGCAAGCGGGCATAGGCTTCACGGCGCTCTTTATCCAGGCGGCGCTCACGAACCCACTGCACAACGGCCAGAAGGCTGGTTGCCATCACCGAAAGGGCCATAGGCAACACAAAGAGCACATTCCCACGCCCGCCTACGCTGCTGACCAAGACATAGCCAAGAATGGTGATTAGCGGGATAGCCACCGTGATGAGCATTTGCTGCGAAGACGTATTGGATGGGGTGGGCGGCTGTGGGATATCTATCTCGCCAGAGGGCAGCTCTGGCTGAATACGCGGCGGACGATTAATATACTCAGGCATCGGCTGGCTCTCCCGAACGTCTGCTCACAGCTTGACACAATACCGATTCAGCACTAAGGTAGTAGCATGACGACGGCCTTATTGTGGCGCGTCCACAGATGTTTGTCAAACAACAGTCCAGAATGCACACACGATAGATTATCGAACATCCCTGAAGCGCAGCCAGCTGTGTGCAGGAGCTTGGAGTGAGGTGAGGAAGGCATGAAACGCTACTGTCCTAAGAGTGATACGATCACGCCGATGTTCAGTGTGTGGGGCTCGTCGCACATTTCGGAAGCAGGCGAGCTCTCCGTGATCTTTGACTACGGCGATTGCTTGGGCGATATCGAGATCACGCGCCTCATCCGCGTGATGAAGACAGCTGCGCTCTACGAGGCACGCCGCCGCGAGAAAAACAAGCTCAAGCCGATCCTGCTCAAGGTGGCGCACAACGGCTGCGAAGAGATCATCAAGCGCGAGGCGATGCTGATGGCAAAGCTGACCAGTATGGGCGGCCATCCGATGTTGCCCGCGCTGCAGTCGCCCTACCTGGTGGGCGATGCTAACGTAAAGCAGCGCCCCTATGGCAAGGTCGCCTTTGGCGACGAGACGAAGTACTACATCGTCTACGGACACACCGAAGGTGAGTTCCTGCGCGATGCACTGCTGAAAAATCCACAGCCGTGGTACCTGCATGCGGCCTGGCTCACTATCAGCGTTGCCGCTGCGGTAGCGTTCATCCACAAC
>JBDNDQ010000045.1:0-29077 GCA_046719055.1 Aggregatilineales bacterium | reverse complement strand
AGTAGGGTGAGGTCAAGATTAGGCATCGCCGCACTCCATGGCTACACACAGCGCCACCTCTGACTGAACTTGTGCCGAATTTTTCAGAGCACTATTGCAATTAATTTTCGATGGCGCTACGATCATTATAAAGCAGCGTGTAGCGCGCTATCAACGCTGCACGTTAACCGTGAATTTAACGCAGCTTAAATTGCGAATGGGTGTCTTGATGAACAAGGGGAATGTCGGGAGCGTGCGCGCCAGCATCATCCAGCAGGAATACCTAGCTGAGGCCTATCGAATCGCGCATTATCAGGGCGATAATCCGTACATCACAACCTCCGCACTGGCTGAACGGATGAATGTCTCAGCGCCGGCAGTGGCAGCCATAGTGGAACGCCTGAAACGCGGCGGTTACGTTGAACATGAGCCATATCGCGGCATGCGCCTGACGCCCAAAGGTGAACGCGAGGCCCTTCTGAGCATCCGTCGCCACCGTCTAGCAGAAGTATTCCTAGTCAAAGTGATGGGCTTCGCTTGGCACGAGGTACATGATGAGGCTGACGCGCTCGGCGCCGTAATTAGCGATGAGTTGGCGGCGCGCATGGAGCAGATGGCAGGCTATCCCAAGCGCTGCCCACACGGCGAACCAATCCCGACTGCCGATGGCGTGATGCCGCCCATTCACGATGTGCCGCTCTCAGAAATCCACGATGTGCCCGTTAATTTGGTCGTGAGTCGCGTTAACAGTCACAATCCCGAGGTGCTGAAGTATCTTGGCTCGTTGCAGATTGTGCCCGAGCAACCTATCACCTTGCTCAACCGTGCGCCTTTTCACGGCCCGCTGCGCTTGCGGATCGGCAAGCAGGAGCAAGTTATTGGCTATGAGCTGGCGTGCAGTATCCGTGTGACGCCTGCCTGAGAAGCAGGGTCGGGACGCGCAGTGCGCCCCGACTTCAGGTCGTTCAGTTAGTGCCGCCCAGTCTGCCAGCAGTGCTGCTAGTGCTGCCGCTCTCACCGGCGCTGCCCGCCAAACCCAAGCGCCGACGGCGCTCCTCGAGCTGCTGGTCAACCAGGTTCTGCTGAATTGTATCCTCAACAACGTCTTGCAGGCGCATCGAGGCAACTTCGAGCTGGGCGTCTTCGCGGTCGAGCCGCTCGCGGATCATATCACCGATGCGGCGGATATCAGCGTCGCCAATGCCCTGAATATCGTTCAGACTGCGGATGGTGCGCGTGGTGGCGCGCTTTGCCTCTGCCAGCTTCAGCAGCTCTTGGAGATGCTCACGCTCTTGGCGGACGGTGTTCAGGCGAGCTTCCAGCTTCAGCTTAGCATCTAGCATGCGCTTGTACTCTTGCTCTTGGTTCTGCCACTGCTGGTAGTACTCTTGCGCTTGCTGCTGCTTGACGTTCAGCTCGGCCTGCAGCCGTGCCGCTTGATCGGTGCGCCCAGCCGTCAGGAGTGAGTCGATGTTGCGATCGAGCTTCTCCGCTGTTGCAGTCATCTCTTCATACTTGCGCTTAAGTGTGCGTACGCTGCCGCCAACAGTCACGATCTGCGTCTCCAGCGTATCTAGGTCGCGGTCAGCGCGCCGGATGTACTCATCCATCACCTGCACCGAATTCGCTTGCAGCGCACGATCGACCAGCGCGTGCAAGTTGGCGGAGATAAGGATGTTGACCTTCTCAAGAATTCCCTGTGCCATTAGTTATCCCCTCTTCAGCAAGTGGGCTGCCTATGCTTTCACGGATTGTACCATAAAAGTGAGACTCAAGCATCAAAGCAGTATTCGCCTCAAGTGCCTGCTATCCAATTCTTGCATTGACAAACGCCGCGTAATCTGATATCCACTTCAAGCAGCCAGAAACATGGCGAAGACCTTCCCTGCGAATAACAATGAATGCACGGCTGCGCTATGCCAGCTACCATTTACACATCCTCAGTGCATTGGCGCATGTGCACCGTGCCAAACCAACCCTTCGCGATCAGATTGCGCTTGTTCAGGCCCTAGATAGCGCACTCGATTTGCTGGAGAGCGAGCCAACTTTCCAGCATTTGGCAGTTGCAGATGGCTGCGCCGTGCTGGAGGACTACCTCCGCTTGCGCCCCGAGCAGCTTGAGCGCCTTGAATCAGCAGTACAGCGCGGCGCCGTGTGGATCAATCCGTTCTATGTCCTTCCGAAGTTTTTTCTACACACGCCCGAAGCCATCATCCGCAACTTGCTGCGCGGCACCCGCAGCGCCGAGTCTTTAGGCGGTCGGATATCCGTTGTGCTGTGCCTGGGCGCAGAGTTTCTGCCCGCGTGGCTGCCGCAGATATTGCGCGGCTTCGGCTTGCAGGCCATGCTGACTGACTGGCAGGCTGCGCATCCGCTGGAGCAGCTTTGGCAGGGCGATGACGGCTCGCAGGTGCTGCTAGCGGCGGCGCACGGCTGGCTGGCGCCCGATCAAGCCATTGAGAGCGTCTGTCAGCGCGTGGCGCCGTACTGTCACAGCGGACATCTCATGTTGCCGTTTCGACTATCCGTACCGCTGAGGGCTAACACGTGGCGTGCGTGGTTCGCAAGCTTGCAGCAGCAAAGACCGATCGATATCCTCATGCATAGCACGCCCGAGACCTACATACGCGCCGTCCGCCCAAGAGCTGATGCCTCTGTGTGGCGGGCGGGCGATGAAGCGCCTGCTGAACAAGCCTTTGATGCTTTTACAGCGCTTGAGCGCTTCCTCACACAGACTCTAGAACCGCTGATCGCCTTTCTCGCCCTGCAGGGCTGCCCTGCTATGCTCAGGCAGCCACAACGATTAGTCGATCAGCTCTGGCAGCCGCTCTTTGACTGGCAAAACGAGCCACTTGAGGACGCTGAGCAAGCTCTCAGGGCACATTTGGGTGTCCTGACGTCTGAGTCTGAAGCCCTCGCTCAGCAAGGCGGCATAGACCCGAATGCCTCCCCACTGAGCGCGCACTTGGTAGGCGCCGATGACGCCCGCTTCGAGCTGACCGCCTGCAAGCTGCCCGCCGATCCAACGCGCGACGGGCTAGTCGTGCGTGGCAGGCTTGACGCGCCTGACCCGGCTTGGATCGTGCTCACACCCTTCCGTCGCTTTGCCGATTGCCAGGTCGTTTCGCTAGCAGAAGTGCCGACGGGCGGTCATTTGGCGGTTGAGGCAGATGGTGCTTTCCGTTTTCGCGCTGAGCCGGGCTATCTCTACACTTTTTGGCTGCACGACTGAACCAATATTTTCAAAAGGTCAGCTTGTCGGCATAATTGTAGATATTGTAAAAAAGTGATCTGCCAGACAGGGATCATCAGCCGCCTATGAGACACATGACCAGCGCCGAAGCGCGCCAAGCCTTCCTTGACTTTTTTCGAGAACAACAGCACCAAGTTGTCGCTTCTTCTTCGCTTGTGCCCAGCAATGATCCGACCCTGCTCTTCACTAACGCCGGCATGGTGCAGTTCAAAGATGTCTTTCTTGGGCTCGATCAGCGCCCTTACAAGCGTGCCGCCACTGCCCAGAAGTGTATGCGCGTCAGCGGCAAGCACAATGACCTAGAAAACGTCGGGCCCTCGCCGCGCCATCACACTTTCTTCGAGATGCTGGGCAATTTCAGCTTCGGCGATTACTTCAAGGCGCAGGCCTGCCGCTACGCCTACGATTTGCTGACCAAAGTCTATGGCTTGCCCGCCGACCGGCTGTATTTCACCGTCCACACAAGCGATGACGAGGCATATCGCATCTGGACGGAAGAGATCGGCATTGCCCCAGAGCGCGTCCATCGTCTGGGCGATAAGAGCAACTTCTGGCAAATGGCTGATGTGGGTCCGTGTGGGCCGTGCAGCGAAATTTTCTGGGATTGGCATCCTGAGCGCGGCACAGACTTCGAGACCATCGCTCGCGAGCTGAACCAAGATACTGGGCGTCTGTTTGAGGTCTGGAATTTGGTTTTCATGCAGTTCAATCAGCGCATGGATGGCAGCCGTGAGCCCTTGCCAGCGCCTAGCGTAGATACTGGCATGGGCTTGGAGCGCATCCTGAGTGTGCTGCAAGGCGTGCAGAGCAACTATCACACCGACCTGTTCACGCCGATCATCGCCCGCATTCAGAAGCTGAATAACAGCACGCCTGCCGATTATCACGCCGATCCTGTGCCGTACCACGTCATCGCTGATCATGTGCGCGCGGCAGCATTCCTGATCGCCGACGGGGTGACGCCAGGCCCGAAAGATCGCGGCTCGGTCTGCCGCATGGTGATTCGCCGCGCGGCGCGCTACGGCAGGCGCATCGGCTTTGAGGGACCCTTCCTGGCTGAAGTGGCAGAAGCGGTCATTGAGGTGATGGGCAGCCACTACAGAGAGCTGGTCGAGCGGCACGAGGCGATCAGCAAGGCGCTGACGCAAGAAGAAATCCGTTTTGGGCGCACGCTGGAACGCGGTCTGCAGCAGCTGGACGAGATGCTCGCTAAGTTGCCCTCAGGCGGCAAGCTCAGCGGCAGCGATGCCTTCTTTCTGAAGAGCTCGCTGGGGCTGCCCTTCGAGGTGACGCGCGACGTCGCTCGCGAGAAGGGCTACGATGTCGATGAGGCGGGCTACGCCCAAGCCGAAGCGCAGCACAGCCTCGTCAGTGGCGGCGGCCAGGCGATGGGCACGATCGAGAGCGCTGAAGTCTACACGATGCTGCTCGATGAGCTGCAGCGCATCGGTGCGCTCAAGGCTGAGGGCGTCATCTACAATCCGTACAGCGAGCTGACTAAGAATATCCGCATCCTAGCCATCCTGCGCGACGGCCAGCCCGTAGAGCGCGCCGAGGTGGGCGATCGCGTAGAGGTGGTAGTACAGGCGACGCCGTTCTATGTTGAGGCGGGCGGGCAGGTGAGCGACACCGGCGTTTTGCGCGGCGCAACGTGGGCGATCGACATAGAAGATGTACGACGACCGGTAGCAGGCTTGATCGTGCATATTGGGGAGGTGGTGGAAGGGCAGCCCGCGCTGGGCGATACGGGCGTGGCACAAGTGGATGAGGCACGGCGTTGGGACATTATGCGCAACCATACGGCAACGCACTTGCTGCACGCCCAGCTGCGCGCCGTGCTCGGTAATCATGTGCAGCAGAAAGGCTCGCTGGTGGCGCCCGATCGTCTGCGCTTCGACTTCAGCCACGACTCAGCCCTAACGGCCGAAGAGCTAGCGCTGCTGAATAGCAATATCAACGCCGCTATTGCCGCCAACATGCCCGTATACATCGCTGAGAAGAGCCTAGAAGAGGCGCGTAAGGAAGGCGCGATGGCGCTCTTCGGCGAAAAATACGGCGAGCGTGTCCGCACAGTCCTGATCGACGGCCCAGGTCTGATGAACGGCAAGTACAGCTACGAGCTGTGTGGCGGCACGCATGTGCCATCTACCGCTATGATCAGCTCATTTATCATCACCTCTGAAGGCAGCGTGGCGCAAGGCGTGCGCCGCATCGAGGCACTGACGGGCGCCGCAGCGCAGCAATACATCGCACGTCAGTTGGATACCCTGCGCCAAGCGGCGCTCAAGCTCGGCACAACGGCTGAGGGCGTGTTACTGCGCATCGATGCGCTGCAAGCTGAACTGGCAGAGGTACGCCGCGAGAATACTCGTCTGCGCTCACAGCTGGCGAAGATGGTCTTTGACACGTTACTGGCAAAGACGGAGAAGATCAACGGTGTGAACGTGCTCGTGGCGCAGGTGGGCACTGCCTCGCCGGAGACGCTGCGCGAGATGACTGACTTGTTCAAGGATCGCATGAAGTCGGGCGTGGTAGTCTTTGGAGCACTCAGCAGCGACGAGAAGCCGCAGCTGATCGCTGCCGTGACCGATGACTTGGTCAAGCGCATTCACGCCGGCAATTTGATCAAGCAAGTTGCGCCGCTGATGGGCGGTGGTGGTGGCGGTCGCCCGAACATGGCACAAGCGGGGGGCAGAGAGGCAGGCAAATTAGGAGAGGCGCTCGGCGCTGCACGCAAACTGGTGGCAGAGGCGCTCAGCAACGGCGCGTAGGCAGCAAACGGATAACAGTCAGGGTATGTAGAATGCGTTATATTGACGAATACCGTGATGCGGCGGCTGTGCATCGATACGCCGCCCTTTTGGCAAAGTTGGTCACGCGCTCATGGACGCTGATGGAAGTCTGTGGCGGGCAGACGCACGCCATTCTGCGCTTTGGGATTGATGAGCTCCTGCCGCCGCAGGTGACGCTGCTGCACGGGCCGGGCTGTCCTGTGTGCGTGACGCCGCTGGAGCTGATCGACAAAGCGCTGGAGATCGCGGCACAGCAGGGCGTGATCTTCACCAGCTTCGGCGATATGCTGCGCGTGCCAGGCTCGAGCGGCGATCTGCTCAGCTGCAAGGCGCGCGGCGCCGATGTGCGCATAGTCTACTCGCCACTGGATGCGCTCCGACTGGCACAGGCGAACCCTGATAGGCAGGTCGTCTTCTTCGCCGTTGGCTTCGAGACGACAGCGCCTGCCAATGCGATGGCTGTCTATCAGGCGGCGCAGCTCGGCGTGACGAATTTCTCACTCTTAGTCTCACATGTGCTAGTGCCACCTGCTATCGAGGCAATCCTCTCAGCTGAGGGCAACCGCGTGCAGGCATTCTTGGCGGCGGGTCACGTATGTGCGGTGATGGGCTACACCGAATACGAGCCGCTTGCCCAAAAATACCGTGTACCGTTTGTAGTGACCGGCTTCGAGCCGCTCGATATCATCCAGGGTGTGTACATGGCGGTCAAGCAGCTGGAAGAGGGGCGCGCCGAGGTCGAGAATCAGTACGTGAGGGCGGTGACGCAAGAGGGCAACAGGCACGCTATCGCTTTGATCCGCGAGGTCTTCGAGGTTGTGCCGCGCAAATGGCGTGGCATCGGCGAGATTGCCGCCAGCGGGCTAGGTCTGCGCGCTGCCTATGCTGCCTTTGATGCAGAGAAGCGCTTCGGCGTAGCGCATTACACAGCGCAGGAGAGCAGCGAGTGTATCAGCGGCTTGATTCTGCAGGGGGCTAAGAAGCCGCATGAGTGTCCGGCTTTCGGCACCCGCTGCACGCCTGAGCATCCACTGGGTGCCACGATGGTGAGCAGCGAGGGCGCCTGCGCTGCCTACTATCGCTATCGGCTGCATAGCGTTGAGCAGGCTGAAGCATGAGCGAGTTGACTTTCAGCTGTCCGATCCCGATCTCAGACTATCCGCATGTGCTGCTGGCGCACGGCAGCGGTGGCAAGCTGATGCATCAGCTGCTTGATAAGCTGATCGCGCCGACTTTCGCCAATCCGCTCAGCGCCGACGCGCACGACGGCGCCAGGCTGACCTTCAACGGGGCGCGCCTCGCCTTCACGACTGACTCGTTCGTTGTCAAGCCGCTCTTTTTCCCTGGCGGCGATATCGGCAAGCTGGCTGTCAACGGCACCGTCAACGACCTAGCCATGTGCGGCGCCCGCCCGCGCTACCTCAGTCTGAGTTTCATCCTTGAGGAAGGGCTGCCGATGGAGACCCTCTGGCGCGTGATTCAGTCAATCCGCGCTGCAGCCGAAACCGCCGACGTGCAGATCGTCACAGGCGATACTAAAGTGGTCGATCGGGGTAAGGGCGATGGGATGTTCATCAACACAGCTGGCATCGGCACGATTGAGCACAGCTTGGTCATCGCGCCGCACATGGTGCGCGAGGGCGATGCCATCCTGATCAATGGCGATCTTGGTCGGCACGGCATGGCAGTTATGGCCGTTCGCGAGGGCTTGACGTTCGAATCAGCTATCGAGAGTGACAGCGCGCCGCTGTGGCCGCCTGTGCAGCGCCTGATCGAGGCAGGGGTGGCAGTGCACTGCCTGCGCGATATGACGCGCGGCGGCATGGCGAGCAGCCTGGTGGAAATTGCCAAAGGCTGCGGTTTACACCTGCACATTGACGAATCGCGCATCCCCATTCGCGATGATGTGCGCGCCGCCTGCGAGATTCTCGGCCTCGATCCGCTCTATGTAGCAAATGAAGGGCGCTTTGTGGCATTCGTGCCGCAAGCGCAGGTAGAGCGCGCTCTGGCGGCAATTGGGGAAGGGGCGGCTCAAGTGGGCATGGTGCGGGCGGACTCCAAGGGCAGGGTGACGGCGCAGAGCGCTATCGGCGTCAGCCGGGTTGTGGATATGCTCAGCGGTGAGCAGTTACCGCGCATCTGCTAGGCTTCAAACACCCTCTGAGCGAAATGAAAGACCCTCACCTTTTCGGCGAGGGTCTTCTGGTTAAGCCTAGCTACAGCTTACTGGGCGATCGTCCAGGTTTCAATGTTCCAGAACATCTCGTTCGGGCGCGGGTCAAAGCCGATCACGTTGGAGCGCGCGGCGTACTGACCGTTGATCACAAACATCGGGATGTAGGGCAGCTCTTCCTGGAAGAGGCGCTGCAGCTCGTAGTAGAAGACGTTGCGATCTTCCTCAGCGCAGCCAGGCGCCGAGAGGCCCTTCTGCAGCAGCTCATCCACGCGCGGGTTGCTCCAGCTGGTGAAGTTGCTACCGCTGCCAACCACGTCCGACGAACGGGCGAACAGCTGCGTCTGATCGGGGTCATCCGGGTAACCGTTGCGCCAGCCGAGAATGAAGGCGTCATAGGTCTGGCTGCGGAAGCGGTCGATCAAGACGTTGAAGTCGATGGTCTGGAAATCCACCTCGATGCCAACCTGAGCCAGCTGATCCTTGATGATGGTGCCCATCGCCTCGCGGCGGGTGTTGCCCTGGTTGGTGAAGAGCGTGAAGCTGAAGCGCACGCCGTCTTTCGTCAGGATGCCATCTGGGCCGGGCGTCCAGCCTGCCTCAGCCAAGAGCGCCTTAGCGCGCTCAGGATCGTAGGGCAGGGGCTGCAAGTCGGGGTCAGCTGCCCATGAGGTCGGGATCATGTTGGCGGCCATACGCGTGCCTTCACCGAAGACGGCACCCTTGATGATGCTGTCAACATCGATGGCGAGGGCAATTGCCTGGCGCACTTTGATATCGCCGAAGAGCGGGTGCTTGCCCTGATCAATTGGGTTGCCGTTGGCATCCAAGCCATTCTGTGGGTTGGTTGGGTCGGCAAAGTTCAGCGCCAGGTAGTCCCACGAGTTGCCGGGGAAGTCGAAGACCTGCACCTCACCGCGATCCTCAGCCGCCTTGATGTCCGAGCGGCGGTTGACAGGCGCGCCATCGATCACGCTGGTCTCACCCGCCAGGAACTGCTCAACCAGGACGGTCTGATCGGGCACAACCTTGTAGATGAAGCCATCCAGCTTAGCAGCACCGAACGGATAGTCAGGATCGGTCACCAGGCTGGTCTGATCGCCCGTGCGGAACTCGTTGAACTTGAAGATGCCGGCTGTGACATTTGGCGCAGTGTTGAAGGGCAGGTCGCGCAGCGCCTCAGGGGCTGTCTCGCGGTAGATGTGCGAGGGCACGAAGGGCAGGCTGCTCTGAGCCAGTGCGCGGCAGCTCGCCACCTTGTGCGTGACGACCAGCGTGAAGTCATCTGGAGCCTCAACGCTCTCGATCAAGCCAGTGTAGAAGGTCAGGAACGACTTGGTGGCTTCGTTCTGTGCCACTTCCCAAGCGAAAAGGTAATCCTTGGCGGTGATGGGCGTGCCATCCGACCACTTGCGATCCTGAGCCAGCTTGAAGGTGACAGTGCGACCGTCCTCGCTAATCTCCCAGTCTTGCGCCATTGCTTCGGGCACGCCCTTCACGATGGTCTGCAGATCGGGGTCGGTGCCTAGCAGGCCAGGGTAGAGGAAGCCGACGATACGTGCGCAAGCTGTGTCGTTGCAGAAGAGCGGGCTGAAGGTATTCGGGCCGCTGCCGAAGGTAGCCTCGATCAGCACGCCGCCACCGCCCTGCGCGTTGGTCGCCACAGGCAGGCCGGAGAAGACGAGCGCAAAAGCTGCGCCCAGCAGGAACAGTTTCACGAGATTTTTCATGTGGCAAAATCCTCTGTCTCTAGTTGCCTCTCGACAACATCACAAAGATGCTGCTTGTGGATTATTCTATCCTGTCGTTTAAGGATTTACAAACACTTTGGGCGCTCTTTTAGCAAATGTTCGTTAGGATTCATGGGCTAAACGGCTTGTTTGTGCAAAGTGACTAAAGCGGATGGCTTGTGATACAATGTGCGCAGGTTCGAGTTTTAAAGAAGGAAGCTTCCCATGCACAAGAACAGATGGGCCAGGATAGGGCGCTTTTTGGCGAGTTTGGCGCTGCTAGTCTTGGCGGCGTGCGATACAAGAGTACCGCGTGATGAAAGCACAGCTGCCTTGCTGCCCAATTTGAGCGACTACATCGTTGAGAACACGCTTAACATCACGGATGCGCTCACAAGAGCAGGTGCAGGCGCAGCTCTGGCCGGCGGTCAGGTACAGTTTGCAGCGGCTGTCGGGGCGATTGGCAACTACGCAGCCTGCCTGCAGCGCGCTGGCGCCATCGAGGGGCGCACCTACATCCAGCAGGAAAATCCGCTCAAGTCGGGCTTGATTATGATCATCAATCGCAACAAGATCACTGACCCACAGACGATACTCGGCTGTGCCATCCCAGCCATGCCTAGCGGGATGCGCGCTGAAGACGCCTCAGAGTACGGTTTCTGCGCCAACGTGTACACTTTGCGGAAAGCAGACAACGAGTTCTACATTATGTACGCTGCTTCCAGCCCACAAGTGTGTGAGACGTTCTGCAGGGCACTAGAAGGCTGTCCGCAGCGATAGTTATTTGTTGGGCAAGCTGCACAAAACGGCTTGCCCGCTGCTGAAAACAAGTTTTGGAGTGCTGAGACCTTCAATGGGAAGATTGTTGTGGGCGCATCCCTGCCCCGTGTGCAACTATCACATAGAGACTGAATTGTACGAAGGCAACAGCGGCATCGATCCGATGTTTTTGCGCAACCACTATGCCTTAGCAATCTGCGCCGACTGCCATCAACTGGTCTCGGTGTTGGTGCCTAACACAGATCAAGAGACCCAAGAGGCGCTGCGCACGGCTCAGCGCGCCCTACTTCAGATGGAAGCCGACGCGCGCATCGGCGATGAACGCGCCCGCGACTTGCTGCCGCTCTTTCGTGCTGCGCTGGAATCCTTTGACGAATCAGTGCCACAGGCTATCAGCAGTTGCTCGCATTGTGGCAGCACAAACATTCAACTGGTCCATGTGAACGATAGCCGCCTGTACGATATTCAACGGGCGTGGGTGCGCTGCCCGCGCTGTGAGGAAGGGCGCCTGCTGATCGAGACGGTTGGCACGTGGGATTAGCTCGATCTCGTCAGAGACAAGGGCTGGCTTGAACTGGCAGCCCTAAGCCACCCGCGCCGAAAACTAGCCTTAATAAATTGTATAGAGAGGAGTTTTAGCATGCTAGAGAGCGATACACTCACTGAGAGGCACCTGCCGGAAAGTCGGCGGTTGTGGCTGCACGATCTATCGCGCGCCCTGCTCTCAGCGCAGCCATTGGAACGCCTGCCAACTAGCAGCCTGACTACCCAGCTCAGCCGTCTAGAGCGTGCCATCGGTGAAGGCGATGCCTACGATGCCGCACTAGAGCGATCCACTGCTGGCGATCCGCACAGCTGCCTGGAGACTTTGTTAGTAGAGGATGCACAGCGCGCTGCCGATGCGCTGCGTCCGTATTTTGCACCTGAGTGGGCCAGCGGCGTCGTCAGCGTCGATCTCTCGCCTCTGCGCGCCGAGACGCCCGCTGAACGTCTTGAGGCGGCACGCCAATTCTTCCAAGCCATCAACCGCCCCAATGTGCTGATCAAGGTGCCCGCCCAGATTGACCTGCTCACCATCCTTGAGCAGCTGCTCTACGAGGGCGTCAACGTTCACTTCACACACGTCTACAGCACGGCTGGCTATGAGGCTGTGGCTGAGTGCTACTTGCGCGCCCTAGAGCGCCGCGCTCTTGAGCATTTGCCGCTAGGCGGGCTGATCTCGGTGGTCGGGTTCCACGTCAGCAGCCTAGATGCTATGGTCGATCGGCAGCTGCAGAACAACATCCGTGCAGCGCAGGCGCGCAGCGAGCTGGCGCGCGTCTCTGCCAATGCAGAGTTGTTGGGCAAAATTAGCGTAGCCAATGCCAACAGTGCCTATCGCCGCAGCCGCGATATCTTCAACAGCGAGCGTTTCTCGCGTTTGCGCGCTGCAGGCGCCTTGCCGCAGCGCCTGCTCTGGACGGAGATCGGGCCGATCAGTCCGCTCCAGACGCCAATGCACTACCTCAACTGCCTGAATCACCCTGAAGCGCTGCTGCTGATCGAGCCAAGCATGCTCGATAACCTGGCTGAGTACGAGCAGGATGCCATGCCACGTACGGCAGCGCTGCGCGAGGCGCCCGATGTGCTGGCGCGCCTGACTGCCGTCGGCATCGATCTGGACTTCGTCACGCGCCAATTGGCTGGCGATGCCGATGAGATGTACAGCGAAGCCTTCGCCAAGCTCATCGCCCGTGTGGATGGCAAGCGCAAGTTGCTCTCCAGCGGGTTCATGCGCCGCCAGACCTTGGTGCTTGGGCAGTATCAGAAACCGGTCGAGGCCGAGCTGCAGCGCTTGCGCAGCCAGAAGAGCATCACGCGCATGTGGGCCTGCGATGCCAGCCTGTGGACAGACTCGCCCGATGTAGCTATGCAGATTGAGTCGCGCTTAGGCTGGCTGCGCCTGCCGACCGATAGGCGCATTGACCGTGAGGTGCTGCGTGCAGCGCGGGCTGAGGCGCAGCGCGAAGGCTGGCAGCATCTGGTCATGTTGGGCATGGGCGGCGCTAACATCACCGCTGAGACGCTTTACGCCATTTTCGGGCAGCAAGCCGGCTTCCCAGCCTTGCTCACGCTCGATAGCACCGATCCAACTGCCATCCGAGATGTTGAGGCGCAAATTGATCTGGCGCGCACATGCTTCATTGTAGCCAGCAAGTCCGGCAATACGCTGGAAACACTCGCCATGCTCTACTATTTCTATCAGCGCTGTGCCGAACATACTCCCAAACCGGGCGATCAGTTCATCGCTATCACTGACCCAGAGACCCGTCTGGCTGAAGAGGCGCAGCGGCTTGGCTTCCGCGCCATCTACTACAACCCGACAGATATGGCAGGCCGCTACGCCGCACTGAGCTACTTCGGCATGCTGCCAGTAGCCATGCTCGGCATAGACTTCGAAAAATTACTGGATCGGGCGACTGAGATGGCGTTGGCGTGCGGCGCCAACGTGATGGGCAACAATCATCCGGGCTTGTGGCTTGGCACGATTATGGGCGTCCTCTCGCGGCGCGGCCTGGATAAGCTGACCCTGCTCAGCAGCCCCGAGATCGCCGCTTTCGGCGCCTGGGCAGAGCAGCTTATTGCAGAGAGCTGCGGCAAGGAAGATAAGGGCATCATCCCAATCAGCGGGGGCACGATCGGCTTGCCGCACGACTACGATGACGATCGGTTGTTTATCTACTTACGGCTTGATGAGAGCACGGACAATCCCGATCAAGCTGTGCAAATGCTGCAAGAAGCCGGGCATCCGCTGGTGACGCTCAGCCTACGCGATATCTACGATATCGGTGCGGAGTTTTTCCGCTGGCAGTTTGCAGCTGCAACGGTCGGCATGGTCTTGGGCATCAATCCGTTTGACGAGCCTGCCGTCGACGAGAGCAAGCAGAATACGCAGCGCCTACTGGATACCTACGCCGAGCAAGGTGCGCTGCCGCGAAACGCGCCCGCCTACACTGAAGATGGCATTAGCCTGTATGCTGACGAGGTGACAGCCACGCTACTGCATCAGCTGCGCGAGCAGCAAGCCTTTGAGGCTAGCCCGCTGAGCGGTTTGCTGGCCGCTTTCCTACGCTTGGCTCGCTCAGGCGATTACATTGGCTTATTGGCCTATCTGCCGCCGCGCCCTGAGTACCTTGAGCGCTTGGAGACTTTTCGGCGTCAGCTGCGGCACGTATTGCAGCGCGCTGTGACGCTCGGCCTCGGCCCGCGCTACTTGCACTCTACAGGGCAGCTTCACAAGGCGGGCTGTGATAAAGGCGTGTTCATTCAACTGACAGTCGACGATCCCGAGTCGCTGCCCATCCCGAACATGCCGTACAGCTTCAGCATCCTGAAGCAGGCGCAAGCTGAAGGGGACTACGAGGCCCTGCAGAGTCGCGGCAGGCGCATTGTACGCTTGCACTTGGGCACTGATCCATTGGCTGGTTTGGCGAAGTTTGAGGCCGCTATCGAAGCGATTGCTGCCAAGCGGAAGTGATCAGGTCCCATTGCGCCGAGCGCGCAGCAAGCTGAGAATCAGGTTGACGGCATCGCGCGGATCATGCCCCAAGTAATGCCCTTTGACCTGTTGGCGCAGGCTGGCGTCCGTGTCGAAGGCACGCCCGCCATAGCCGAAAAGCGGCGGGTTGTGATGATGGTTTTGCTCCAAAAGGGATTGTACATCCCGCAGGGCAAGCGCAGAAGTAGCATTGTTTGCGGAGAGGCAGATCATGGCGGCGCGCTCTTGGATCGCAGTCTGAACGATGTCATCTACAGGCACATCCTGCCCAAGATAGATGGCGTTGAAGCCTTGTTGGCGCAGCATCACAGCGAAGATTAGGGCGCCGATCTCGTGCCGTTCGCCTGGTGCACAGGCCACGATGATCATCGGCATATCACCGCGGTGCGGATAAGCTTGCAGCAGGCCGAGCAGCCTGCCGCGCAAGTAAGTGGTGGCGAAGTGTTCGATTGAGATCGAAATCTCGCCGCGATGCCACAGCTCGCCGATCTCAATCAGAGCAGGCGTGATGATCTCGACGTAGACGGTGGGCATGGTGTATAGCGCGAATGCTTGCTCGATCACTTCGTCAGCGCGCTCGGTATCCAAGCTGATCAGCGCTTGCACCAGCGGCTGGACGAAGTCAGAGGGGGGTTGAGGCGCTGGTCGAGCTGTAGAGGCAGGTACGTCGTCTGGCTCAACATAAATTGCCTCGCCGCTCTGGCGAGCTGCTTCTAGTATCGCCACTACACGGCTGATCGTCAAACCGTCGTTCATCTGTTGGCGCACCCAACGCAACAGGGCGATATCGCGGTCGGAGTATAGGCGGTAGCCGCTGGCGGTCCGTTTAGGTTCGATCAGCAAGTAGCGGCGTTCCCAAGCGCGCAGCGTAGCGGCCGAGATGCCTGTCTGCTGCTCAACGGCCTTCATGTTGTAGATCGGTTCGTCAGAATAGTCTTCGAGTTGACGTTGCATGCTTGGCAAGCGCTTGTCTACTTTTTGTCTAACGCTTGATGCATTGTAGATCGTGCAATCTTTGTTGTCAAGCGGGCAACTTAATGGCTGTACGGATGGGCGCGATTCGCCAAGCCCGCCAGAATTGGATAGACTTGCACCTTGCATGCAGCCGTGCGTGCTTGAGGAGGACTTACACTTGGAGAAACGGCTCTTGATAAGCCGCATGCAGCTTTTTTTGGCGCTTGGCTTGGCGGCTTTGTTCGTCCTTGCTTCAATCGGCGTAGCGATGGCGCAAGATGGCCCACCGCGCCGCTTGACTCTTGGTGAGAGCGTGACTGGCACGCTGAACCAGCAGACCTTCGCCCAGACCTACACCTTCGAAGTGAGCAACGGCACCCCAATCACGCTGACTGCCACCAGCAGCTCGCCAGAGCTGACGCTGGCACTCACCCTGACGGATGCCAGCGGGCAGCCGCTAGCGCAAAATGCCAATTTGAGTGGCACTCAGGTCAGCCTGAGCAATCTGGTTTTGCCGAACGGCGTTTACTACATCACGGTGTTGCGCAGCAGCGGCGCGCAAGGCGATGCTGCAGGGCAGTTCACGCTCACGCTGGGCGCTGGGGCTGTTGTGACGCCCACGCCCGTGCCCACGCCTACACCGATCACGCTCAACAACATGAGCGTAGCCCTCAGCTGGGCAACCATTGACGATCTCGATCTAGAAGTGCGCGATCCTGTTGGTAATTCAGTCTTTTTCAGGAATACAGCTGCCGGCGGCGCCACACTCTTGGCAAACGTCAACAACGGCTGCACGAACACCGTCAACAATCCCACTGAGATCATCCGCTGGGCGCCTGGGCGCGTGCCAGCTGGCAGCTACGAGATCTTGGTGTACTACAATCGCGCTTGCCGTCAGCCTGCCGCACCTGTGGACTTCACCGTCACGGTTACAGTGAATGGGCGCGCCCAAACGCCAATTCAGGGGCGCTTGAACCTGAACGAGCAGTATGTGGCTAGCTTCATCTTGGAGTCAGCTGAGATAGTCAGCGTGCAGCAAGGTGGCGCAAATCCGCTCCTGCTGAACCTGACGCCTTTCGCCGCGCAGATCAGCGCACCGCAGCCTTTAGGTGGGCGCACTACCATCCGCAGCCGCATTGATCGGAACAATCAAGTGGATGTGTGGAGCTTTGAGGGCACTGCAGGGCAGGTAGTGAATATCAGAATGAACGCAGTCGATGGCGGCAGCCTCGATCCGCAGTTGATCCTGCTCGGCCCAGATCGAGCGGTGCTGGCCTCGAACGATGATGCTAGCCCAGAGACACGCAACGCCCTGATCACCAATCAGGTTTTGCCGGTCAGTGGCACATATGTCATCATTGCGACGCGTTTCGGCAAAAACATCGGCGGCACAGAGGGCAACTACGAGCTGGTCTTGAGCGGTACGGGCGCCCTGGCTATCGCTCCGACGCCCGACGCGCTGCTCACACCTGAAGGCAGTGCGCCTCTACCTGCGCCAACTGGGGCAGCCAGCGGGGTGGGCTTGGCAGGCTTGCCCGTCGGCGCGCTCAACGTCAGCCTGACTTGGAACAGCCGCGCCGATGTGCGCCTGCTCATCCGTGATCCAGAGAACCGTTCGCTCTTCTCGGATAGCACCACAGTCCCCAGCGGCGGCATCTTGGCGCGCCAGGATAATCTGAACTGCAACAATCCGACGACTGCACCCATCACATACGCTGTTTGGCAAGCCGATCGGCTGCTGGCCGGCACATACGAGGTGCAGGTCTGGCTGCGCAACCTATGCGGCGAGACTTTGCTGCCCAGCTACGCCTTAAATGTGAACGTGCGCGGCCAGCAAGTGCTCAGTGTGCAAGAGCAGCCCGACATCAACGGTCGGCTCTACGTCACGACGTTCACCATCAACCCTGATGGGACAGTCAGCGCGGGGCGAGGGGCAGTCTTTTTCAACGAGGCGCTGCGCGATATCGGCGATGTGCGCGATCGCGCCGATGTGGCAGAAGCGCTCATCTACGGGCGGCCGACTTTCGGCAGCGTAGACAACGTCAGCCCGTTCACAGTCTACACCTTCCAGGCGCGTGCGGGCGATCGCGTGCGCATCTCGATGCGCGCCACAGGTGGCAGGCTCGATCCAGCGCTCTACTTGCTCGACCCGAGCGGTGTGCAGCTCGCTTTCAACGATGACGCTGCGCGGAATGATATCAACGCGCAGATCGATGCCGTCATCCCTGCGGATGGGCGCTACATCGTCATTGCTACGCGCTTCGGTGCGCTGACGGGCGGCACAAGCGGCAGCTTCGAGATCGCCGTGTCGCCAACTCGCTAGTCAGCTCCTGGTGAGTGCGCCGTGCAGCGCACTCACCACACTTTCAAGAGCATCATCTCCCCGTAGAGGATAGCGATCTCGCACACATCCGTCACAATGATGGCCGCCTCACGGTGATCGCGCTCGCCCAAGAAAATGCCCAGCACATCAGCGTGTTCATCGCGCTCATCGGGGTAGCCGCGCACATCCCACTGCAGCGAGCGCACATCCTCGAAGAGCAGCTGAAACGGATCGCCCTCGTAGGCGCAATCAAGCTGCACTTCCGTCCCCCACGCTGAGATCTCAACGCGCTGGATGGTCAACGCGCCTTTTTCAACGCCGAGCAGCTCGAAAATCTCGTTGTGATCGGCTGTCATGGCTTTGTCCACCGCAGTGCCGCTGCGCTCCAGGTGTAGCCGACGCCCGCGCCTGCCAGCACCACCAGATCGCCGGCCTTAATCTTGCCCTGTGCCAAGCCCAGCTGAAGCGCCAGCGCTTGATCAGCGCTCTGCACATGACCGTAGTCTTCCAGGTAGACCGACTGCTCGGCGTCCAGACCGATCGCCTTCAAGACTTCTAGATAGAACGAGCGCTTCATATGTGTGATGCCCAAAAAACGGATATCCGAGAGCGACATGCCGCCCTTTTCAACCGCGCCACGAATGACGCGCACGAAGTTGGCCAAAGAGACGGCGCCTAACCGCTCTGCCATGTACTCGGGCTGATTGACTTGCAGCCGCCCGCGCAGATCGCCGTGTTCAGCCGAATCGCCGACGGCCTCAGGTGCGCGGCTGAGCGTGACCGTCTCTGAGAGGCTGCCGTCGGTGATCGCTGCCATGCCGACAATCGGGTTGTGCTCAGCATCGCGCTTGAGGATCATAGCGCCTGCTCCGCTGCCGAAGTTGTACATGAAGCGCACGCGCTCGTTGCGGAAGTTGACGAGGTCGTTTTCGCGGCTGGCGGCCACAAGCAAGACGTGATGTAACGAGTCATCGGCCAGCATCATACCGCGCGCTGCCTGCATTGCGATGGGCGCAGCCGCGCACAAAGCATACAGATCGAAGGCGTAGGCATTCACTGCGCCAATATTGTGCTGAATCTTCGCAGCGGCGCTCCAGACGTTGTGATCCTTGTACTCGCTGCCGTGCGAGATGACCAAGTCGATCTGCTCGGGCGCCAGTTGGGCATCTTCGAGGGCGCTGAGCGCTGCTTGCGTTGCCATGTAGGAAATGCTCTCGTGTGGGGCGGCGACGTGCCGCTGGCGGATGCCCATCTTCTCGCGCAGGACTACCTCCGGGATGCCGGTGCGCAGCGCGAGATCGGCAGCGCTCTCGATGCAGGGGGGGAAATACGTGCCAATGCCCAGAATACCAATCGAAGGAGTCATGCAAGCTTACCTTTTGCTCGGAAGTTCACTTCAAGCCCGATTTTACCGCATGCTGCGCTTTCAGGGGCGCTCTACAACGTCGAAGGGCAGAAAAACCTCGCCCACCCGCTGGCCCGTGCTAGACGAGACAAAGCCAAAAGCCCAGCGTAATGACTCGGTGGGCGGCAAAGCCGCTTCTGGCCAGGCGATGAAGACAGTATCGCGGATGACCTCGCCAGCTTGCCAAGCGGTGGTCGGATAGTAGCCGCGCACAGGGTCGGGATAGTCACGCTGGGCAATCAGACCTGTCGTATGGCCTGCTAAGTCGACTGTGCGTAGATGCGCAAAGGGGATAAGGCGCTCAGGGATCTCGCCCACGACGCGCCAATACAGGGTGAAATAGGCGCCGCGCGCATCGGCATGCGCACGATAGCTGTACAGCTGTAGGCCTGGCGCTATCGTTTGCTCCAGTTTGCGCCCCGTCTCGGCTTCGGCAATCAGGCGCGGGTCGCCACGCGGCAAGACCTGAATAAACGGCGTGTGCGTGCCGCCGAAGCCCACACCCAGCTCTAACAGCGGATTTTGACCGGAGAGCATCCCTAAGTACATCTGCATCCAGTGCGAGAGGTAGATGTTCTGCGTGCGCCGCTCATTCACAACGGCAGCAATGAAGGGCGCCTCTCGGTCGTAGAATAGGCCGACCTGGTAGCCCGCTGCAATCGCCTCTAAACCGATCCAGTGATCAGGACTCCAGCCGCCCGTGAAGACGATACTCTCAGGCGGCAGGCTGGCGTAGGCTTCGAAGTAAGCAGCACCGCGCGTATCGAGGGCGCGATTGTTTTTGGGATAGCCGAGCGCAAACAGCAGCGGGATCAGCGCCCCAAGCGGCACAGCTAGGCTGATCGGCACACCGAAGCGCGGCAGACGGACGGATCGATCTGCCAAGCACGCCAGGCCGACGATCAGCCCAAAGCCGCTCTGACCGTAGTAGATGAATGCCTTGTGGTCTTGCCGCCAGGTCATGAAGAAGGCGAACGAGAGAAGGCTGCCGAGCAGCAGCGCGGCTCCGTAAAGTGGCGCGCGACGTACAAACAACATCAGGCCCAGCATGCCCAGCACAACGCCGATCGGCGTGAAGAATTCCAGGTGGAAGCCGCCTACAAGTGCGATCCGAGCTGGCAGTTCAGCCAAAGGCGAGACGAGCAAGCCCTCCTGCCCATAGCCAAAGACGATCTGCAGCGCGTTGTACGCGTTGATCGGTGGATTGAAGGTCGTGCCCAGTCCGTAGACTACGCCGGCCGGTACCTTGAAGAAGACATCGTAGTACAGCAGGAGCGGCAGGCCAACCAACGCTGCGAGCCGCACATAATTCCATAACTGCAAGCGGCGTAGGGCGCCGCTGCCCAACGCAATTAGGGCGACGCTCGGCGCCCACAGCACGATGATGCGGTGATTCGCCAAGCCCAGCCCAAATAACAGCGCCGCGCCCTCCAGATAGCTGACGTGCTCAGGCTGCCGTGTGTAGCGCGCCGCCAAGTAGAGGATGCCCATCACAGTCAGGATGTGCAGGCCTTGCACTTCAGCAATAGTGGCGATGTGCCATAGAACGCCGCTCAACCCAAAGATGGTCACGGCGAGCGCGGCTGCGTACCAACGCACATACAGCCGCAGCAAAAAGTAGGCAACCACAAGCGCCAATGCCACCGTCAGTGAGGAAAAATAGGTCGCCCATGTGAATGGATCTCCGCCGAGCGCTGCGCCGATACGCGTGAAGTAGTGTGCTAGGATGACATAAGCGGGGTAGCTGGTGGCATGTGCAATCCCATTGTAGACTACAGCACGCTGCAGCTCCATCGACTCTGCCTCAGCGCCGCCACCAACGATGTAGCCGCGCGCTGCCGTGCCGACGTATAGCGCCAGGAAGGCTAGGAAAAGGATCAGCGGCGCCAGGCGCGCCCAGTGTGACTCGCGACTCATTCTACTAAGTGGATGATGCGCTCTGCCTCGCGCTCGCCGCTCATCAGAGCGCCGTGCACAGTGGCAGGGTAGGTTGCTAACGTCCCTTCACCCGCAAAGAACAGCCGATCCTGCACGGGTCGTGCTAGCGCGGCATAGTCGGTGCGCTTGGCGTTAGGCGGCACGTGCGAGTAGGCGCCACGTGCGAACGGATCGCTGTGCCAAGCGGTGACGGTGAATGCCTCTGGCTCTGGGATGGCTGTGCCAAAAGCGCGTTGTAGGGTCTGAAAGGCGCGCAAGACGGCTTGCTGCGGCGAGAGGCGCTCGAGATGGCGCGCATATGTGCCATGTGTGAATGCCACTAGAATTGGCTGCTTGTGCAGCAGTTCTAGGTTGAAGAACTCAAAAGCTTCGTCGGTCACTTCGCTCAGATAGGCAAAGCGATGCAGCTGCTCATTCCAGAACGAACGCGGAAAGCGCAAGGCGATCTTGTTCAGCAAGCCCATTTGCAGACGGCTGAGCGCAGCTTGCTTCGCTTGCGGCAGAGAGGGCGTAAAGGTGATAGCACCGCTCTGCAGCACGCCGATGGATACAGTGATCAAGGCGCGATCCGCCTCATAGATGCGCCCATCCGTCGTTTTCAGGCGTACGCCACCCTGATCGTAAGCGATTTCGCTGATGACAACATTCAGCTGCACGTTCAGATCGCGCGCCAGAAAGGCGATCAACTTGCCGTAGCCCTCACCCAGCAATAGGTCATCGCCGCCGAAAGCGCGATCTTCATTCCACGCCAAGAGCGATAGATCGCTTGCATCGGCGCCCCACTCCAGCTCGATTGCGCTGGCGAGCGCCCACAGCACAGCCTGCTTTTTGGCGCCAGTTAGCTCGTATTCCGGCAGCAGCACCGCCAAAACATCAGCTACGGATGTGCTCTCGTCGACCAAATCATGCGCTTTGGCGGCTTCCAACTCGCGCAGGATATCAGCAGCCAGCTCGGCTGCAGCGCTGAGCTGCTCTTCAGCAAGTCTCTGACCGCTGCCTGTGTAGAGCGCAGCCGCTTCAAAGTCGCTTGCCAGGCTGCGAATGCCTGCCGCACGCGCCAGCGGCGTTAGCGGGTTACCGCGATTGCCATGAATCCAGGCCGCGCCCATGTCGAGCGGTACGCCGAGCGAATCATCCGTCCAGATGCGCCCGCCTAGCCGATCGCGCGCTTCTAGCAAAGTGACAGCAAAGCCAGCCGCCTGCAGCGCGCGTGCCGCGCTAATGCCCGCCATACCTGCGCCGACAATCAGCACAGACTCAGCCGCGCGTGCCTTGCGGCGCAGAAGTGCTGTACTCAGTGCGCTGAAACCCAAAAGTTGAAGGAAGTGGCGCCGTTGCATGTTGCCTCATGTTTTCTAGGTTGCCATTGGCGCTAGTCTACCCCAAAGTGCGCATTTGCAGAACAGTCCAAGCCATACGCTATAATTTTATATATAATTCTGCAGGAAGCTGCTCTAGACTAAGAGAGGTTTTAACGATGGCAAAATTGCCCGATTTCAAAAATGAGCCACTGACCGACTTCAGCCAGCCTGCCAACCGCGCTGCTTTCCAGCAAGCACTGGAGTATGTGCGCAGCCAGCTCGGCAGGCACTACCCATTGCGCATCGGCGCGAATGTCCTGAACACGCCTGACACAATTCAGTCAATCAATCCATCGCGCCCAGCTGAGATCGTTGGCACAGTCTCGGCTGGGCGCAAAGAAGATGCCGAGCGTGCCATCGAGGTGGCGGCTGAGGCGTTCAAGCAGTGGCAGTATGTAGATGTTGAGGAGCGTGCACGTTATCTGCTGCGCGCTGCCGCCGAAATGCGCCGTCGCAAGCACGAGTTCAGTGCCTGGATGGTCTTTGAGATCGGCAAGAACTGGGCAGAAGCAGACGCTGACACGGCTGAGGCAATAGACTTCTTAGAGTACTACGCACGGCAAGCGATTCGGCTCAAAAACGCCAGCGAGCAGCTTTACACTGTTGCAGGTGAGCAATCCGAGCTGCAGTACATTCCATTAGGCGTTGGCGCCGTGATTCCGCCATGGAACTTCCCCAATGCGATCATGGTCGGCATGACGAGTGCAGCGATTGTGGCAGGTAACACCGTTGTCCTGAAGCCCGCCAGCATCACACCCGTCATTGCCTATAAATTCTGTGAGATTCTATGGAACTTAGGCTTGCCCAATGGTGTGCTCAACTTTCTGCCCGGCCCAGGCGGCGCCATCGGCGATACGCTCGTCGATCATCCTAAGACGCGCTTCATCGCCTTCACAGGCAGCAAAGAGGTCGGGCTGCGCATTTTCGAGCGTGCGGCGAAAGTGCATCCTGGCCAGCTGTGGCTCAAGCGCACCATCCTTGAGATGGGAGGCAAAGATGCCGTCGTGGTGGATGAGACCGCTGATCTAGAGGCAGCAGCAGCAGGCATTGTGGTGAGCGCGTTCGGTTTTCAGGGGCAGAAATGCTCAGCAGGCTCACGCGCAATCATCGTAGACTCGGTCTATGAGCAGGTGACGGCGCGTGTGGTAGAGAAAACCCGCCAACTGACTATCGGCGCGCCCGACCAAGCGCCGGAAATCGATCAGGGGCCTGTCTCAGATGCGAAGGCAATGCAGAAAATCCTTGAGTACATCGAGATCGGGACACAGGAAGGTAAACTGCTGTGCGGCGGCAAGGCGAAGGTGAGCCCTGAGGGCGGCTACTTCATCGAGCCAACCATTTTCGGCGATGTGCCGCCGACAGCACGCATCGCTCAAGAGGAGATTTTCGGCCCAGTGCTGGCACTGATCCGTGCCCGCGACTTCGCACACGCCCTTGAGATCGCCAATGGCACCGAATTCGGCCTGACAGGTGCGGTCTACAGCCAAAACCGTGAACGTCTAGAGCAAGCGCGGCGGGTTTTTCACGTCGGCAACCTGTACTTCAACCGCAAGTGCACAGGAGCATTGGTCGGTGTGCATCCGTTCGGCGGCTTCAACATGTCTGGCACGGATAGCAAAGCTGGCGGTCCGGACTATTTGCTGCTCTTCACGCAGGCGAAGTCGATCAGCGAGAGGCTATAGTGCGTTGGGCTGCGCAGTGAGCGCCATTGCGCGGCACCTTTTTCATGAAGTTTTAATGTACATCTGTTTGAGCTTAGGCGTGTTCTGAACGACTGCGGAGCTAGATCGCAAAACAGCTCACGAGGAGATGTAAAAGGCGTGATCAGTGAGCCGATGATCACAGAACGATGTAAACACTGGTTGGATGCCGCCAGCGACGAGGCAGCACGGCTGAATCACAAGTTTATCGGCACTGAGCATCTTTACATTGTACTGACGAAGGCGAATGGCAGCTTGGCTCAGCGCTTGCTATTGGTATCTGGCCTCGATCCGCGCAGTATGCACGACGATATCTGTCGCGATGCTGGCGCCGACGATACCGATCAGACCTCTACGATGGAACTGCCCCTTACGCCGCACACCCGTCGAGTTTTGAGCGAGGCTATCCGAAATGCGGAGAAGCATCAACACAAAGTAGTTGACGAACGGCATTTGCTGTATGCTCTGCTGCACGAAGAGCAAGATGTCCTGGTCCGCCGTCTGCAGCTGCTGGGTGTGGATGTGCGGGCTTGGCTCAGCTTTGTGGAAGCAGAGCTCCAGACCGCGCAGACTGGAAACGACGGGATCACTTCAACTACAACGCCGATGGCATCTGGTGTAGTCCGGGCTGTCAATGCGCATTGGCAGTTCCGAAGCCTGCCGGTGATGGCGGCATTCCGTGTAGCGGTGCTTGTTCTTTTCTATGGCAGCTTGCTTGTGTTGCTTGTGGTGTGGTGGATGGCGCAATGAAATACTTGGCACGAGTGCCGCACTGGGCGTGGCTGGTTATCCTCAGTGCAGGGCTGCGCCTACCGACGCTAGGGCACGAGGCGCTATGGTACGACGAGGCGTTCACAGTGTGGATGGCGGCACGATTAGACTGGCCGCAGTTCTGGGCGGCGCTGGCAGAGGATATACATCCGCCACTGTGGTATGCGCTTGAGGCACTCGTTGTGCGCGCGTTGGGTGTGAGTGAGTTCACGCTCCGACTGCCCGCTGCGCTGGCGGGTATCGGCAGCACGCTGTTGGTGTGGCAGGTGGCAAGTTCGCTCGGCTTTGCGCGGCGCACAGCTTTTGTGGCAGGCGCGCTGGCAGCGGTGCTGCCCGCGTCGATACTACTACGGGCAAGAGGCGCGTGTGTACACGCTGCTCAGCTTTTTTGTCCTGCTCAGCGTGCAAGCAGCACTCGCGCGGAAGTGGCAGTGGTTCGCCGTCGGCTGTCTTGGCGCGGTCTACAGCCACAACTTGGGCGTGTTTTACGTCTTCACACTTGGACTCGCTGTGCTGTGGCAGGCACGCAGGCAGCCACTGCACTTGATCAAGCCCGCGCTAGCACTTGGCTTGGTGGTGGCACTGTGGTCACCATGGGGCATAGTCATGCTAGGGCAAGCTCGCGGCATTGCGCAGTCGTTTTGGCTGCAGCCGCTCACTCTCGCCGGAATGTTTGAGCCGCTCATGAACATGACGATGGGTTGGCGTATACCGGAGGTGCTGACCATCCACGTGTACGCGGCAGCGCTCGGCGCGACGGGCGTCGGTTTGTTCGTCTCACGCCACTGGCTGTGCAGCCGGCAAGGATTTCTCATACTCAGCACAGCACTCGGCACACCTATGCTGGTAGCGCTTATCAGCTTCCTATGGCGCAGCGTCTATCTGACACGTGCTTTCTTGCCGTCGGCCCTTCTGCTGATGTTGTTCTGGGCATATGCCCTGCTGCATCTGGGACGCCCTAACAGGCGCGTCTTCGCTGCCATACTGCTGCCGATGCTAGGCGTCGGTGTGCTAGCACACTACTTCGGCCAGCAGCGCTTTGACTGGCGGGCATGGCTGCGCCCGCTACATGAGAGCTGGCAAGCGGGCGACGGTATCTACCATCCTGCACTGAGTACGGCGATCATCTGCGCCTACTACTTAGGCGACAAACCCTACTTATTGCGCCCGCACTCGTCAAAGCTGAACCAACCAAAGCGTGGTATTTTCGGCCTCACAGAGGGCACATTTGAGGCGGCAGTCGCACAGTACGAGCGCGTCTGGCTGCTGTTCCACATCAATCCCATGAGCCATATCGACGAGCTGACATTTCTGGCATGGGCGCAGCAGCACGCGGTGCAGGTGGCACACGAGGGAGACTCGTTCAATCAAGTGAGTATCTACCTATATCGGAGGGAGACAGAAGCAAGCGAACATCGGGCGCATTCAGGAGAATGAAAACGAGCATCCGCCAAGCATTTGAGCCAAGTATCACAGACACAGCAGCCTGGACGAGCGAGAGCAAGCTGCACAGCCTTGCACGTCGGCAACCTGTACTTCAACCGCAAGTGCACAGGAGCATTGGTCGGTGTACATCCGTTCGGCGGCTTCAACATGTCTGGCACGGATAGCAAAGCTGGCGGTCCGGACTATTTGCTACTCTTCACGCAGGCGAAGTCGATCAGCGAGAGGCTATAGTGCGTTGGGCTGCGCAGTGAGCGCCATTGCGCGGCACTCTTTGGGAAACTCTCAAGCTTGCCGAGCTTAGGCTGTGCTATAATCCAGCGCAAGCGTAGGTTTGAGCTTTAGAGAGCTGATGAAGCCATTTTCCCGCTTAATTGTAGCCAGTGTGACGTTCATCGCCATGCTGATCGGGTTGCGCGCGCCCGCTCAGCATGTTCTGCGCGCTCAAGGCAATCCAACTGCTGTGCCGCTCGTCATCCCGACCGTTACGCCGCGCCTTGAGCTAGCTGAGACAGCCACTCCAACGCGCACACCAACCGTCAACATGGGCTTGATTCGCGTCGAAGCGCGTCTCGAGGCGAACATCCGCACGGCGCCAAGTCTGGATGCGCAAATCCTGACCAAAGCGCTGCCCGGTCAGTTTTATGCGGCGCGTGGGCGCTACGGCGAGTGGATTCAAATCCAGTTTGAGCGCGCGCCAAGCGGCTTAGCGTGGGTCTACCGTGAGGTGGTGAATCTGAGCGGCGGCGATTTTGAATCCTTGCCGCCCGTTGATCTCGACGCCGTGCCAACGCCCAATCTACAGACCGCTGCCGCCCAACAGACCGCCGATTTCCTCACCGCCACGCCCGGCGCCCCGCAGACGGCAACTGCCCTACAAGCCCAGGCGACGGGCGTCTTTACGCTAGCTGCCGCGGCGCCAGAGGCGCTGCCCATCGGTGCGCCGCTCCCCACGTTCACATACCCACCTCCCTATGCAGAGGCAACCTTGCCGACACGCATCGCTTCAGCACTTGGCGGCGGCGGCATCCCGCCCATCATGCCGATTCTGGCGCTGGGGGCGCTCGGCTTGGGCGGTTTGTTCATCAGCAGCTTGCGGCGCGGGCGCTGAGGCAGCAAAAAATCTGATTTGCGCTTCAGGCGCAGTCATGCTAGTTTATTAGGGCAGTTGGACAACGTTTAGAAAAGCTCTGAAACTGGTCTGAAGGGCTGCCAAAACTAGAAACACTGACAGCACCTTGACAAAGCCTAGTCCTTTGGCTAGGCTTGTGAGGGATTACGCAAATAGGGTAGGATCGAAATGACGCCAACGCGCAACTCACCGCAGATCGCCATTGGCATCGCTGGCGCGATGGGCTGTTACATTACGATCCTGGCGGCTGCCTCAATTCTGCTCGGGCTATGGATTGATTCGTTACTGGGCAATGAGCGTAACATCGCTACGCTCATTTGCGTGTTGGCGGGCTTGCCGATCAACTTGATCTCGGCTGTCTGGCTAACGCTGCGCCTGATCGCACGGGCTATCCCACAGAGTCCGCTCAAAGCAGAGCCGCGCTCAGCCGCGCCATCCGACACAGATCAGGGTGGCTGAACAGGCGGACTTGGCACGCATTGCAGACTGTTTCGCGCTGAAGGAGGTTTCATTTTTGAATAGCAGAGTATGGGTCACTGCAGATGGGGCAGGGAGGGGATTATGAGCGCAGCGCTGCGCGGTTTACTCGTCCTGGCTGCCATCATCGGCTTTGTGGCAGTGGTATGTGTGTGGCTGCCCTTCACCTTCCTGCCCTCGATCGGTGCGGGGGTGGCACTGCCGGTTATCTCACTGCCCGCTGAAGTGTTGGCAGGCAACATCCTGCCAGGCTTTGACTTCACCAACACCATGACCTCGTTGTTGTTGGTGGATGCGCTGTTAATCCTGATCGCGGTCGTGGTTGGGCGCGCCTATCGCAGCGCCAGCCCAGATCGGTTCGTGCCGCGCGGCTTGACGAACTTTATCGAGCTGATCGGCGAATTCCTCTACAACCAAGCGTATAATCTGCTCGGCAATAAGACGCGCGCTGTCTTCCCGCTTGCTGCCTCGATCTTCCTGTTCCTCTTGCTCGGCAACTGGATCAAGCTGGTGCCGGGCTACGAGTCCGTCGGCTTTACGGTCTGCGCTGAGTACAACGTCTTCGCGCCGGATAGCGATCCAGAGGCGCCTGGTCAGCTGGGCTACCGCATCAGCGGCCTGGACGCGCAAGGGCAGCCAGCCGGCATCCTGACGCTCTTCAACAGCGATAACGACGAGGATGGCGTCTTCAACTTGGGCGAGCGGGCTGGGCAGCAGGTAGTGCGCGCCAATACGCTCCACTGTGAGGAAAAGTACGAGTGGGGCAAGGCGCCGCTGGCTCAGGCGATGGAAGATCGCGCCATTGCTGCCAAGCGCGCCGAAGCTGAGGCTAAAGGCGAGACTTGGGACGCTGAGAAGGAAGCCAAAGCGCGCAAGGAGTATCACAACAAGCTGATGCTCAAAGTGCTGACCGCAGAGGAAAAGGCCGCGCTGGAGAGCGAAGAAGAGAAGCTGGAAGCTGCCAAGCAGAAGATCGAGGCTGCCGATCCGAATTTATTCACGCTGGTGCCTTTCTTCCGCGGCATGACGACCGATCTGAACTTGCCCATCGCGCTGGCGCTCATTGTGGTGGTCATGGTGCAGGTTTGGGGCGTACAGGCGCTGGGCGGCGGCTACTTCTTCAAGTTCTTGAACCTGCCTGCGCTGGGCAAGCTGAACAAGAGACCGCTGGGCGCTGTTGACTTCATAGTCGGCCTGATTGAGATCGTCTCGGAGCTTTCGCGCTTGGTCTCGCTGACGTTCCGTCTCTTTGGCGCAATCTTCGCAGGCGGCGTGCTGCTGATCGTCTTCAGCTTCCTGATCGCCTTCTTGCTGCCCATCCCGATCTA
>JBDNDQ010000044.1:0-29332 GCA_046719055.1 Aggregatilineales bacterium | reverse complement strand
GTGTGCGCTTCCGGCACGATGCCCAGCACGATCGCGTAGATGAAGTCCACTGCTCGCCTGCTTTCGATGCACGGAAAGGTTAGGTGGCGAGTTTAGCGCAAAAGATGGCTGCGCGCCACATCCCCGGCTCGCAAACTTCTCTCGCCATTCCCGCGTGATTGGATGCGCCCTGGAAAACGCGCAGCTCTCCGCCAGCCTCAGCAATTCCTGTGCAAACTGACAGGCATTCGTCATGTCTCCCTGCGCGCCCTAACGCCAGCGCTGCCTCTAGCGCTCGATCACCGCAGCGCACTCACCCTTCAGCCGATACACATCGCCCAGCTAGTAGGGCTCGCCCTGCACCACTACCAGCGCGGTTTGCACGTCCTTCCAATCCTGCGCAATCTGGGTATGTTGGGGTGTCATGCCGTCTTGGGCGTACGTTTGGTTCTTTTCGCAGTCGCTGTGTAGGCTGAAGCAGCGATGTGCTAGCCCACTTGACAGGCAGCGCAAAGTGGGCTAGATTCTGGTGTGCGCAGAGATGCGCACCGCGATGAAGCTCGCGTAATACCGTTGGTCGGTTGATGGCTTCTACCCACAGAAAGCGGGTAGAGGCTTTTTTGTGTTCAGGGAGCATCTCGCTATGCAAAAGGTCGGTGCAAGGGTTATTCGCGTGCGCGGCAAGCAGCTTGTGCACACCTTCCGCCGTGCGTTTTCTTTCGCGCCCGGCGAATTCTTCGCCACGCTGTGGCTGATCGTGCGCTGGGCCCTTTTGGGCGGCGCTGTGGGCATTTTGGCGGGCATTGCCTCGACGATCTTCCTGGTCAGCCTGAGCTGGGCCACTCAAACGCGCCTCGCCAATCCGTCTTTGCTATTCTTGCTGCCTGTGGCGGGTATCGGGATTGGCTGGGTTTATCAGCGCTTTGGCGGCGCGGCGGCGCGCGGCACGAATCTGGTGATCGAGGAAGTCAACCTGAATCGGGCGCGCATTCCGCTGCGCATGGCGCCCTTAGTCCTGCTTGGGACGGTCATCACGCACTTGTTTGGCGGCTCGGCAGGCCGCGAAGGCACCGCCGTACAGATGGGCGCCAGCCTAGCTGATACGCTGCGCCGTCTGACTGGGCTGCGCGGCGAAAATCGGCGGCTGTTGATTATGGCGGGCATTAGCGGCGGCTTTGGCTCGGTCTTTGGCACGCCTTTGGCGGGCTTCGTCTTCGGCATGGAAGTGCAGCGCGTTGGGCGCATCCGCTACGATGGCGTTGTGCCGTGTCTGGCTGCTGCCTGCATTGGCGATCTAACAGCGCGGGCGCTCGGGGCGACGCATGCCCATCACGCCCCCCTGCCGACCGTACCGATCGACTTGTTCCTGCTGCTGAAGGTGCTGATCGCCGGCATCGCCTTCGGGCTGACCAGTCTACTGTTTGTGGAGCTGCTACACGCGATTAAGCACGTTTTAGGAAAGTTCATCAAGCCGCTGCCGCTGCGTCTAGCAGTCGGTGGCGGAGCTATCATCACCTTGACCGCTCTAGTCAACTCGCCAGACTATCTTGGTTTAAGCGAAGGGCTGATCGTCGAGAGTCTAGCGGGGCAGGCAGTGCCGACTTTCGCCTTTCTCGCCAAGCTGATCTTCACAGCTGTGACGCTGGGCAGCGGCTTCGTGGGCGGCGAGGTGACCCCGCTCTTTGTGATGGGGGCTGCGCTTGGGCATGCGCTGGGCGCCCCACTCGGCGTGGAGCCAGCCTGGCTGGCAGGCATCGGCTTTGCGGCCGTTTTTGCGGGCGCCAGCAATACGCCGCTAGCATGCGCGCTGATGGGCATCGAGCTGTTTGGGAGCGGCTCGGCCCTGTATATCGCGTTAGCGTGCGTGGCGGCTTATCTTGCCTCTGGGCATCGCGGCATCTACGGCACGCAGCGCATTGATACACCCAAGAACGGACATGCCGCCGTCCGCCCTGAGGACAGCCTTGAGATCGCAACGGCGCGTCGCCGTCGGCAATACACGCCTGAGTAGTCAACTGCCCGGCCAAACGCTATACTGAGGATCACATAGGTATTGGGAGCGAGAAACATGACGGACGCCCTCACGCTGAACACACAAACTGAGACTTGCCCGATCTGCAAGGGGATAGGGTTGGTGCGCGAGGATGTGCCAGTTGGGCATCCCAATTTCGGCAAGTTCTTCCCGTGCGTCTGCCAGCAGGCAAGCTACCGCGCTCGCGAGATCGGGCGCCTGCGCACGCTGGGCAACCTTGAAGCCTACACCGATAAGACTTTCGCCACTTTCGAGATCGACCACACTCTGCTCGAGCCAAGCGAGGCGCATTTACGCGCTATTTTCCGCGATCTCTCTGAGGGACGCCGTGCCAGCCTGAACGAAGCCCAACGGCGCGCCATCAAGACGGCTGCAGAAGTCGCCTTGCATTACTCCGAGAGGCCTGAGGGCTGGCTGCTCTTTGAGGGCAGCTACGGCACGGGCAAGACCCACCTCGCCGCAGCCATCGCTAACGCCGTGATCGAGCGTGGAGAGCCAGTCTTGTTCATCACAGCGCCCGATTTACTCGATCATCTGCGCGCCACCTTCGGCCCAAGCAGCGAGAACGCCTACGACGAGCTCTTCGAGCGCATCCGCAGGGCGCCGCTGCTCGTCGTGGATGACCTCGGGGCAGAGAGCTCGACCGCCTGGGCGGTTGAGAAGCTCTACCAGCTCTTTAACGACCGCCATCGCTACCGCTTGCCGACGGTCATCACCACCAACCGCGATCCCGCCCAAATCGAGCCACGCATCCGCAGCCGCCTGCTCGATCAAGGCCTAACGCGCAGCGTGCGCCTTGCCCTGCCCGATCGCCGTTCGCCCGTCATGACGTGGGCTGAGGCTGATCTGAGCGATCTCAGTCGCTACCATGAGATGACCTTCGAGACCTTCGAATTGCGCCAAGGCGAAGGGCTCTCTGAAGAGAGCTTGCGCCGCCTGCAGCAAACCGTTCAGACTGCCCACGCCTTCGCCGAAAATCCGCAAGGTTGGCTAGCCCTGACGGGGCGACCCGGCAGTGGCAAGACTCACCTCGCCGCTGCCATTGCGCATGTGCTGAACAGGCACATGCCTGTGGCCCTGTTCGTCACAGCCGCCGACCTGATCAGCCATTTGCGCGCCACTTTCTATCCGAGCGCGACCGTCAGCTACGATCGACGGCTGCATGAGTTGAAAAACGCAACTGTCCTGATCCTCGACGACCTGACTATCGAAGAGCGCAATATGTCGGCTTGGGCGCGCGATAAGCTCTACGAGATCCTGCTCTACCGCTTCGACTACAACCTACCGACGGTTATCACCAGCTCACAGCCGCTCGAGGAGATGGATGCACGTCTGCGCAGCCGCCTGAGCAATCGTTCGCGCTGCGTTGTGGAGGCTATTATCGTGCCCAGCTATCCGGGCAGTAATCGTACTCGCCGTGCAGCCCTGCCTCGCCCACGCCGCTAGGGCGAGATAGTTGGCGTGGGCGGCAGACGGGTGAAGGCGCCCGTGTACGGGCAGATCGCGCCGTATTGCGGGTGAATCAGCCAGGCCCGCCAATAGTAGATGCCCTCTGAGGGCAGGCGCAACAGCGAGAAAGCAAAGATACCATCGCCCTCAGCAGGGATGGCAAGACGAAAGCCTGCGCCGCTGCCTTCAATGCCAACGCTGATGCCAACGGCACCACGTCGGGGCACACCGCGCCAGGCGAAGCGCGCCTCATCTGCGTAGCCCAGCGCGCCGCCCTCAGGTGGCGCACCGACCAGCTGAAAAACTTCGCACTGCGCCTCTGGGCTGAGCGTCGGGCGGATTGTAGCCGTCGGGAGCGGTGTGAAGGTCGGTGGGGCGGTCCGCGTCGGCACAGCTGTCCAGGTAGGCGGCAAGGTTGGCGGCGTCACTTGCTGAATGGGCAGGATGACTCGCGTCGGGGTGGGTGTAAAAGGGATGACTGTGCAGCTGCTCAGCAGCAGCAAGGCGCCGATCAGCTGCAGGCGGATCATGCTGGGTCACCGATGCGGCGCTCGCGCCCTTCGCGCAGCCGCTGAATGTTCTCGCGATGGCGATAGTACACCAAGCCAACTACACTCAGCGCATAGATGAGGTAGAGCGGCGAGGCGTTCGCAGCATTGTGTGTGACTAGATGCAACGCGATCAGCAAGCCGGTGGCAGCCGTCGCCAAGACGGCTAGCGAGACATAGCGCGTGGCGATGATCACGGCGAACATCACGCTCAGTGGCACAAAGATCAGATGTGCCCAAGGAAAAAAGATAATCAGCCAGGTGCCGCCAGCGGTTGCAGCCCCCTTACCGCCGCGCAGCTGACCTGTGATCAGACGCACCGGCAGCGACCAGCTATGCCCGACCACTGCCCCAATACCAGCGATGACGCTGTTGAGCGTCAGATCACCAGCCAGCAAGCTCCGCGCCAGCAAGACCGCTAACACGCCCTTGCCCGTGTCCATCAGCCAGACCAACAACGCCCACTTGAAGCCAAGCGCGCGCAGCACATTCGTGGCACCCATATTGCCGCTGCCAATCTTGAAAATATCTATGCCGTTCAGCTTACCGATCACATAGGCAGAGGGAAAGCCGCCCAACGCATAGCTGACCAACCCGGCAAGAGCTGCGTTCAGGACGATTTGTAAAGTATCCATGCCTGTCCTACTCCGAACCCTCAGATAATCAGGCACATTTTACAACACTTGAGCCCTGCTCTCCGTTGCGCGCATACTGCTGCGCGCCCCAATTCGCTATAATGGCAGACCACACAGGCTTTTTACAAGAAAGGTTCGAAAAATGGCTGACTTGATCAAAAACTTCATCGGTGGCGAGTGGCTGCCCGCTCAAAATGGCGCAACCTTCGCCACGATTAACCCCGCCACTGAGGAAACCATCGCTGAGGTAGCCAAAAGCGGCGCTGAGGACGTCTCGGCGGCGATTGCGGCGGCGAAGAGCGCCTATCAGAAATGGCGTCTGACGCCGGCACCGCGCCGCGGCGAGATTCTCTACCGCGTTGGGCAGCTGCTGATCGAACGCAAAGAGGAGATCGCCCAGCTGATGACCCGCGAGATGGGCAAGGTCATTGCTGAGGCGCGCGGCGACGTGCAAGAGGCGATCGACATGGCCTTCTACATCGGTGGCGAGGGGCGCCGCCTGCTTGGCTACACCGCCCCAGTGGAGATGCCCAACAAATTCGGGATGGCGCTGCGCGATTCGATCGGTGTGGTTGCGCTGATCACGCCTTGGAACTTCCCAATCGCCATCCCCAGCTGGAAGTCCTTGCCAGCTCTGATTGCCGGCAATACAGTCGTCTTCAAGCCCGCTAGCGATACGCCCGCCTTAGGGGCCGCATGGGCGAAAGTCTTCGAAGATGCCGGCCTGCCTGACGGCGTCTTCAACTTGGTGCTAGGGCCTGGCGGCGTCATCGGCGATGCGCTGGCTGAGCACCCTGACGTCCGCGTGATCTCGTTCACGGGCAGCACAGAAGTCGGCTATGGGCTGTATGCGCGCGCGGCAAAGCGCGGCAAGAAGGTCAGCCTAGAGCTGGGCGGCAAAAACGCGATCATCGTCATGGACGACGCCAATTTCGATCTAGCGGTCGAGGCAATCTTGTGGAGCGCCTTCGGCACGACCGGTCAGCGCTGCACAGCCACCAGCCGTCTGATTGTGCAGCGCGGCATTCGCGCCAAGCTGACTGAGGCAGTGGTGGAGCGTGCCAAAGCCCTGAAGCTAGGTGATGGGCTAGATGAGAGCGTGCAGGTCGGGCCGCTTGTGAACGCTAAAGCGCGCGAGAATGTGCATCGCTACGTGGAGATCGGCAAGAGTGAGGGCGCTCGGCTGCTGTGCGGCGGCGCCTATGCCGAAGGGCGCGGCTACTTCTACCTGCCGACCATCTTCGATAACGTCACGCCACAGATGTGCATCGCGCAGGAAGAGATTTTCGGCCCAGTGCTCTCAATCATCGAGGCAAGCAGTCTAGAAGAGGCGATCACAATCAACAACAGTGTTGCCTACGGGCTTTCCAGCAGTATTTTCACTGAGAACGTTAATGCGGCTTTCCGCGCCATTCGCGATCTGACCACAGGCATCGTCTACATCAATCACGGCACCACAGGCGCCGAGATTCAGTTCCCCTTCGGTGGCACGCGCGGCACAGGCAACGGTATGCGTGAGGCAGGTCTGACTGCGCTGGATACCTTCACTGAATGGAAATCTGTCTATGTGGACTACAGCGGCAAATTACAGCGCGCTCAGATCGATACCGATACGATTCTGAGTGAGTCGTAAATATCCTGAAAAAATCCTGTAAAAATTTCAGCCGCACTGCTTTGAGTGGGCGTGAGCCTTTTCATACGTCCACTCAAGCTATGCTATGATGGAGTAGTGAGCTAGGGCAAAGGCTTTCTGCAGAGGCAACAATAAACGGCTAGAAAAGGACAAGAGGCGATGGCAGCACCTAAAATTCAGGCGGATTACGACAGCCTGCGCGAGATCGCGCAAGCATTCACGCAAAATTCTGACGGGCTGAACAGCATGAATCAGCGCCTTGTGCAGATGGTGAGCAACGAAATTCGCGGTAAGGGTTGGATTGGCAAGGGTGCTGACCAGTTCATCCGCGAAATGGAGACGCTCGTCTTTCCTGCATTGGTGCGCCTGCTGCGCGCGCTGAACGATGCCGCTAGTGCAACGCAGCGCATTGCGCAGGTCTTTGAGCAAGCCGAGCAAGAGGGCGGTGGGCTGTTCCAAGGCGGTGATAGCTTCAACCAGATCGCCGATAACATGATCGGCAACTTGATGGAGCGCAACCCAACCTTCAACTCGATCGCGCAAGGCATCATCAACGGTCTGAATGGTGGTGGCGCTGGCGGTGCTTCGGGCGGCAGCTTCGGCAGCGGCGGCAGTGCTGGTGGCAGCTTCGGCAGCGGCGGCAGTGCTGGTGGCAGCTTTGGCAGCGGCGGTGGTGCTGGTGGCAGCTTCGGCAGCGGCGGTGGTGCTGGTGGACTTGTCAGCGGCTTGTTAGACACCATCCTTCGCGGCACTGGCGGGATGGGCACTAACTTCGGTGGGCTGGTCGACAGTATGATCAACGGCATCAATCAGCTCTTTGGCGGGGGTGGCCAGCCGACCTTCAACGATCTCGCCGACACAATCATTGACAATCTGCGTAATGGCACCAGCGGCGGCCCGTTCAACGATATTGCTAACAGCATCATCGGCAATCTGCGCAACAGCACAGGCGCGGGCGCAGGCCCGTTCAATCAGCTGGCCGATGCCATGATCGAGCGCATGGGCGGTGGTGGCTCCGGCGGCGCTGAAGCAGGCATGGGTAGCGGTAGCGGCAGCGGCTCTGGTGGTGGTAGTGGCAGCGGCTCTGGCGGTGGCAGTGGCTCTGGTGGCGGCTCTGGCGGCGGCAGCGGCGGCGGGAGCGGTGGCGGCTCTGGCGCCGGGAGCAGCATGGGCGGCACAACGGGCGCCCTGAGCGAAGCGCTGAGCCGCATGGAGAAAATGGATCAGATGCGCGGCGCCCTGCGCGATGCCGTTGCTAAGATCACCGGCATGAGCCCAGCTGAGTTGGGCGCAAGCATTGGTGGCGTCTTGGCGGGCAAGCCAGGCATGACCATCGGTGGTGCGGTGGGCTCAGCCGTTGATGCAGCGATCAAGGCTGGCAGCAGCGGCGGCAGCGGCGAGTCGCTCGACACACTCTGATCAGCGCGATCTTCCCCGAATGAGCGCACGGCAGCGAGATATTCTCTCGCTGCCGCGTTTTTCTAGGCGCGCAGCGCCAACGCCTCGACGATCTCAGCGGCCATCTCATATTTGCCAAAAGGCGGGATGATGTAGGCGCCTTGCACCATGCCATGCAGATCGTGCAAGATTTCAGCTGCAATCTGCACACCGACCGCAGGTGCAACGTCGCCAGCGGCGCTGATGCGCCTCATGAGCGACTCTGGGATGCTAATGCCCGGCACCTCGTTGTTCAGGAAGGCAGCATGCCGCGCCCCGTACAGCGGCAGAATGCCCACTAGAATCGGCAAGGTCAGCGGGCCGTACAATTCCTCGTGGCGCCTCAGGAACTGCTCGACTTTGTGCGGCTCGTAGACGCTCTGCGTCATGGCGAAGTCAGCGCCTGCCTCGATTTTCTTGCGCAGCCGCTCGATCTCGTCGTCTACGTCTTGCGGAGTCAGGTTCAGGGCACAGCCGACCGTGAATGCTGTTGGCTGGCCAATGCTGTTGCCTGCCTGATCTTGGCCGCTGTTGAGCTTGCGCTTGATCAGCGTGATCAAACCGCTCGGCACAATGTCATACTTGTCGTTCGCCTCGGGATAGTCCCCGATTGAAGTCGGATCGCCCATCAGCACCAGGATGTTGCGCACATCCAGCGCGTGTGCGCCTAGCAGATCGCTTTGCACGCGCAGGATGTTGCGGCCGCGCGTTGGGAAGTGCAGAATCGTCTCCATGCCCAGCTGAGCCTGGATCAAATGACAGACCGCCCACGGGCTCATGCGCATGCGCGCCATCGGACTGTCCGAGACGTCGATACAATCTACGCCAGCTTCTTGCAGCATCTGTGCGGCAGCGAGCACCTTTTGCGCGTTGAAGCTGCGCGGTGGGGCCATCTCCACTGTGGTGACAAACTTGCCCGCCGCTAGCTTTTGAGCCAGGCGGGTCGGCGCGCCTTGAGACGGGTCAGTGGGGGATATGCCAGGCTCTGTGGCGCTGATTGTGATGTGCGGCACGCGATCGGGCGCCTGCAGGGCTGTGCGCATAGCGTGGATGTGATCAGGTGTGGTGCCGCAGCAGCCGCCAATCAGCCTTACGCCAATGCCGCGCAAGGTCACGGCGTAGTCGCCGAAGTAATTGGGCGTGGCGGGGTACATCACGCGCCCATTGACCGTCTCAGGGTAGCCGGCATTTGGCATGACTGCGATAGGCAGCTCGGGCTGGGCGGCGCGCAAGACTTGCGCCACGCGCGCCAGCTGCGAGGGGCCGCTGCTGCAGTTGACGCCGATCACGTCTGCGCCTGTGGCAGCTAGAGCACGCGCGATCTCGCGCGGCGGATCGCCATAGATTGTGGTGCTATCGCGGGTGAGCGTCACACTTGCCACGACAGGGATGCTCGGATTGGCGGCACGGGCAGCGCGGACTGCTTCAGCGATCTCGGCCAGGTCGGTGAAAGTCTCCAGGATGATTAAGTCGACGCCACCCAAGATTAGCGCAGCGATCTGCTCGTAGAAAGCCTCGAAGGCTTGCTCGGTGCTCACGCGGCCGTAGGGTGCCAGGCGCACACCTAATGGCCCAACCGAGCCGGCAATGTAGATCGGCTCATCGCCAACTGCAGCACGCGCCAGCGCGACCCCTGCATGGTTGATGGCGGCCACCTCAGCAGCGCGATTATGCTGCCCTAGCTTGAAGCGGTTGGCTCCGAAGGTGTTGGTCTCGATGACCTCAGCACCTGCCGCAATGTAAGCCTGATGGATGCTTTGTACCTGCTCAGGCGCAGTCAGGTTGAGCGCATCGAAGCAAGCATCGAAGGGTGCGCCGCGCTGATGCAGCAGGGTGCCCATGGCGCCATCGGCAAGTACGACGCCGCGCTTCAAGCGCTCCAGAAACGGTAACAGCTGTGACCTAGTCATAACTCGTCTCCTGATAGGATTGCAGATAGGCTGGGGATGTTCTTGTATGCCAAGACCTCACAAGCGGGCCTGCGATCGCCGTTTGCGCTGATGCGGCGCGGCGCCTCGAGGTAGATCAGGTCGAAGCCGTGCGCCTGATAGAGTGCGACGATCCGCTGGGTGGCTTGGTTGCTCAGCAGTACAGGCCCTGAGTGCACGCTCAGCCACTGCGCCAGGCGCTCTTGATCAGCCCATGTGAAGCCGCCCGCCGAGTAGCTGGTGAACTCCACATCGTAGGGCGGGTCGGCGTAGATGAAGTCGTTGGGCTGCAGGGGGAGCGCCTCAAAGTTGCCTGTTGTGAACGTCCAGCCTGCCAGGCGCGGCGCAAGCGCCAGGAAGTCGGCTGTCTGCCAGTAGGCGATGGTCTTGTAGCGCCCGAACGGCACATTGAAGGCTCCGCGCGCGTTGAAGCGGCACAGACCGTTAAAGCCCGTCCGATTCAGATAGTAAAAGAGCTGGGCTGCCTCAGCTGAATCAGCTTGTCCACTGGCGATCAGGGCGTTGAAACGCGCCCGATGGGCGTAGTAGCATGCTCTGTCGTTCACCATTGGGATATCTACGCGCAAGCCGCGCTGCACCTGCCGCCAAAAGTTGATCAGGTGCGGATTGAGGTCATTGAGCAGAGCGCGCTTGGGCTGTAAGCCCAAACTGACCGCCAGACTGCCACAAAACGGCTCGACCAGGCGCCCATCGGGCAGACTATCCAGGTAGGTGCGCCAGATCAGGTGTAAACGCGGCACTAGCCAGCGCTTGCCGCCCGCCCATTTCAGCGGCGTCTCAGACGTCCGTTCAGCGATCAAGGCCTCACTCCGAGATCAGCTGCTCAAGCCGCCCGGCGCCCACCGCGTAGTACTTCGCCGAGGGATGGTGGGTGAAAATCGCCGCAGTGGACTGCTCCGGTATCCATTGATAGGCGCTGGTCAGCTGCATGCCGAGCTTAGTCTCCGCCTCTGGCAGCAGGCGCAGCACCGTTGCGTGATCGGCTAGCTCCGGGCAGGCTGGATAGCCCCACGAATAACGCTTGCCGCGCTTTTCAGGGATGCCCAGTTCGCGCCGGATGTGATTGTTCACATACACAGCTGTCGCCTCAGCCGCCTGGACGGCTAAGCCGTGAAAGTAGTACGCCTCGCTGTACTGATCGCTGTTTTGCAGCTCGTCGAAGTGCTGTGTGGCAACCTCGCCGACCGTGACGACCTGCAGGGCACATACATCAACCTGATTCGCGGTGACGGGCAGGAAGTAATCGCTGAGGCACAGGAACTCGCCATCGTCTTGGCGCGGGAAGCTGAAGCGCGCGATCTCGAGGCGGTCGCCCGTCTCGGCGTAGCGCTGCGGATCGAAGATGATCAGGTCGTTGCCGTCGCTGTTGGCAGGGAAGTAGCCATAGACGGCCTGCGGATACAGCCAGCGGTTGCGGATGGCCTCGCGCTTCATGCGGGCAAGGCGCGCCTCGAACTCAGCGCTCAGCTTCTGCCACTCCTCACCCTGCGTATTCTTGGCGCCCCAGCTCAAGCGGAATAACTCAGGCTTGTGCAGGTACTCTAGCACAATCTCGGTAGACATGCGATCGATGGTGCGCGTGCCCCAGAAAGGTGGCTTGGGGATATCGGGCGCAAGCGGTACGCCGCTGTGGCGCTGCTTGACGGGCGCTGTACGGCTAGGCATCGGCTTGCCCAGCTCGGCGTACGCCTCTGCAATAATCTGATCGATGAAAGACGGCCGAATGGCTGCATCTACCAGCTTATCCATCACTTCCAGCCCTTCAAAGGCGTCTTTGCAGTAGAAGACACCATGCGGATATGGCTCGCCGCTATCCTCAAGGAATAGGATGCGCCGTCCAAAGCGCCGGTTGATGGCTGCCCCGCCGATCAGCACAGGGAAGTGCAAGTTCCGCCGCGCCAGCTCGTTCACCACAACCGGCATCTGCTTTGAGGTGCTGACCAACAGCGCACTCAAGCCGATGGCTGTGGCGTTATGCTGCACGGCTGCCTCGATGATCACATTAGCGGGCACCTGCTTGCCCAAGTCGTGCACAATGTACCCGTTATTGCTCAAGATCGTCTTGACCAGGTTCTTACCGATGTCATGCACATCGCCGTAGACTGTCGCTAGCACCACGACGCCTTTCGCTGCACCTTCCTTGCGCTCGAGGTAGGTCTCCAAGCGCGAGACGGCACGCTTCATGGTCTCGGCGCTTTGCAACACAAAGGGCAGGATCAGCTCGCCGGCGCCGAATTTATCGCCGACCTCTTTCATAGCGGGCAGCAGGACGTTGTTGAGCACCTCGACGGCGCTCTGATTGCGCACGCAAGCATCGACGAGCGCCTCAACGCCTTCCTTCTTGCGATGCACGATCTGCCAGTGCAGCTT
This sequence comes from Aggregatilineales bacterium, assembly GCA_046719055.1. GTDB lineage: Bacteria > Chloroflexota > Anaerolineae > Aggregatilineales > UBA2796 > CP2-2F. Next base: position 17,300 of record JBDNDQ010000044.1, on the reverse strand, counting down.
CTGCTCGGGCGTCATGCCTTCGGTCGGGTCGGAGTCGCTTTGGCTCTCCAACTGCACAGCGTTCTGATCAAAGTAGGCGAGGAAGCGCGGCAGGGCATCTTCACGACGGTTGAAGATCAGATCGTTTGCCAGCTCGCGCTGCTCCTCGGGAATCTCGGCATAAGGCTTGATGTGCGCCGGATTGACGATCGCCATATCCAAGCCTGCCTGCACGGCATGATAGAGGAAGACGCTATTGAGCACGGCGCGGGCAGGCTCACTCAGGCCGAAGCTCAAGTTGCTAACGCCCAGCGAGGTGAAAACCCCTTTCAACTCCGCCTTGATCAGCCGAATGCCTTCGATCGTCTCGACGGCGCTGTTAGCGAACTCAGGATCGCCGGTGGCAAGCGTAAAGACCAGGGCGTCAAAGATCAGGTCTTCGGGCCTCATGCCGTACTCGTTCACAGCGATGTCGTGAATACGGCGCGCCACCGCCAGCTTGCGCTGCGCAGTTTTGGCCATGCCCTCCTCGTCGATGGTCATAGAGAGGACAGCGGCGCCGTGCTTCTTGGCGATGGGTAGGATGCGATCAATGCGCTCACGTCCGTTCTCAAGATTGTTGCCGTTGATGATGCCGCGCCCTGGATAGACGCTCAAGCCTGCCTCAGCCACCTCAGGGTCGGTCACATCGAACATGAGCGGCACCTCGATGCTCATGGCCAGCTTTTTGGTCAGCGTGCGCATCAGGTAGGCCTCGTCGGCACGCTCGGTCAGCGCCACACAGACGTCGAGGATGTGTGCACCACTCTCCACTTGCTCTTGCGCCACCTGTAAGATGCCGTCAAAGTCCTCTGCCAAGAGCAGGCGCTTGATCTTGCGGCTGCCCTGCGCATTGACCCGCTCACCGACCATCGTCGGGCCCGGTGAGAAGCGCATCGGCACAGCGCGCATGGCTGAGGCGACCTTCGGCTCAGGCGCGGCGACCCGTCGGATGCGTTGGCGGCGCGCCCGCACCTGTGTGACCAACTCCTTGAGATGCTCAGGCGTGGTGCCGCAGCAACCGCCAACGCAGCTGACGCCCCAGTCCACGAATTCGCCTAACATGTGTGCAAACGGATGCGGCTCCATCGGGTAGACTGCCTCGCCATCTACGTTGAGCGGCAAGCCGGCGTTCGGCAGCACGCTGATCGGCTTGCTGCTGTGTTCAGTCAGATAGCGGATCGGCTCGCGCATATGCTCGGGGCCGGTCGAGCAATTCAAGCCGATCACATCGATCGGCAGTGCCTCCAGGATAGTCAGCGCGGCAGCAATATCCGTCCCCAGCAGCATCTTGCCAGAGACGTCAAGCGTCACTTGCACCTGCAGCGCCACCCGATTGCCACTCTCTTGGAAGTAGCGCGTGATGCCGTAGACAGCCGCGCGCACCTCTAGAATGTCCTGGCTAGTCTCCACTAACAAGACGTCTACGCCGCCTTCGACCAATCCGCGCGCTTGCTCGGCAAACACATCCGCCAGCTCGTCAAAGGTGATGTTGGAGAGATCGGGATCGTCGGACGAGGGCAGCTTGCCGCTTGGGCCGATGCTGCCCGCCACATAGCGTGGCAGGCCCGTCTCAGCGGCGAATTTATCGGCGACTCGACGCGCCAATTGTGCGGCTGCGCGATTGATCTCCAGCACGCGGTCCTGCAAGCCGTACTCAGCCAGCGTGATGCGATTGGAGCGGAAGGTATTCGTCTCGATCACCTCGCAGCCGACCGCTAAAAAGCTGCTGTGAATCGCCTCGATGACGTCCGGGCGCGTGATGACTAAGTAATCGTTACAGCCGTTCAGCGCCTCGCCGCCGAAATCTTCAGCGGTCAGCTTGTAGCGCTGGATGCTGGTGCCCATTGCGCCGTCGTAGATCAGGACGTGGTCGCGGATTGCCTCTAGGTAGCGTAGATTCTCAACCATACTTCACAACTGATCCCTCACGAAGACTCGAAAGCCACGCCTTGATGTGCGCGGCGTGCTCGCGGTAATGCTGGTATCGCCAGACGATCAGCTTGCCGCCGTGAACAGTCTGCCACTGGCGCCCATCGTGATAGGTGAGCGGCCGATTGATCTGCGCCTGCGTGAGCGACTCGGCAGCCGCCAAGAGCGGTGGAAAAGCTTCTTCGAAGGCGCGCAGCACGTCTTCAAGCCGATCGTGGCGATGCTCAGCGTAGGTGCGTGCATTCAGGGCATCAAGATCAGCCCAGGTGTAGCCCGCCTCAGGCATCACGAACGGCTCGTTGCACCGGTATGCCTCCAGCCAGCGCGTGCCGCGCTGATCCCATACTGTGACGTGCGCGACAATGTCCTTGACCGACCACACACCCAGCACGCCGTGCCGCGTGTACAGCTCAGGTGTCTCGATCTGCTCTAGAGCAACCTCAAACATGGTGCGCTGCGCCTTCAGAGACTTGATTAAACGTGCATGGTCATGCTCTGCCAAAATGTGACTCATCGTCTAAGGATTCCGATCTGTTGTAATGATGTTACGCCCTGAAAGTATGATCGAACTCGCTCAGAATGCAAAAACGCCTCTGCGCATTGCGAGAGGCGTCTGTCTCAAACTACTCACTGCGTCGTCGCCTCTCAGCATGCATGGCACAGCATGTGAGGCTCCGTTCCGACGCTTCAGAGGTTGCCTACTTGCCTGAGAGTGTAGCGCAAGCTCGCCGGGCTGTCAATACAGTTCAGAGAACCGGCTCACAGCCGACCATCACGCATAAGGCTAAGCCCAGCAAGCCAATCTCGGGTGGGAAGCGCTCGCGATCGGCTAGATTCAGCGTGAGTAAGGGGCAGCACAGCAGCGCCGATTGTAACAATGTGGTGAGAGTCTCAGGCGACTCGCCGCGCCGCGTCAGGTCTAGGCTGATCGGCTGCAGGACGCGCCCAAGCTTGCTGCTGCGGAACATCTGGCGCACAGCCGAGGGCGCGTAATTATGCTGCACGTGGAGCGTCTCGCCATCATCGTGGTAGCTGATCTGCAGCTGTGCCGCTACCTCGCGCGGATGATACATCCATGTGGCGAGCACGTTGTGAAAGAGCGGCTTGGCCAGGTCGAGCAGCGGGTGATGCCGACCGGCAAAGGCAGGATCGAAGTAGCACAAGCCGCCCGCCGTGAAGAAGACGTTGCCATTGTGCGCATCGCCGTGCCCAACGATGCTCCAAGACGGCTGATCAGGCTCTAGGGCGCGCTTGGCGCGCTCAATCAGGGCGCCCAAGTTGTGCGGATACGCCTTGCCGTTGATGACCCAGCCCCGCTGGAGCACATCTTGCCAGTCCAGGCTACCGTTGGGCAGCACAAAGGGCTTATCCAGGTAAAACTCAGCGTAGCGCCCTCCGACCAAGCGATGGTAAAACAGCTGATGGACAGGTGCGCTGGCATTCTCAGCGGCGGTGATCGGGCGCAGCGTGGCCCGGTAAATCTCGATCAGCTGTGCATCAGCAGCGTTTTGAGCAGCTGTCAGCGCGCCGAGATCGTGACGTTCGCCCCGCTCTAGCGCGCGCGCCATATCAAACAGGCTAGGCGCATCGATCAAGTTGTAAATCAGGAACTGCTTGCCGTACTCAGTTGAAGCGTACAGCGGTGCGATGATGTGATAGCCGGCTTCAGCCAGCAGCTGTGCGTTGTAGTACTCGCCGATCACGCTGTTGGGCTCGATGTGCGTTTTGAAGAATAGGCGTCGCCCATCGGCGAGGCTCAAGTAGCCATTGAAGGAGTTGAGCGAGACGGCTTGCGGGCGCAGCTCCACGCGAATGGCAGCCAACTTGGGAAAGAGCTCGCGGACAAAGGTCAGGAGTAACCCCTCAGCCGCAGCTTTATCGGTGAACTGCAGGGACTGAATGCGTTGCAGACGCAGGTCGTTCAAGTCTAGGCCGCCTTCTAAGCTCAGCCGAGTTTATCACGCCATTATATACCGTGCAGTCTACAGAGTCGCAAGTGGGACACTCAAAAAGCCTGCCGTTATGGCAGGCTGTGTCGGGGCGACCGGACTCGAACCAGCGACCTCTGCGTCCCAAACGCAGCGCGCTACCAACTGCGCCACGCCCCGAATTTGCTCTCAAGTATAGCACACTTGGGCAGAGTGTTTCAAGTCTGAGTTTTGCCGCTCAGACCTGATGCCGCAGCTTGCGCAGGCGTCTCATCACGTCATTAGCGCCGCGCCCGAAGGTATCGTAGAGCATTTTGTAATCCCGATACAACTCATCGTAGACGTGCTGATGCTCAGGCACGGGATGCACGATATCGGCCCTGCGCTTGCCCATGCGCGCTGCTGCCGCATCCAAGTTCGGGTAAACATCCGCTGCCACAGCTGCGTAGATTGCGCTCCCGAGCGCCGAAGCGTGCGCTGAACCACCTAGCTCTAAGGGGCGCCCGGTCACATCAGCGTAGATCTGCCGCAGCAGCGCGTTGCGCTGCGCCAAGCCGCCTGCTGCCACCAAAGTCTGCACGGCAATGCCACCCGCCTCAAACGCCTCGATAATTGTGCGGGTGCCGAAGGCAGTCGCCTCGATCAGGGCGCGGTAGATGTCGGGCGCGCGCGTGGCGAGCGTCATGCCGATGAGCAAACCGCTCAGATTGGCGTCCATCAGCGTGGAGCGATTGCCATTCCACCAATCTAGCGCCAATAAGCCGTGCTCACCCACCTTTTGGCGCGCCGCCTCTGCCTCAAGATAGGCGTACAGGCTGACTCCGTGCCGCGCTGCCGCCTCGTGATACTCAGGCGGCACCGCATGATCGACGAACCAGGCGAATAGATCGCCCACGCCCGCCTGGCCTGCCTCGTAGCCATACAACCCCTCGACCACGCCGCCATCTACCACGCCCGCCACGCCCTCGATCTCGATCAGGTGCGGGCTGGAGATGATGTGGCAGGTCGACGTGCCCATAATCAGCGTCATGACGCCGGCTTGAGTCGCCTGCACCGCTGCTGCTGTCACATGCGCATCGATGATCGCCGCTGCTACAGGCGTGCCTTCCGCCAAGCCGAGCCGCGCTGCCATAGGCGCCGTCAGACGCCCAACCCGCCTACCAAGCGCTACGAACGGGCCTTGCACCTTCGTCGCGATTACATCAGCGAGATCGGGGTGCAGCGCAGCGAAAAATTCGCGCGAGGGATACTGACCATCTTGCACCAGCATCTTGTAGCCAGCTGTGCAGGTGTTGCGCGCTAAGACGCCGGTCAGCTGCCAGGTCAGCCAATCTGCCGCCTCGATGAAGGTATCCATCGCGCGGTAGACCTCAGGCGCCTCTTGCAGGATTTGCAGCAGCTTGCTGAAAAACCACTCGGCTGAGTACTTGCCGCCGTAGCGGGCTAACCAGCTTTCGCCACGCCTCTGCGCCAGCGCTGTGATCTGCTCGGCTTGCGGCTGGCTGGCGTGGTGCTTCCACAACTTCACATAGGCATGCGGATGATCGGCGAATTCAGGCAGAAAGCACAGCGGCGTGCCATCCGACTTGGCAGGCAAAGGCGTGCTGGCTGTGAAGTCCACGCCTAGCCCTACCACTTCCGTAGGCACAATGCCGCCCTCCCGCAGGACGGCCGGCACGCAGTGGTAGAGCGCGTCCAAGTAGTCTTGCGGATGCTGCAGCGCCCAATCCAACGGCAGCGCCTTGCCGCTCGGCAGGGCGGAGTCCATCACGCCGTGCGGATAGTCGAACACGGCAGTGGCCACCTCGCGCCCATCCCGCACATCGACCAACACAGCACGCGCCGAGAGCGTGCCGAAGTCCAGACCGATCGTATACATATACCCTCTAAGCCCTTTTTCAGCGCGCCTCCAGCAAGCGCCAGGTCATCCACAACACAAGTATAGCGCGCAAGGCCCATGCGATCGTGCGGATCCAGTTCGTGGTCACCAGCGCCTGATGCGCAGCCGCATCAAAGCCGACTGCTAGCCTGCTGTGCAGCGGCACTTGAATGAACGCCGTCGAGAGCCATGTCACACCGACCAAGCCTAAGCCGATCCATGCGGCCAGGAGCGGCACGCCGCGCGGTGGTTGTAGGGCGATTATAAAGGCGGTGAGCAGCTCAGCCAGCATCAGCGGCAAGACGACAAACGTGATCGCGTCAGTGTGCGCCGCCTCATAAGCGCGGAAGCTCTCGGCGCCGACGCGGCTGAACAATGGATAGTGCACAATTTGAATGACCAGGATCACGCCGAACATCGCCAGCGTCGCGCCTAGATTGATCAGGAAGACGAAAGTTGCCCCGCCCTCGTTGAGAGTCTCCTGCGCCATATCTACAGCATCGCCTCGAGTTCCGTCCACATCGCTTTGATCTCAGCGTGATCCTCAAAATGTTTGCGCACCGGCTCCAGTAGGGCAATCAGCGCCTCGCTCACAGCGTTTTTCAGGTCCATCGGATGCAAGGCGCCCTCGCTGTAAGCCGCCACCAGCGCCTCGTAGCTCTCGAAGGTGAGGTTGCCCCCGTTTTCGGGCGTGCGCGGCACGAATAAGCTCTGCCCGTTGCGAAAGACGAGGTGTTCAGCCCAGTCTAGCACGGGATTGAAGGCGATGCCATCAGAGGGCGGCGGGCAGAACGCCTTGCGCAGCTTGGCGCGGATTTCATCGGGTGAGTCGTGGATGAAGACGGCAGACTTCGGCTTGGACTTGCTCATCTTCATCGCGGTGCGCAGCTCACGGAGCTTTTCCGGGTCTACGGGCCACTGCGGCGGCTTGTCCAAGCCGAGCAGCAGGTGATGATGCACGGCGATCGGCTTGATGAGCTTGCCACTTGAGTCGCGCAGGGGCGCAATCGTGAGCATGTTCGCCACATCGCGGGCAATGACGTGTGCCTTGCGCTGATCCATGCCGCCGTGCGCAATATTGGCGCGCAAGATGAAAATATCGGCCACTTGCATCGGCGGGTAGATCAGTTTGGCAAAGTCTATGCTCTCGCCCTCGCTGCGCCCCATGATGCTGATGCTGCGCAGGATGCGATTGAGCGTCGTGTTCTTGCCAACCTCGATCAGAGTCTCCCAGTAGATGTCGTTGTGGTGGTACAGCTCAGAGCCGAGCACGAACTCCAGCGCCTCAGGATCGCCGCCTAGCGCCGCCAAAGACGCTTTCAAGCCCTCTGCGAAGTAGCCAACAGCCACGCGCTTGATCTGTTCACGGTTGCCGCCCAGCTTATCGTTAATCCAAGTGTGCCAGTCGGCCAGGAAGACGATGCAATGCACGCCTGCCTGCTGCAGATCGCGTACTTTCTGCATGCACATCAAGCCAGTGCCAAGATGCAGCTTGCCCGAAATTTCCAGGCCGATGTAATGGCGCAGCGGCATATTTTGCGCTAACAGCGCCGGGAGTTCTTCCGCGCCGATGACTTCCTCAAGATTGCGCGTGATCAGCGCCGTGCGCTGCTGAATATCTAGATGTGCCGTCTCGCTCACGTCTCTTATGCCCTTTGAATGGTTGCAGATGGAAATGCTCAGAAGTTTACCGCATTTTGTGCGCCCTGTTTAGCGCCGATGGCACAGGCGCTTGTTATCTTTTTGAGAGTTGCCCGCTTGATCCAGGTTAGTGTAATATTTAAGTAAACGGCATATCATAACGAGGGATATCAGCATGGAAACACTGCATGATCCAAAAAACCAGACCCAAGAATCGGCGGAGAAGCCGCAGGACGATCAAACGCTTCCTGTGCCACCGCCCACCTTCCGCGAGCGCCTGCGCGCTGCTCGGCGCCTGAGGGAGGCGCCGCCCACCCCACCGCCCGACTCTCAACCAAGCGCCGAAGAGGCGAAACAATCCTCTAAACGGCGGTAAAGACGCGCTGTACGCAGCGCCAGCGAGACCTGGACGCCAAAGCGCCAAGCGATCTCTACATCATCAGCTGTGAAGGCGTTCGGCTGCTGGCTGTCAATGCCTAACAAACCTATCACAACGCCTTCCACAATCAGCGGCACGCCGATCCAGCTGCGGAAGTCCACAGGCCCACCCAGCCACTCTTCGTGCATATGCGTATCGCTAACTAGGACGGGCTGATGGCGCGCCGCCACCTCTTTGAACAGCACATGCTCGTCGATCGGCAGGCTGAAATCGCGCGGTAAGGTGTCTTCGGTGAAGCCAAACGAGGCAACCAGGCACAATTGTTTGCCGTTCACCAACATGATCGAAGCTGTGTCATATTGCACAACGCGTTGGAAGCGCTCCAGCAGCCAGTTGAGCACCGTCTGCTCATCGGTGACGCGATTCAAGAACTCACTAGCCTCCTTCATGGCCCGCGCGATAGTCAGCTGGCGCTGCATCAAGCCGTAAATGCGCGCGTTCTCAAGAGCAGCACCAGCCTGCCCAGCCAACGTGCCAAGTAGATACTCTTCTTCCTGTGAGAAGCGCTTATGCTCACGACTCATCACACTCAGCACGCCCAACACCTCGCCGCGCACACGGATCGGCACGCACAGCTCCGAGCGCATGCCGCTGCGCCGCGCCTGACTGTTTTGCTCGTTCACCCGCTGATCGGTGAGCAAGTTGCTGCTCTTGACGGGGTTGCCCGTCTTGGCGCACAAGCCGCTCAAGCCCTCGCCCACCTTGCTGAAGAGCGCCTGCCCTAGCTCGTCTTCCATGCCGTACCAGGCCACGCCGCGCAAGGCCGTTTTGTGGTCGTCCATCAGCATGACCTTGCTCATATCGGCGTCGAGCAAAGTGCAGGCACCCTCTGCTAAGACGAAGAGCATCTGATCGTAGTCCAGTGTGGTGGTGACTCGCTCCATCGTCGTTTGCAAATCCGAGATGCTGCTGAGCAGCGCCTCGTGCCGCGCGATAGTCTCATCGCTGTAGAGGTACTGCGCCACAGCGATGCCCACATCTAGCAGCAGCAGGCGCATCAGCTCGTCGCGCAGCCAGCTCTGTGGCACCACAGCATACAATACGCCGATGCTCAGCACGCGCTTGATGCGCCGCACATACAGCGGGATGGCGAAGACGGTGCTGTCAGCCGAAGGCAGCGGCTCACTTTCGTATTCAGGTAGATCGCTGTTGCTGCCGCGCCGCGCTATCGAAGCGGCACGCCCGATCACGCCCGCATCATAGGCAATGCGCTCACTGGCCGCCAACCTTTGATCGCCCCAGGCGAGCTTCAAGACGGCATGGCGCGTCGATTCATCCAGCTCATACAGCGCAACATAGTGGCAGCCGAAATCCGTGATCAAAGTCTGCAAGACCCACTCAAGAGCCTCGTGTTCGCTTTTAGAGCTGTTGCAGAGCGCAAAGTTGACGCGCGCCGAAGCGCGAATAGCCGTCTGCCGTGCGTTGGTCAGCAAGTCGAGCTGTTCGCGCATGCCCGTCAGCTTGGCCAGGATATCTTCCTGCTGGCGCTCGATATCGGTCGACTCAGACGAGAGGTTGACGAGCGTGCTGGTCAGGGTAGCGATCAGGATCGAGGTAAGCGAGACCCCCAGCACAGCAATCCCAATCGTGATCAAACGCCCCATCACCCCCTCGGGCGTGCCATCTAGCTCACCCAGTAAGACTGTCTGCACGCCCCACCAGAAATTCTCGTCATAGTTGTCGAAGCGCTTGCCCTCAACGCTGACTAGAGCAGCCGAGCCGAGCGCCACCAGCACAAAAGCCGTCAGCGCAGCCCGATAAAGCAGCACGAACTCAGGCGCGCTGAGGAAGCGGAAGCTCTGTGCCCGCCCTTTGCGCTCGCCTACCAGCAAGCGCACTAAGCGCCCGATGCGCAACAAAGTCAGGAAGCGCGCTGTGAAATCTAGCGCAGGGAAAGGCGCCACAATGGCGACCAGCGGCAGCGAGATGAAGATATCAAAGGCACGGCTGCGGAAATAGGCAAGCCGATTGCTGACCAGGAGCAGGCGGAAGGCAAATTCGCTGGAGAGCAGCAGCGAACAGATCAGGTCGATCTGGGTGTAAAGAGTACGCCGCGGCGAGCTTGGCTCCAGCAGGGCAAGGATGGTGACGGCTACGCTGACCGTCAGGATGACGATGCGGATATAGCGCAGCAGCGCCGTGAGATCAGGGATGCCGATGTAGTGCCCGAGCTTGATCATACGGTCATCGAGCGTCTTTTGGCGGATGATCGTCTCGATCTCACGCTTGCGGCGTAGGATGCGATCGTGTTTCTGCCACAGCGACTCGATCTCGTTACGCGTTTCATCGATGCTAAGTGGATCGCCAGCCGCAACCAGCTGATTGAAGGCGCGCTCTGCCAAGCGGATCTGCCGCGCTACCTTGCTCAGCTCTTGCTCGGCTTCTGCCAGCATTTTCTGCAGAAGCTCAGTACTGCATTCCCAGAACGTCCACTGTTTAATGCGTAGCCGCTGTGAGTTGAACATAGACCACCTTTTTGCTCACACCACTATACAGATTATAGGGCGTTCCGTGTTAAGGGGGTGTTATAAAAAGCGTCGCCCGCCCCTGCAGAGCAAAAAGGGCAGCTTGAGAGAGCTGCCCTTCTGCGGCGCTGAGTGGCCGAACTTACTTGAGTGCCTCGACGATGGCGCTGACGTTATGGCGTACCTTGCCAATGTAAGTGGCAGTCTCGCCTGCCATGCTCAGCGAGTCGGCGATCAGCGTCCTGCCGAGCGTCACGCCTGCCTCACGGGCGATCAGCTCCATCAGACGTGGATTGCTAGTGTTCTCTGGGAAGACAGCCTTCACGCCCAGCGCCTTGATCTCTTCAATCAGCTCGGCGAGAGCGCCAGCTGCGGGATCAGCCTCAGCCGTTGTGACGCCTAGCGGGCTCATGGTCTTGAAGCCGTAGCGCTCAGCGAAGTAGGCGAACGAGTTGTGCGGCGTCACCAAGATGCGGTTTGCCTCTGGAATCTGGGCAACTTGCTCGCGTACAAAGCGATCTAGCTCGCTCAGTTGGGCAAGATAGTCGCTGGCATTCTTGCGGTAGGCAGCTGCATTCGCCTCATCCGCAGCCACCAGCGCATCGCGGATGGCGCGCACTATCGCCTGCGCGTTGACGACGTCCGTCCAGATGTGCGGATCGAACATGCCATGATCGTGGTCGTGGCTGTGATCATGCCCGTGATGCTGATCGTGGTCATGATCGTCCATCTCCAGCACGCCCAGCACAGCCAGACGCACAGGCTTGCCTTCCACCACGAAGCGGCGTGTAATATTCATGGCGCTAACGTCGATCTCGACCACTTCGCCGGCGGCAGGATCGGTCACATAGGCGAGGTTGCGCACGGTTGCCAGGCCGGGGCGCGGCACGCGGTTGCGGAAGACAAATGGCGTCACAGCTTCGATGCTCGCCTCGATCTTGCCCGTCATGGCGTCGATCCGATGGACGCTGCCGTCGGTGGTCACCACGATGATCTTCTCGCCCGTCTCGGCATCCAGGCGGAAGGCAGAGTAGCGCATCGGCAGCGTGATTGGCGTCAGCGTCCCTGCGATCGGGTCGATGCGCACCAGGCCCGTTTGCCCGAAGTTGCCGATGAAGAAGTTCTGCTTCTCGTGCCCAATGACCGTGCCAACGCGGGTACCACTGGGCGTCTCAGGCGCGTAGCGCAGGCTCTTGACGCTGAAATCATCGCCCGACCGCTCTAGCACCAGCACCCGATCTGTGCAGCCGAAAGCCGTGAAGGCGCCGCTGCTCGCCTCCCCATGCAAGCCGGGGCACTGATCGGCGAAGCTGGCGACCACATTGTCCTGCATATCGCGCACCTCAATGCCAAGCGGCAGCGCATAATCCAAGTTCTGTGTATCGGGCACGCTCAGCACGATGCGATCGCCCAGCGGCACTGCCACACCGTGATGCGGACGCGCCGTCTTAAAGGTCAGCATCTCGGCCTCAGCCGACTCGAAGCTGCGCTCGGTCAGCAGCATCACTTCGCCGCTGCCATCGTTAAAGATGGCGATCTGCCCGGCATGGGCCACATAATGGATCGGCGTGCGCCCCTCGGCGCGGAAGGCGGTCAGCTGCGGCTCGCGCTTGTAGGGATGCATGTGATCGCCGTGATCCTCGAGCAGGATGCCGCTGTCGATGGCTGTGATCAGGTTTGCGTTGGTCTGAATCTTGATCCCGAAGCGCCCTGTTGGACTTGTGTAGGGGAAGGTCGGCGCGCCGACCTCGTAACGGGCAATAACCCTGCCGCTATCGATATCAATCAGCTTGCTGGGGATGGTCTCGAAGTCTGAGACGAGCAGGCGCAGCATACTGTTGTTGGCCAAAGGCTGAATGCTGTTGGCCAGACGGATGCGGCGTGCTTTCGAGCCCGACGACACATACAAGCCATCCAGCCAGTCTTCAAAGCCCAAGCCGATCTCAAAGATCAGATCAGCAGCGGCGATGGCAGCGCTATCGCCGGGGCTGGGCGTGAAAGTGTGCGCGTCGCTTTCGGGGGGGACGAGTGTGGTAATGTCGGCGTTCTCACCGACGACGTTCCGCACCAAGTCGGCTACGATGCTCGTCGTCGCTACGATTTTCAGTTTGCTGTTCGCGCTGACAGGCGCAGCAGCTAGTGGCGCCATCAGGAGCGCTAGTACGAGGAAGAGCGCCAACAGTGTCCTGCGGCGCAGAAAGGGAAGTGTGTGCATGAGTCACCTCTCCAACTAAACGATACTGTGTATCCATTAGATGATACATAGTATCACCGAGTTTGGCAAGGCGACCCAGCGATGATTTTTCAGACTCGCGCGCTCAGGCAGACTTGCGGAGCTCAGCAGTGCAGTACTCGAAGGCGTCTGTGTCGGTAGCGAAGACCTTGCCCGCCTCGAAGCCGCCGTACTGTCTTTGTGCGATGGCTTCAGCGGCTAAACGGATCAGCTCGCTGTCGCCGATCACAACGAAACGTGCTGGCACGCCCATCATTTGGCGGCGCACCAGGTCGAGCGCCTCCACCAGCACATCGAAGGTGACCGGGAACTCACGTGCATCCACAATCACGAAGAACTCGCGCTGTACCTGCTGATGAAACTCTTTGATGGCTTGGATGGCAGCAACCATGTCTGTTTCGGGGTTCACAGGCGCAACATAACGCTCGAAGAGAATACGCTCGGCAACATAGGGCTCAACACTGATCGGCATACGCACCTCACTCAGAACACACGGCGATCCTTAAGTGAAGTTTACATCAAATTTGTATTGTGCACTGCCCTGCACCACAATGTTGTTATTAGATTGTGAGACGCGCTCTTAGAGTCGTTCCGGCTGGGCAGCGCGCCGCGCTGCTAGAGCAACCAGCCAGTTCGCCAGAGCAGCCTGCAGCAATACATAGCCTAAGAACGCCACCCCAATGAAAACGCCGTAGTCGTAATCCGCCCACATGCGCCCTACATAGGGGAAGTGCAGCATGGTCAGGCCCAGATCGCCCTCAGCCACTCCGAAGAAGGCGCCCAACCAGCCTGCCGCAGGCGATGGCGCTGTTCCAGCTAGTGCGACGTTCAAGGCGCTGAACGGGCTCAGGCCGAGCGCCGATGCACCTACCCACAGCGCCCACGCTGTGATGAGCAGGCGCGCAAAGACCAAGCCCAATTGCCCTAGAATGCTCGCGAAACGGCTGCGCATGATGGTGCCCGCCAGCAGCCCGAGCGAGGCATCGAAAGCAAGTGCCGTGAACGGAGCTACTAGCGCCGCCGTCATGCCCAGCGCCGCGATGATCACACCGCTCGTCACACCGACTGACTCTGCCAGGTCTTTTGAGAGATATGGCTCACCGAGAGGCACCGTGCCGCCTAGCAGGATATCGATGTACTTACCCTGAAAAGTGGTCAGATCGTAGAGCGCGATCAGGATGAAGAGGGCGCGCGCCAGCATCAAGATGATCAAAATGGGCAGCAAGCGGTAGAAGGCGGCAGCCCAGCGCGCTTTCATAGTCAGCAGGGCACCTTCGGTGGTGATTTTGAGCGTATCCCACGTCTGTTGGCGCTCTTCTGCCGCGATCACGCCGATGGTGGCGTTCATAGCCGAGATGCGCAGCAGCACTTGCAGCGCCACCAGTGCCCAATACAGCGATCGATAGATTGCATCAAAGCGGTTGTCTACTTCAACCGGCTGCGTGCCGAAGCGCGTGGCGATCAGCCAGCCGCCTATCGGCAGAAAGGCTACTGCAAGCGCAATGCCCAAGCCGCGCAGAATAGCCGAGCCGCGCGAGACGCGCCGCCCCTCCCGCAGAAGCAGATAGCGCATAATCGGATGATCAGGGCGCGCAAAGACGGGCAGTTGGGCGTAAAGACGTCGTAGCATAGTCATTCTCAGCTCTTCAAAGCAGTTAGGCGGATTTTACCATGTGCAACGCCTCGCCACCTAAGCTGAGGTTCACGTTTGGCGCGGCGGCTCGGCAGGGGCGGTCAGCGCGCCTCCGGTTGGGCGGTTAGTCGGCTGGTTGGGCGTTAGGGACTTCAAAAAGCGATTGAGCAGCTGAACGACAATATTTTGCTGCCAACCAACAATGAAAGCCAACAGCCAGATGACCAGCGAACTCTGGAGCTCGCTTTCTGGGCGCGTGATCAGGTTGGCCGTGAAGGTAGAAGCGCTGACCACAAAGAAAATGAAAACCACCAAGCCAAGCATCCCGCCGATAATCGGGTTGATCAGGTACCAGGTGATGTGCGTCGGATCGAAGTCGCGGCGGATGGCGGTGTGCTCGTGAATTGCCATCATGCCATTGAAAAGCGCGCCAAAGATGCCGCTCAGGATCGGCAGCCAGGCCAACTTCATGATCGAGACGCTCTCTGGGATCAGGGCGCGGAAGGCCTCATCCAAGCTGATCGCTAGGACAGTCGCCACCAACCAGACCAAGTGATAGAGCACTAGCGGCGTCCGATAGCGGCGCGTATCAGCCGCGACGCGCGCCTCGCGCTCGAGATCAGCCTTGACTAAGTAGTAAACCTGGTAAGCCTCTTCGAAGTTGGCGTCCGACTCGAGCAGTAAGGTGCGCGCGTAGAGCAGATCGCGCTGATAGGCGTCTGTGTTGGTGCGATCGGCGCGCACACTGTTGACCACGCGCTCTTGCAGCTCTGTGATCTTCGCCCACAGGTCGGTCAGATCCCTTTCTTTGATGTAGCGCCTCTGCAGCTCAGGACTGCCAGGCTTACTGGGCGTGATCATCTGACCGGCGGGGGGCCGCGAAAAGGGCAAGATGGCAAACGGCTCGCCCAGGCGGCTCAAGCGCACATCCTCAATGGCGGGGCTGGGCGCGATCATCACACGCTGCACATTCGCGGCGCTGATGGCAGCAGGCGTTTCTGCGCCTTCAGGAGGCGTGGGCATCGACTCAGGTGAAACAGACATCAGCTTTGCTCACAGTTTGAAAGGTGTTTAAGCTATTCTACCATGCGCTTTCGGCATCAGGGCGGTCGCGGTAGGGCAAGATCATGCTGAAGGTGGTGCCCTTGTTCTGCCAGAGCGTGCTGAAAAGTGGCAGTTCGCTGTAGACTGCAACACGGCCCTTGTGCTGCTCAGCCACCGATTTCACAATCGCCAAGCCTAGGCCCGTCCCAACGGCCTTATTTTCGGCGTGGCGCACGCGGTAGAAACGATCAAACAAGCGGCGCTGTGCCTCACGCGGGATGCCTGGCCCATTATCTTGCACTTGCAGCACCAACTCTGCCTGTCCCTCTGTGGTTTGTTGCAGGGCGCGCACGGTGATCTGGCCGCCCTCCTGCGTATATTTGTGTGCGTTGCTGATCAAGTTCATCAGCGCGCGAGTGAGCCAACGCTCATCGCCCATGAAGGGCGGCAGAACTTCGGTGACTTCTACGGTCAGCTGCTGCTGCTTGCTGGCTAGCATTGGGCGCATATCTTCGGCGCAGCGTGTGATCATCTCAAAGACGTTGACCGGCTCAAAGCGCATATCAACACCAGACTCGATATGCTCAAGGTTGAGCAAGTCGTCGATCAAATCTTGCATGCGCCCGATGCCGCGAAAGGCGATCTCAAAAATCTCTTTATCCTCATTAGTCAAGCGATGTTCCCAATGTCGGCCCAGCATATGCAGCGCGCCGAGCGTCGCGCCGAGAGGGGTGCGCAGCTCGTGGGCAGCCATCTGGATGAAGTTCAGCCGCGCCTGCTCCGCCTGCTTTTGATGCGTGATATCGCGGAAGACGACGAACCAGCTCGGCTCAGTGCCCTCTTTGCGAGGAGGGATGGACGCCACTTCGCACAGCCAGCACTGTTTATCGGGCAGCATCACCTCAAAAGTGCGCTCGGTGGCGCCCGGCTGCAGCGCAGCGCACAGACGCTGGCGAATAGCAGGCAAAAAGGCGACCTCGCACAGCGGCTCGCCCAGCAGCTTGCTCTCGACGTTGAGGATGCGGCGGGCAGCGTGGTTGATCAGGTTAATCACGCCGCGCTCATCCGTAGCGATGATAGCATCGGCTGTGGCGTGCAAGATCGCCTCTAGGCGCTGTTGCTGGGCGCGAACCGACTCAACCAACAGGGCGTTATCTATCGCCAAGCCAACCTGATCGGCGATCACCTGCAGCACGCTGATCTCAGCGCCGTTGAATTCATAGGGCGAGCGCCGCATCACACTCAGGACGCCGACCACCCTGCCGCGCGCGTGCATCGGCAAGAGCGCCATCGCTTTCACCTCTTCGCGCAGGAATTCGGTCACCTGCAGGCGCGGATCATGGGATAAGTCGCCAACGATGACGGCCTCGCCGGTGTTGATGGCCAGCCCCGAGAGCCCCTCGCCCAGCTTGATGCGCATTGGCTCTGTAGTGAAGTCGTGGCGCCAGCCGCGCTGGGCGTACATCACTAGCTCGTTCGCATCCCGATCGATCAAGCTAATGCCGCTGGCCTCCATCGGCATAATCTTTAGGACGGCCTCCAGCGCTGCATTCAGGGTATGTTCAAGGTCAGGTGAATTGGCAGCTGCTGTGATGACATCGTTGATCGCCAGCAATTGGTCAGTCTGGCGCTTGAGCATTTCAAAACTCGACGCCATCAGCTCGTCTGGTTGCGTTGAGCCCTGCGTGTAAAGCGATTCGCTATTCATAGGCGAATGTCACCTCTTGCACTAGCGCCATCACACATTGAAGAATCCAAGTAGCCACGCCATAAAAAACACAATGCCCAGCAGCGCCAGCAAGGTAAGCCATGCGCGCGCCCGCCGACCGAGAGGCAAAGGTGTGGGATGATCGCTGCGTGGCGGATGTGGTAAAGTTTGGGGTGTCTCTTTAGGTGATTCTTCGGGTGGCATATGGCTTTCCACGCTCTCAGAAAAGCAATTGCGCGCTATGCAGTACAGCTACCTGCTTCAGCGCTAGTCGGTGTATGCACTTTAGCCGTAGCTACCCTATTCTACTCGAATCTTACATTGCGTTACAATCTTGTAACGCACCTGACGAAGCCTTTCCAAACTTTTGCCACGCTGAG
>JBDNDQ010000043.1:0-30090 GCA_046719055.1 Aggregatilineales bacterium | reverse complement strand
CTGCAGCGCCCCTTCGTGATGATCGATCGCCCCTTCAAAGACCTAGAGAGCAGCAATTACGTCAGCATAGATAACGTGAGCGCCGCCGAGATTGCCACGCAGCACTTGATCAAGCTTGGGCGGCGGCGCATTGCTCACATCACCGGCATGCTGACCATCACAGATGCCTGTGATCGCCTAGCCGGCTATCAAAATGCGCTGCAGGCAGCCGGCTTACCCGTGCAGGATGAGCTGATCGCAGAGGGTATGTTTAACTACGAATCGGGCTACGCGGCCATGCAGCGACTGCTGCCGCGCCGCCCCGATGCCGTCTTTGCAGCCAACGATATGACAGCGGCGGGCGCTCTGGCAGCTGTGCGCGAGGCAGGGCTGCGCGTGCCAGATGATCTGAGCATCGTCGGCTTTGACGATGTAGATGTTGCCCTGCAGACTACGCCACCGCTCACCACAGTACGCCAGCCCATTCGCACTAAGGGCGAGATGGCAGCACGGCTGCTGGTAGACTTGATCAACGGCAAGTTTGCGGCACCACAGCACATCATCCTGCCGACTGAGCTCGTCATTCGGCAATCTTGCGGGGCGGGTGCAAACGCCGCTAAAGGAGGTGATGCCCATCACAGCTGAAGCGTCGTCGTTTTAGCAAGCTATTCGCTCTGTTTCGCTCAAACTGATTTCTTGAGGAGGTTTTCGATGTCTCGCAAAGTTTTGTTCGTCTTGTTTCTTGCGGCGGTTATCGCGCTGATGCCCGCGCTCTCTAACGTCAAGGCGCAGAATCGCACGGTTGTGACGTGGTTCGTGGGCATCGGCACTGGCGCGCAGCCTGCCCAGATCGAAGTGCAGAATCGCGTGGTGGAAGCCTTCAACGCCAGCCAGGATGAGATCGAGCTGAAGATCAACATTGCCGCCAGCTACGAGTCCGCTTTTGACGTGCTCGCCACGCTCTTTGCGGCTGGCGATGCGCCCGATATCGTCGGCCCGGTCGGCTTCATGGGCTCCAACAGCTTCCCAGATGCCTGGCTCGATCTGACCGAGCTGGTCGAGAAGTACAACTACGATCTATCGCAGTTCCCAGAGAACCTGCTCAAGCTGTACCGGGCTGAGGAAGGCTTGCTGGGCATCCCGTTTGCCGTCTTCCCGTCGCTGATCTTCTACAACAAAGACCTGTTCGATGAGGCCGAGCTGCCCTATCCACCCTCCGACTTCAACCAACCTTACGTGCTGAACGGCGAGGAGCGCGAGTGGAACTGGGAGACGCTGGCAGACCTAGCCACTCAGCTAACTGTCGACGCCAACGGCCTGACGCCCAATGATCCAGGCTTCGATCCCAACCAGATTCGGCAGTTCGGCTTCATCCAGCAGTGGTCGATCCTGCGCGCCGAGCTGAACAACTTCGGCGGGCATCCGGTCTACGACCCTGAGCTGGGCAAAGTAGCCATCCCCGACTACTGGCGCGAGCAGCTACGCTGGACGCACGACGGTCTGTGGAAGCGCCACTTCATCCCGAATGCAACCTACGAGGGCAGCGAGCTGCTGCAGCCCAGCGCCTTTGCCTCTGGTAACGTGGCGATGGCGCGCGTGCCGCTGTGGTACACCTGCTGCATTGGCGATCTGAAGTCCAACTGGGACTTGGCGGTTGTGCCAAGCTACAAAGGCACTTATCATGTGCCAGTCGATGCCGATACCTTCCGCTTGACTAAGGCTAGCAAGAATCCCGATGCGGCTTTCAAGGTGCTGACCTACTTGCTCGGTGAGGCGGCGCCAGATCTGCTGATCACCTACGGTGGCTACCCAGCCCGCCCCGACCTGCAAGAACAGGCTACTAAGCTGCGTCAGGAAGCTTTCCCATCGGTCACCAACTGGCAGATCGTGCCCGCCAGCCTAGCTTATGCTGCCTCGCCACACCATGAGGCGTTCTTCCCGAACTTCTCGAAGGGCATGCAGCGCTTCGCCGATTTCCGCAGTCAGCTCTACGGCGATACCGGCAAGACTATGGACTTGGAGGCGGAGATCAATAAGCTGGAAGCCGATCTGCAAGCTATCGTCTCAGAGGTTGTGCGTTAAAAGCCGAGCCCGCTCGTCTGCTGAGCTTGGTAGGCGCGCAGACGAGGGGCCTTGCCTATGGAGGCGGGTACGATCTTATCACCCGCCTCCCCTTCTCGCAATGTGAGGATGGATGGGAGCATACAATCATGACAAGCGTGCCAAAGCCGCTCCACGTGAAGCCAACTGCACTGCGCGTCCATAAGCAAGTGAGCATCTACGAGCAGCAAAGACGTTGGGGTTGGCTATTTCTTTCACCTTGGCTGATCGGCTTTTTCGTCTTCACTTTTATGCCGATCGTAGCCTCGCTGATCTTCAGTTTCACCGATTTCACCCTGACGCGCCCGGATCAGATTAAGTTTGTCGGCCTGAGCAACTGGGTCAAGCTGTTCGCCGATCCACTGGCGCTGAACGCGCTGCGCGTCACTTTTAGCTTCGCCATTCTCTCGCTGCCAGTGGCGATCGCCCTGCCGGTGCTGCTGGCTTCGCTGCTGAACTCCAAATATTTGCTGGGCAAGCCGTTTTTCCGCCTGCTGTTCTATCTGCCCTACATGGTGCCAGCCGTCTCAGGCATTTTCATCTGGCAGGCCTTCCTGAACGGACAGACTGGCTGGTTGAATCGCCTGCTGCGCTTGATGGGCGTCTCTGAGCCGCCTAATTGGCTCGGTAACGAGTTCTGGATCGGGCCGGCGATGATCTTGATGGGTGTGTGGGGCGTGGGCAACGCCATGCTGATCACCCTGGCTACGCTGCAAGGCGTGCCGCAGGAGCTGTATGATGCCGCTAAGGTAGATGGTGCCAGCGCTGTGACCGCCTTTTTCAAAGTGACTCTGCCGATGATCTCGCCGGTCATCTTCTACAACCTGATTTTGAGCGTGATCGGCTTGTTGCAGTTCTTCGTGGTGCCCTACGTGCTGACTCGCGGCACGGGCAACCCGAATGGGGCTGCCTATTTCTTCAACATGCATCTGTATCGCACGGCCTTCCTCTTCCAGGATATGGGCTACGGCGCCACGATGGCCTGGTTCATCTTCCTGATCGCCATCGTGCTGACGATCATCCTGTTCAGTACATCGCGGCGCTGGGTCTACTATGCAGGAGGCGATTGAAATGGCTGCGCTCTCACACCCGAAACCCTCTGTGGTGCTCTCACCGTACTTCGCTAAGCAGCTTAGGAAGTTCACAGCAATCTCGCTGGTGATGCTCTTCACATCGCTGCTTGCCTTCGTCTACTTGCTGCCCTTCGGCAACATGATGACTGTGGCGCTGCGCGATCAGGAGTCGTTAGCGGGCGGCCCGGATTCGCCGATCTTGCCGATGAAGCAGATGTTCTACGAATACGACGACGGGCAGCGCGTCCAGCGTCTAGAGGTCTTCGAGGTACCCATCGATGGCGAAGTGCGCCAGCTAGCCGCCCTGACCAAGCGCCGTACCAGCGTAGTGTTCATCGATCCAAACAATCCGAGCGCCGAGCCGATCACATGGGAAGGCAACTGGCGAGCGCTGCAGCCGGCTTATGCCTTCTTTGCGCGCTGGGAAAACTTCCCAGAGGCGTGGCAGATGATCAACTTCCCGCTGCTGTTCCGCAATACGTTCATCATCGCCTTCGTGGGCATGATCGGCACGCTGCTCTCTTCGATCTCAGTGGCGTACGCCTTTGCGCGCTTCCCGATTCCGGGCAAGAACTGGCTGTTCATCGTGTTAATCGGCACGATCATCTTGCCCGGTCAGGTCACCCTCATCCCGACCTACGCCTTCTTCACGTCGATTGGCTGGACAGGCACATGGCTGCCGCTGATCGTGCCGCACTTCTTCGCCAATGCCTACAACGTCTTCTTGCTGCGGCAGTTCTTCATGACCTTGCCGCGCGAACTCGACGAGGCAGCCATGATCGATGGCGCCGGGCCGTTCCGCATCCTGATGCATGTGATCGTGCCACAATCGTGGGCGGCCATCATCACAGTCGGCTTGTTCCACTTCGTGTGGGCCTGGAATGACTACTTCGGCCCGCTAATCTACTTGCTCGGTCAGCCTGAGCTGCAGCCAATCTCGGTGGGTGTGCAGCTGTTCAACTTCCGCTATGCGCCACGCCCCGAGCTGGTGCAAGCCACCTCACTCATGGCCATGTTGCTGCCGATCATCCTGTTCATCTTGGCGCAGCGCTTCTTCATGCGCGGCGTAGTCATCACTGGTGTGGAGAAATGACCATGCGCTGTTGGTTAGTTCTTCTGTGCGCTCTAACACTGCTAGGGACAGTCGGCAGCAGCCGTGCCGACGAAGCGACCATCAGCCTGAAGACTGAACCACTAGGCGAGATCAGCCCGTACCTCTTCGGGGCGAACTACGGCCCTTGGGCAGTCTTGCCCGTCAGCTTGTGGGAGCAGGCGGCTGAGAGTGGGATCGCCTTTTTGCGCTTTCCAGGGGGAGCCTGGGGCGATCAAAATGACCTGACGCCCAATCACATCGATCCGTTCATCAAGTTTGCGCGACGCCTGAACGCCGAGCCGCTCATTCATGTGCGGCTGCACAGCAGCACGCCCGAGCGCGCCGCCGAGATTGTGCGCTACGTCAACATTGAGCAGGGCTACGGCGTGCGCTTCTGGAGCATCGGCAACGAGCCAAACCTGTACAAAGACTACTCACCTGAGCAGTTTGCTAAGGATTGGCGCGCCTTTGCGCTCGCCATGCGCGCGGTCGATCCGAGCATTGTGCTGGTCGGCCCGGATATCAGCCAATACCCGCCCAGCCTGACCGACTACCACGCGCCACTGCGCGAGTGGATTCGCATCTTCATGCGCCAGAACGCCGATCTCGTCGATATCGTCTCGATCCATCGCTACCCGTTGCCCACAAGCTTCAACGCACCGCCTACTACCATCCCGCAGCTGCGCGAGACCGCCAAAGAGTGGGACTTCATCATCAACGACCTGCGCCAGGTCATCCGCGAGGCATCAGGGCGCGATTTCCCCATCGGCATCCTGGAGGTCAGCTCGCACTGGAGTAAGACGCTTGGCGGTGAGGCGACGCCCGACTCGTTCTTCCATGCCATCTGGTGGGCGGATGTGCTGACGCGCTTGGTCAATCATCGCGTGGAGATCGCGGCATACTTCATGCTGGCCAGCTACGCTGGCACCGACTTCGGGCTGTTCGATCGCTACAATGCCCGCCCAACTTTCTATGTCTATCCGCTCTACAAGCGCTTCGGCAGGACTTTATTGCCCTCTCAGAGCAGCGATCCGAATCTGACGGTGGCGGCAGCACTCAACGAGGCGGGGCAGCTGACGGTCATGGTCGTTAATCCCTTTGAGGATGAGCGCGTCGTAAAAGTTGAGGTGGATGGCGCGCCGGCCTGCCCCGTCAAGGGTGCCTGGCGCCTAGACGCACAGCACAAGGCAGAGGCGATCACCCTAGAGACGGATGCGCCACGCCTTGCGGTACCGGGTTATTCTGTTACGCTCTACGTGCTAGAGGCGAACTGCCGCTAGCCTATGAAACGAGGCATTGCATGAACTTTCCATTGGACTTTGTGTGGGGCGCGGCCACCGCGAGCTATCAGATCGAGGGCGCGGCGCGAGAGGACGGGCGCGGCGAGTGCATCTGGACGCGCTTTTCGCACACGGATGGCAAAGTGAAAGGTGCCCACACCGGCGATATCGCCTGTGATCACTACCATCGCTATGCCGACGACGTGGCGCTGATGGCGCAGCTGGGCTTGCGTGCTTACCGCTTCTCGATCGCTTGGCCGCGCTTGCTGCCTGAGGGCGCTGGTGCGCCTAATCAAGCTGGCCTCGACTTTTACAGCCGCCTGATCGACAAACTCCTGGAGGCGGGCATCACGCCCTTTGCCACGCTCTATCACTGGGATTTGCCGCAGCGTCTCGAAGATCGGGGCGGCTGGACGAGCGCCGAGATGCCCGAATGGTTCGCCGAGTACACCGCGCTGTGCGCCAAACACTACGGCGATCGCCTGAAGCACTGGATCACGCTCAACGAGCCGTGGTGCACTGCTTTCTTGGGCTACTATCTAGGCATTCACGCGCCCGGCCTGCGTGATGAGCGCGCCGCTTTCCGCGCGGCGCATCACACGCATCTGGCGCATGGGCGGGCTATGCAGGTTTTGCGGCAGATGTTGCCCGGTGCGCAGCTGGGCATTACGCTGAACTTGGCGCCTGTCCAGCCGCTGACCGATAGCCCATCCGATGTGCAAGCAGCGCAAGTCTTCGACGGCCTGCAGAACCGCTGGTTCCTCGATCCAGTTTTCAAGGGATGCTATCCGGCCGATGTCGTCGCTGTGCTAGCACAGCGCCACGTTCTGGATGGGCTTGATCTGGATGCCGTCAGGTTGGCTGCACAGCCGCTAGACTTTTTAGGCGTCAACTACTACACGCGGCAGATCGTGCGCCACGACTTGGACGATCCGCAAGGGTTTGCGGTCGTGCCGCCTGAGAACGTGCCAGTGACCGACATGCGCTGGGAAATTTACCCGCAAGGGCTGCGCGACTTGCTGCTGCGCGTTCATCAGGAGTATGCGCCGCCCGCCATCTACATCACGGAGAACGGCGCTGCCTTCCCGGAGCCTGAGCACGTCGAAGGCGATTTGCTGGACGATCCGCAGCGCGTGGCCTACCTACAAAGTCACTTCCGCGCTGCCGCAGAGGCGCTGGCACATGGTGTACCGCTCAAAGGCTATTTCGTGTGGTCGCTCCTGGATAACTTTGAGTGGGCAGAGGGCTACACAAAGCGCTTTGGCATCGTGCATGTCGATTTCAACACGCAGCGGCGCACCCTCAAACGCAGCGCGCTCTACTTCAAGCAAGTCATTCAGGCGGGCGCGCTGAGCTAGCTCGAAAAGCGGACGAACAGGTCGCAGGGGCGGATGATCGTAGCATCATCTGCCCCTTGTGTTGTCTGCGCGCCCGGCCGCGCCCTCAGCGACCATTTTTGTGGTAAAATTTAGAAAAATCTTGGCGGAGTGCGCAAAACAGGATGACGAAGCGCGTGGTCGTCGCCATGAGTGGCGGCGTGGATAGCTCGGTGGCGGCAGCACTGATGGTGCAGGCGGGCTATGAGGTGATCGGCATTATGATGCGGCTGTGGGCGGAAGATGGCGAGGGCGCTCACGGCTACAATCGCTGCTGTACGCCCGATCAGATGACGGATGCAGGCAGGGTGGCGCGTCAGTTGGGCATCCCATTTTACGTGCTGGATACACAAGCCGTCTTCAAGCGCCAGATCGTGCAATTTTTCGTCGAGGGCTATGCGCGCGGCGTCACGCCGAATCCATGCCTAGAGTGCAATCGGCACATCCGCTTTGAGTGGTTGCTCAACCATGCGCTCTCGCTGGAGGCGGATTACCTGGCCACAGGGCACTACGCGCGGGTGCGCCAGGCGCCCGATGGGACGTATCAGCTGCTGAAGGGCGTGGATGACAGCAAAGATCAGAGCTATGTGCTGAGTGTGCTTGGGCAGGCGCAGCTCTCGCGAGTGCTTTTCCCGATCGGGGAGCTGCATAAGGCGCGCGTGCGCGAGATCGCGGCGGGACTGGGCTTGGCTGTAGCCTCTAAGGGCGATAGCCAGGACTTGTGCTTCCTAGCTGATGGCGATTATCGGCGCTTTCTGCGCGAGCACAGCCCACACATCAGCCGTGAGGGCGAGATCAGGACGCGCGATGGGCGCGTGCTGGGGCGGCATACAGGGCTGCCAAACTACACAATTGGGCAGCGTAAGGGCTTGGGCATCGCCAGCGCCGAGCCGCTGTACGTCATCGCGCTGGACACACACAACAACGCGTTGATCGTCGGCACAAAGGATGAGCTGGGCAGCTCCCAGCTGACGGCAGGGCGTGTCAATTGGGTTAGCGGCGCGCCGCCGCAGATGCCTATCCAGGCTGAGGTGAAAATCCGCTACAAAGCGCAGCCGCTCTCGGCGTTGGTCACGCCGCTGCCGCAGGGGCGCGCTCAGGTGGATTTCGAGGTGCCTGTGCGCGATATCACGCCGGGTCAGGGCGCAGTCTTCTATCAGGGCGAGGTCTGTCTAGGCGGCGGCATCATTGAGCGGCCGCGCTCAGCTTGACTCGCAGATGCAAGTTTCCCAGTTGCAGCAGGTCGCCCTCGCGCAGGCGATAGGGGCGCTGTGGCTGCAGCAGCTGACCGTTCAGGCGCGTGCCGTTAGTGCTGCCCAGATCGCGCACATGCAGCTGCCCATCCAAGATGACGAACTCAGCATGCCGCCGCGAGATACCCTTATCGCGCCCGTTGAAGGGCGTTGTGTCGATCTCTGGCCTGAAGCCATCGCTCTCGTCGGGTCGCCCGATCACGGCGTGCCCGTGTATGCACAGATGCAGCGGTGTGTTACTCTCGTCTTGGATTGATAGGGTCAGCTGCCAGGCCGCATCGAGAGAGGCCGCACAGAAGGGTGGCACGGCAGCCTGCGTTGCAGGCGCATGCTCGCTGAGGCGGGCAGTGTTACGCTCGAAAGCTGCGTTGGATGCTTCTCTCATGATGACTGAAACACACTTACTCTGTATGATCCCGAGACATGACGATCATACCTAAAATAAACACATGCGCAACACCTTTTTTACACACTTTATCCGTCTTCTGGCCCTTGTGCCGTGTATTCTCGTGGCAGGCTGTGCCAGGTCGGCGGTGAGCGTGCAATACGTTGAGATCAGCCTGCCTGCGCACAGCAGCGCGGCAGTGTTAGGAGCGCGCGGGGGCGCATGGCTGGCTTGGGGCGGCGATTTGAGCGCGCCTGACCTATATGTGCAGCGCGTGGGCGCGTTAGAAGCGCAGCGCTTGCCGATCAGCGGTGCCCCAACCGACATACGCCTGTTAGCGCTGGCAGAGCGCCGTATGGCCTTGCTGTGGCTAGAGCGCTCTGCAGGCAGCCCGGCGCTGCAGGTTGCCACACTAGAGCCTGACGGCAATCTGCGGCGCGCACCCTTCGAGATCGGCGCTGCGCAGCGCTATATCGCCTTGCCAACTCCCACAGGCGGCGTATTGGCGCTCACCATCCAAGAAGGCGCGCTTGTGATCAATCAGCTAGATCGGCTTGGGCGCCCTTATGGGCGGGTGCGCGCAGCCGAATCGGCGCACATGGCTGCGGCAACGCTCGATGGGCGCGATCGGCTTCATCTGCTGTGGCTGGCGCCTGGCGATGGCGAACTGTGGCAGCTGCTCTACTTGAGCATCCAGCTTGCGCTGCTCGATGAGAGCGCGCCACGCCTGCCCGCGCCGACGTTGCTAGCCGTCTTGCGCCTGGCTGAGGGAGAGTACGTCGAGTCGCTGAGTGCCGCTGCCGATGCCGAGCATCTGTACGCGGTGTGGAATGTTGTGCGAGTATGGCACGGAGGCGCGGCAGGACGTCTGGATGGGATTGTGTTGCAGCAAGAGGCGCCGCTGCGCAGTCGTCAGCTGGATTTGAGCGCACTGCCCGCCGATCTGCGCGAGGTAAGCCTGCCTTTTGCCGACGACGGGCAAGGCAGCGCAGTGACATTAGTCGGCCGCTCAGAGGAGCGCTGGATCGTCTTCGGGGCGCTGACGGCGAGGGGAGTCTTCCGTGTGCAGCAGTTCGAGGCTGCCACAGCCGACCAGACGCTGAGCGGCGGTGTGGCGGCCTCGCTCAGCGCAAACAATGCGCTGCACTTGGCGTGGCTGGTGCGGGATGAGCAAGGCAGGGCAAAGCTGCGCTACGCCGCTTTTCCACGTCCGCAGCCTGCCCTTGCGCCAAGCTAGCCAACGCGCTCCCAGCGCCCGAAGCCCTCAGCACTTTCGATCAAGGCGAAGGTCTGGCGCCCTAGCGTGGTGATGAAGTGCTTGCCCGGCCCAGGCACCCAGTTGCCGTTTGCATCGATGAAGCCGCCTGGCTGATAGACGTAAGAGGTGTTCAAAGCGAATTCAGGCGTCGTCGCCCAGCCTAGCACCTCACGCAGGCCCGGCGTGGTGCGCCACAGCTTGCCGAAGCCGCGTCGTGGCTGGAAGAGGCTTTCGCTGGGCGGGATTAAGTTCGGATCGAATTCGGGCTCACCCTCTGCGTAGGTATCTGGATAGATGCGCCATTCGCCTGTGTTCGGGTTGCCTGGCGTAGTGATCAGCACCCAAATGATCTTGCGCGTGCTGATCCAGAACATGTAGCCGTTCTGAAAGTCTTGCTGGGCGATGAACAGCTGAGCGCGCGTCTCAGTGGGGAAGGCGCTCAGGGTAGGCGTCAGGCTTGGCAAGGGCGCCTCAGGGGCCTGCGCGAGAGTGGGCGGCTGTGTTGTCATGGGCGGTGGGGTTGAGGTGACGTTGGTGGTCGACGGTGGCGGCGTCACCGTGATGAGGATGGTGTTAGGATCTGGTGTGGGCGAGATGATCACGACCAGCTGCATCGGCGGCAGGCCGCAGGCCGCCACACTCACTAGGGCAAGCACCACAAGCAGCCATCGGCTGCGATAGGCTCTCTTCATAATAAGTCTCCACTTAACACGACGATGAAGTCTCGTAAGTGCGGATAATTCTACCACAGGCAAGCGACGCCTATTGGGCGTTTGCCCTACGCACAGGCAAGTAGGCCGCCGTCTTCTGACGGCGGCCTGCAGGCTATTTGAGCGAGCGCGGGTCGAAGGCGTCGCGCAGGCCGTCGCCCAAGAAGTTGATGCCCATCACGGTGAGCATGATGAAAACAGCGGGAAAGAACCAATAGAACCAGCTATCCAGGTAGCTGTTCGCCTCGCCCATGATGTTGCCCCAAGTCGGCGTGGGAGCGCGCACGCCCAAGCCCAAGAAGCCCAAGTACGCCTCGAGCAGGATGGCAGTTGCCACGCCCAGCGTCGCCGAGACGATGATCGGCGCGGTGCAGTTGGGCAACACATGCCGAAAGATGATGCGCCAGTTGGAAGCGCCAATCGAGTGCGCTGCCGTCACATACTCTTGCTCGCGCACGGAGAGCACCACCGAGCGTACAATGCGCGAGACGCGCATCCAGCTGGTCAGGCCGATCACGAACACGATCACGATCATCGTGCTGCTGAAGCGCCTGCCCATGAAGGTGAAATCGGGAAAGCGCGTAGGATCGGCGAAGATGCGCAGGGCGATCAGGGCGAGAAATAGCTGCGGGATGCTCAACATTGCCTCAGCCAGGCGCATGAGCAGAAAATCGACAATGCCGCCCAGATAGCCCGCCAGCAAACCGACTGCCGTGCCGACTAGGATTTGCACCAGCATGGCCGTCACGCCGATGAAGAGCGAAATCTGCCCGCCGTAGATGGTGCGCGCCAGCAGATCGCGCCCGATCACATCCGTGCCGAAGGGATGCGCCCAAGAAGGGGGCTGTAAGGCGCGGCGCGGATCGTTGAAGAGGGAGACCGACTCTGGAATTAGCAGCGAGCCGATCAGCACATACAAAAAGACGAAGAGCAGCAACACCCCACCAAAGATCGCCATCCGATGCTTGCGCAAGCGCTGCATACTGCGCGCAAAATTCGAGACGCCCTTAACATTCTTCTTCGGATCGAGCGAGAGGACGCGCTCGGATGGCTTGCCTGACAGATGATCAGCTTGTGCGGTCATGCGTTGGGCAGTCTCCTTAAGAGTAGCGAATGCGCGGATCGAGCCAGGTATAGACGATATCGGTCAGCAGCTGGAAAACGACTACCGCCACGCTCAGCACCATCAAAATGGCCATGATGACCGGCGCATCAGCGCGCTCAAAACTCTCGATGAAGAGGCGCCCCATGCCTGGCCAGGCGAAAATGCGCTCCGTGACGACGGCGCCTGCCAACAGAAAGGGCAAATCTAAGCCGATGAGCGTCACCAGCGGCAGGGCGGCATTTTTGAAGGCGTGGCGGCGCACGACGGCTGCCTCAGCCAGCCCTTTGGCACGCGCCGTACGGATGTAATCTTGATTCAGGACTTCCAGCATTGAAGAGCGGATGAAGCGCACATAGCCGGCTAGCTGAATCGCCACCAGACAGAAGACCGGCAGCACCATGTGCTGCAGCAAACTAGCGAAGCTGCCATCGCCTGTGCCGCCCCATTTGATCGGCTCCAAGTCCCAGCGCCTGAATTGGACGGCGAAAATATAGATCGACAGCAGGGCGATGAAGAAGATCGGCATCGAGTAGAAGAAGAACGAGAGGCTGGTGATCAGGTTATCCCAGAACGAATACTGCCGCACCGCCGAGAAAATGCCGATAGCAATTGCCAGCCCCACCGTCAGGACGTAAGAGGGGATCATCAGGACTAGCGTCCAGGGTAGGCGCTCTTCGATGCGCGTCCAGGAAGGGCGGCGAGTGACGAAGGATATGCCCAAATCGCCGCGCAGCACGCCACGCCGTGTGCCTTGCTCGTAGCGCACACCGTCGTCGGTCGGAATCTCGATCGGCGCCATCCAGTCGTTGCCGACCAGCCAGATCAAGTACTGCTCTAGGATCGGGCGATCCAAGCCCAAGCGCTTCATGATGATCTCGCGATCGCGCGCGCTAGGGCGGTTGCGCGACTCGGCGAAGACAGCCATCGGGTCGCCCAGCGCATTGGTCAGGGCAAAGAGGATGAAGCTGATAATCAACAGCAGCGGGATGGACTGCAGGATGCGCCGCAAGATGTATTGAGTCATACGTAACCTAAGTGAAGGCTATCCAATCATAAGCCAGCAGAGACGGGCGTCTGCCCGTCTCTGCGGCCGAGGGGCTGCTTAGGCTTACTTGAGCTGCCAGTTCATGATGTCGAACCACTGGTTGCCCACGCCCGACCCGATCCGAATCTCGCCGACAAAGCGCGCTGTGTTATAGGCGTAGTTATCGCCGCGTGGGAAGAGGTTGATCAGCGGCACCTCATCGCGCATGATCTCCTGAATCCGATAGGCGGCGGCAAGGCGCTCTTCGGGATCGAGCGAGGTCTTGGTCACCAGCGAGAGCCTATCCATCTCTTCGCTGCAGAAGCCAGTGAAGTTCTGCCCGCCAGGATTGGCATCGCTCGGAATCTGCCGGCAGTTGAGCGCCTCATCTACCGTGACGTTGGCAGGGTTGGTCAGGGCGGTGTTGTTGGCATACTGGGCGATGTCATACTCGCCGATGGCGTTGATGCCGCGATTGGCGAAGGCGCCGAAGAACTCAGAGGCAGGATACTTCTCCAGGATCACGCTGACGCCGACCTTGGCCAGCTGCTGCTGAATGACGGCCTGGATATTGTTGCGCCAGCCGGCTGTGGTCGTGCTGTAGCGCATCTCCAGCTTCACGCCGTCTTTCTCGCGGATGCCGTCTGCGCCGAGCACCCAGCCAGCCTCATCCAGCAGGGCGGCAGCAGCCTCAGGATCGTAGGGCGTGACGCCTAGCTCTTTGTTCTCGAAGGGCGAGCCAGCGTAGATGCTGTCGGTTGGGCTGGTGGCGCCGGCTAGCAGTTCGCGCGTGATCGTCTCGCGGTCAATGGCGAGGCGCAGCGCACGGCGCACGCGCACATCCTTCAAGGCAGGGTGCCCAGCGCGCGGATGCTCCTCAGTGCGCAGGTTCAGCCACAGGCTCTCGATGTAGCCGCCGAAGACGGTGGTGATCTTCAAGTTGGGGTTGCTGGCCGCCACGCGCGGGATGTCGCCCTCGCTGACGTTCGGCACGAAGTCCAGTTGACCGGCTGCCAGCGCAGCGTACTGCGAGTCAGTATCGGGGAAGAAGCGGATCAGCACACGCTTGATCTTGGGCTCGCCGAAGACATAGTTCGGGTTCGCCTCAAAGCTCATAGACTCGCCACGCCGCCACTCGCGCAGCACGTACGGCCCGCTGAAGACAGTCGGGTCTTGGTTTTGGGGGGCGTTCTCGATGGTGCCCTCAGCCTCGTAGATCGGGCGGAAGACGTGCGCCGGCAGGATCGTCGAGAGACCCGGTGAACCGATCAAGTCCTCAGGGAAGGGCTTTGGCGCATTGAACTTGAGGCGGAAGGTGGTCTCATCGACCAGCTCGACGGACTCGAGCGCTTCACGGATGTTGCTGCCTTGCAGCATGTTATTGGCGGGATCTTTCACCATTTGGTAGGTGAAGACGAAGTCCTCAGCCGTCAGGGGCTGCCCATCGCTCCACTTGAGGCCGGGCTTGATCTTGACGGTGTACTCCTTGAAGTCCTCGCTGATGCCGCCATTTTCGCGGGTCGGAATCTCGGCGATCAGGACGGGCACTGGCTGCAGCTCATCGCTGAAGTCGTACAGGCTGGCTTGTACCAGGTCGTTTGCCCACTGTGCGAAGGCCATGCTGCTGTAGAAGCCGTTCATGTTGTCCGGCTCCTGCGCAAAGCCGACCACCAGCGTTGAGCTATCTTGAGCAAAGCTCGGGGTGGCAACGCCAGCGCCTGCCAGCAGCATTGCTAGGCTCAGGGCGAAGGCGAGCGCCAGACGGATGCGATTCTTGATCGTCATAGATGCAGTCTCCTTAAAATTTTGTGGCTATCTTGGTCAGCCAATTTTGGACGCCTCTAACGTATAGCGAATCCCGCCAAGTTTTGCAACAGCTAGCAGCACTTCTATGCAAACTGCCAAGCAGGCAGCTCGGCATGCTGCAAGGCTGGCTATGCCTGCTGCGCCTGTCGCTGCAGCTCGGCAGCGCGCTTGAAGGCAGCCACGATGTTGTAATAGCCCGTGCAGCGGCACAAATTGCCGGCAATGCTCTCTTTGATCTGCGCTTCGTCGGGCGTGGGATGCTCTTCGAGCAGTTTGGCGCCGCTCATCAGGAAGCCAGGCGTGCAGTAGCCGCACTGCACGGCCCCCATCTCGATGAAGGCCTGCTGGATAGGATGCAGCCGTTCGCCGCTGTGTGCCAGACCCTCTACCGTCACGATTTCGGCACAGTGCGCACGCGGCGCTGGCACCATGCAGGCCATGACTGCCGCGCCATCCAAAAAGACTGTGCAAGCGCCGCACTCGCCTTCAGCGCAGCCCTCTTTGGTGCCGACCAGCTTGGCATCCTCGCGCAGCATGCGCAGCAGCGTCTTGTGATGGGCGCCGTGCAGCGCATACGGCTTGCCGTTGATGGTCGTTTGAATGGGCTGAGCGTCGTGCTGAGTGAGCTGAGGCAGCGCGCTGACGTGCCCCCGCGCCCTGCCCCAGAGCATGGCTGGCGCGCTGGGATAGCTGCGGCGCTCCTCGCCACTTCGCAAGGCGCGCAGGGCGCGCTTAGTCAGCGTCGCCGCCATAGCCAGGCGATATTCAGCGCTGCTGCGCACATCGCTGATCGGCGTGGTCGCCAGCGCAGCCAGACGGGCTGCCTCAGCGATTACGTCGTCGGTCAGCGCTTTGCCAACCAGATACGCCTCTGCCTGCGGCGCGCTGATGATGGTGGGCGCCACACAGCCGAAGGCTAGGCGCGCGCTGCGGACGATCTCGCCTTCAAAGCGCAGAACTGCCGCGATGTTCACCACAGAGATCGCCTGAGTGTGCCGCAAGCCCAGCTTGATGAACATACCGCGCTCGTCGGCGCTGAGGACTGGGAAGTGAATGGCGGTCAGCATCTCATCTGGGCGCATGACGGTGCGCCGAACGCCCGTGTAGAATTGATTGAGCGGCACGCTGCGCTCGCCCTGCAGCGAGACGAGCGTGACCGACGCGCCGAGCGCCCACAGCGGTGTGATCGTATCGTTGGCGGGGCTGGCTGTGATCACGTTGCCGGCGACCGTTGCCCGGTTACGAATCTGCGGCGCGCCAACTTCCCATGCTGCTTGTGCCAGCGGCAAGGCATGCTGTGCTATCAGTGGGCTGGCAACAACCTGGTTATGCGTGACCAGCGCGCCCAGCCGAATCGTATCGCCGTAGCGCTGAATGGCATCCAAGCCCGGCAGGCGCGAGATATCGATGATCGTCTCCACATTGGGGCGCTGACCGCGCTCTAGCTCGATCAGCAAGTCGGTGCCGCCAGCGATTAAGCGCGCCTTAGCGCCGTGCTCAGCCAGCAGCTCCAGCGCCTCCCCAACGCTTGTGACGGTGTAGTAGTGCTTCCACATGCAGAAGAAACCTCGCTTCTAGAGGCGAATGATCGTGCTTATGTCGAGATTATAGCGAGGCAGGCTCTGAACGGCGCAGATGAAAAGTGCTGAGCCGTAACCCAGCACTCCAGTAAGCATGAAGATACAGTCTATTGCAAGTTCCAGGCGAAGACGTTGCTGTAGCGGCATTCGCTGTTGCTGGGATTGCCTTCCTCGTTGAAGAGCATGGTGGCAAAGCGTCCCCGTACGGAGCGTGCCGTGGTCTGGCGGGTGATCTCAACACCGTTCAGGAACAACGTCAGCTCGTTACCGTAGGCGACGACAGTGACCAAGTGCAGCTGGGTGCGATCTAGCTCGTAGTCGGTGGCATCAATGCCCTCCAGATCGTCGATGCTCTCGTCGAACTCAACGATGTTTTCGCCGCGATCGCGCTGCACAAAGATGATGCGCCGATCTTTGGTCAGCATGACATAGCTGAAGTCCTCCTCGCCAACGATGCGGAAGGCCATGCCGCAGCCATTCGTCTCGCTGGGCAGCTCAGAGGCGCGCATCTCGAAGTGCAGCACAAAGTCGCGCAGAGACGTGCCGCGCCCAATCGGGAAGTACCAAAAGCCTTGATTGCGGACATTGATGACCGTGCGCGGCAAAGTCAGCTGCTGCGAACCGCCGCCAGGAATCAGATTTTCGCTGCGCAGCTGGCGCACCAAATCTAGCGCTCTCATGCCCGGCGAGACGTTCAGCGTGATGCGCTCTTCGCCGTCTTGTGCTCGAACATCAAGCGCCTGGCTGCCAAAAGCTGCAACTGCAAAGATAACGATCAACGCTACGTAGAGTCCTTTACGTGGCATACACATTTCCTCTCAGAGAATAAACCCTGCTTTTGACACAATTGTAAAGAAAGACTAGCATCCTGCAAGCACGACGGGCGCTGAATCGCAAAAAACTTGTAAAATTTCATGGCAAAGATCCATCAAGGCGCTGTAAAGCGCGCTCGGCGCGCGTTTTTAACAGATCTTCAGCATGTTGGTAGGCGAAGCGATAACTCTCCACCGCGCCCTGCAGATCGCCTTGATGCTCCAGCAGGACGGCGAAGTAGTAGCGTGCGCGCGGATTCTGACTCTGCAGGGCAACGGCGCGCTGCAATTCGGCATAGGCAAGCTGTACCTGCCCGTTGTAGAGCAGCGCATAACCGTAGTTTGCCGCGATCTCAGGGTCGGCGGGCAAGATGGCGAGCGACTCGCGTAGGAAGGTCATGCCTTCCCCATTCAGAGCATAGTTCTCGTCGGCGTAGAAGGCGGCTGCAGCGCGCCGTAGGGCAGCATCCTGGGGAGCAAGGCGCACGGCGTTGCGCAGCCAGCGTGCCGCCTCATTCAGATTGCCGCCCTGCCGGTAGGTCTGCCCGATCTCGGCGGCGAGGCCGGCGTTCTGCGAATCGAGTGCATAGGCAAGGCGCAGCGCGGCGATGGCCTGCTCTACATCGCCGCGAGAGCGCCAATACAAGCCTGCCGCGTATTGCACCAGCGCTTCATCAGGTGCTGCCTGAAGGGCTGCCTCGATCAGTGGCGCGCCATCGCGCCCGTTGATGCTCTGTGCCAAGCCGAGAAAGGCGCGTGCAGCTGGCAGATCGACGCCCTGCGCATTGGCAAGGTGCAGCGCACGCTCAGCATACTGCCAATGGCGCGCCTCGATCAGCGCCAAGCCGCTTCGGAAAGCGAATAATGGGCTTGGCGCCTGCCCGTGAGCGCCGATCAGCGCCCGCAAAGCGTCTAGAGAGCCAAAGCGCGGTTGATCGGGCAGATCGGCGAGCAGGGCAGCCGCGCGCTGCGGCTGATCGGGCAAGCTGTACAGGGCAAGCGCATAGCGCACATCGGGATCGTCGGGCGCAAAGGCGTAGGCACGCTCGAGGTAGTCGGCGGCGCGCGCCCAAGCACGCCGCCCGAGCGCCGACTCGGCTAGGGCGCGCAAGAGCGAGGCATCTTCAGGTGTCCCCTGCAGGGCGGCTAGGCGATGTGCATCGGCGGCGTAGGAGTCGCCTTGTGCGGCGAAAAACTCCGCCCACAGGCGATGCAGCGCGCTTGAAGAGCCGTGTTGTTCGGTCAGTTGGGCTAGGTAGCTGCTCGCGAGGTCGTAGCGGCGCGCCGTGAAGGCAGCTCGATAGAGCTGCTCTAGCACAAAGGCATCTGAAGGTAGAAAGATGAGCGCTTGATGATAAGCGTCCAGCGCTAAGCCGAGATGGCCAGCCTGAAAGGCGCTAGCAGCACGGCTCAAGCTCTCGCGCAGGGCTAGCGGATGTGGTGCACGCACCGCCAGCAGACACAAGCTCAGCAGCGCTAGGCGCGGCAGAACGCGCTTGGCAAACGTGCTATAATTCTTCGTCATGATGCTGAGTATAGCGCAAAGTGGCTCACAACGGGCAGAGACATGATGACAGCTGAAACACGTACAGTTTTCTGGCAGGACGGGCAGGTCTGCCTGATTGATCAGCGCAAGCTGCCCGACTCCTTCGAGATCGCACGCTGCCAGACCTACGCCCAAGTGGCTGAGGCAATTCAAACGATGGTCGTGCGCGGCGCGCCCGCTATCGGGGCGGCAGCAGCCTTTGGGATGGCGTTGGCAGCCTATCAAAGTGCCGCACAGGAGCGCCAAGCGCTCTACGCCGACCTGCAACATGCTGCTGAGGCGCTGTGCAAGGCGCGCCCGACGGCAGTCAATCTCTCATGGGCGGTGGCGCAGATGCTCAAGTATGCCCAGCGCGCCCCAATGCAAGATGTAGCGGCTCTCAGGCAAGCTCTGCTGGCATATGCGCAGCAGATCGCCGATGAGGATGTGCAAATTAATCAGCGCATTGGCGCGTATGGCGCAGCGCTAGTGCCAGAGCAGGCGACGATCATCCACCATTGTAACACGGGCAGCCTGGCGACGGTTCACTGGGGTACGGCGCTGGGCGTGATCCGATCGGCACACGCGCAGGGCAAGCGCCTACATGTGCTGGTCGATGAGACGCGGCCGCGCTTGCAAGGCGCTAAGCTAACCAGCTGGGAGCTGCTCCAGCTGGGTATCCCGCACACCATCATCGCCGATGGCGCCTCTGGATATTTCATGCGCCGCCACAAGGTCAATTTGTGCCTGGTGGGCGCGGATCGGATCGCGGCGAACGGCGACGTCGCCAATAAGATCGGCACGTACAACCTAGCGATCGTGGCGCGGGCGCACGGCGTGCCGTTCTACGTGGCGGCGCCTTGGTCGAGTGTGGATATGGCGCTAGCACATGGCGATCTGATCGCGATCGAAGAGCGCAGCCCGGATGAGGTGACGCATCTGAATGGCGTGCGCATCGCGCCGGAGGGCGCTCAAGCTGCCAACCCTGCTTTTGATGTGACACCACAGGAGTACATCAGCGCCATCATCACGGAGCACGGCGTGCTGCGCCCGCCTTTCGTAGAGAGTCTGGCGGCGCTGGCAGCGCGCTTACAAGAAAGGACGATTTAGCGGAGAAAAAAGTGTATGTATCGAGAGCGAGGCGGCTCGAGCTGGCAAGCGGCGATCATGGCGGCGCTGATCGTCTTCGGCGGCTACTTTTTGTGGCGCGGAGCGCTCACCTTCCTCAGCACGGCGGGCAACATCACGGCGCCCGCCACCGCCACCGCCGCCGCTACCGTCACGCTGCGCCCAACGCGTACCTTTGAGGTGCCGCCCATGAACCTGATCTTCGGCGTCCAGCCGACGGCGCGCCCCTGCCTGGAGTTCTACGTAACTGTCGTGCGCGCCCGCGTGCGCGAGTGCCCCTCCGAGCGCTGCGAGACGCTCGCTATGCCTTATCAAGGCAACCGCATCTGCGTCTACGGGCGGGCGGCAGAGGCGCCCGAGTGGTATGAGGTCAACTTGTATCCGAACGACCCGATCCCGCGCAGTGCCTACATGCACCAGAGCGTGATCGCCGCCGTGAACCCAACGCCGCGCCCTTCCGCCACGCCGCGCCCCTCAGCCACGTTCACGCCCTCTGCCACGCCGACGCCTCTACCAACCGTCACGCCGCGCCCCGTCACACCCACCTTCCCGCCGATGCAGGGCGCCTAGCGCGGGCGCGCTCAGCCGTAGCCGAGCGCGCCGAGCACGGCAGTGGCATCCTGCCCGCCCGCATAGCTCAGGATGGGCGTGCCATGTGCGTCCGCATCCAGGATTAGCTCGCCGCCCTCAGGCAGCAGGCAGTGATGCGCGCCGCGCCGCCCGCCGAGCGTCTCTTGGTAGGCGCCGCACTCAAAAAAGCCGACGATCAAGCCCTCTGGATTGGCGGGCAACAGCAGCGGCTGGCAGCCCATGCTGCGCGCGGGATAGACGTCATCGTGATCGCAAGTCAGGCCGGCCAAACGCGCCTGCACGAACGCGCCATCCCAGTTGTTGACGGGCAAGACAGTGAATGCCTCGCCGAGTGCCCACGTATCCGGAAAGCTGCTCATGATGCTGCCGTCTACTATGTAATAGGGCACGCCGTCCTCGCCTGTGCGCGTCTTCACCACCTTGAAGAGCCGCATGGCGTGATCCTGCACCATGTAGCGCCCGGTCTCGAAGATGAGATCGGGCACCGGGACCCCTTCCTCTGCGCAGACCGCCATAAGTGTGCCGAGAGTCTGGCGCATCCACGCCTCGAAGTTCATCCCGCTGCAGCGCGCTGGCAGGCCGCCACCAAAATTGAAGCGATGGAGCGTCGGGGCGATGCGCCACAAGGCCGCATAGCCGCGCAGACTGTGAATCAGTCCATTTTGGTAGCTCAAGCCGCGCGCTGCCGAGACGGTCTGCATAGCATGATAGGTAGTCAGGCGCAAGTGCGGCAGGGCGGCGATCCGCTCGGCGGCACAGCGCAACGTCTCGGCATCCATGCCGAAGCGATTAGGCTGTTCGGAGAGCGTGCGCGCCCTCAGCCCAACTTCAAAGGGCAGGCGCGCAGCAGCGAACAGCTCTAGCTCCTCGAGATCGTCAAAGATCGGCAGGATGCGCTCGAAGCCGTCGGCGCGCAGGCGCAGCAGTGCATCGGCGTAGCGCGGAATCTTGAAGCCATTCGCCAGGATCGGACGCGCCCGATCGAGCCAGCCATTTGCTGCGGCATAGCGCACCACATCAACGTCAAAGGCGGAAGAGCACTCGTAGGCGGCGCCGACCTGCAGCACCGTCTTGACAACAGGCGCCGACGGGTTTGCCTTGCTAGCATAGGCGATCAGCATATCGCCTGGATAGCCCACTTGCGCCTTCGCGGCAGCAAAAACGGCGCGCAGATAGTCATAGTTCTCGCGCAGGGCGCTCAAGCGGCGCACGTAGAGCGGCGTGGCGGGGCGCTCTAGCCCTCCATCCACAAAGACGGGGCGGCTCACAAGCGCCATCACGTCGAGCCCGTGATAGAACAGGCGCCCCTCGACAACTTCATAGCCTGCAGGCAAGGCAGGCGCAGCGGTAACAGGTAGCGGTAGCGTCTCGATACGCGGCAGTGCGCTCATCTCGTCTCCTAGATCTCAACATGTGCAACAGCAGCGCGCGGCGCTGCTAATCCGACGACTCACAAAGAAAGACCGCCACGCTTTGGCGCGGCGGCGTTGCACATTATGGAGCAGCCCTGAGCGCTAAGCGTGGAGAAGGTTCAGCTTCGCCGTGCGCGGCGCGCAGACGGCGTGCTGGGCATATGGGGTCAGTTGTGACCGTGTTGCATGGGCAAACATACAGCCCGCTCAACTCGCCAACGATAGCGTGCGGATTATAATGCTTGTGAGCGGGCTGTCAATCCGTTGTGAGGCGCGTTGCAAAAATATTGCCTTGAGCGCGCTGTGAGAGGGACGCTTCAGCGGCTCCTGATGCGGATCGGGGCACGATAAACGCGGCGGACGTCACAATTTTGTGACATCCGCCATGAGCGGCGTAGTTCACTCGCCCTGCCCGCGCGTGAAGCCTTCTTCGCCGTCAAAGGTGTAGAGGTTCTCGGTCTTGATGAAGTCGTAGCCGGCAGCAGCTACCCGCCCAAGCAGGCTGATGATGCGATCATGCGTCACGGGCGCTTTGTTGGGCGAGAGGAAACGGCAGCGCCAATGATCGACGCAGAACGTCTCTGGCAAGCCATCCGGGTAGACCTTCTGCCCGCGATTGCTGATCATCGAGAGGCTGAGCGCCTCATCGCCGAGCGCCTTGAGTGCCTCGCCCAGCTTGTTCGGGTCCCGCTCGCGCCAATGCAGGAAGACGTCCACACCGATCAGCGCCTTGTGAGCAGGTGGGCGGCTCAAGTCCACCTCAGCCGCTTTAGTGATGCCGCTGGCAGCCGAGTAGCTGACCGCCTTCAGCTGCTGCGGCTTCTGCCCAAGATGGGCAACCACTTTCTGGGCGAACTCGCGCGTGCCGACTTTCTCGCGGCTGACTCCCTCTTTGAAGATATCGTAGGTGTGATAGCCGTTCTCAATGGTGGCGAGCCAGGCGTTGTGAACGCGCTCAGCCACGTCCGGTTGGCCGATGTGCACCATCATCATCACACCAGCCAGCAGCAAGCCGGATGGATTGGCTAAATTCTGGCCGGCGCGGCGCGGGGCAGAGCCGTGAATCGCCTCGAACATGGCCGCCTGCGTACCGATGTTGGCGGAGCCCGCTAAGCCGACCGAGCCCGCGATCTGCGCCGCCACATCCGAGAGGATATCGCCGTACAAGTTCGGCAG
The DNA here is from genome assembly GCA_046719055.1 of Aggregatilineales bacterium. GTDB lineage: Bacteria > Chloroflexota > Anaerolineae > Aggregatilineales > UBA2796 > CP2-2F. The sequence goes on along the minus strand of JBDNDQ010000043.1, from coordinate 7,424 downwards.
GACGATCACATCGAAGGCTTCGGGCGTATCGGCCATCTTCGCTGCGCCGATATCCACGATCCAGTGCTCCTTCTCGAGGTCGGGGTACTCAGCGCCGATCTCATCGAAGACGCGATGGAACAGCCCGTCGGTCATCTTCATGATGTTATCTTTGGTGAAGGCAGTCACTTTGCGGCGGCCGTTTTGACGGGCATACTCGAAAGCGTAGCGGATGATCTTCTCGCAGCCGGGACGCGTGATCAGCTTCAAACACTGGTAGACTTCATCGGTTTGGCGGTGTTCGATGCCGGCGTAGAGGTCTTCCTCATTTTCGCGCACGATGACGATATCCATGCCAGGATGCTTGGTGCGCACAAACGGATCGTAGGCCACGCACGGGCGCACGTTGGCGTACAGGCCGAGCGTCTTGCGTGCCGTCACATTCAGCGACTTGAAGCCGCCGCCCTGTGGCGTGGTGATCGGCGCCTTGTAAAAGACGCGCGTGCGCCGCAGCGACTGCCAGGCGCTTGGCTCGATGCCAGCCGAGTTGCCGCGCAAATAGACTTGCTCGCCGATCTCGATTGTCTCAATTTCAATACGCGCGCCCGCCTCTTTCAGGATGAACAGGCAGGCTTCCATGATCTCTGGGCCGATGCCATCGCCGTAGGCGACTGTAATCGGGACGGGTTGGGACATCTTGCGTGATACCTTTCTGAGCGCGTGCAAAGCGGCACGCTGACTTTTGGATAATCTTCACTGCGCCCAGATTCTAGCCAATGTGCAGGCGCTGCACAACTGATTACGTTGACAGTGCCTGCCAAGCAGCGCTACAATCTTAGGGCGCTTCAGGATAGGGGACAAGCCACTGTATATGCCCAATTTGCACATAACTGATCATCCGCTCATCCAGCACAAGCTTGCCATCCTGCGCGATAGCACTACTGAGCCGCCCAAATTTCGCCAGCTGGTGCGCGAACTAGCGGCCTTGTTGTGCTACGAGGCTTCGGCAGACTTGCGCGTGCATCCGCTGCGCGTGCAGACTCCGATGGGCACTGCCAGCGGCGCTCAGCTGGCTGACTCAGTGGGCTTGGTGCCGATTTTGCGGGCAGGATTGGGCATGGTCGAGGGCGTTTGGGATTTGATCCCCAACGCGGAAGTCTGGCATTTGGGGCTATACCGAGATGAGAAGACGCTGCGCCCGGTCGAGTACTACAACAAGCTGCCTGTGGAGCCACGCGTACAAGTGTGCTTTGTGCTCGATCCGATGTTGGCGACGGGCGGCTCTGCGGTGGCAGCTGTTAGTGTGTTGAAGCGCTGGGGCGTCAGTCGGATCAAGTTTGTGGGCATCATCGGCGCGCCAGAGGGCGTCAAGGCGCTCTCAGAGGCGCACCCAGATGTGCCGATCCATCTAGCTGCGCTGGATGAGCGCCTGAACGAGATCGGCTTCATCGTGCCGGGCTTGGGCGACGCTGGCGACCGCCAATTCGGGACGAGTTAGGGTATGGCGGTACAGGTGCGCGAAGGAGGGCTGCAGGTCGGGGCGCGGCGGGTCTCGTGGCTGAGCCTGGTGCTGCTGACGTGCGTTGCAGCACGTTTAGCGGTCTTGCTCGCCTTTCCGTCAGTCTTCGCCTTTGAGCAGAGCGGCGCTGTGCATGGCTCAGAGGCGTACGATGCCTACGCGCAGAACCTGCTAACCACTGGAGTCTACGGCAGGTCGGCTGGCATCCCTGATGCAGCTATTCCACCGCTGTACAGCTACGCCCTAGCAGCTATCTATGCCCTGTTCGGGCGCGGCTATTGGCAAGTTGGGCTGTTCCACACGCTGCTGGATTGCCTCTCGATCTATTTTCTGGTGGCGATCGGTACGCGCCTGTTCGATCGGCGGGCCGGGCTGCTGGCGGGCTTAGCTTATGCGCTCTACCCGTACCTGATCTTCCAAAATCTGACGCTGATCGACACGCCGCTCTTCATGGCGCTGCTGTACGGCTTCCTGTGGTGTATGGTCTTGCTGCGCGAGCGGCCCAGCCTGGCTGTGGGAGTGCTCGGCGGCGCCTTCTTGGCGCTGGCAGCGCTCACGCGCCCTGTAATCGTCCCGTTAGCGCCGCTGGGAGCCTTGTGGTTCCTCTTGCGTCTGAGTGTTTGGGAGTCGGTGCGCCGTTTGCTGCCAGTGGCAGCGGTGAGCGCGGCAGTAGTGGCGCCTTGGCTGGTCTGGACGTATCAGCTCTACAGCGCCTTTGTGCCGATTGCCACGAACGGCGGGATGAACTTCTGGTTCGGCAACAATCCGCTGACGATCCCGCTGGTACGCAACGGCTACCATCCGCAATGGATCAGGCCTGAGGCGCCGCTGCGCACGCAAGATACGCGCCTGGCCAGCGACGATCTGTATCAGCTATCTTTGGCCTATTTGCGCGAAAATCCGCAGCACATCCCAGAGCTGTTGTGGGTGAAGTTCCTCGCCTACTGGAGCATAGACGTCTTTCCGACGCGCAACCCTATACCTGGCGCCATGCCGTTCATCGATCCTGAGGGCACTCTGCGCTTCCAGACCGAAGGTGGCGAGTCTTTTGTGCCGGTCACCATCGGCGCCGACGATCCTGTTGCTGCGTACTCGGATGCGCTCTTTGATGTGGTCGGGCGCTGGTTGCATCGGCTGTACTTCGGCCCGCTCCTGCTCCTTGCCCTGTGCGGCGCAGCCCTCAGCCTGAGGCAGTGGCGCGAGGTCTCGCTGGTGTGGTTGGCCCAGCTCGCCATGACGGTATTTTACGTCATCTACATCCCGGCGACGCGCTATCGCGTCCCGACTGACCCACTGCTCTTCCTTTTCTCGGCGCATGCGGCGCTCGTAGTCTTCGAGGCTCTACGCCAAGCGCAGGTGAAGCATGCCAAGACGGCGTAACGCCATCCACAGCTTGATCATCCTCGCCTTCATCGGGGGTTTAGCCACAGGGCGGACTTTCTTCTTCAACGTGGGCTACATGCTGCTGATTCTGATGGCGCTCTCGTGGGTGTGGGCGCGCCTGAATCTGAGCTATGTGCGGCTGTGGCGCAATACGCGGACTCGGCGCACGCAAGTGGGCAAGACGCTAGATGAGTACCTCAGCTTGCACAGCGGCAGCCCCTTCCCCAAGCTGTGGCTAGAGGTGCGCGATCACAGCACACTGCCCGATCATCGCGTTGGAGTGGTCGTGCCGACGCTAGCGCCCTACGGCGCCTTTCGCTGGTCAGTCCACACGCCCTGCCTGCTGCGCGGTGAATTCCAGCTGGGCGGCTTGACGTTGATCAGCGGCGATCCGTTCGGTTTCTTCCAGCTGACGCGCGACATACCTGCTAGGTCTAGCGTGCTGGTCTACCCGGCCATTGTGCCGCTGGCAGATTTTGCACCTGAGGGTGGGGTGCTCTCAGGCGGCACGGCACACCGTCAGCGCGCCTACTTCGTCACCACGAATGCGGCGGGCATCCGCGACTACGCGCCCGGCGATTCATTCAATCGCATCCACTGGCGCAGCACGGCACGCCGTAACCGGCTGATTGTGAAGGAATTTGAGCTCGATCCGCTCTCAGAGCTGTGGATTTTGCTCGATCTGAATGCTGCAGTGCACGTGGCGCGCCCGTTCGATACCAGCGGCATGGCGCCCGACGAGCTATATCTGCCGCCCGACAGCGCCGAATACGCCATTGCTATCGCCGCTTCGATCAGCGCCCACTTTCTGATCAAGGAGCGCTCGCTGGGTTTTATCGCTTACACGCCACAGCGCAACGTGCTGCAGCCCGATCGCGGTGGGCGGCAGCTCACCCGCATTCTGGAGGGGCTAGCGCTTGCCAAAACCGAGAGCGATCTGCCTTTTGCGCAGTGCTTGGCGCTGGAAGGCTCACAGCTGACGCGCGGCACCATCGCTATCTTGATCACCAGCGATATGGGCGATGCCTGGCTGGCCGAGGCGCAGCTCCTGGTGCGGCGCGGCGTGCGGGTGGTAGCTGTGCTGATCGATCCGCACAGTTTCGGTGTAGCCTCGCCCGTACGGCGCGCCGAAGAGACGCGCGCCTGCCTTGAAATTGGCGGCGTGACCACATACCTGGTGCGCTGTGGCGATAACCTCTCAGCCGCGCTCAGCCGCGCTAATTTGCATCTGCCAAGCCGACCGGTCTGGTAGTTACTCCGCCTTGACCAATACCAAACGCACATCACGCGGCAAGCCGGAGTCGCCAGGCATCAAAAGTAGGTCGTAGCGCAAGCCTGTGACAACCTCAACATCGCGCAGCTCAGCCAACGGTGTGCCATCAATGGCGCTGCGGGCGATAAAAGTGTACGCGTTGGCGCGCAAAGTGACCAGGCTAGAGATGCTGCCGTACTCTAGGCGGGCGAAGTACTGGGCGGCGCGCGGCGTGGGCGTAGGCCGGCTGCTGAAGGCGCTGCCTGAGGGCCTGATCGGCGACTCAACTGAGATCGGCTCCGCATCGGGCGCGGCGTGGATAACGCGTAGGATTGCATTGCTGCGGCTGGGGCGCGTCCGCTCTTGCGATTGAAGGAGCTGCCAGGCGCCCTCTCGGCCCAGCACTACAATGACAAGGCTGCTGTTCGGGGCGAAGAGCAGGGTCTGCTCGGCTAGGATTTGCTGGGTGCCGCTGCGCCGCACGCGTACTGGGCGCATGGCGCTCTCAATTGAGAGCGCAGCGGTGGAGCTGTTGTGCGGCACGGCCGTGAAGACGGGCGTCTCGCCGACGATCAAATCGACGCTGAGCGGCTCGGCCGCGGCATTGACCAAGCGCACACTGACCGGACTGCTGAGTGTGGGCGTGGGCAGCGCCGCGAAAAGAGAGCGCACATTCGTGCCGATCAGGATGGGCGGCGTGTTCAGGCTGCTCAGCACGACGTAAATGTAGCTCCAACCTTCCTCTAGCGTGACTTCAGCTGTCTCGGCGGTGCGGGGCGGCCCGTCGCGCTCTACGGTGTTGAAGGCAAGGCGCAGTGGCCCGGCGCTGAGCGTGATCGGCGCGCTCAGCGCAGCGTAAGGCACAGGCGCGCTCAGCGGCGTGGTCGGATCAAGGGCTTGGATATCGGTCTGTTGGCGGGCGAGGTTCAAAATGCTGAGCTTAGCGCTGCCTTGTGGCGGCAGATCGAGCGGCTCGGTGAAGAGCTTGGTGCGCGTCTGGCGCCGATCCTCGACGATTTGATTGTAAATCGCCAGGAGCAGCTGCCGATCTTCAGCCACCGGCAGGGTGGCCTCAAAGAGCGGCTGAGCATCGGGGGGGGCGCCGTTGGGCAGCACGCGCAGCCGATAAGTTCGGGCAGTTAGCTCAACAGGCTGGCTGAACCCCCCGAAGGGAATGCCTTCAGCGACCAGGCGCTCGTCAAGGTAGAGATCAGCGCTGGGCAAGGCTGTATCAGCGTTCAGGACGCGCAAACTGCTCTGGCGCGGCGTCGGCAGGGCGAGGACAGCCAGGCGCGGCGCCTCTGAGGTCCCGTAGATGATTAAGAGGGCTGAGTCGCGCGAGATGAGCGTGAAGGGCGCCTCTAGCAGGGCCTGCTGGGCGCGCAGAAAGCGAGCTGTATAGCGGCGGGCGATCACCTCACGGGCCTCAGTGCTCTGCCCGCCGCTTTGGGCTGCGCCAATCGGCACGTCATCCAGGAAGATGCTCAGCGCCACATCGCCGACGAGCGCGTTAATGGCAGCAGCGCGTCCGGCGCCTAAGGCGGTAGTGCGCATATCTTGGGGGTAGCGCAGCGCGCGCAGCGACTCGCCCTCTGGGCGCAGCACGTACAGCAGCGTATCCCCAGCGCGGACGCGCACGGGTTCGCTCAACAGCTCAGCTTGGCTGGGTTGGGCGCGGTTGGGCAAGATGCGCAGCGTGTACTCGCCCGCGTTCAGCGCCAGCGGCAAGGAGAACTCGCCGTAGCGCAAGCCAAGCGCTACCGCCGAACCTTCCATGTACACATCAATAGGCGGTAGGTTGGGCGCAGCGTGGAAGAAGCGGAAAGTCCCTCGCTCAGTGACCTCTGGCACGGCGGTTGGCAGCGGCGCAGGCGTTGGCGTGGCAGGCGGGGGAGTCGGCGTTGCCGTTGGGGTGGGCGAAGGGATGGGCGTCGGAGTGGCGGTTGGCTCAGGGGCGGCGCAGGCGCTGAGCAGCATTAGGCAGAGCAGGACAAGGCTGGCGGATAGGCGAAAGCGGCTCATCAGCATCTCCGTAACTTGGCTCAGGCAGTGCACCACGCTGTTACATCATCCCTCGTCGCCGAAGGTGCGCTCGAGCTCGGCGATCAGCGTGTCAAGGCGTTCGACTTCGTGACGCACCGAGAAAAGCAGCTGCAAGAAAGCAGCCCGTACGCTGTTGGGCTTGTTGGCTTGGCAGCCGGTCACGTAGACCATCGACTCCATGCCAATCCAGGCGCCAACCTGCTCAGGCGTGGCGGCGCCGATTAAATCTTGCTTATTGGCGACAATCAAGGTTGGGGCGAGGGCATAGCCACGTAAATGGGCTAACATGATGCGCGCCATGCTCCACGACTCCTGATCGGCGCTGTCGACCAGCACAATGTAACCGAGAATATCGCGCTGGGCGATCTCCAGCAGACGGTCAAAGCGCGAGGCGTCGATTGAAGTTAGCACGTACAGATCGAGCGTCTCATCCACGACGAATTGACGGTATTCGGTGCTGGTTTCGGCATCCACTACAAAGCCATCGGGATGCCCAAGCGAGCGTAGGAAGGTTGTCTTGCCCGATCCAGCAGGCCCGGCGATATAGACGTAAAGGGTAGTCATTCAGCGCTCCACTGGCTGTGCGGCTCTGACTGTGCATGTGCGTTTAGTGTACCACACTGAGCAATCTAGGCAAAAGTGCGGGAGTGAAGTCTGGGATAGCGGTTGGGCTTAGCCTCAGGCTGGGGAGAGGCCGAACACTGGCTAGGTGCAAAAGACTATACTTGTATGTTACAATCGTGAGTAGGAAAGACCGAGCCTGTGAGCCATCTGCGCCGAGCGGAGCAGCAGATTGCTATCTTGTAAAAGACGAGATAAATTACTTAATTGAGCTAGCGCTCGCCGCGCAATGCGCAGAGCCTCGTAAGCCAGCAGAGCAACCTTTATGGAGTGACCTGAAGCGATGAATGTCGAAAATGCCATGGCGCGATATCAAGAAATCTACCAGTCGCTCTACAAGCGTGCGCCTAGCGAGCTGCGCGATCTGGGAGGCGAATGGGTGCTGGTGAACGGCGCACGCATGACCGTCGAGGAGCTAAAGCAGCTGACCGAGCAGCTGCACCGCGAGCTGCAACAGGAGCAAGCCCGCAAGCGCAATTTGGTCAAGCGCCTGCTGAACTGGTTCGGGGGTAGTTCCTGAGCCGGCTGCAGCAGTCTGCGGCGCGCAAGGGCGCGATCAGCTTGATCGCGCCCTTGCCATTTGTGCTGCGCGGCGATGCGCTTAGCGGCGCGAGGCTTCCAACAGCT
>JBDNDQ010000042.1:0-31122 GCA_046719055.1 Aggregatilineales bacterium | reverse complement strand
GATCTGAATCGACTCTGGGCGGATGCCGAAGATAACTTCCTGACCGACATGACTGCGATAGCGCTCGTAGCGTTTATCTGGCACGGGAATCTTGTAGGATTGCGTCAGGACATAGAGCTTACCATCCTCTTGCACCAGCCGCGAGCCCTCGAAGAAATTCATCGAGGGGCTGCCGATGAAGCCAGCCACGAATACATTGGCGGGATGATCGTAGAGATTCTGCGGCGTGTCGATCTGCTGGAGCTCGCCGGCGCTCATGACCGCGATGCGCGTGCCCATCGTCATAGCTTCCACTTGGTCATGCGTCACGTAGATGAAGGTGGTGCCCAGCCGTTGATGCAGCTTGCTGATGAAAGCACGCGCCTCGACGCGCAGCTTGGCGTCTAGGTTGGAGAGCGGCTCATCCATCAGGAAGACCTGCGGCTCGCGCACGATGGCACGCCCAACCGCCACACGCTGGCGCTGACCACCTGAGAGTTGGCGTGGCTTACGATCGAGCAGCTGGTCGATCATCAGGCTTTTAGCGGTCTCGCGCACGCGCCGATCGATCTCATCGCGCGGCACCTTGCGCAGACGCAAGCCAAACGCCATATTCTCGTAGACTGTCATGTGTGGGTAGAGGGCGTAGCTTTGGAAGACCATCGCGATATCGCGGTCTTTGGGCGCAATATTGTTGACCACGCGGTCTCCAATCAGGATTTCGCCCTCTGAAATTTCTTCCAAGCCGGCCAGCATGCGCAGGCTGGTGGTCTTGCCACAGCCCGACGGGCCGACCAGGACGAGGAACTCTTTGTCTGCCACCTCGATGTTGAGGTCTTTCACCGCGACCACGTCGCCGGCGTAGCGTTTGTAAACGCCTCTGAACGATACGCTTGCCACTGAAACCTCCAAGATAATGTTATGTCTTGCCCAGCCGAGCCATCCTCAACGGGCACCAAAGTGCTTTTAACGCTCTATTATGCCACTGCTCACCAAGTTGTACAACAAATTGAGCGGCTAGGTTTGTTCAATCTGCTGAGAAGGCCCGCCTACATGCCGAACCAGCCCATCAGCTTCATGACCATGCCCATATTGCGCTCGACCTTGACCTTGCCCGCCATGAAAGCCATCATCGGATTCAGTTCGCCGCTCATGATCTTCATCAGATCGGCTGCCTCGGCGCGCAGGATGGCATCAGCTTCAGCGGGCGGCGCGCCTTCACCCACATCTAGGGCGCCATTGCTAACTTGCAACCAGAAGTTACCGCCGCCCTCGCCGCCCAGCTCAAAGGCGATCAGGCCGTTATCGCCGCGTGCTTTATCAGAGTCGAAGCGCTCCCGCAGTTTGTCGAACATATCACTTACGCTGCTGAACATGCTTAAACGTCCTTCTCCAAAGCTTGAGTAGCCAACTTGGGAAAAGTATAGCCCATTTTGCCCGTTCTGCCGAAAGCGCTTGTCAAATTGTACGCCAGACGCTAGGCTTATGCCGTTCGCAACGCTCACGATCAGGATACACCGCCTATGACTGATTTGCCTGAACAGCCTACCTCGCCGGCTGAGCCTGAAGCGCCAGCCGATATGCCTGAGCGCCAGCCGTCTGAGCCCTACAATCCAAACTTGGCCGAGTTGCTAGGGCAGCTGCTGCGCGCACCGCGCCGTACCTTTCAACAGCTGCTCGACGTGCTGCATGCCCTGCCTGAAGAGCGCCTCCTAGCGCTAGAAGTCCCTCCCCTGCCTGCCTCCCCATCCCAGGGCTACTCAGTGCCGCCCATGCCGCCTGCAAGCGCAGCCCCTGCACAGCGCCTGCCTGTCACGCGTCAGCAAGCGGCCATTGCCATCAGCTTGGCGATTTTGGTCGTGGTTGGGTTAGTCGGCTCAGCCGACTTGCAATCGCTAGAGGCGCGCAGGAGCCTGGATTTGCCGTTGGGCGGCGTTTTACTGCTGCTGGTGATGGTTGTGGCGGCTGTGATCGCAGCTGTGAATAACTTCGGCCTGCCGCTCAGCCGCCCGCCAGCGCCTGCGCCCGCCGAAGCGCCCCCGAGCAGCGCCGCCTACACCACGCCCATCGATCGCTTCCTGGCGGCGTATGGCTTGCGGCTCGTCCTAGTTGTGCTGGGCGGCCTAATGAGCTTGGCGGCATGGCTCTTCAACGGCAACAACCAGTTCACAGCTTTGGGCGCGTTGGCGTGGCTGCTGAGCATCGCGGCGTGGATTGGCGTTTGCATGCCGCGCATACACAGCAGCGAGTGGCAAGCAGCACTGCGAGGATGGCTGCAGAAGCTAGGCAGGGCGTTCCGGCTGCGTTGGTCGTGGACTGTGGCAGCGCTGGTGGCGATCTTGTTGCTGGGCGCATGGCTGCGGCTGGGCGATCTGAGCCTGTATTTGCCGGATATGACCAGCGATCACGTCGAAAAGGCGCTGGATGCCCAGAAAGTGCTGGATGGCGATCGTTCAGTCTTCTTTCCGAACAACGGTGGGCGGGAAGTCTTTCAGATGTATTTTATCGCTCTGCTGCATCAGGTCACGGGCATCCCGATTAGCTTTGAGCTGCTCAAGCTGGCGAGCGGCTTAGAAGGCCTGCTGACGATCTTGCTCGCCTATTGGCTGGGGCGCGCCATGTATGGCGAGGAGAATCAGCGCTTGGGCAATTGGGTTGGCGTGCTGATGGCAGCCTTCGTGGCGATCAGCTACTGGCACATCATGCTCTCGCGGCTGGGCTTGCGCATCGCTCTGACGCCGCTGATTGTCACGTTGATCTTGATCTTCCTTGTGCGCGCCATGCGCCACAATCGGCGGGGCGATTGGCTCATCAGCGGTTTGCTGCTGGGCGCGGGCTTGTATTTCTACCAGGCAGTGCGCATTGTGCCGCTGCTGATCGTCGTCGCCTTCCTGCTTGCGATCGTCTGGCATGCGCGCAGCTGGCAGATGTTACGCGCTTACGCCGTCAACTTCGTGGCGCTGATAGTGGTCGCTTTCGCCGTTTTCGTGCCGCTAGGGCGCTACTTCTACGACTATCCCGAGTTCTTTCTAGAGCGCACAGCTGGCAGGCTCTTCGGCGAGGACGTCATCGACATTCGCAATGAGGCGGGCGAGATTATTGGACAGCGGGCGGCTCGTGTAGAGGATCGGCTTGCAGCTTTCCAACAGAATCTGGGAGTGCTGGGCGAGACCTTGCGGCGCTCGCTGCTGATGTTCAATCAGCGCGGCGATAGCGCATGGATCACAGGCGATCCTGATGGCACGCCACAGCTCGATCCCTACACGGGCGCCTTTTTTGTGCTGGGACTGGGTATGGTCATCGGACGCATGCTGCGACGGCGCGACTCGGCTGAGTGGCTCTTGCCGCTGGGCATCCTTATCCTGATCTTGCCCTCAGCGCTGGCGATCGCCTTCATTATCGAGGTGCCGAGCGCTACGCGCGCCAGCGGCGCCCTTGCGCTGGTCTATCTGGTGGCGGCTTTCGGCGCGGCAGTGACCGTCCTCGGCATTGCGCAAGGGTTGCCGCGCCTATGGTTGCGGCGCGCCACTTACAGCGCCATAGTCTTCCTGGTGCTGATCGCCGCCGCCACCAACTACGAGCGCTACTTTGTAGGGGCGATGCACGATTACCGCAACTCCACCTTTCCCTATCGGCAGGCGGGCGCAATTTTACGCGGCTTCGCCGAGAGCACCGGCGCTTACGGCAACGCCTTCATGGTCGCTTTCCCGTATTGGTGGGATCACCGTGCCTTAGCGATTGAGGCTGGCGCGCCCAAATGGAATAACGGCGTCCTGCGCGAGGATGTGGTGCAGCGCATCTTCGATTTGCTGCGCTTCAACATCGGCACGCCCTTCGAGATGCACCCAAATCGCCAGATGCTCTTCTTTTTCCATCCCAACGATGAAGGCTTGGTCAGCGAGCTCTCGCAGGTTTTTCCAGAGGGCGTTGTGATGCGTGTGGAGGCTTACAACCGCGAGCGCGACTTCAATTTGTACATCGTGCCGCCGCTCGGCTGCGCCTGGATGGAGCAGTATCTCCAGCGCGTGAGCAGCCACTGCCGCCAGGTAATCGAATAGCTTGCCTAAAAATTGACCAATCTGGGTGTACAATGAGCATGTAGTAGGAGGTCGCACCCAATGGTCTCAGAGGCGCAGTATAGAAAGATAATTGCCGTCTACCCGAGTCAAGGGGTGCGGCGCCAGCTGTTTAGGGCACCGCTCTACATGTGGCGGTTGGGACTATCGGCGCTGTTGCCGCCCACTTTCGCCCTGCTGACTACGCGCGGGCGCAAAAGCGGTTTGCCACGCCGCACAACGGTTGAGAGCAACTGTATTGAAGGCAGCTACTACATCGTCTCGGCATGGGGCGCCCAAGCCGATTGGTTCAAGAACATCCAGGCGCATCCGGAAGTAACGTTGCAAGTGCCGCGCAAGGGCGCTTTCGGCGGTGTGGCTTCGCGCTGCACCGATGAGGCGACCTATCGCCTTGTCTTTCGGCACTTCGGGCGCAGCCCCGCCATGAGACCCTACCTCGAGCAGTTGGGGATCAACTTTGATGAAGAGTCGTTCGTGGCCAATCGAGGGCACGTGCACATGGTGAGGATAGTGCCCCAGCCCACACTGAGCTTGCCCCCACAGACGGCCGATCTGGCATGGATATGGGCAGTGGCGGCCGGCGTGCTGCTTGGGATGCGCTTGTGGCGGCGCCTGAATCGAGTTAGGAGTGTGTAGAGGCTGACTAGCGCGTTCAGCCAGACCGACATAGACTAAAGGCGTATGGAACGGCGCGACTGTGCGTTCAGTGTGTCTAGGCTACTTGCGTTGAAAGGATTGTTGATCATGAGTCGCCCCCATAGGATTTACAGCTTCATACTCGCCCTAGCTGTCGCCCTCGGCACGCTCGGTGTGAGTGCGCCGAGGCCCGCTCAAGCGCAGGGCTGCCCTATTGCCCACGTAGTGCGCCCTGGCGAGAACTTGTTCCGCATTGGCCTGGCTTACGGCTACAGTTGGACGGTGCTGCAGCGTTACAACGGTTTGCCGAACCCGAATTTCATCCGTGCAGGGCAGGTGATCTGTATTCCGCCACGCGGCGTGGCGCCAGTCGTGCCGATTGTGCCGCCCATTGAGATACCCGGCGCCGTCTACTATCCGCCGCCAGGCGTCTTCCCTGCTATCAGCTTCAACGTGCGCAGCGCCGGCATCGGCGATACGATCGTGATCAACGGTGTGCGTTTTCCAGGCAACGAGACGGTCGATATTTTCATTGCGCCGCGCACGCCAGGTGTGCCGCCGGTCTATCCAGCCATTGCCTCTGGCACAGCCACGGTCAACCCTGATGGCACCCTCACCACGAACTTCACCATCCCAGCTGACGTTGGCGGCGTGCCGTTGCGCGGCAGTTCATTCTCGATCTTGGTGCGGGCACGCGGCTCGGGTTACTACGGTTTCAACTTTGTCACCAATCCGCGCCCGTGACAGTAAAGCTGCTCGTGGCGACCACCAACGCGGGCAAGCTGCGCGAGTATCAACGCTTGCTGGTAGATTTGCCCGTCGTGCTGGGCTCGTTAGCGGATTTGTCGCAGCCGCTGCCTGAGGTGGATGAGGTTGGCAGCACTTTTCAGGCCAATGCACTGCTCAAGGCACAGGCCTACAGCGCACAAACCGGACTGCTAACCCTGGCGGATGACTCGGGCTTGGTAGTAGATGCGCTGGGTGGCGCGCCAGGCGTGCAATCGGCGCGCTACGCGCCAACAGAGCAGGCACGCAACGCCAAGCTGCTGGCTGCGCTGGAAAATGTGCCAATCGAACGGCGTACAGCGCGCTTTATCTGCGTAGTGGCGGCCGTCTTGCCGCTGGCAGATGGCGCGCTGACCGCACTAGCGGAAGGGCGGTTGGAAGGGCGCGTCGCCCTCGCGGAGCGCGGCAGCAATGGGTTCGGCTACGATCCGATTTTTCTGCTGCAGGATGGGCGCACTGTGGCAGAGCTGGCGCCTGAGGAAAAAGATGCGCTCAGCCACCGCAGCCGAGCGCTTGCCAAGCTGAAACCGCTCTTGCTAAGCCTGTTGAGCAGAGCAGCTCAGAGCGATTAGGCGTCCTTACCTTGCAGCTCGCGCCTGAAATCTACAAAGCGATAGCCGACACCGCGCTCGGTCAGGATGTACTTGGGATGGGCGGGGTCTTCCTCGATCTTCTCGCGCAAATAGTTGACGTACAGCCTGACGTAGTGCGTCTCATCGCGGTATTCGTAGCCCCACACCTTAGCCAGAATCTGTTCGTGAGTGACTGTCCAGCCGGCGTTTTCAATCAGGTGGTAGAGCAGGCGGAACTCGGTTGGGCGCAGCTTGATCAGCTCGCCGTTAACGATGACAGCGCGGCGGTTGAAGTCCACACTCAGCCGGTCGTCGATCTTCAAGATAGCACGCTCGGGCGTGGTGGCAGCGCTCTCAGCGCGGCGCAGCACGGCGCGAATGCGGCTGGAGAGCTCACGCGGGCCGAACGGCTTGGTGATGTAGTCATCGGCGCCCAGCTCCAGCCCCTTGACTTTGTCATCCTCTTCGCCCTTTGCTGTCAGCATGATGACGGGCAGGTTAGAGAACTCGCGCAGCATCCGCAGGGTCTCGAAGCCGTCTAGGTTGGGCATCATCACATCCAGCAAGACGATATCGGGCAGCTGGGTGCGGATTGCCTCTAAGGCGCGGATGCCGTCGGTCGCCTCGATGACTTGGAAGCCCTCCAGCTCTAGGTTCATGCGGATGAAACCGATCATGCGCGGCTCATCATCCACAACCAGGACGCGTAAGCGCTCACGTGGCGCTGAGGGCGTTTTACCGCCTGTCGAAGGCTTGCCAGTCATGCTTACACACTCTTTGCTCTATTCGCGGAAGGGCAACAGCGTATCGCTCTCTTGATCGGGCATGAGCTCGATGAAGCTGATGCGTGAGAGCGGAAAAATGACGGTCGTGACTTCGGGCAGTATATTCTGGTAATCCTTGCCATCGCGCGTGCGCGGATTGCGCCCGATGATCAGGGTATCAGTTGGGGTAGGCAGGTCATCCACGTCGATGAGCAGTGGTGGGTCTTGGATTAGGTGAACGAAGAGTGTGTAAGCCATCTGCACAAGCCTTTCTCAGCTGTTGGTCTTGAAGTAAACGTGGCAGACGAGCTTCCCGATGCGGATTTCATCGCCATCGCGCAGCACGCGTGGCTGGTTTGGGATCAAGCGCTGCCCGTTGAGATGTGTGCCATTGACGCTGCCCAAGTCTACCAGTGTGAGCGTATCTTCGCCACGCCGAATGGCGGCATGAATGCGCGAGACGCCGTTCTCGTAAGCGCCGTAGGGCGTCAGGTCTATGGTTGGCGTGGAGGAACTGCTGCCATCGTAGCGCCCGATGATCGTCTCTTGTTGAGGCACCACTTCGATCGGCGAGGGGTTATCTTGAATTTGCAGGACAATGGTAGCCGATTGGTTGAAGCGCGCCGTCCCCCAGCCGCCTTTAGCGCTCAGACCGCCGGTGCCGACCGGCAAACGCTTGGTAGAGGTGACAATGTTCTGCTGCGTGTAGAGAACCTGTCCGCATTCCTCACAAAAGAGAACCCCTTCGCGGTTGTTGTGAGCGCAATATGGACAAATTTTCATGGGAGCTTTTCTCCTGAATCTAGCAAGAGATGACGTGTGCCGTACTTTAGCGCCTTAGTGCCCTCAGCAGAAATCTTATGGGTGTTGCTAAGGCGACGTGCTTCCGTCATGGCAACTTTTGCCAGCTCGGTGTAGCCGCTATCAAGCAAGCGCGTTGCGACGGTCTCTAGCTTGCGTGTTGCTTCGCGAATATCGCCGCGAGCGGCTGCCTCAGCTGCTTTTTGCTGAATGCGGTAGAACGAAAGCTTGCTGAGCGCGTCTAGGATGATGCGCGGGTGTTCCTGAGCGGGCGGCTGGATCATCGCCTCAATTGAGAAATCGGCTGCAACTTGGTAACTTGAGCGATTGCTCCACAGAATATCGCCACTAGCCAAGAGGCGTATCAAGCTGCGGAAGCCGGCTGTGGTAATAGGCGGCAGCTGCAGCGTGAGAATGACTGCAGTGCTCAGCTGCGGCAGAATCTGCCCAAGCGGTAAGGGATCGCTCTCACACGAGAGCGGTTGCGCACTGGGCGCGAGGCGAAAGGCATTTTCTACAATGATATCTGGATCCGGCGCGATTGAGAGGGTGACTCGCTCGGCGACGGTTTGCCCAAGCGAGCGCAGACGCTCTTCAAGGAAGCGCTGCACCGCATTGGGCGAGTTGATGTACTGTGAAGAGCCGCCAGTGAGGCTAGCTAGCCGATCGAGGAAGAGGTCGTTCCACTCTTCGCCAATGCCCATAGTGGTGATGCCGATACCTTCAGCGGCGCAGCGCTCGGCAAGGGCAAGGCAGTCGTCCTCATCGCCATAGGTGTGCCCATCGGTGATTAGAATGATGTGGTTGGCAAAATTCTTGCTACCGTGCTGCCGATTCTGATTGTAGGCGGCTTGTAAGCCCTCGTAGATGGTTGTGCTGCCGCCAGCTTGGATGGTGGTGATGGCAGTTTTAGCAACGTTTTTATCAGTTAGGGGCGCGGCCTTCACCAACACTTCGGCGCGGTCGCTAAAGGCGATCACCGAGAGGATATCGTTGCTAGCTAGCTGATCGATGAAGCGGTGAGCAGCTAGTTTAGTGCGCTCCAGGCGGATGCCGTTCATTGAGGTGCTGCGATCGATCACTAGCGTCAGGTTGAGAGGCGTGTCGGTGACTGTGAGCGTTGGGTCGGGCACTAGCTCAACGAGCAAGTACAACACCTGGCTCTCGTTGAGTACGCGAACAGCGCTCGAGCTGGGCGTTATTTTGAGCGTGAAATACGGTTTTTCGGGCGGCAGTTGGCGGCGCTTGGCGTCGTACTTGATGCGCTCGGCAGGATTGCCCAGTACCTCATATGCTGCCATAATGCTCCGAAATTGGCTGCTGGCGCCGGGATGCGTATTTACGTCGGGATGCAAGCGCCGAACCGCAGCACTGTAAGCGCGATGGATCTCGTTTTCGGAGGCTTCAGGTGATACGCCAAGTATCGCGTATAGGTCTTGCACAGGAGTATCCTTACTCACGAACCACGTCAAGCACGAGCGAATCGCATTAACCAGGCAGCTGAATGAGAATTACGGTGATATTATCGTTACCACCTTTTTCATTGGCAAGCTCGACCAGCCGATCACAGGCTTCTTGTGGAGTGCTGGAGTTGTTGACAACTTGCCAAATGCGCTCCTCGCTGACCAGATTCCACAGCCCATCGCTGCACAGCAGCAAGCGCGAGCCCTCTTCAAGCGGCTTCATGAAACTATCGATCTCAAGGCTTTCGTTCTGACCAATGGCGCGATAGAGCACATTCCGCTGCGGATGCACAGCTGCTTCATCGGGGGTCAGATGATCAAGATCGATCAGGCGCTGCACTAGTGAGTGATCTTTGGTCAGCTGGACGATGCCATCCTGCATGACACAGTAAGCGCGGCAGTCGCCAACGTGGCCGAAGTAGCCGATGGAGCCCTGAATCACTGCCGCTGTAAGGGTCGTACCGCTATCAGGCACCTCGCGCGCCACTGCCTGGTTGGCCTTCTCTAGCGCCTTAGTCAGAATCTCACCGATGTATAGGTCATCTTCGCCCGCCAGGCGCTTCAAGTAGAAGTCCTGGAGCAAATGCTGGCTGACCACACGTACCGCCAACGATGAAGCGCGCTCACCGCGCTCGTGCCCACCCATACCGTCAGCCACCACGAAGAGCCCGAAATCGGGCATGGCGCAGGCGCCCTGCTGCGCACTGAGCAGGGCAAAAGAGGCATCTTCGTTATTGTTGCGCACCATGCCCTGATGGCTGTTCAAGCCGTAGAGCAGATGCTTGCTAGGCGGTGCTACAAACGGCACAATTTGTGTCATATCTTTCTGCGTGCCAGCTAAATCTTCAGGCGCAAGCTTGGTGGTAGCAAGGCTTGACGAAGAGACAGCTTGCTCCACACTAGCTTGGGAGGGCTGCTGAGCATTTGCTTGTGTTTCAGCTGACGTTGAACGATTCTGAGATGGCTCTGACTCAGAATGTGTGTTAAATAGACGTCGCAGAAAGCCCATAAGGATTACCCGACCTTGCCTTTGCTAGAGATTGAACGCATACAAATTCTTATCGGTTGAGCCGATGTACAACACACCTGGGTTTTCCGAGATCACGCCTGAAGAGGTGATCGGCCCGCCCGTCTCAAACTTCCAGCGCTGTTGTCCGCGGCGGGTCTCGACACTGTACACGCACCCATCACCGCTGCCAAAGTAGATTGCGCCATTGGCGAAAACAGGTGTGCTGACGATCGGCCCTTGTGTGCTGAACTTCCAGGTAGGCGGGCGACTCGAGCCGAGCTCCATAGCGTAGAGCGTGTTGTCATCAGAGCCGATGTAGACTGTTTTGCCCAAGATCAAGGGCGAGCCGATGATACGCCCGCTCATGCGCTGCCGCCAGACGTGCCAACCATTTTGCAGTTCCACGCCATACAAGAACATATCCATGCAGCCAAAGTACACCACGCCATCGTGCACCACTGGGGATGAGTAAATCGGACGCTTGGGCTTGTTGAAGCGCCACTTGAGTGTGCTGCCCAAGTCAAGGCAGATTAACTCGCCAGCTTCGGTGGCTACCAGCACAAAATTCCCGTGAATGCAAGGGCGGCTGCGGATCGGGTTACCACAATCGTACTTCCAAGCCAATGTGCGCCCAGAAGAATTGAAGCGCAAAGCATACAGCTTACCATCATCGCTGCCGAAGAAAACCACGTTATGCTGCACAACCGGCGAAGAGCGAATCGGCCCATTCGTCACGAATGACCATGCCAACCTGCCTGTGCGCGTATCTACAGCGTAGAAAGTCTTATCTTCCGAGCCGAACAGCACTAGGTTTTCCTCTGAGACGACTGCAGGCGTCGTGGCGATGCCGCCTTCGGTTGGGAACTTCCAGCGGAACTTGCCGTCTAGCGCGTTCACAGCGTAGAGGTTGTTATCGTAGACGCCCACATAGACCACGCCATTTTTCAGGGCGGGCGTGCCACGGATTTCGTCTTCACACAGGAACTTCCAGACCAGCTGGCTGGCTTGCAGCTCAGCGCTGCCGCCCCAAGCTAGCGTGCCCAGCCCGGCGCCACTGACTGCCCCTGCACCGATGGGCGGCAGCATATCCGATTGCGGCGCCCTCAAGCTGCGCTCCAAGAACACCAGAGCCTGTTTCATCTCTTCCACCGTCTGGAAGCGTGCTTCAGGGTTGTGTTCGAGGGCGCGCATCACAATCTGCACCAGCCCGTCGGGAACTTTGGGATTAAATTGCTTGATCGGGCGTTCCTTGAAGCTGAACTGTGGCTCGAGGCGCGGGTCTTTGCGGGTGAGGATGTGATGTAGAGTGGCACCGAGCGAATAGATATCGTTTTGTGGGGTGGCTTTGCCACGATATTGTTCAGGGGGGGCGTAGCCTTCTGTGCCGATTTGCGTCACGGCGGGTAGGTTCTCTTGGAACTTGCGAGCGATGCCGAAGTCGATCAGCCGCACGCGGCCGTGCTCATCGATCATGATGTTTGAGGGCTTCAGATCGCGGAAGATGATCGGCGGCGTTTGGCTGTGCAGATAATGCAGCACATCGCATATCTCAATTGCCCAGCGGAGGACGACCTCGACGGGCACAAAATCTGCCAATGTCGAGAGATAGGCCTCTAGGTCTTTGCCGCGGATGTACTCCATAACTAGGTAGACGCGATCCTGCAGCACAAAGCGGTCAATGATCTGTGGGATGGCAGGATGCTTAAGCGTGGCGAGGATGTTGATCTCGCGCTCAAACTGCTCAACCATAGTCTGGCGTTGGGCGGGATCAGCCACTGAATTCTGCATTTCCTTGATGGCGACGTGGTGCGTCACATCAGGGAAGTTTCTGTCGCGCGCTAGGTAGACCATCCCCATGCCGCCCACGCCCAGCACAGCTGTGATGTGGTAGCGGTTGTTAAGCGTCTTGCCGACAGCGCTCTCGCCGCTCTGGATGCGGGTTGTCTTCGGAAATTTTTGTGTTTCAACCATAGCTTCTCACACCGTCACGCCAGAATTTTGAGTTGGGAAGGGCAATTTGCGATACTAGATTGTACCATGAGGTTAAATAGACATGCAATTCGCCTAGAGCAGATGTTAGATAATTCACACACTGGCGCGCTGGCGCTCTACTTGCACATCCCTTTCTGCAAGACGCGCTGCACATACTGCGCTTTCAACACCTACACCCACGCCGAGGCGCATCAGCCCGCTTACGTCGCAGCGCTGTGCAACGAGCTAAGCTGGCTCGGTATTGCCACGCCGCTGCCCCTCCACACGATTTTCTTCGGCGGCGGCACGCCCAGCCTGCTCGATCCGTCACACATCGCTAACATTTTACAAACCTGTCAGCGGGCTTTTCAAATCCTGCCTGAGCCAGAGATCACACTCGAGGTTAACCCGTTCAGCGCGGCCGACGGCTACTTTGAGCGCATCCGTGCGGCGGGCGTCAATCGGCTCAGCATCGGCATGCAGAGCGCCCATCCCAGCGAGCTGCGCTTGATGGCCCGCGATCACGATAGCCAGGCGGTGCCACGTACCGTTCGTGCAGCGCGCGCAGCCGGCTTCACCAACATCAACCTGGACTTGATCTTCGGACTACCCTACCAAACGCTCCCCATGTGGCAGGAGAGCCTACGTATTGCGCTCGACCTGCAGCCGCAGCACCTGGCGCTCTATGCGCTGGAGCTGGAAAGCGGCACAGTCATGACGCGCGACGTAGGGCGCGGGCGCCTGCCCTTGCCCGATGAGGACCTTGTTGCCGAGATGTACGAAACGGCCGACGCCATGCTCACACAGCATGGCTTGTTGCAGTATGAGATCAGCAATTGGGCGCGTCCTGGCTTTGAGTGCCGCCATAACTTACAATATTGGCGCAATCTGCCCTATTTAGGCGTTGGTGCAGGTGCGCACGGCTACGCCAACGGGATGCGCTACTCGATTGTGCGCCCGATCCAGCGCTATATCGCCCTTGCCAGCGCTCAGCGCGCGCCGATGCCCTTCCCATTCACTGCGTCCGTCGAGTGGCACGAACAGATTGACAAATCCACTGCCATGCTAGAGCATCTTTTGACTGGCTTGCGCCTTGTACGGCAGGGTGTGTGTGAGTCGGAGTTTCAGGCGCGCTTTGGCGTCAGATTGCTGGACGTTTTCGGCACACCCTTCCAACGTCTGCGCGAGCAGGGCCTGCTAGAGCGCGAAGGCGAGACGTGGCGCCTGACCGCCTCGGCCCGCCTGATCTCAAACCGAGTCTTGGCTGCGTTGGTCTAGCTCCTGCCGCATGGCCGCCTGAATGACCGCTTGCTTGTAAGCGAAGTAGCGCTCGGTCAGGCTAACTTTCAGCGTGTGCGGATTTTCTAAGCGGCGGCTCTCAAGGCGGATAGTGCGGGCGCGCTGTTTGGCGTAAGCCTTGACTTCAGCTAAGCTCGGCGGCGTGTAGACTAGCCTGCCCTGCTCGAAGATCGGCACATGCAGCCGTTCCACTTGGTCGAAGTCGCGGTAGGTGGTCTGCTGATTCGGGTTGGCCGGATTGATGCCGACGAACGGCTTGTGCGGCACGATCTCCTCATCGGGCAGGGCGATGATATCGGCGACCAGAAAGCCATTGCGCAACAGACGCACTACCTGCTTGATGCCTGGATTAGTCATCTTCTCTGGCTGCGCCGAGACCTTGACGCGCGGCTGCCAAGTCCCATCCGCCGCCTGCACCGCGACTAACTTGTACACGCCGCCGAGCGAAGACTGATTGCCGCCCGTGATCAAGTCAGTGCCAACGCCGAAGACCAGCCGCTCGATCACCGCTTCCGCCGAAATTTTGCCGACTTCACCACCCACTTGCAGGCTGATCTCGCGCAGGTAGCCCTCATCGCGCACGCTGCGGCGAATTTCGTTGTGAATCAGCGCAATTTTGCGCTCATTTAAGTCGTTGCTGAGCACGATGCGCATCTCGGGCAAGTTAGCGCGCTCGAACAGCACATGCGCCACAATCGACCAATAGACCAAATCGCCCGAGTCGATGCGCACGCCGCGCGCCTGCTTACCTTGTGCCTTCATCTCGTGCGCCACGTGGATGGCGTTCTGCAAGCCCTGATAGACGTCGTAGGTATCGACGAGGAAGAGCGCCGCATTCGGGAAGACCTGCGCGTAGCGCTCGAAGGCGCTGAGCTCGTCGGGGAAGAACATCACGTAGCTATGTGCGTGCGTGCCCGCCACAGGGATGCCGTAGTGCAAGCCTGCCAGCACATTGCTAGTAGCATCAGCGCCACCGATGTAAGCTGCCCGCGAAGCCGTCATAGCACCATCAGCGCCTTGTGCACGCCGCAAGCCGAACTCTAGCACGGGCTTCTCCTCTGCGTTGAACCGGACGTGCGCCGCTTTGGTGGCGATCAGCGTTGGGAAGTTGAGCAGATTCAACAATGCCGATTCGATGATCTGCGCCTCTTCAAGGGCGGCTGTCACGCGCAAGCCATAGACGCCAGGCAGCAGCACCTCACCCTCGCGCATGGCTTCAAGGGTGCCTGTAAAGTGCAGCTCCCGCAGATGTGCTAGAAAATCCTCGCTGAAGGTGTTGAGCGAGCGTAAGTAGGCGATGTGTGCATCGGTGAAGGCGAAGCTCTGCAGGTATTCGATCAGGTCGTGCAGGCCGACGAAAATAGCGTAGAGCCCACCGAAGGGCGCGCTGCGATAGAAGTATTCAAAAGCCACCTGCCGCCGATGCAAGCCGCTCTGGTAGTAGGCGGAGAGCATCGTCAGCTGGTAAAAATCGGTTAGCAGGGCATTCACAAACGGGTTGGCAGTCTGCATCGAAAGGTCGCCTTTCAAGCCTAGAGTCACTGAGATTTTCAAGCCTTAAGCGTCTGTGAGCAAGCCTCATCGATTCAGACGCGGCAGAATTGATCATTTTGCCGTCTATGCGCTATGCTCTTAGCGCCTCTGGTGAGATGGAGTATGCCGCAATGGTATTTTTCAGCTCCAAAACGAGCGACTTCGACAAAGTCGATCGGGATATCCGCTTTCTGATGCAGTGCTTCCGCGAAGTGCTGGAAGAAAACGGCGAACACGACCTTGCAGCGGCGCTGCCCTGGCAAGCTGAGGCATCCTCAGCGCCCGCTCAAGCGCCCAGCGCACTTAAACTGACGCAAGCCTACTCAATCGCTTTCCAGCTGCTCAACATCGTTGAGGAGAACGCTATGGTGCAGTATCGCCGCCAGCTGGAAAGCCGTGATCAGATCAACCAGCTCTCCGGGCTGTGGAGCCAGAACTTGCATGCGCTGTATCAGCAAGGCTTGACGGGCGAGCAAGTGGCGGCGGCGTTAGCCCAGGTGCGCGTCGAGCCGGTGCTGACGGCACACCCAACTGAGGCGAAGCGCTACACCGTCTTGGAGCAGCATCGGGCGCTCTACCTGCTGATGGTGCAGCTGGAGAATCAGATGTGGACGCCCTACGAGAAGCGCCTGCTGCGCGATTCGATC
Organism: Aggregatilineales bacterium; assembly: GCA_046719055.1. Classification (GTDB taxonomy): domain Bacteria; phylum Chloroflexota; class Anaerolineae; order Aggregatilineales; family UBA2796; genus CP2-2F. Next base: position 15,586 of record JBDNDQ010000042.1, on the reverse strand, counting down.
AAGGCAGCCCTGGAGCGTCTGTGGCGCACAGGCGAAATCTACCTTGAAAAGCCCGACGTGGCCGCTGAATTACAGAACGTCCTGTATTACTTGCGCCACGTCTTCCCCGATGTGCTGGATGTGCTGGATCAGCACCTGTACCAGGCGTGGATCGAGGCGGGCTTCCCGCCGCAGCTGCTCACGTTCGCCGAGCATCGCCCGCGCCTGAGCTTTGGCACATGGGTGGGCGGCGATCGAGATGGCCATCCACTGGTCACAGCAGAGGTGACGCGCCAAACCCTAGAGACGCTGCGCGCCAACGCGCTCGATCTGCAGCGCGCTCACCTGACCGATCTGGCCAAAAAGCTGAGCCTCTCGCGCTTCTTGCAGCCAGTGCCCGCCGCGCTGAGCGAGCGCATTGCTCAGCTGAGCGATATGTTGGGGGACGAAGGTCAGCGCGCTGTGCGGCGTAACCCAGAAGAGCCCTGGCGCCAATTCGTCAACTTGATGCTAGCGCGCCTGCCCGATCAAGCGCTGCCTGAGCACGCCTACGCTGCGCCCGAGTCCCTCGCCGACGATCTGCGCTTCCTGCATCAGAGCTTGCTGGAAGTAGGCGCACAACGTCTCGCTCACAGCGACGTCCTGCCGGTCTTGCGCATCGTCCAGACCTTCGGTTTTCACCTGGCCGCCCTGGATATCCGCCAGAACAGCCGTTTCCACGACCTGGCGATCGCACAGCTCCTGGCAGCCAGCGGCGCCACCGAGATCGATTTCCCCAATTGGGCAGAGCCAAAACGTCGCGAGTTCCTAGAGGCAGAATTGCGCATAGCGCGCCCGTTCACCATGCCGAATGCGAGGCTCGGCGCCGAAGCAGAGGCGACCTTAGCGTGCTATCGCGTGCTGGCCGATCATATTCAGCGCTACGGCGCTCAGGGCATCGGCGCGCTGATCGTCAGCATGACCCGCGAAGTCTCAGATTTGCTGGTGGTCTATTTGCTGTGCCGCGAGGCGGGCTTGCTGCTCCACACGCCTGAGGGGCTGGTCTGCCCGCTGCCCGTCGTGCCGCTCTTCGAGACAATCGATGACCTGGAGCGCAGCCCAAATATCTTGATGGCCTTCCTCACGCAGCCGATCACACAGCGCAGCCTCGCCTATCAGCACAAGCAGGGCGGTACAGCCCAGCCTGTGCAGCAGGTCATGATTGGCTACAGCGATAGCAACAAAGATGGCGGCATTACAGCTAGTCTGTGGCATTTGCACACGGCGCAGCGCGCTCTGGCGCGGGTTGGCGAGGCATGCGGTGTGCGTATACGCTTCTTTCACGGGCGCGGCGGTTCGATCAGCCGCGGCGGCGGGCCAACTCACCGCTTCTTGCGCGCCCTGCAGCCAGAGGCGCTGCGCGGCGATCTGCGCTTGACCGAACAAGGCGAGGTGATCGCCCGCAAATATGCCAATCGGCTGACGGCGGTGTATAACCTGGAGCTGCTGCTTGCCGGCACGTTGCGCTCTACGCTTGAAGATCGGGCTGTGCCGCACGCCCTGGAGCCGATCCTCACACACCTTGCCGAGCGCAGCCGTGCTCACTACCAAGATCTACTACATGAAGATGACTTCATCACTTTCTACAGACAAGCCACCCCGATTGACGTGATCGAGGCCAGCCGCATCGGCTCGCGCCCGGCGCGGCGCACAGGGCAACAGACACTTGCCGATTTGCGGGCTATCCCGTGGGTTTTCAGCTGGAGCCAAGCTCGCTTCTTCCTCTCAGGCTGGTACGGCCTGGGCACTGCGCTCAGCGAACTGCAGGCCGAAGCGCCGCAGGCCTTTGAGTCTGTTCGCCAGCACGCTTTCGAGTGGGCTGTTCTGCACAATATCCTCAGCAGTGCTGCCACCAACGTCCTCTTGGCCGAACCGACGCTGATGGGGCGCTACGCCGAGCTAGTAACCGATGTAGCGCTGCGCGAACGGCTGATGGGGCTGATCACGGCGGAGCTGATGCGCACGCGGCAAGTCTTGGAGACGATTTACGGCGGCCCACTCGACGAGAGACGCCCCAACGTGGCGCGGGAGATCGCGCTGCGCCAAACCTTGCTAGAGCGCCTGCACATCGAGCAAATCCGGCTGTTGCAGCAGTGGCGCGCCTCAAAGGCTGAGGGGCTGCTAGCGCAACTGCTCTGGACGGTCAACGCTATTGCCAATGGGCTCGGTACAACCGGCTGAGATATACTCCAGTAGTCTGAAGTGCATCAACCGAACTTGTAGAAATATGACGGAGTCACTTTCAATTGTCATCCCTGTCTACAACAGCGAGCAGAGCTTGCCACTGCTAGTAGAGGCACTCCAGGCTGAGCTGGCAAGCTACGGCGCGCCCTTCGAGCTGATCATGGTCAACGACGGCAGCTGCGATGGCAGTTGGGCGGTCATTCAGGCCCTCGCCGAGCGCTACGCCTGGATCACGGGCATCGATCTAATGCGTAACTACGGCCAACATAACGCGCTCTTGTGCGGCATCCGCGCTGCCAAGCACGATGTGATCATCACAATGGACGATGATCTGCAGCATCCGCCCGCCGAAATCTCGAAGCTTTTGGCGGAGCTGGCAAAAGGTTACGATGTGGTCTATGGCACGCCCTTGCAAGAGCAGCACGGCTTGTTCCGTAACCTTGCCTCGCAAGTGACTAAGCTTGCCTTGCAGGGGGCGATGGGCGTTCAGGTGGCGCGCAAAGTCAGTGCCTTTCGGGCCTTTCGGGCGGAAGTACGCAACGCCTTCCTGCATTACAACAGCCCGTATGTCTTGATCGATGTGCTGCTGACCTGGGGGACGACGCGCTTCTCGGCAGCGGCCGTTCAGCATCAGCCGCGCCGCTTCGGCAAGTCTAACTACACGCTGCGCAAGCTGATCGTTCATGCCTTCAACATGCTGACGGGCTTCAGCATCCGTCCACTGCAGATTGCTAGCATGCTCGGCTTCACCTTCACCGCTTTCGGTATCTTTGTCTTCTTGTTCGTGGTCGGGCGCTATCTAATCGAGGGCGGGAGCGTGCCTGGCTTCCCCTTTTTGGCATCGATCATCGCAATTTTTTCGGGAGTGCAGCTCTTCACGCTTGGAATTATCGGCGAGTACCTGGCGCGCATGCACTTCCGCATTATGGAGCGCCCATCCAGCGTCGTCAGGCGCGTTGTGGGGCAAAGCATCCCTGAGGAGGTAAAAACGCCATGAAAACTGGGCATATCGCACTTTCGTCAATTGATGAGGCGCGCTTTGGCATCCGCGTGGCGCGCGTCCACGAGCTGATGCCCGAGTCGCTTGATGAGACGGTGCAATTCTGCCGTGATCACGCCGTCCAAATGCTGATCGCGCGGGTGCCAAGCCAGGCAATACGCTTTGTACAGCAGCTGGAAGATATCGGCTTCCGCCTGATGGACACGCTCATCTACTACCGTCGGGATCTGATGTCTGCGGCTGCTGAGCCGCGAAACGTTGGTCTCGTGCGACCTGTGCGCAAGGGCGAAGAGGAGAGCGTGCGTCAAATTGCCGCACAAGCCTTTCAGGGCTACTTCGGGCACTATCACGCTGATCCCCGTCTTGACCCCGCTGCATGTGACGCAGTCTACATCTCATGGGCTGAGCGCTCGTGCCTGGATCGCTCAGTGGCGGATGAAGTGCTGGTAGCCGAGCAAGAGGGGCAGTTGGTCGGCTTTCTGACCTTGCGGCGTAATGCGCCTGAGCAGGTTGAGATCGTCTTGAACGGGGTGCTGCCTGCTGCGCAAGGGCGAGGCGTGTATCGAGAGTTAGTCGTTCAGGCAATCGAGCAGAGCCGTGCTTGGCACGCCCAAGAGGTGTTGGTCTCCACGCAGGTCACTAATCTAGCTGTCCAGAAGGTCTGGGTGCGGCTTGGTTTCGAGCCGTCTGGTTTCTACTACACTTTTCACAAATGGTTTGAGTGAACGATGAGCATCAGTATCCCGTTCAACCGTCCGTGTTTGATGGGCAACGAGCAGGCGTACCTGCTGCAGGCGATCGCTAACGGGCATGCAGCTGGCGATGGTGCCTTCACAAAACAGTGCCATACCTTCCTAGAGACAGCTCTCGGTGTGCCGAAGGCGCTGCTGACCACCAGCTGCACGCACGCACTGGAAATGGCGGCGATCCTGCTCGATCTGAGGGCGGGTGATGAGGTGATTTTCCCGTCGTTCACCTTCGTCTCGACCGTGAATGCCTTCGTGCTGCGCGGCGTGCGCCCGATCTTCGCTGACGTGCGCCCCGATACGCTGAACTTGGACGAGCGCCAGCTAGAGCGCCTGATCACGCCGCGCACCCGCGCTATTGTGCCGGTGCACTATGCGGGCGTCGGCTGCGAGATGGATGCCATTATGGCGATCGCGGCGCGCTATGATCTAGTCGTTGTGGAAGACAACGCGCACGGCTTATTCGGCAAGTATCGCGGGCGCTATTTGGGCACCTTTGGCGCGCTGGCCACCCAGAGCTTCCACGAGACCAAGAATTTCACCTGTGGCGAGGGCGGCGCCCTGCTGATTAACGACACGCAGTACATCGAGCGGGCTGAGATCATCCGCGAGAAGGGGACGAATCGCAGCCGCTTTTTCCGCGGACAGGTCGATAAGTACACTTGGGTAGATGTTGGCTCTAGCTACTTGCCCTCAGACCTGCTGGCGGCATTCCTGTATGCCCAGTTCGAGGCGCACGAGCACATTCAGCGCATCCGGCGGCGCATTTGGGAGACCTACAACGCGGAGCTGCGCGATTGGGCGGCTGAAAACAGCGTTCAAATGCCCCACGTGCCCGAGCACTGCGAGCAAGCCTACCACATGTTCTATCTGCTCATGCCCTCGCTAGAGGTGCGCCAAGCCTTCATTGCGCATTTGAAGGCACAGGGCATCCTCGCCGTCTTTCACTATCTGCCGCTGCACCTCTCGGATATGGGCAGGAAATTTGGTGGGCAGGTCGGCGATTGCCCCGTAACGGAGCGCGTCAGCGATCAGTTGGTGCGCTTACCCTTCTTCAACAATCTAGATGAAGCCATGCAAGCGCGCGTGATCGAGGCTGTGCGGGCTTTCAAAATCGGCTCAGCCTCGCCTTGACTTTCAAAGTCTTTTGCGCTACGATCTAGAACGTTCGTTCCATGTACTGCGCCAGTGAGAGAGCTAACCGTGCCCAGAGAACCCAAACAACCTAAGGACAAACCCATCACGCCGGAGATGCCCGAGCCTAATCCGCGCGACCAGGCGATTGAAAAGACCGTCCAAGAGCTGACTAAGCGCTTTGGCGAGGGTACTATCATGCGCTTAGGCGAGGCGCAACATTTGCGCGTGAACGTCGTGCCGACCGGCTCGCTCGCCGTCGATTTGGCACTGGGCATTGGCGGCATCCCGCGCGGGCGCATCACCGAGATTTACGGCCCCGAGAGCAGCGGCAAGACGACGCTTTGCCTGCATACCATCGCAGAGGCACAAGCGCGTGGCGGCATTTGCGCCTTCGTGGATATGGAGCACGCGCTCGATCCCGTCTATGCCGAGCGCATCGGCGTGGATGTCGGCAACCTCTACATTGCGCAGCCCGATACGGCCGAGCAGGCACTCGAAATCACAGAGGCGTTGGTGCGCTCGGGCGCGCTGGATGTGGTGGTGCTCGACAGCGTAGCAGCGCTGGTGCCCAAGACCGAGATCGAAGGCGAGATGGGCGATTCGTTCGTCGGGCTGCAGGCGCGCCTGATGAGCCAAGCGCTACGCAAGCTGGTCGGTGCAATTAAGAACACCGATACCGCTATGATTTTCACCAATCAGCTGCGCGAGAAGATCGGGGTGATGTTCGGCTCCCCCGAGACGACGACCGGCGGGCGTGCCCTGAAGTTCTACGCTAGCGTGCGTATCGATATCCGCAAAATTCAGGCGATCAAGCAGGGCGAAGAGGTGGTTGGCAACCGCACACGGGTGAAGATCACCAAGAACAAGGTGGCGCCACCGTTCCGCCAAGCAGAGTTTGATATCATGTACAATGAGGGCATCAGCAAGGCGGGCGACATCCTCGATTTGGGCGTGAGCATGGGCATCATCGACAAGCGCGGGGCCTTCTTCCGCTTCAAAGATGGCATGCTCGGGCAAGGGCGCGAGAACGCCAAGCAGTTCCTGCGCGAAAATCCTGCCATCGCCTACGAAATTGAGATGCTGATCCGTGAAAACAGCGCGGCGCTACCTGCCAACCTGATCAGCAGTGCCTCTGAGGACATGCCGCCTGCAGCGCTCGATGACTAGCGAGCCAACACCCTCACCTTGATGTACAGCAGCGCTGTCGAGAGTTTGGGCAGCGCTTCTACGTGTGACGGCTTGTCAGAAGCTTGCGCAAGACCGTAACAATTGCTCACTTAGCACAAGTGAGCCTTGATTTTTAGCGCCCATTGCGTAGAATTACAAGCATCACATGCGGCGCACAGTCTCATTCGATATATGCGCCCAATAGACTTCAAATGCATCGCCGCAGTAGGGGCGATTTTGTTTTCTAGTTCAAAAATCTTTAGATTGCTACTCATAAAGGAGGCTTTCGATGTCTGATCAACCTCAGTACCTAACGCCTGAGGGCTTGCGCGAGCTGGAGGAGCGGTTGAACTACCTGCGCAATGTCAGGCGCCCACAAGTGGCAGAACGGCTGCATCAAGCGCTTTCGGAGGGCGGCGAGCTGACTGAAAACGCCGAATACGACGACGCCAAAAGCGAACAAGCCTTTCTTGAAGGCGAGATTATGCGTTTGGAAAGCATCCTGAGCAATGCGCGCATCATCGAGGTCGATCGGGATACCTCGTCAGGCGTGGTTAAGCTTGGCGATCGCGTCTCGATCCAGGAGAAAGGGCAACGCAAGCAGGAAGTCTACCAAATTGTTGGGCAGGCAGAGGCCAACCCGCGCGAGGGCAAAATCTCTAACGAGAGCCCGCTTGGCAAGGCGCTGATCGGGCGTAAGCTGGGCGATAAAGTGGTCGTCAAGGCGCCCGATGGCGATATTATCTACACCATTAAGGCGATCAACAAGTGAGGCGTGCCCGTGCCTCGGCGCTGCTGCTACTCATACAGCCAATACGGCGCCGAGGCAGCTTGAAAGGCGCGCGATTCTTCATCGCAGGCTTCAAGCATCTCGGCGACGGTGGCTCCGTGCTCAAAGGCACGCCGTAGATAGGTCGAACCCGTCAGCAAGTCGAACCAGTAGCGCCCTTGCTGCTCCAGAAAGCTTACTTGGCTCGGATACATGGCACGCAAAGCAGCGATCAGGTGCAGGCCTGCAGCAAAGCCGAGATAGTTACTGGCATCGGTCACGAAGAAGCGTACGCCACCGCAGCGCTGCCCAGCGTACTTACCTGCGCCAGGCACAAACCAGCACGGTCGGAAGACCACACCCCTAAGCCCCAGACCGTTCATTACCTCTGCCAGCGCCTCGCTCTCTACAAAGGGCGCCCCAACCTGCGTGAACGGCAGCGCGGTGCCGCGTCCCTCGCTGATGTTCAGTCCCTCTAGCAGGCAGGTGCCGCTGTAGACGAGCGCCGTGATCGGATCGTGCATGGCTGGCGAGGTAGCCGACCACAGCAGCCCAGTATCGCCGTAGAGCATCTGGCGCTGCCAGCCGCGCATCGGGATCACGTCCAGCTGTGCGCCGATCTCCTCGTTCAGGAACAGGGCGACTTCGCCGAGCGTCAGGCCGTAGCGGACGGGCACGGCAGCAGGCGCCACAAACGAGAAGAAGTCCTTGTTGGTGCGCAGACCTTCCACCACGACGCCGCCAAGCGGGTTCGGACGATCGAGCAGCAGCACTGGCAAGCCGACGGCTTGGCAAGCCTGCAGGACGTTGAGGACGGTGGCGAGGAAAGTATACCAGCGCACACCGACATCCTGCAGGTCAATGACGAGCGTATTCAGCGTGCGCAAGACCTCGTGATTGGGCGAACGATTCTCGCCGTAGAGGCTGTAGTGCGGCACGTTCTCGAACATCTCATCTTCAATGTGAGCGCCGGCTGCGCCGGTGCCCCAGTAGCCGTGCTCAGGCGCAAATACGGCGGTCACATTGATCCCGTATTCGCGCAGGGCGCGCAAGGCGGTCATGCCGTCTTGCGTCTGGCTGGCGACCGTCGCCAACAAGCCGACTGCTCCGTATACATCGGGCGACTCTAGGAAAACGTCTAAGCCTGTCTCAACCATGTGCTAATTTTTCTCCAGCGCGTTGATCAGGGCATCGTGAAAGCGGCGGCGGAAGGGCAGGATTTGTCTATCCTGCCTGCCGAAGAAGACGTTGTTGGTGAGCAGCGCCGCAACCAAGTGCCGCTCGGGGTCAACCCAGAGCGAGTTGCCAACGAAGCCAGTGTGCCCGTAGCTCTTGGGGCTGAGCGCGCGGACAGTCGCTTCGGGGTCGGTGGGGCGCATCTGCCAGCCCAAGCCACGATCGGCGATGTGCCGCCGAACAGCCTCGCGGGCCAGACGCGGGCTGATGAAACCGCCGCCCTCATCAAGGTACAGCTGACCGATCAGTGCGGCATCGGCAGCTGTACCAAAGAGCCCAGCATGCCCTGCAGCGCCGCCCAGCGTGGCTGCATTTTCATCGTGCACCTCGCCCTGCACGCGCCTGTTGCGCCAGGCACACAACTCAGTCGGCGGCACGGAATCGGGCGGCGTAATCGGGCTATAGGCGGCGCTCAGCTCTAGCGGGCGCAGCACAAGGCGCTGCATTGCTTCGCGCAGAGGGCGGTCGGTCAGCACCTCAATTGCCATGCCTAGCAAGATGTAGTTGATATCGCTGTAGAGTGCACATTCGCCTAACGGCGCGCTGAACGGCGCATTCAAGCACATGGCGCGCCGGGCTTCAAGGTCGGGCGCCGTCCGCAGATCGAGCCAAGCCGCTAGGCCGCTGCTGTGCGTCAACAGGTGGTAGAACGTCACCTGAGCGGCGTCTATTTTGCGATCGGTGGGCGGCACTACCTCAACAAAGTGACCTGCTCTGAGCGGATCGGGATACGGCTGAATCGGGCGTTCGCCGCGCAGTTCGGGCAAAAGAGTGCACACAGGCTGATCGATCTGCACTTTGCCGGCATCCACCAGGCGGAAGAAGGCGAGCGTAGTGAAGAGCTTGGTCAGCGAGGCGTAGTCGAAGCGCGTGTGGCGCGTCACCGGCTGGATGCCTTCACCGGCTTGCCGCCCTTCGGCATCCAGCGTGCCCAGATCGGCACGGTAGATGATTGCATTGCGCCAGCGCACCTCAACTTGTGCTGCCGTGTAGATTGTGCCAAGCGACTCGCGCAGCAATCTCTCGAGTGCTTCCATACTGCCCTCTTGCGTGCAGCTTAACGGACGCGCTCCAAAACGCTCAGGCGTGCCATGTACTGCCTACCGGCGTAGCCGACGATGTCGTTCAGGTCAAGCTCGAAGGGGATGTTCGGCAGAAAATCACTCAGCAGCTCCATGAAGACGCCTTGCGCCAACGGCAGGAGCTTATTCAGCTGGGCCTCGACGACCGACCACAGGACTGGCTCTTCCGTGAGCAAGCGCGAGAGCAAGTGCAAGCCAAAGGCAACATGCCGCGCCTCATCCCGCTGGACGTACTCCAAGCCCTGCGTCAGCCCTGGCATCAGCCCTTTCGTGCGCAGCGCCTTGAAAATGCCGTAGTAGCCGGTCTCGGCCAGCACGCCCTCGATAGTCATATGGTAGCTGGCGACGGCGCGCGCCTGCGCCATGCGCGAGTGATCGGTCAACAGGGCATCTAGCGCGGTAGTCAGCTCGGCGAATAGCTGGCGGTAGTTGCTGCCAGCGATTTGGCTGGCGTCGGGCGTCTCGCCGAGCACCTGCGTAATGACTGCATCAAAAAATTCGACGTGCTTTGCCTCTTCGAAGAGCTGCGTCGTCAAGAACATCTCTTCTTCCAGGTGGCCGCTCTCGCGCTTCAGGGCGACCATCAAAGGCGATAGATCGTTGGTGACGGCCGCCTCACCGCTGATGAACAGCGAGATGGCGCGCCGAATCAGGTCTTGTTCCCGCGCAGACATCCCTGCCCAATCGCGCTGATCCTGGCTGAAGTCCAAATCTTGCGGATTCCACATCAAGCGCTTCGCCTTGTGATAGTCGCGCAGCGGTAACAGCGTATGATCGAGTCGCATACCTACATCCTTCACTCACAACATTACGCTTGGCGCACCTGACAAGCCCTCAGTGCGGTGAGCGATAGTATAATGCAGGGGCGCAATCTTTACGAAAACTGGCGGCAAGATGATCACCGATTTGCGAGAGCGCTACAACGCAGCGTTCAGTCAGGCGCGCTACCAGGCTTTCATACACGATATCAACTGCACTTACCGCTTCCCAATGGACTTCCACCTATGCGAGACGCCGCTCTTCCTCAGCGCGCCGCTGATGCGCGATCTGCTGGCGGCAACAGAGCGCCTGAGCTGCGCCGTCCTGAGCCCTGAGCACCTGGCGCGCAGCCGCGCCGCTGTGCCGCCTGAACTAGAGCTTGTCGACTCTGCACAGCCTGAGTGCCTGCAGATAGATTTCGCGCTCTGCAATGACGGTGAGGGGAATATCGTCCCGCGCCTGATCGAGCTGCAGGGCTTCCCCAGCCTCTACGGCTTTCAGTGGCTGCTCGATCGAAAGATTCGGCAGCATTTCGCAATCGATCCATCGCTATATTTCTACATCCCGCCGTACGATGAAGAGTCGTACATTAGCCTGCTGCGCGAGGTGATCGTGGGCGATTGCGATCCGCAACAGGTCGCCCTGCTGGAGCTGCATCCCGACCAACAGAAGACGCGCATCGACTTCGCCTGTACGGAGGCGCTGCTGGGCATTCGCACCGTCTGCCTGACAGAAGTCGTTCAGCGCGGCGAGCGAGTCTTCTACGTAGATGAACGTGGGCGCGAAATACCGATCGTGCGCTTCTACAACCGCCTGATCTTTGACGATCTGAGCGGGCCGACGCTCACGAAGGCACAGGCGCTCTGTCGAGGCGCTGCTGTGAGCTGGGTCTCGCATCCACACTGGTTCTTCAGGATCAGCAAGTACTCCTTGCCGCTCTTGCAGGATCAGTGCGTCCCGCCGGCGCACTTCCTCTCAGATCTGGAGGGCTATCCGTCTGATCTGGCGCGCAACTACGTGCTGAAACCGCTCTTCTCCTACAGTGGCAGCGGCGTCGATCTCGATCCGACGCCTGAGAAGCTGGCAGCCATCCCGCCTGAGCGCCGTAAGGCGTACTTGTTGCAGCGCAAAGTAGACTACGCGCCGCTTGTTAAGACGCCGGACGGCTACGCCAAGGCAGAGGTGCGCATACTGCTGCTGCGCAATGCACGGCGGGCGCGTTTGGACGCAGTTGCCACGCTGGTGCGGATGAGCAAAGGGCGTATGATGGGGACGCGCTTCAACAAAGATCGGACGTGGGTCGGCTCAACGTTGGCATATCATCAACGCGAGTCGATGTGCTAAACTCTGTGCAGAGACTCAAAAGACTCACAAACTGCACATGACGCACCCAATCTACAATATAATACAGGATAGGCGGTCGATTCGGCGCTACACTGAACAGCCCGTGCCGCCCAACCTGGTAAGACGCCTGCTTGAGGCGGCACACTGGGCGCCTTCGGCTCACAACCGGCAGCCATGGCGCTTTGCCATCCTGCACAGCCCTGAGGCGCGCCATGCTCTAGCTGCCGCGATGGGCGAAAAGCTGCGCGCCGATCTGACCGCCGACGGCGCTTCGGCGGAGCTGATCGAGCGCGATGTCAGCCGCTCGTACAGTCGCATCAGCAGCGCGCCACTAGCTGTGGTGGTCTGCCTGAGCATGGCGGACATGGATCGCTATCCTGATGCGCGGCGCAACGAAGCGGAGTATCTCATGGCAGTTCAAAGCGTGGCGATGGCCGCTCAAAATTTGCTCTTGGCGGCCCAGGCAGAGGGGCTAGGCGCGTGCTGGCTGTGTGCGCCGCTGTTCTGTCCGTCGGTTGTGCGCCAGACGCTCACCTTGCCCGAAGATTGGCAGCCTCAAGCACTGATTACGCTCGGCTACCCAGCTGTGGCTCGCCAGTCGAGCCGCCAGCCCCTCGAGACGCGAGTCCTATGGCGCTAAGACGGGGCTTTAAGCATGTAGTAGCTCTGGCGGGCGGCGTAGGCGGTGCCAAGCTGGTGGAAGGCTTGGCACAGTGTCTTCCAGCCGGCGCGCTGACCGTGATCGGCAACACGGGTGATGACTTCCGCCATTATGGGCTGCACGTCTCGCCCGATCTAGACACGGTCATGTACACTTTGGCGGGCTTAGCGCATCCGATTAACGGCTGGGGCATCGCCGACGACACGCGCCATATGCTGAGCATGTTGGCGCACTACGGCGAAGAGACCTGGTTCGGCTTGGGCGATCGCGACCTGGCGACTAACATCTTGCGCACGCACTGGCTGGCGCAAGGGCTGCCGCTGAGCGCCGTGACCGCCCGTCTGTGCCAGCGCTTGGGCATCACCTCGTGCCTACTGCCCATGACCGATGATCCACTAGCGACGGTTGTCTACACGCTGGAGTACGGCCGTCTCGCCTTTCAGGAGTATTTTGTGCGCCATCGCTGGCAGCCGACCGTCGAGCGCCTGGTCTACGAGGGCGCCGAGACAGCACAGCCTGCGGCGGGCGTCCTAGAGGCGCTGACAACGGCTGAGGCGATCATCATCTGCCCATCTAATCCGCTGCTCTCAATCGAGCCGATCCTGCAAGTGCACGCCATCCGAGAGGCGATCAGGGCGCGGCGCGCGCCGTGCCTCGCCGTCAGCCCGATCATTGAGGGCGCAGCGCTCAAAGGGCCGACCGTGAAAGTCATGCGGGAGCTGGGCCTGCGCGCCGACGTGGCGGGCATCTCGTGTTACTACGGCGCCCTGATCGACGGTTTAGTGGTGGATGAAGCTGATCGGGAGGTGAGCATTCAGCAGCGGCGCTTTGTAACTAACATCCGCATGATCACGTCGACCGATCGAGGACGGTTGGCAGAAGAAGTTTTAAACATGATAGGAGATTTACAGCCATGACCACTTGGGCAATCGTGCCGGTCAAACCTTTTGTACGTGCCAAGAGCCGCCTTGCCAGCGTGCTGACGCCTGAACAACGTGAGGCGTTAGCAGAACGCATGTTGCGGCACGGTCTAGCCACACTGAGCAGCGTGCCGGCCATCGCAGGCGTGATGGTGATCAGTCGGGATACGAAGGTGCTGACCATTGCACGGGAGTATGGCGCGCAAACCGTCCAAGAGAGCGGCGCGCCTGAGCTGAATGACGCCCTACTCCGCGCCACCGAGCTGGCGCGGCTGCGTGGCGCCACTAGCGTGCTAGTAGTGCCCGCCGATCTGCCAATCTACACGGCTCAGGATATCGAAGAGCTGCTGGGGCTGGGGCGCTACGGCCAGACCGTCGTCCTGGTGCCGGATCGTAATGAGGATGGCACAAACGCAATGCTGATCAAACCGCCTGCTCTGATCCCATACTCATTTGGGGCGGGCAGCTTTCAACGGCACTGCGATCTGGCTAAGCAGCACGGCGCAACGCTTAAAATTCACCGCTCCGAGCGCCTGAGCGTGGATATCGATACGCCGAGCGACCTTGCCTTCTACGAAGCGCTGCTCGGGAGCATCCCACACGCTTCCTGAGGCTGCCTATAGGCGAGAGGCATCCCTATGAGCCATGTACAACTCACCCGTGAGGCGTACCGCCGCCTAGTGAGCATCATGGAAGGCATGCAGGCCTGGCAGAGCATCGAGCAGCGCTAGGTTAACATGCGCCTGGCTGGGCTGGAGAGCTTCATAGGCAATGTGAACTTCAATCAGAGCGCGCGCATCTTCAGCGGCAGCCTGGTTGAGCGGCTGCGGATATATGGCGGTGATGCCCTTGCGCGGCTGGTGCGCTACCTGATCGAACTGCTCGGCGAGGGTGAGGATCGGCGCTTCTTAGAGGGGCTGCTCAGCGAAGGTGTTCAGCCGTCCAACTCGTAGGTAGTCTATCCAGGCGTTCACACTATCCTGTTCTTGAGCGCCAATCCGCAGCACGACCTGAAACTTGAGCGCGAGATGCGCCTGGTTGAGGGTGCTATCCAGCAGGCGCGCTGCCGCGCTGCGTTCAAGTTGGTAAAACAGACCGACGTGCAGTTGGACGATCTGCAGGGGCATTTGATGCGCTTCCAGCCGCATACTGTGCACTTCTCTGGGCACGGCGATGGCGCAGGCAGTATCGTTGTGATGGAGGATAGAAAGCCCATCAGCCCGCCGATTGATGCTCTGTACAATCTGTTGGCCAATCTGGGCGAGGGCGTGCGCTTGGTGGTGCTGAACAGCTGCTTCTCCCAGCCCTTAGCCGAGCGCCTTGCTGAAGTGGTGGACTGCGTGATCGGCACTGGTCAAGCCATTGAGGATGAGGCGGCTATCGCGTTCGCCAGCGCGCTCTACGGTGGCCTAGCCTATGGCAAGAGTCTTCACACGGCTTTTGGGCTGGGCGTCAACGCGCTTGACCTGCGTCGCTACCCCGGCAGCGCCGCGCCGCGCCTGCTGACTCGCCAGGGCATAGATGCTAGGCGGGTCTGTTTCTGTTAGGGGCAGGGCAAGAGCGCCTGTCTTTTTCCGCCCTTTTGTGCTACACTAGAAAGGCGGTTTTTCGCGTTCCTAGCGTGAAATAAGTGGCAAGCGCGTGCGCTGCGGGAGAGTGTGCCGCCATGTCTGACAAGCCGAGCGATGAGAAGGAGCGTTCGCGCAGCAGCCCTTTCGGCTCGCGCTCCGACGATAGGAAAGACGATCAGGCCAAACCTGAGGATCGCTCTTCGCCTTTCGGCAGCAAACCGGCAAGCAGTATTTTCGGTAAGCCCAGCGGCAGCTCAGAGCCGAGCAAGCCGAGCAGCACCAGCACGTTCGGGCGCCAGATAGCCATGCCGCCCAAGCCATCAACGCCGTCCGGCAGCACGCCCAAGCCGTCCGAATCCAAGCCCGCTGGCAGCACCTTCGCCACGCGCACCTCAGAGGTGCCGAAAGCAGAAGAGTCGGCCCCCAAACCTGAGGAGAAAAAGCCCGGCGGTTTATTTGGACGGTTTGGAGCAAAGCCGGCTGAGCCTGCCCCCAGTCCAGGGCCAGCCAAACTCGGGACGGGCACAGCTCCCAAGCCTGATGCACCTCCCAAGCCCGCTGCACCGCCTGAGCCCGCCAAGAAATCCGATGACAAGCCCGTCGAGGCGCCCAAGCGCGCTGCCTTTCTGCTGAGTGGACTGTTCAAGCGCGGCAAGAAGGACGACAAGCCGGCTGCGCCCGTCGATGCGCCTAAGGTCGGCACGGGCAAGCCTGCTGATAAGCCGGCGGATAGGCCACGTGGCGGCTTTCTCGGCGTTGGCAGGCGTAAGCCCGCCGAGCCGCCCAAAGAGGCACCAAAGGTCGGGACTGCCACAGGTGCAGCGCCCAAGCCATCGCCCGCTAAGCCTGAGGAGAAAAAAGGCGGCACTAGCTTATTCAGCCGCTTGGGCAGCTTATTAAAACGTGGCGCACCAAAAGCTGAAGGCGATGCCGCGCCGACGCCGCTAAAAACGCCTGCCCCGCCTGATCCCAAGCGCGGCTCGTCTATTCCT
>JBDNDQ010000041.1:0-31866 GCA_046719055.1 Aggregatilineales bacterium | reverse complement strand
GTCGGCACCGATCAGGGCTTGCTCTAGTAGGGCACGCGCTGTTGGCTTGTTTCCGCTGGCAATGGCCTTGCGCGCCTCGCTGAGCAGCCTACTGAGTTCTTCGTTTGCCACGCAGAGCCTCCGTTTAACCTGTGATGATGAACACAAAAACGCCAATCACAATGAGCACAATCACCAAGCCGATGATCAAGAGGATGCCGAACCTCATCGAGGCACGCTCGCTAAGCTCGATGGCGCGATCCATCGCGTTGAGCAGCTCTTGGGCTTTTTGATTGTTCGGGTTGATGCTTAGGACTGTTTGCAAAATGCGTCGGCGCTGAGTCTGATCTTCCTCGACAGCAGCTAACCACAGCCATGCCCGCTCATTGCGCCGATCTGCGTTCAGCACTTGATTGAAAATGCCTTTGGCTGCCTCTTTGTTACCATTTCGCGCAGCATTGATGCCAAGTTGCATCAAGTTTTCAAGGTTTATCTCGTTCGAGGGTTTTGCGCTCATCTCTTTGCTCCACTTCAGCGCACAAGGTAGGGTTGGCACGCCCAAGCCTTTTAGTTTATAGTCTACCATAGCACACAGCGCAATAGCATGTTCAGGCTAGGAGCGTTTCAAGGCGCCTGGCGCGGCAAAAGCGCAGCAGCCGCCTCTCGATTCCTTCTATCGAACTTGACGCAGCCCTACCTCTTTGCTATCCTGATCAGCCTAACGGTGCTCAAATGAAAGTGATGGGCGTGTCGGCGGAGGCTCTACACGGCTGGCTTGGATTCAACCGGGTGCGCGGGGTGCGCTGGGAGCATGTGCGCGCGCTGATAGAACACTATGGCAGTATTGAGGCGGCTTGGGCTCAGCTGCAGAGCCTCCCGCGTGAAGTGAAGCTTTCGAAGCCAACACTAGAGGTGCTTCTGCGTGAGCGCCAGATTTATGATCCTGAAGCAGACCTGCGCCGTGTGCAGCGGCTGGGCGTACGCCTGCTGCCAATCACTGCTCCCGACTATCCACCACTGCTGCGCCAAATCTCTGATCCGCCAATTTTGTTGTATGTACGAGGGACTCTTCAGGCAGCTGATCATAACGCTCTGGCAGTAGTTGGCACGCGTGGCGCCACTGAGTACGGCAAGCAGATGACGGCACATATCGTCGAGCCGCTAGCGAGATACGGCTTGACGATCGTCAGTGGCTTGGCGCACGGCATCGATGCGGCAGCGCATCAGGCGGCTTTGCGCGCAGGCGGGCGCACCATTGCAGTCTTGCCGTGTGGCATCGACAGACTATTCCCTGCCGATCAAAGCGAGCTGGCGAAACGGATTGCAGCCAATGGTGGCTTGATCAGCGAGTTTCCGCTTGGCACGAAAGCAGAGCGGCACAACTTCCGCCAGCGCAATCGCGTGGTCAGCGGCTTGGCACATGGCGTCTTGATCGTCGAGGCAGGTGAGCAAAGTGGGGCTCTGAGCACGGTCGATTACGCACTAGAGCAGGGGCGTGAGATCTTTGCGGTGCCGGGCAATGCGCTTTCGCCAGCCAGCAGCGGCACAAATATGCTCATTCGCAACGGCGCCACGCTCACTACAAATGCTGCAGATATCCTAGAGGTGCTTATGCCGGGCACAGCGCGGTCGCTGCCCGTTGCACCTGCGCATCCGCACAAGCCCGCTGCCTACAAGCCTGCCAATGCTGATGAAGCACGTGTGCTGCGCTGCCTACAGGCTGATCAGGCGCAGCACATTGACGAGATTGTGCGGCGCAGCGGTCTGGCAGCCAGTCAAGTCAGTGCAGTGCTAACTATCCTGGAAGTGAAAGGAATCGTCTGCCAGAAAGGCGCTCAATGTTACAGCCTTGCCCTGACGGCACAATAAACAATAAGTGGAGTTTTGTATGTCAGAAAATTTTTATGCCTTGATCATGGCTGGCGGTGGCGGGACGCGCCTCTGGCCGCTCAGCCGTCGGGATCGCCCTAAACAGATGCTGCCGCTGACCGAAGAGCGCACTATGTTTCAAGTGACAGTCGAGCGCTTACGCGATCTACTGCCGATGGAGCGTGTCTTCGTAGTGACAGGTGAAGAGATGGCGCGCGCTTTACATCAGAGCACACCAGCGCTGCCTTTCGAGAATTTCATCATTGAGCCATTCGGGCGCGACAGCGGCCCGGCGGCGGGCTTAGGTGTTCTCTCCATCGCAAAGCGCGACCCTGAAGCCGTGATTGCCATCCTATCCGCCGATCATCACATCGCCAACGAAGAGGCTTTCTTGCAGGCGCTGCGCGCTGCTGAGCTTTACGCGCGGCAGGGATACATCGTTACATTAGGCATTCCGCCTAGCTATCCCGCCACAGGCTTCGGCTACATCGAGCGCGGCGAGCGGCTCGGCGAGGCACACGGCTTAGCGGTCTATCGCAGTTTGCGCTTCACCGAGAAGCCCGACGAGACTACGGCAGCGCTCTTCCTGAGCAGGGGCACCTACAGCTGGAACGCAGGCATGTTCATCATGACGGCAGCGCGCGCCAAGCAAGAGTTGGCGAGGCAGCAATCTGCCATGTACGACCTGCTGGAACGCGCCCTGGCCTGCCCTGAGGAATTGCCTGCCATTTGGGAGCAGATGCCCAAGCTCTCGCTGGATTACGCGATCATGGAAGGCGCACAACAAGTGGCTGTCATCCCCGTCCAAATTGGCTGGAGCGATGTTGGTACGTGGTCAACGCTTTTTGAGATTCTCGCGCGTGATGAAAACGATAACGCTGTGCGCGGCGGTGAACACATCCGCATCGACACGCGCAGCACGCTCGTCGTCAGCGACCGCCTGGTCGTCACGATTGGCGTCAGCAACCTCGTAATCGTGGATACAGGCGACGTTGTGCTAGTCTGTGATAAGGATCGCGCGCAAGACGTGCGTGAGGTGGTCAAGCAGCTCAAGGCGCAAGGCAAAGACGATCACCTATAAACGCTGCCGGGCTTTGCCTTTCAGGCAACTGGCTGGGATATGCGGTGTTTTAACGCTCAGAGTTAGTTGTAGAGCAGTGTGCTTGTGATCTCAACAAATTTTAGCCAATCTAATGCCTCGCAAGCCGTCCTCAGGTGTGATGGAGTGCGCTTGCGCTACTTGATGATGGCAGCGCTCGTCTGGCTTGAGCAGCACGTCGAGCAGATCAACGCCTTGAACGTTTTCCCAGTGCCGGATGGCGATACTGGCACAAACATGCTCTTGACGCTGCGCGCTGCTGTGTCAGCCATCGCCCACGAGGAGCGAACAGGTATTGGCGAGATAGCAGCCCGCCTAGCCTACGGGGCGCTGCACGGCTCGCGCGGAAACTCCGGCACAGCCCTCTCACAGCTGCTGAGTGGCATCGCCGAGACCTTGCGCGGCGCCGACGAGCTGGACGCGCCACTTCTTGTGCGCGCTTTCAGACGGGCGGTCGAGGTGGCTTACGCCACCTTCCCTCGGCCTGTTGAGGGCACGATTCTGACTGTCGCACGCGCTGTGAGCGAGGCAGCAGCGCAGGCTGCTACCCAAACGGACGACCTGAAGCGCATCTTTTTGGCAAGTTTGGAGGGCGGCCGGCAGGCTTTGGCTGAGACGCCACGTCTGCTGCCGATTCTGGCGCAGGCGGGCGTGGTCGATTCAGGCGGGCAGGGCTTGATAGTGATCCTGGAGGGCATGGCGCGCCTGTTTGATGAGCACAACAGTGCGGTGTCGCCGCTCTCGATGCCTGCCTTGCTCAGCGCAGCGGCGCTTGAGGCTGCTTTTACGCTTTCGGATAAAGTCAGCCAGGATGGCTTCGGCTACGATGTGCAGTACATCCTCTGTGGCGAAAACCTCGATGTAGACGCAATTCGGGCTGCCATCAGTGCGATGGGCAGCTCACCGATTGTGGTCGGCACACCAGAGGCGGTCAAGGTGCATGTGCACGTGCCCGATCCGCGCGTGCCGCTCGCCTATGGCGAGTCGTTGGGTCGGCTGAGCGACGTGGTAGTGGAAAATATGGAAGCCCAAAGCGATGCTTATCGTGCAGCGCGCCTCGCCACCGAGCGCAGCCCCGAAATTGCCGTGATCAGCGTCACCTACGGTCAGGGAATAGGGCAGATCTTTCGCGATCTGGGTGCGCGTCTGCTGCCGGGCGGGCAGACCATGAACCCGAGCGTTGGAGAGTTTCTTGACGCCATACGCGCAGCGAACGCCTCTCAGATTGTGTTGCTGCCAAACAATCCGAATGTGATCGTGACGGCGCGAGGGGCGGCTGAACTTGCCCAGCGCGAGCTGGGCTGCCGAGTCAGCGTAATCCCGACGCGCAGCCTGCCACAAGGTATCGCGGCGATGGTGGCTTGGCAAGCCGATGGCGATTTTGAGGCGGTCTGTGCAGCGATGGAAGAAGCCTCGCTGCAAGTGCGGACAGGCGAGATCACCACTGCTACCCGCGAGGCTCATGTCAACGGCTTGCACGTCCAAAAAGGACAGATCATCGGCTTGCTGGACGATCAGTTGGTCAGCGCGGGCTGGTCGGCTGAGAGCGTGCTGTGTGATGTGCTGGCGCATGCGCAGGCGGAGCAGTACGAGGTGATCACGCTCTACTACGCCGACTCAGTCACAGCAGCTGAGGCGGAATCGGCCGCTGAGTCTGTCCGCCTGCGCTACCCTGAGCAAGAGGTGACGCTCTTGTATGGCGGTCAGCCATACTATCACTACATCGTCAGCGTGGAGTGAGCTGACTGCAAGTTGGCAGCTGTGCTATAATGGTCTGGTAAACTAGGAGGCGTCGCAGCTGGGACGGGCGCCGAAGGAGCGTGAGATCGCGTGTTTGGCACAGATTTTTTCATTGTCGCGCAAATCAGCGCCGGTCTGAGCCTGACTATTGGTCGGTTGCTCGCCGCTGCATTTGTGTTGCTCATCGCCATGACGGTGCATGAATTTGCGCACAACTATGTCGGCTATCGCATGGGCGATCCGACGCCGCGCGATCTGGGGCGCCTGACGCTCAATCCATTTGTGCATATCAACTGGATTGGCTGGGCAATGTGGGTGCTGATCGGCTTTGGCATTCTCGGCTCGGCGCCAATCAGCGAGTGGCGCATGCGCGATCGGCGCTGGGGTTACTTTTGGGCGGTGGCAGCGGGGCCGCTCTCAAACTTGATGTTGGCAGCATTTGCGGCGTTGCTCTTTCGGCTCGGTATATGGCGCTTCGAGTTCTTCAGACCGAATGACTTGCTTTTCAACTTCAATCAGTTCATGACGCTCTTCTTCAACCTGAACCTGCTGCTGTTCTTGTTCAACTTGCTGCCGTTCTTCCCGTTTGATGGCTGGCATATGCTGCGCAAGTTGCTGCCGCCGCGCGAGGCAGACGTGCTGGAGCGCTATCAGCAAGAGAGCATGTACCTCTTCTTCGGCTTGTTGATCTTGTCGTTTGTCGGTCTCAACATCTTTGGCGCGGTGCTGAACCCCCCATACACTTTCATCGCACGGTTGTTGTTGGGCTTCTAGGGGCTGATGACAGCGATCTCGCGCTTGCGGCAGGGTGCACGGGCGCTTTGTGCATGGCTGCAACCTGTGGACGATAGTTTAGCGGCGCAGGTCTTGCCGCCGAATTTGCTGCCGCTCTTCCTGCAGATGCGCCGTACCGAGCGGCAGCACAGCTTGAACGTCCTGCGCACTTTGCAGCGGCGCGGCTGTACGAATGTTGCTGTGTGGCAGGCTGCCTTGCTGCACGATTGCGGTAAGGCGCGCTATCCGTTTTCGCTGTGGCAGCGCGCCTTCGTAGTGATTGTAAGCGGTTTATGGCGGGAGCGCGCTAAACGCTGGGGCAGCGGCGCGCCGCGCGGCTGGCGCCGACCCTTCGTAATTCGGCAGCAGCATCCGCAGTGGAGCGCCGAGGCAGTTGAACGGCTGGGCGGCGACCCATTGGTGGTGCAGCTAATCGCTAAGCACGCTGAGAAGCTCTCTGGTGCACCACGTAATGACTTTGAACAGCTCCTGCGGGCTTTGCAGGAAGCTGACGATGCAAACTGAGGTATTGATAAGCACATGGCGAATGTAAACGTCACGATTTTGGGCTTGAATCGGCTTGGCGTGTCTTTTGGCTTGGCGATCCGTGCGTTGAACGGCAAACCCGATCACAAGCACACTTTTGTGGTCACAGGCTGCGATAGGCGCGCTGAGAGCGTACGCAAGGCGGCGGAGCTGGGCGCGCTCGATAGGCAGACACTCGATTTTGTCGCAGCCGTCGGCAACGCGGATATTGTCTTGCTGTGCGTCCCGTACAGCGAGACTGAGACGGTGTTGAAATTGGTGGGCGGGGCGCTGAAGGCGGGCGCGGTCGTACTGGATAGCGCGCCACTCAAAGTGCCCTCGTTAGCGTGGGCCGATCGCTACCTGTTGCGCGACTCCGACGGTGATCAACAGGCATATTTGGTCGGGATTACGCCGATCTTGAATCCAAGCTACTTGAGCTTGCCTGAAGACTCGCCCGAGAGCGGTCGCGCTGATCTCTTTGAGGATGGCGTGATGATCATCTCGCCGGCGCCGAATTGCCCGCCGGATGCCGTCCAGCTGGTGAGCGATCTGAGCGATCTACTCGGTGTAAAGGTACACTTCACTGACCCCACTGAGCACGATAGCGCTGTGGCAGGCACGGAAGGCTTGCCACTTCTGCTGCAGATGGCGCTCTTCAGGGCGCTGCACAGTGCGCCCTCTTGGAACGATACCCAATGGTTCGGTAATCCGTCGTTTGTGTTGGCTACCTATCGCCTGATCGAGAGCGATCCCGAGGCACTGGGCGTCTTCCTCTACCGTAACCGGCAGCATCTGGTGCACCGGCTGGATGCGCTGATGACGCAGCTAGAGCAACTGCGCGACATGCTGCAGATCGAGGACGAACTGCTGATCGGCGAGGCGTTCCAAGCCGCCATGAACGACTACACCAAGTGGTATCTGGCACGTCTGCGCAACAGATACAGCACCGAGCCCGATCCAAGCGAAGCAGCCGATCAAGCGCGTTCGCTCTCACTCTTTGGCGCATTCGTACCAAATTTTCGCGGGCGCGGCAAAGAGAAGAAAGGCCGCCGATGATCCGCGCTGTCATCTTCGACTTTGGCGGTGTGCTAGTGCGGACGCAGGACGACTCGGGCAGACGTGACTGGGAAGAGCGCCTCAGCTTGGCGCCTGGTGAGCTGGAGCGCCTGGTGCATGGCAGCAATCTGTGGATTGAGGCGCAGCGCGGCGCGCTCTCGCCAGAGGCGTACTGGCAGGCACTGGGCGAACAGCTCAGTCTCAACGGCGATGCGCTTGAGCAGCTGCGTTACGACTATTTCAAGGGCGATGTGCTAGATACGGCGCTCCTCGCGCTGATCGATCGGCTGCGCGAGCGTGGCTTGCGGCTCGGATTGCTCAGCAATGACTCGATTGCGCTAGCCGACAAGCTGGCGCAGCTCGACCTCTACCGCCATTTCGATGCAGTCGTCATCTCAGCGCAGATCGGCGCCCTGAAGCCTGAGCCAGAGGCGTTTCGCGCCATCGCACAAATGCTTGAGGTCAGCCCTCCAGAGTGCATCTTTATCGATGACAATACGGTCAATGTGGATGGCGCTAAAAGCATTGGGATGCACGGCTTGCGCTACACAGCTGAGCTCGACCTTCCAGCCGCGCTGGAGCCACTGCTGAACGATCCGCGCGCCACCACAAAAGCCTTGATCTTCGACTTCGGCAATGTGCTGGATATCCCTGATGACTGGGAGACATGGCTCGCCCAGCGCCAGGCGTTGGCTGCGCCCTTCGGCCTCAGCGGCGAGGCGCTCTGGTATGCACTCTATCACAGTGAGGCGTGGCAACAAGTCAAAGTGGGCGCGATCAGCTACGAAACCTACCTCGAAGAAGCCCTCGCCCCGCTTAATTTGCCCGACCATGCAGCGCGCCTCACTTTTGTGAAGCATCTGTTTGCTGGACGTGACAGAGTCCACCCTGAGATGATGGCGATCCTGCAGGCGCTCAAGCCTCACTATCGCCTTGCGCTGCTCAGCAACGCTCATCAGACCGACGTCCAAGCTTGGATGGCGCAATTCAGCCTATCAGAGATGTTTGAGGTAGCGATCAGCTCGGCGGTGGTGCGCCTGGCCAAGCCTGATCCTGCTATCTACCACCTGATCCTGGAAAAGTTAGGCGTGCGCCCTGCCGAGGCCCTCTTCATCGACGATCTGACGCGCAATACGTACGCTGCTGAGGCTATCGGCCTGCCGTGCATTCTCTTCAGGTCGCCCGCGCAGCTGCGCAGCGCGCTAGCGTGGCGCGGTATCCTGCCTGTTAGGAGCGAAGTGTGATCATCCGCACCTACCAGCCGACCGACCATCAGGCCGCTTTGAGCGTGATCAACGCAGCCGCAGAGCACGATCGCACGCGGCGGCTCTCGGCGGAGGCGTTAGCGCTACAGGCGGAAGGCAACGCCGTTATCGCTTTCAGCGCTGAGGGCGCGGCGGCAGCCTTTGCGTGGTGGCAGCTTCAGCAGGGGCAGAGCTGCCTGCTGGAAGGCTGGGTGCATCCTGCCTTTCGGCGGCGCGGCTACGGCAGTGGCTTACTGACGGCGGCAGAGGTCTTTGTGCGGCAGCACGGCGGCGGCACCTTGCGCGGGCGAACGTACGAGGATATCGCAGGCGCCAGAACGCTCTTTGAGCGCAAAGGCTACACGCTGGAGCGACGCTTCTACACTATGCGCACAGCCCTCACACCTGAACGTGAGCTCAGGGCAGACTTACCGCAAGGGATCAGCATTCGCACCTTTGAGCGAGGCGATCTTGAGGCATTGGTGGCGGCTGACAACGAAATTTTCGCCGATCACTGGGGCTCCGTGCCGCGCAGGCCCGAACTGTGGGAGTATCAAATGATCCTGAGTCGCCCGTACGATCCAAGTCTGTGGCTGATCGCCTTGCAGGACTCTGAGATTGTGGGCGAGTGCTTGTGCGGCGCCAGCCAGTATGGCGACCCGCAAGAGGGACATATCTCATCTGTAGGCGTGCGGCGCTCATGGCGCGGCTACGGGCTAGGACGTGCGCTCCTGACGCATGGGCTGCGTGCGCTGCGCGATCACGGCTTCAAGACGGCTAGCCTGCATGTCGACGCGGAGAATCACACTGCTATCAACCTCTACCGCAGCCTTGAGATGGATGTAGTGCGCACGCGGCTGCATTTTGCTAAGCAGGTACGCCCCTAGTTATCGGTGGCAGCAGTTGTCGCCGGCTCCAGCTGGTAGTACGCTTCGATCAAGCGCCTTGCAAGCGGCGCCGCTACACCCGAGCCTTCCCCGCCCTGCTCCACCAAGACTACAATGGCAATCTCAGGTGAGTCAGCCGTCCTGCCAGCGTAGGCAGCAAACCAAGCATGCGTGCCGCCTGTAGGGGTCTCGGCTGTGCCGGTCTTGCCACAGACCGCTGCGCCGCGCAAGCCCTCGAAGGCGAAGGTTGCTGTGCCGATAGTGCGATTGGTAGTCACCTCGCACATCGCCTCGCGGATTGCCCGCAGAGTCTCTGGCTTGAAGTCCAACCGCTCAGCCTGTGGTGTGGCGATGAAAGATGGCTCGCCGATGATGCCAATTTTCTCCACCACGTACGGCTTGTAAAGGTAACCATCGTTGGCAACAGCCGCTACTGCCCGCGCCACTTGCAAGGGCGTAACCACAACATCGCCCTGCCCGATCACTGCATTCAAGGCATCTGAGTTGCGCCACTTGCGGCCGACCAACTGCTCGTAGCGCGAGGGCTCTGGCAGCAGACCAATCGCCTCAGGCAGGTCGGTCATGCCGCTAGACCTGCCAAAGCCCATCTTACGGGCGATGTTGGGCAGAATCTCAGGGTCGGCGTTGCTGAGCGTCCAGCCGAGATGCCAAAAATAGATGTTGCAGGAGCCGGTCAGCGCCTGTTTGAGGCTGATCGAGCCGTGCCTGCCTGCCGCCGTGCTGGCGATCCAGTCCGTACGGGTACGGTCGCCCAGCGGCGTGCCGTTCCATATGCCACTGCAGTAATGGCGCGTATTCGGGGTGAACAAGCCGCTCTCGATGCCGGCTGCCATGCTGATGATCTTGAAGATTGAGCCCGGCGGATACTGACCGAGCGTGGCACGATTGAAGGTCGGCTTGCGCGGATCGTTCGCCCACTGCTGGATGAGCGCTTGCGCGTTCGGTAAGGAACTGTTGGGGTTGAAAGCCTCGACGTTGAAGTCGGGGTAGCTGGCAAGGGTCAGGATGGCGCCCGTCTTCACGTCGAGGATGACAACAGCAGCACCAGGCGAGATGGCACCGAGTCCGCCTAGCGTGAATGCCTGCGCCAAAATGCGTTGAGCTGCCTCTTGCATGCGCCGATCTAGCGTCAGGTAGACGCTCTGGCTTGGCAGACTGGGCCGCTCCGCCAGCGTGCGCACAATCACCCCATCCCTGCGCAAGACCAGCGCTGCCTTGCCCTGCCCAGAGAGCACGCTCTCTAGCTGACGCTCCACACCATCCAGGCCAATGATTGCATCGCGTGGATAGCCGCGCGCCTCCCAGAGTTCTACTTGCTCTGCAGGGATGGCGCCCACATAGCCGACCACATGTGGCGCAAGACCGCCCATCAGGTAGCGGCGTGTCGGGCGTGTCTCGTAGCGCAACGTGCAGTGCCGCTCCAATGCCGCTTGTACTTCGAAAAAGCGCTCTTGAGCGATCACGCCGATTTCGTAAGCGAAGTCGCGGCCTGTGTTGCCGCCGAACAGGCGTGCTAGCGTCTCGGCGGAGCGGGCTGGGAATACGCGGGCAAGCTCTGCAAAGCACGCCTCAGGGTTGTCGGTTGGGTAGCTGCGCGTGAGCAGGGTGACCGCCAAAGTGACGCCGTTCATGTCGGCAATCACTTCCCCCTCGCGGTCGTAGATGTTGCCGCGCGTTAGGCGGGTGCGAATGACCTCGAGCGCTGCACCATCTGCCATTTCAGCAAACAAATCGCCGCGCGACCAAGCTACGCGCCAGCCCTCTTCCGTATTCACCAAGCGCAGCACGCGATCTTTGTCCTCAAAACTGCCGAAGAAGCTGGTCTCAAAGCGCAAATCGTAGGCGATGGCTGCCTCTGCACCGCGCAAGATGGCGTTAGCAAAGCTGTAGCGCAAGCCGCCGGGCTTCAGCGTGATTTGGGCGTGTGCTGCGCGGTAAAACGCCTCGAAATCGGGCAGCGGATAGGCATCGCGGCTGTTCAGCGCCAGAAGGCTGTGCATGGCGCTGAAGTTCTCGACGCGCCACGCATTCAAGAAGTCAGCGGCAACACGTTGTGCTTCACGTAGAGAGCTATTGCCAGTCGCGGGTGTAGGCGTTGCCACATCAAGGGCGGGTGTCGCGCTTGTGCCGCGGCAGGCGCCCAGCAGGACGGCGCAAAGGATCAGCAGGAGCAGACGTGTCATGGCGTTTCTCGTTGCTGTATGTTGTTGCCAATTGTAGCGCAAATCGTGCCTTTGTAGTTGCCAAGCCGGCTTGGTTTGGATATACTGGCTTAAGCACTGTAAACACAAGCGCGCTGCCTAGAGCATCTCAGCGCTGAGGTAATCATGAAGCTAAGCCGTGAAGAAGTTCTGCAGATTGCGGAGCTAGCTAAGTTGAACCTGACCGAAGATGAGTTAGCGACGTATGCTGAGCAGCTTTCAGCTATCCTAGAGTACGCCTCGCGCCTTGAGCAGCTGGATACGGCCGATATCCCGCCTACAGCGAGCGTCTTGCCGCTGCAGAATGTGCTGCGCGAGGATGTTGTTCGCCCCTCGCTGCCGCGCGAGCAAGCCCTTGCTAATGCCGCTGATGCCATTGAAGGGCAGTTCCGCGTCGACGCTGTGCTAGAGTAGCGTTGTATCTAGATTGAGGTCGCATGCTGAAAAAACGCTTGCTGCTTATTGAAGATGACTTTGATGTTGCGGAAATGCTTCAGGTCTACTTCACAGCACAGGGCTACGAACTGCTCAACGCGCCGAGCGGCAAGGAAGGCATCGCTGTGGCGCGTGCCAAATCGCCTAACCTGATTTTGCTAGATGTCATGCTGCCCGACATGGATGGCTTTGACGTCTGCAAGGGCCTGCGCACAACTCCGCTGACGAAGTATATCCCAATCATCTTCCTAACCCAGCGGGATCGGCGCGCCGACAAAGTGGCTGGCTTAGAGCTCGGCGCTGATGATTACATCACCAAGCCCTTCGATATTGAAGAGCTGCGGCTGCGCGTGCAGGGCTCGTTGCGGCGTGCCAGCCGCGAAGCCTTAACCGATGAGCGCACCGGCTTGCCAACTGGCGCAGTGCTATCTGAAACAGAGGCCACTTTGGCAGGCAAGGGCGGCTGGCATCACCTGCAAATCACTTTGAACGGCTTTGGCGCCTTCCGTGACTACTATGGCTTTGTGGCCGCCGACCAGGTGCTGAGTTTTTTCAGCCGTGCCCTCTCTGAATGCTTGGCGCAGTACGGCACAGCCAATGATTTCGCTGGCATGCATAACGAAACGCGCTACAGCATCTTCACGTTTGCGCCACAAGTTACAGCGCTGATTGCCGCCCTACAAGATAGCCTGCAGAAGGGCTTTCCTACTTTCTACAGCTTCACCGATCGCGAGCGGGGCTACCTGATTCTGCACGATGAGCAGGCTGGTGAGCAGCATATACCGCTGCTTACCGCCGAAATTAGCATCATAGAACACAAAGAGCTGCCCGCCAGCGATGCACCACAAGCTGCCAGCGCATGAGCGTCTCACTGCTCACGGTCGTCTTCAAGGCGCCTCAGCAGCTCAGCTTCCTGGCGCAGACGGCGTGCCTTCAAAATGAAGTAACCAACGGTCAGCCCCATGATGATCGCCGCTGCTGCATAGCCTAGAATCATGTACTCGATATTGCTCGGTGTGCTTATCTCCATATCTGCTCACCCTTGCTCGGAAAGGAAACGCGCTTTGAGCGCTTGCACATACCTAGCTGTGTTCTCCAGCCGCACCCGATGCCATATCAGCACAACAGCCGCCACGCACCACCATGTCATCGCTACTCCCATTGTGGCGCCAATGCGCGGATCGGTGCGCACCTCGAAGCCGCCCTCTGCCATTGGATTGGCTACGCTAGGGCCGATCACCACCGGATGCAGCGTGTCATCGCGCACGCGCGGGATCAAGAAGACGTAGATGACGCTGGCGAAGGCTAGAATGCCGTAGATGGCTGCAAAGCGCGCCCTACGGTCAGGGTCTTCGATGGCGCCGCGCAGCACTAGGTAAGCAGCGTAGAGCAGCCACATGATCGCCATGCCATTCAAGCGCGGATCAGCGGTCCACCATGTGTTCCAGATCGGGCGCGCCCAAGCTGAGCCAGTCACAAGGCAGACTGTCATCAGCGGCAAGCCGACCTCAACGCTGCTGACCGCCAGGTGATCCCATTTGGGATGGCGCCTAATCAAGTAGACAAGGCCTGCGATCACTGTGATGAAGAAAGCCACTGAGCCGCCTGCATACGAAGAGACATGCACGTAGAACAGTCGCTGTGCATGTCCTTGTACTGCATCGGTACCGGCGTAGAAAAACGCCATGTAGAGCATTACGAACATGCTCAGCAATGTCACGACACTTAAGCCAAAGAGCAGGCGCGTGCGCCATGCGGGATACTCAACCTTCAGAGCATCTGCGGGCGTGCTGAGTGCATCCCCAAAGGCTTGGACTGTTGTCATCGCACGAATCTCCAAAAAACTACAGAACTGCTTGAGATTTCTTGAGAATTATATCAATTCAAGGCGGGCCTAGCAAAAAGTTTGTTGAGCAGGTGCGAAAACTTTGCGAACGGGCGCTCTCTAGCGCTAGAATAACCCGTTGCATCATCTTAAAGTGCCCACTCCATCTAATTCGAGCCTAGAGAACAGGTGAACGCATGACAACCCAACTGCTGCTCAATGCAGCAATATCTATTGGCGCACCGCTCGCTTTCATTTTTTTCATCTACACCTCGAATATCTACAGCGAGGGCAAGTTTATCTCGACAGTTGTGACAAACTTGCTCTGGGGGGCAACGGGCGCTTTTGCTATCGCTTTTGTGGTCAACATTCATGCAGCGCTGCCGATCGTCAACTCGGTTGAAGTCGTGCGCGGCGTTACGGCGCCTATCACTGAAGAGATCGGCAAGGCGCTCTTCATGGTCTATCTGATCTGGAATCCACGCTTCCGCAACATTGTAGAGGGCGCCATTTACGGCTTTGCCGCTGGCATTGGCTTCGCTATTGCCGAGAATTTGTATTTCACGTTCACCAACGCTGCCGCGTTTGTGGATATTTTAACACGAGTTCTCTCGACAACCCTAATGCATGCAGCTGCTAGCGCGCTAGTGGGCACGTTTTTGGGGCGCTATCGGCGCTCGGAAGAGCAGCATCGCACTGTCTACCCTTGGCTGGGCTTTGCATTAGCAATTTTGCTGCACGCTGCCTATAACAATAGCGTCACTGTGCTGGGCGAGGGCCCACATCTGCTGGTAGTGGCTGTGACAGTTGGTGGGCTAGGCGGCTTGCTGACTTGGCGGCAAATCCAGCTCGGTCTGCGTGATGAAAAAAAGCGTATCGACGCTATGCTGACTGTGCGCGGTGTCACAGAAAAGGATCGGCGTGCACTGCAGCAGATGGGAACAGACGCCATTGATCGCGTCTTTGAGGATTTAACCGCTCGCTTCGGCAAGCGCATTGCTGATCAAATGC
Organism: Aggregatilineales bacterium; assembly: GCA_046719055.1. Lineage (GTDB taxonomy): Bacteria > Chloroflexota > Anaerolineae > Aggregatilineales > UBA2796 > CP2-2F. Next base: position 17,197 of record JBDNDQ010000041.1, on the reverse strand, counting down.
GGCGGCTGATGGTGGTGCAGGCTAACATCGGTATTCTGAAGAGTAATTTGAACACGCCCGCCAGCCAACGCTTACTTTCGGCGTGGCGCAACGAAATTGACGAGCTGACCGCTGAAATGAGCGCTCTGAAGCGCCGCATTGGCACATTCGCGATGGTCTTCTTTCGCGGCGTGTTCTTGGATGCACGGCAAGCGCTCTACGAAAACATCGGGCGCTTGTTGGCTGAGTCTGAGCATACTGAGGTGCATCAGTTCGATACGTTGATGCTCGCTGCTGAGCGCGCTCAGACTTTCCAGCCTGCTGAGCTGGAGCGCTTAGCCAAGATGCTGTGCCGTGCACCAATTTTTCAAGATGTCTCGCTAGCTGACCTGGAGAATCTCAGCCGCTCGGTGCGCGAACTGAGCTTCGGAGACGGGCAGCTCCTTTTCGATCAAGGTGACAGCGGTGATACACTGTACATGATCGAATCTGGCGCTATCGCGCTCTACAAGGTGGGCGAGGACGCCACAGAGAAATTGCTGCGCTTGTGCAAAGCCGGCGATGTAGTCGGTGAGCTAGCTCTGATTGACGGTGCGCCACGTTCGGCGCGTGCGCGTGCCAAAGGCAGCTTGCTAGTGCTGGAGGTACAGCGTGCCCACTTCAACATGTTCCTGAAGAGCCGCCCGCAGGTGGTCATTGCGATGCTGCGCTTTCTAGCCGAGCGCGTCCGTGAGACGACGACGGCGCTAGAGACCAGCGTGTACTGGGCGCGCCAAGTCTCGGAAGGTAGATTTGCAGAGGCACGTGCGCTGAGCATGCTGGCGCCCAGCGAGGAAATCGCCGCTACCGAGCTCACAGCGCCAGCCGAGCCTGAGCGCCCTATTTCGATGGATACCGCTGTCCAGCTGCCAACTACGCTGGGCGGTGCTTTTGGCAGGGCAACAGCTGCCCTAGAGCAGCGCGCCAAAGCCCTAGCCGAGTCGGGCAAATCCGACGGCCAATCAGGCATCTGGGCGCGCTTTAGCAAAGACTCTGATGAGGTGAGCCGTAAATCATGACACAGTCCACAACACAAACTGCGCAGCTGCCCTCCAAACAGTATATCGCTGCGCAGCTGCAAGCTGCCCGTCTGTTCAAGGGCATTCCAGCGCACGAGCTTGAAGCCCTGATTGATGTAATGCAGCACAAGGCTTTCGCCAAAGGTGAGCTGCTATTTCGTAAAGGCGATGTGGGCGATTCAATGTTTCTAATTCTCAGCGGCAGGGTGCGCATCTTCACCTATGATGCCGACCACAATGAGATCGACCTCGCCTACCTAGAGCCTACCCGCATCTTCGGTGACTTTGTAATATTCGATCAGAAGCCGCGCTCAGCCTCCGCCCTGACCGTTGCACCGACTGAGTGCCTGATCCTTCAGCGCGCTGCCTTCGAGGCGTTTTTGCCTCAGCACACTTTTGTTGGCATTGTCATGATGCGCAATATTGCTGAGCAGGTGCGCCGAGTGACCAGCTTCCTCAGCCAAGTCAACAACACACTCGATCTGATCACAGATGGCAATTTTGACCTCGCGCTTCAGCAGCTTGCCCAAATAACTAGTGACGAAGAGGCGCTCCAGACACTCATTCATACCTTCACGCAAATGATCCATCGCATACAACAGCGTGAGGCGAAGCTCAAAAGCGGCACAGCTTAGCTGAAGACAGTCCTAGAAGCCTTAATCTGCCCAGGATTGGTCTATGTTTTGCATGAACTCTCTCAAATTTGACATATCTCTACTCTTACCTTGTCCTATAATCTTTACAATTTTTACACCGCACAAGCGCTTCTTTAATATTTCTTAATATTCTCACTTTCTAGATGAGCCAGCGCTCTAACTATGTAAAAGAGCTCAAAAATATCGTTGTCATCTTGTTAAATTTGCCCATAAGCGCTTGTGGAATCGTCAAGGCCGCCTTATAGTAAACTATGGACGCTAAATTGATCCACAAAGGAGCGTGTCTATGAATCAGAGAAACCGTCAGTTGTTTCTCATCATCGGCGCAGTAGTCTTCGTTGTGGCGGCTGTCGTGGTTATTCTAGCTGGCTCTTTCCAGCCGGGCACTGTGGATGTAACACCCACGCCTGGTGAAGTTGCTGCGCAACCGACAGAGGTACCGCCAACTGAAGAACCAGCACCACCAACTGAGCTGCCACCACCGACCGAGACGCCAACAGAAGTGCCTGCAGCTGTTGAGCCCACAGCGACTGAGCTCCCGACTGCCACGTCGACAGCGACCGACGTGCCAACTGTTGAGCCTACAGCGACTGAGCTCCCGACTGCCACGCCGACGGCGACCGACGTGCCAACCGCTGAGCCTACAGCGACTGAGCTCCCCACTGCTACGCCGCTTCCAATTGAGGCAGCCGGCACACCGAGCGATACAGGCGAGCTGACAGCTGATACGCCTACGCCGCCAGCGCCCCCCGATCCAAACGATCCGCAGCTGCAGCTGTTCATCACCTGCAACGCCGATTTGACAGCTACTTTTGTCGTTGTGAACATCGGCGGCGGTGCTGCTAATGCAACCTACAGCGTTTTCGACCCTAACACTGGCACAACTACAACCGGCAGCTTGAGCCTGCCAGCCGGTCAAAATCTCCCGATTGGCACCTTTGCAGGCAATGCAACTGTCACAGTCCAGTACAGCACCTCGCAGCTAGCCTCTGTAACGCTCAGTGCAACTGGCACATGCATTCCACAGCCAACTGCCACACCAACGCTCACGCCATCGGCAACACGTACACCAACGCTCACTCGCACGCCAACCTTCACACCAAGTCCAGGACCTTCACCAACGCGTACGCCGACGCGCACACCGCGTCCTACCAATACACCGCGCCCAAGCAACACACCAACGGCAACCGCAACCGACGGCCCCTCACCAACGCCTACCAATACACCCCCGCCTACGGCTACCCGCACGCCCACCAACACACCCCTGCCTACGGCTACCCGCACGCCTACCAACACGCCAAGCGCCGATGCCATCTTAAGCTTGGGTGTGCAGTGCAACACTGATCTCAGCGCCACTTTCGTGATCGCGCATGTGGGCGGCACCTCTGCCGCTAGCGGCACCTGGAAGGTCACAGAGCCGAGCGGGCCCGGCGATAGCGGTAACTTCAGCATTGGTGTAGGCGAATTCCTGTTCTACGGCCCGTACGCGGGCAATTCCAACATGACCATTAACTACACCTCGGCAACTTTTGTCTCGGCTAGCTTGAGCGTCAACGCGACCTGCATTGCTCCGCCAACTGCCACGCCAACCAACACACCGCTGCCGACCAACACGCCGACCAATACCGCTACCAACACGCCGACGGCAACCTTCACGCCGACCAACACCGCTACCAACACGCCGACGGCAACCTTCACGCCGACCAACACCGCCACCAACACGCCGACGGCAACCTTCACGCCGACTAACACTGCCACCAATACGCCGACGGCAACCTTCACGCCGACCAACACTGCCACCAATACGCCGACGGCAACCTTCACGCCGACCAACACTGCCACCAATACGCCGACGGCAACCTTCACGCCGACCAACACTGCCACCAATACGCCGACGCCAACTTCGCCGCCACCCACCGAAGTTGCTGCGCAGGTGACGGGCACGGGCCTCTGCACAGCGGATGGCGTGGTCACCTTCACGCTGAACAATCCCGGTGGCACAGTTGTAGAGCAAGCCTACATCGTCACGAGCGCCACTGGCACGGTCCTTGCCACCGGCACAGTGACCATCCCAGCAGGCGGCAGTGCAACGATCACGGCTAATGGGGTGCCTGGCACAGTCACCTTGACCATTCCAGGCCTGGCAATCAGCATCAGCACGGTCTGCGCCGAGCCACCCGAAGAGCTGCCTTGCGGCTACTGGGAAATGGGCGACGACGGCTTCCCGGTCTTCTACTACAATACACAAGCTTGCCAGCCCGAGCCGCTAGAGCGCGTGTGGGAGCCCATCACAATCGGTGGCGCCAGCTGCCCAGCCTGGTCGGTCTATCACACCTTCCGCACAGGCGATTGGGAACTCTTCCGTCTGGGCGAGCTCCCCGACAAACCCGATGCGCCTGAGAATCTCTCGCAGGCCATCAACCCCGACTGGCACGATATCAATCCGAGCCGCTCGCCTGACAACGAATGGATCGCCTACGCCAGCAACCGCAGCGGCACTTGGAACATCTGGGTGGCGCGCACGGATGGTAGCGAGCAGCGGCAAGCTACCTTCAACGAGCGCAGCATCTCGGTCGATCCTGTCTGGTCGCCTGATGGACGTTACATCGCCTACGAGTCCAACAAGCTGGGCAATTGGGAAATCTTCGTCTTCGACGTGACGCAACGCGATAGCCTAGAAGTCCGCTTGACTGAGAATCGCGCCCTCGACGTCAATCCGTACTGGTCGCCTGATAGCAAGACGATCATCTTCGAGAGCCTGCGAGACGGCATTCGCAACATCTACGCGCTGGATGTTGCGACGCTGGACGTGACGCGCTTGAGTGATGGTCAAGGCGTGGATCGCTTCCCGCAGTACAGCAACAAGGGCGATAAGATCGCTTTTGTGACTGAGCGCGAAGGTCGCACCAACACCCAGATCGCTATCATGAACGCAGACGGCTCAGACGTGCGGCTGATCTCCGATCCGAATGGTGATGCTAGCGCGATCGCTTGGTCGCCTAACGATGAGCTGATCGCCTATCAGATGCGGCTTGGCTCGGATATCGGCATCTACGTCTACGAGCTGGCAACTGGCATCACGCGTCGCGTGACCGATACACAGAGCCTGAATACGGCGCCAACGTGGATTTGCGAATCCACTACGCTCCTATTCACCTCAAACGCGCCTGGCAACGCCGATATCTACAGCACCAATGCCCTGCCGATCACGGCGCCGCCGATTGACGTGAAGCTGCAAGGCTCGCAGCTGACCGAGCACCCGGCAACTGACCGCGATCCGCAGAACTCACCTGCCGAAGAAGACGCCAGCACGCGCAAAGCGCGCGATCCCAAGCGTCAGTGAGCGGCAGCGCTAAAAAAGTTAACTGATAGTGTTACGCACAGCGGCGGAGGGCAACTTCCGCCGCTGTTTTTGGGCAAGATGCCGCTCAGCCGCTATATTTGCCTCAGGCAGCAACGCAGCAAAAGGAGTGCCTCGCGATATGGCATATTACGTAATCTTGCTCTCGCCCAGCACGTATGAGTCTTTCGAGGGCAGCTTAAACTTTCCTCACTGGCGCGCACCGGCGCTGGTGGCCCTGCAGGCGGGCGACTGCTTGATTGCTTACTTGCCCGCCCTCTCCCGCTGGATCGGTGTTCTAGAGGTACAGCGCGTCTACCATACGCAAGTGCACACTCAGCCGCTGATTTGGCTCTCTCTAGCGCAGGGGGTGCCGCTGACCCATTCGCGTCTTTGGGCTGGGCTTAGCTTCACCCGACAGCGCGATCCTAACATGGCGAGCGCCATCCCAGCGCTGCGCACAACCCTCACGCCGCTCAGCGAAGCTGATGGCGCACTCCTAGCAGACTTTCTGAGCGCTCAGGCTGCTTCAGGGCAAGAGACGCCTTACGACCAGGCGGCCTATCAAGCCCTGCTAGCGCGCCGTCTAACTCGCAACGACGGCCGCAGCCTGATCGCCGCTATGCCCGACCTACACGATATGCATATCGAAGACCTGTTCTACAGCAACATCGAGGGGCGTGAGACCGTCCGTGTGCAGGCGCTTCTGGCCGATGCAGGCGCTAAAATGGGCTACACCATCTGGATTCCACATGAGGATCGGTCGGTTGTCTTCCGCGAGTGGAAGCCCAGGCATCGCCCAATGCTTGACTCGTTCGACGCATTCAATCTAGATAGGCTGACTCAAGAGACGCTCGAGCGCTTCGACATGCTCTGGTTGCACGATGAGCAGATCGTCCGCGCCTTCGAGATCGAGCACAGCTATTCGATCTACTTGGGCTTGCTGCGCATTGCCGACTTCTTCAACCTACAGCCGTATGCCGCCACCCGGGTGCATCTCGTGGCACCCGACTCGCGCCGTGAGCGCATCTTTCAAGAGACGCGCCGCCCGTGTTTCAGCCTAATGCAGCCCGCGCCCCTCTGTGAGCTGCTGACCTATCTTTCATACGAAGGGGTGCGCGATTTCACAGCCCGGCCCTTGCCGCCGTTCGGCGCCGACGGCCTTGACGCCTTCGTTGAGGCAATCGAGTAGCGCTAGGCAGGCGAAAACAGCCTAACAATCAGCAACACAGCGCCCAGTAAGCACGCACCCAGAGCCACCATCAAGATCAGCGGGCAGCCCACGCGAAACAGGCGCGGCGCTCTAACGATATCGCCAATACTCTCCGCCACAATGCCAAAAGCCTCGAAGGCCGTGGTCACGCGCAGTAAGATTGGCGTGATCATCGTTATGACCAGCAAGCCTAATGCACCGACGCCTGCCAACACTAGAAAAATGGCTGGTGGGCTTTCCATCAGTTACTTCCCATCCCCAGGTGACCTATGAAGCGGCAAGCGCAGGAAAAACGTAGTGCCCTTGCCCAGTTCGCTCTCAAAGGTGATTTGCCCTTTGTGCTTGGCGACGATCTCTTGCACGATTGTCATGCCTAAGCCTGTACCGGCGGCGCCCGTCTTTTGTGCGGCGCTGCCTCTGAAGAAACGGTCGAACAGGCGCCCTTGCTCCTCAGGGGCAATGCCCAAGCCAGTATCTGCAATGCAAATAAGGGCATGTTCCTCTTCATGCAGCACCGAGACGTGGATTACACCGCCGCTCGGTGTGTAGTTCATGGCATTGCTGATCAAATTGCCCACTGCCTGTACAATTAGCCTAGCGTCCAGCATGGCGATCGCAGCAGTCGAGTCGGGCGTGTAAGCCAACGTCAGGCCGCGCTCTTCAGCCAACACTTGCCGATCCATAACAAGGTTGCCGATCAACACGTTCAGATCGGTCGGCTGCAAGTTGACGGCAACATGTTCCGAGTCGAGGCGCGAGAGTGTGAGCAGGTCTTCGATCAGTGCGCTCAGTCGCTCTGACTCGCGCTGCATAGTGGCTAGATAATGGTCGTGGCGCTCAGGCGAGCCTTTCTGCAGCAGATGCAGGTAAAGCTTTAGGTTTGCCAGCGGCGTGCGTAACTCATGCGAGACGTTTGAAATGAAATTCGCCTTCATGCGCGCTATCTCTTTCAGGTAGGAGATATCGCGCAAGCTGACCACGATACCGATCGTCTCGCCCTTGGCATTGGATACGCGCGAGAGCGTGACAGCTGCCTCGTATGGCTCGGCGTTACGGCGTGGCACGCGCCACTCGCCACGCCAGACGCGCTTCGGCACGCCCTCACTGGTCTGTGCATGTTTGATCAGCTCAAAGACATCGAAGCCGAGCAGCTCAGCGCTGCTGCGCTGCTGCGCCTCTGCCAGCGAGTAGCCGTGCTGCTCTTCGAAGGCAGCGTTCACCAGCTCGACTTTGCCATCTTGGTCGAAGACGATGAGCGACTCGCCTGTGGCGAACAAGATCGCCACTGTGCGCTCCTGAGCGGCGCTGATCTCTTGTGTGCGTTGTTGCACGCGCTGCTCTAAGAGGGCATTTTGGGCGCGTACCGATTCGATCAGGTGGGCGCGGTCAAGCGCGACAGCCGTTTGGTAGGCGATCAGCGAGAGCAGGCGCATATCATCGCTGCTGAAGGCAAAAGGCTGTGGGTGTGCAATCGCCAAGACACCCAGAACGGCGCCATCGTAGATGATCGGCGCAATCATGCTGGAGCGCATGTTAGCCTGCCTGAAATACTCAGGCTGGATGAAGCGCACTTCAGCTTGATAGTCGTCTATCACGCACAATTCGTGCGTCTTGATGGCGTAGCCGATGGCTGTGCCGTCATTAGCTTGCCAGGTGCGCCCTGCCATGTAGCTTTCATGCCAGCCGCGCCATGCTCGTAACCTGAAAAGGCCGTGCGACTCCAAAAAAAGGCTCACATGCTGCAAGCGAAAGGCTGCCGCAGTGGCACTGACCACTGACTCAGCAATCTCTTGCTCAGTTTTCAGCTCCAACAATTGGCGTACAAGGTCGAGCAAAATCGCTTGCTCGCTGATGCGCTGGGCGCGCAGCTGCGAATGTAAACGCGCATGGCTGACCGCAATGCTGATGTTGGCGGCAAGCGCTTGTGCAGTGTTGATCTCGCTGATCAAGAATTGGCGCGGCGCATCCATCTCCAGCAGTTCAACGATGCTTTGTGAGCCATCTTCAAAGCGGATAGGCAGCAACAGCGCGGAATATGCTTGGCGCTGATCGAGGTAAGCGGCACATTCAGCTGAGAGCATCGGATCGTTGCGCTGCAGCACAACCCACTGACGCTTACCTAGCACTTCACGGGCAAAAGCTAGGTCTAGCGACGCGAACGCTGCCGACCCGGGCTGCGTGGCACTGTAATGACTGATGAGCTGTGGGGCGCCTTCAGCGTGATACTCGTAGATGGCGCAGCTCGAGACATTCAGTGTCTGGACAAAGGCCACGGCTGCGCTATGCAGCACCGAGTCCAGGTTCAGGCTGCTCGTCACTTGTACCGAGACTCGATAGAGCATTGCCAATTGGCGGTTATGCTCTTGCTCGGCAGCCTGCTGTTGGGCATTGTGAATAGCGATGGCTGTTTGCATGATGATATGCTGCAAGCTGTCCAGCTCGTCGAGGCTGAAGACTGGCTCCGAGACCCGGTAGAGCGCCAGCACTCCGATCACGTTTGCGTGCCAGTTTAGCGGCAGCAAGGCTGCAGCACTGCAATGTGCAAGGCGCTTATCGGGCAGGGCTGCCGCAGCGCGCCCATAGCCGGTCATCACTTGTGGGATGCCCGTGCGTCGCACCTGATGGAGCGGGCTGTCATCCTCAGGCAGGCGTTGACCGATCAGATCAGGCGTGATTCCCAGCTGAGCGCCAACAACGAGATCGCTGCTGCCTTGCACAGTCAGATAGAGCAACCCAGCATCTAGCTGCACGATGTTTCGGATGCGTTGCAAAATGAGATGCAGGGTGGAAGGCAAGTCGACCTGACTCAGGATATCCACACTGGTCATGTAGACCGCGTAGCTCTCATTGATGGCACGCTGATAATCTGCCTCAAGGCGTGCCAGGCGCGCCTTCAGCGCATCGCGCTCAGCGCGCAGTGCCTCAAATGCCTCAACGGCGTTTCGATCCATTTTCGTACATGCCCTCTAGACGCTTTATCATCTAGCTAGACTCAGGGCGCTTATCGCCGTGAATACGGATTATTTCACGCAAGTAGCGCCCACCTTCCTCAACATCGCCGAAGAGCGCATAGCGCAAGTTGAACAGCTGCACCAGCACCTTCAGCACAAAGTGAACGACCGGCTGTGCGCCTACGATGACTGTGTAGCCTACGCGCGGATGCATCACCAACTGGCGCAGTGTTGTGAGCTCTGCCAGTGTAAAGCCCTCTACCTTGCCCATAGAGCGCATATCGACGATCGAGTGTACCGTACCGGTTGCACTATCAAGGTGACTTATGTAGGTGGCTAGTGCTTCTTCAACTTCAGCCAGTCCTACATCACCAATAAACGTCGAGAGCATGATGCGCTGATCTTGGTCGTACCATTCAATGTGAATAGGCATTTTAAGGTGCCTCTGTGCTTGCGGCGGGCTCGATGGTCAAATTGTAACGCGCGTTCGGCTCTAAATCACAGATGAATCACACGCTTGTCCTTCGTTTTCACTAAATAGGCTGTACAGCTTGCTAGATTTGAACAAGCAAACCGGGCTAGTCAAGGCGAGGTTAGGGGCGCTTCAGCCGCCACTGCGATGGGGTGCCCATCACAGTGGCAAGCAGGTGAAGGGAGTGAAAATGATTATTCGACGATGCGTGTAGGCAGCGGTGCGCTGCGCCAAACGTTATCGGGGTTCGGCACGAGCGTGTCGATCGGCACCCAGTACGTCTTGCAAGCGATCAGAATCTTGTAAAAGCTCCGCGTGCCGTCCACACCGAGAACCCAGTAGGTCTTAGCGTCAGGCCTTGTCTCCAGGATGACATTACTAGCAGCATTTTGGCGCGGTGCCCAGTAGAGCAGCGTCGGGCGTACCAAAAGGCCCTGTCCAACCCCTGCCAGAGGCAGTCCACACGGCACACCAGCCGATGCTTGTACCTGTTGGGCTAGGCAGTTGATCTCTGTTTCCACTTCACCGAGCGCAAAGTCGACTACCTCGTATGTTACATAGGCTGTACCACTGTAGGATTGCAGGAGCGTCACAAAGAATGTGACAGGCAAATAGCCGTCATATGAAGCGCTGTAGAGCTCGTTCCCGTCGCCGTCGGATATGTAGATGTTGACGCCAAAATCCCGCGAGGTATTTGAACTGGTGACTTCGACCACAATCGCGCAGCCATTAGCTTCTACGGAAATATCGAAAGTAGGCCATCCCTGCGCGCTCGTGCCAAGTGGCGAAGCCAGCAGCAGCAAAATGAGTAGGACGCCGAATAGAGGGCGAAACAGAGACTTCATGAGCGTTCTCCTTGAGACATGCAGCCTTGATCTTGATTGTGCTCTAATCCTACACGAAAAACACGATGCATGCGGTAAAAACCTCGAAAAAATCCCACAAAAGAATTCGCTAACTGATCGAATTAGCTGATCGCTCTCGCAGCGAAGTAGACAGCGCAGCAAACATCGGCGCGCTTTGAGAGCCTGTGTTAATATATCCGCCAGCAAGATGCACAAACCATCTGAGGCGTGATTGAGCATGACAGACGTGATCGCAGTGGACTTGGGCAATGAGAGCGGGCGTATCTTCAGCGTGCGCTTTGACGGCACGCACATTCAAGGCGTGGAGCGCTATCGCTTTGCCAATGTGCCGGTCATGGTGAGCGGCACGCTCTACTGGGATATCTTGCGCTTGTGGCACGAGATCGAGCTAGGTTTGGCGGCGGCGCAGCTGCAGACGGCCGCTGCCATCGGTGTGGACTCCTTTGGCGTGGACTTCGGCCTGCTCGACCGGCGCGGCGCCTTGCTTAGCAATCCAGTGCACATGCGCGACAAGCGCACTGAGGGCATGATGGAGCTGGTTACGGCCCTGGTGCCGCGACATGAGCTGTATCAGCGCACGGGCATCGGTTTTTACGTGATCAACACGCTCTATCAGCTGATGGCGCTCCAGCAAGACGCGCCTGAGCTGATAGACGTAGCCAATACCCTGCTGACCATCCCCAACCTGATCACTTATTGGCTGACGGGCGAGAAGATCAGTGAGTTCACACACACCACCACGACACAATGCTACAATCCAACGCTTGGCGCTTGGGATAAGGAGCTTTTGAGCCGTCTCGGCATGCCAACACATTTCCTGCCGACGGTAGTGCAGCCTGCCAACTGGATTGGGACGTACCGCGATGTGCCCGTCTTCACGGTTGCCAGCCACGATACGGCTAGTGCAGTAGTCGCCGTGCCTGCCCAGACGCCGCACTTCGCCTACATCAGCAGCGGCACCTGGAGCCTGCTCGGCGTTGAGACGCGCGCGCCTATCCTGACTGAAGCCGCGATGAACGCCAACATCACCAATGAAGGCGGTGCGTTTGGCACCTTCCGGCCCTTGAAGATGGTGATGGGTCTCTGGTTGGTGCAGCAATGTCGTGCTCGCTGGGCTGAGCAGGGTCTGGATGTAGCTTATGAGGCACTGCTGAACGAGGCCCACAGCGCGCAACCATTCGTCGCCTTGATCGATCCCGACGATCCATCCTTTTTCGCGCCAACAGATATGCCCGCCCGCATTGCAAGCTTCTGCCAAGCCACCGATCAGCCCGTCCCTCAAACGCAAGGGGCGATCCTGCGCTGCATCTTCGAGAGTTTGGCGCTCAAATACCGCTATGCGCTGGAGGGACTTGTGCAGGCTACAGGCGCACAGGTCGATGCGCTGCATATTGTCGGTGGCGGCTCACAGAATGCTTTGCTGTGCCAGATGACAGCCGATGCGACCGGCAAGACCGTCTACGCCGGGCCTGTTGAGGCGACATCACTCGGTAATGCGCTGGTACAGCTGATCGCGCTTGGCGAATTGAGCGACTTGGCGCAAGCGCGGCACGTGGTGCAGCAGAGCTACCCACCTGCCCTCTACACGCCCAGCTACACCCTCGATTGGGAAGGCGCCTATGTACGCTTCGGGCGCTTGCTCACCAGTCGCTCGACTGCTGGATGAACTGATCGAGCCGCCGTTCAGCGTACAGAAAGTGCAAGGCTACAATCGCTACACTTGCTGCCACAACTGCCCCAAGAACGACCAAAAAGCGCGGATTGCTCCAGCCTTGATACAGTCCCGGCAGGAAGTATGGCGGCACGATGGTCAGCAGCACTAAACCGATGCCCAGCAGTGCGATAAATGGGCGCTCCTTGAGAGTCTGCGGCTGGAAGAGATCGAGGCCGAAAGTGTTCCAGAAGACGATCAGGCAGTAGAGCGCCATGAAGATCAGCAGCGCACTGCGTGCCTCATCGCGTGCAGCCAACTCAATCAAACCAACCTCGACATCGCCGCGTAATGCCAAATACAATGCCGCGTACAGGATTGCCATCACCAAGCCGCCAACTACAGTTGCGCTCAACACATAGCGCATGACGTCATCAGCGAAACTTGCCAGGTAGCGCGGGCGCAGGAAGCCAAAGGTGATCAGGATGCCCGGCACATTGACCATGCCGAAGGTGAGCCAGCTGATTAAGATCGGCGTGGTGGCGAACGGCAGCGCCATAAAGCCGACAAAGATGAAGGCAAGCACGGTGTAGAAATTCTTTGTTAGGAAAATGCGCGTGCTGGCAAAAATCTTCTGCGTGATGGTCTTGCCGCGCTCGAAAGCGTTTGGTAGGGTTGCCATGCTGTTATCGAGCAGCACCAAGTCGGCGACGTCTTTGGCGATTTGCGCGCCGTCGTTCATGGCAACCGCCATATTGGCCTCTTTCAGCGCTGGTACATCGTTCACACCATCGCCGACCATCGCAACATAGGCGCCCTGCGCCTTCAGAGCGCGCACGATCTTGCGCTTGGTCTCAGGCTCAACGCGGGCGAACAAGCTCGCCTCGCGCACGGCTTTGGCGAAGGTTACTGCATCCATCGCCTCAAGCTGATCGCCCGTGTAGGCGCCGTCAATGGTCATGCCGGCCTGCTCGGCGATGGCGCGCACGGTCTCAGGATTATCGCCGCTGATAACTTTCAGCTGCACACCCAACCCGTTGAACTGTGCAATGGTCTGCGAGATTTCAGGGCGAATCTGGTCGCTCATGGCGATGAGCGCAAGCGCATCACGCTCTTGAGGGAGGGCGCCGTTGGTCGGTGCGCTGCGGCTGCGCGCAAAAGCGAGCACGCGCTCGCCGCGCTTGGCGCGCTCGTTGGCCTCTTGCAGCGCTTCGGCGTCGTGGGCGGGATCAAGCACACGCTCCGGCGCGCCCATGATCAGCGTCTCGCCCTCGAAGATCACAGCGCCCCATTTGCGCGCTGAAGTGAAGGGAATCTCGCGCTGCTTGACTGCACCGCTGCCATTAGCACCGATATACGCCGCCAGTGCGCCTGCCGTCCGATTTTGCGTAGCTAAGTTCTCCACGTAGCGTCGCAGATCGCTGTGTAGCGTCTCTGTGTGTACTCCGTTGAGCGGAATAATTTCTGTCACACGCAGCATGTTGCGCGTGAGCGTGCCCGTCTTATCGAAGCACAGCACATTCACATTCGCCATAGATTCAACTGCATTGATGCGCTGCACCAGCGTTCGCTGGCGGCTGATGATCAGCGCCCCAATCGAAAGTGAGATTGTCGTGACCAGCACCAAGCCCTGTGGTACCATGCTCGTAACTAGCACGACGGCGTTGCGCACAATCTCGATGGTGGGCAGATGCACCACTAAGCCGCCGATCACGGTCATCGGGCCGAAGATCAGCATGACAAACACGGCGACCTGCACTAGCGTAGCGATGTAGCGCTGTGTAGGCGTGAGCGGATGGCGATAAGCCTTTGCAGTCGCTGAGAGCTTGTTGATGGTGCTCTCTGCGCCGACGGCTGTAGCGCGCATCACGCCGGCGCCCGCGATCACAAAAGAGCCTGAAGATAACTTGGCGCCAACTTCCTTCAGCACCGCATCCGACTCGCCAGTCAGCAATGCCTCGTTCAGCTCTAGCGAGTCAGCGGCTAGCACTACACCGTCCACCACGACCTTATCGCCCGCTTCGAGGGGCAGCACGTCGTCTTTCACAACTTGATCGAGCGGCACTTCGATCACTTTGCCATCCCGCCAGACTTTCACCTGCTGCATCGAGAGGGCGGCAAGGCGATCGAGGGCGCGCTTGGCGGCGATCTCCTGCACCAAGCCGAGAATCGAGTTCACGACAACACTGAAGCTGGCGAAAAGCAGGTTGACGTAATCTTGAAAGATGATCATGATCGCGCCGAGCGTCGCCAGGACAAAGTTGAAGACGTTGAAGATGTTATCGCGGAAGATGTCCCAGTAGGTGCGGCCGACTTGCACCTTGAAAGCGTTGGTCTCGCCGCGCGCCACGCGCTCAGCAACTTCTGCACTGGTTAAGCCGCGCTCTTCTTGCGGTAGCTTTGCGATCAGGTTCATCGTTGTACACCTACGCTCTGGGCCAATGTGAGGAAGATGCACGTTTTTGCGTGCTCTTATAGTATAAAACACACCTGCGCAAGCAGGGATACTTGCGTAAGGTTGGAAAAATATGTGAAATTATGCGGCAGCCTGACTAGGTGCTCTCGGGCTCAGCTGGAGACGACTCAGCTTCGCTCGGCTCGGGTTTGGCGCGCCGTTCCATCGTCTCAGGCGCCGACATACCCATCAGCCTGAGCAAGCGCCCAAAAACGACCTTCGCCGCCTTGTAAAAGCGCAGGCGTGCTGCTGCCAATGGCGGCGGTATCTCTTCCTGATCGCTGATCACGCGCACGCGGTCGTAGATCGGATGGAACAGGCCTGCCAAGTCCAACGCAAAGATGGGAAGCGCCTGTGGCTGCATCTCGGCAATCGCGTGGCTGATCACTTCGGGCGTTTCCAACATCTTCTTGACGAAAGCCAGCTCCTCATCGCCCAAGAGGCTTAAGTCAGCACCTTCATCGCTCAAATCGCGCTCGGCTGTGCGCCGCAAGATGCCCGCACAGCGTACATGTGCGTTCTGAATGCGATAGACCGGATTTTCATCGCCTTGCGCGCGTGCCAAGTCCAAGTCGAAGTTCATTGCCGTGTTTGGGCTCTGCGCAAGCATGAAGTAACGCACAGCATCAGCGCCGACGTCATCCACCAGCTCATCCAGCTCGACGAAATCGCCGCGCCGTGTAGACATGCGCCGTGCCTCGCCACCCTCCACCAGCTCGACCATCTGATGGATGATGGTGCGCACACAAGACGGATCGTAGCCCAGCGCCCTGACCCCCAGCAGGACTTGTGGCGCTGTTGCCGCGTGATCAGCGCCGAAGACGTCCACAATCAGGTCGAAGCCGCGCTCTAGCTTGTTGCGGTGATAGGCAATATCCGGCAGGCGATAGGTTGGCTCGCCGTTGCGCTTGATGATCACGCGATCTTTCTCATCGCCCAGCGCCGTAGACCTGAACCACAGCGCGCCGTCTTGCTCATAGGCAAAGCCGCGTTCCCGCAATGCCGCGATGGTCTCAGTTACAGAGCCATCCTCGTACAGACTGTTCTCGAGGAAGAAGACATCGTGCACAATGTTGACTCGGCGCATGCTATTTTTCAGGCGGTAGAAGATGCTCTCTGAGGCGAGGGCGCGGAAGCGCTCCACAGGCGCATCGCACAGCGAATCGCCGTAGATCGCCGCTAGAGTCGCTGCAATCATACGGATGTACTGCCCGCGATAGCCGTTCTCCGGGAACTGACTCGGCAAGCCGAGCATCTCGCGGTAGCGCGCCTGCACGCTGGCACCTAGAATGTTCATCTGCTGACCAGCGTTGTTGTAGTAATATTCGCGCGTAACCGTATAGCCGAGTGCCTCTAGCAAGTTGGCGATGGTATCGCCGATCACGCCACCGCGAATGCGATGCACACTGAGCGGGCCCGTCGGGTTGGCGCTGACGTACTCAACCTGAGCCCGCTTGCCAGCCCCGTCATCCTGCTGAAATACGCGCTCGCCAGCGGCGATGATGTGGTCTATCTGCGCAGCAAGCCACATCCGATCGAGGCGGAAGTTCAGGAAGCCGGGCGGCGCGATCTCGGCACTGCTAAGGAAGGGCGCGTTCGGCAAATGCGCCCGCACGATCTCAGCGATGTGCAACGGCGGCTTGCCCACAAGCTTCTGCACTTGCAGCGCAACCGCAGAGGCGTAGTCGCCATGTTCAGGGCGTTTAGGCGGCTCAATCTTCAAGGCTGGGATGGCAAACTCAGGCAGGCTGCCATCGGCTTGGGCGTTGCGCACTGCCTGGTGGACAAGCTCGGCAAGGGCGATGGATAGTGGCTTCACAGTTTGGTCGCTCTCCGAAGGCTGATGGGATATGGCGCGGATTGTAGCGCATTTTGAGCCATCTGTGCAGGCGAAAATTTGTGCTAGACGTGATATCGCCGCAGGCATCCGGCGCCCTTCCTGCGTGAGTTACCACGCCGCTGTATCAAGCTGTTCAGCTATGTCGGCGAGACGGTGCTTAATCCGTCTGTCAGCAGCGGCACATCCCTGCTAGGAGCACACGGGACCAGTCGCATCGGGGTTGGCTTCCAGATCGCACTTGGATACTGTGAGCTAGCCAGAAAGTGCCTGGAGACACTATGGCTCCAAAGCAAGCTGATCGATCAGACTATTTAGAGACTCTCGTTAGAGCGCCTACCTTGCCAAGCAGGCTAAAATCTGCTTAGCTATAGGCAGATTTGCTAGCTGAAGGAGATGAACTGCGCATGTCGGACGCTTTTGAGGCACTCAAAGCAAAACTGGCTCAGACAGGCACATTGACCGATGAAGAAATCGCCAATGCCGACCTGACTGAAGAACAGAAGTTGTGGCTGAATGCCGAACGCTACGCCAAACAACGCGATACAAGCGAGACCGTGACGCTAGAACAGTACCTTGAGGCAAATAAAGTGCTAGATAGCGCGCCTGAGGGCAGCCCCGAGTATGAGGCAGCCCTGAAGATCGTCGAGCGCTACGAGCAACAGGCCTGAGGGCGCCGCTCGTCAAGCCTAGGGCATGCTCAAGCCGCCATCCACATG
>JBDNDQ010000040.1:0-32701 GCA_046719055.1 Aggregatilineales bacterium | reverse complement strand
GTATCGCTTTGCGCGTATTCTGACGATTGCCAGCCTCCTGATCGGGGCGCTGATCAGCCAACAGCCCAGCGCAGCGCAGCCGACCTTGCGCATCACACACGTGGTCAATGGCACTCTGGGCGATCGCTCTTTCTTCGATTCGGCGCAAGAAGGCTTGGAACGCGCCGCAGCCGACTTCGGTATCAGCTTGAAAGTGATTGAGCTGGGCGAGGATCAGGCGCGCTGGGAGCCAGGCATCGACGATGCGATGGCGGATACTGACTCCTATGATGTTCTTGTTGTAGGCGGCTCACTGGTGGCGGATTACGTCATGGCGCGCGCCGATCTATACCCCGAGAAGCGCTTCATCTTCCACGACGAGCCGATCGACTTCACGCGCTGCACCTGCGCCAACGTTTACAACGTAATCTACGCCCAAAACGAGGGCGCTTACTTGGCAGGCGTCTATGCTGCTGCCATGATGAAGGAAAACGCCTTGCCCAATCTGAGCGGCAAGAATATCATCGGTGTGGTGGGCGGGCTGGATATCCCGGTCATCAACGATTTCATCGTGGGCTATGCTCAGGGCGCTAAGGCCGTCATCCCAGAGATGACCGTGCTGATCCAGTACATCGGCGGCGAGCGCCCCTTTTTCGATGTGGCAAAAGGGCTAGAGATCGCGCTAGCCATGTACGATCAGGGCGCAGATTTCACATTCAGCGTAGCAGGCGGTTCTGGCTTGGGCATGATCCAGGCGGCGCAGCAGCGTGGCAAGTACTTCATCGGCGTAGATTCTGACCAGTGGTTGCTGCTCAAAGATAACGACCCTGCAGCAGCTGACGTGATCTTGACCTCGATGATCAAGAACGTGGGCGGCGCGCTTTACCGTGCGATTGACTTGCTGCTTGCAGATGAGCTGCCCTTCGGCGAGACTGAGATCGTCGGTATTGCTGAGGGCGCCATCGGTTTGGCGAAGAACGAGTACTACGAGCAGGTTACGCCGGATGCGGTCAAGGCAATTATTGCGCAGGCCGAACAAGACGTGATGCAGTGCCGCGTGATCGTGGAGACGACACTTGCGCCGCGCCCCTGCGAGCCTGTCCAGTAACGTATCGTTCCTTTCGGCTCAGCCGTGCGGTAAAACGGATAGCGAATGATTGACATAGAAGATCACGACCTATGCCGCAACGGCTAACCGATCCCGAAGCAATTTTAGAGGCATGCTTGCGCGCCATACAGCGCGGTGAAGCCTCTGTGCATGACTGCGTCAAGCGCTACCCAGAGTTCAAGGCGCTTGGCGCGCTGTTGCGCTCGGCGTTGGCACTGCGGGCGCTGAGCGCTGAGCAGCTCAGCATTGAGGGGCGCGCTGCGCTGGAGCGCCGTCTGCGGGCTGCCTACGACTTGAATATACGCCCGCCCAAGCGCTGGATGCCCCGCATCCTAGCTGCTGCTGCGATCATCGGCCTCGTGTTCGGGCTCAGCGCCCTTCTCACCAGAGTCTTGCCGCCGATGGCTGGCGCGCCAACACAATCCGCGATCGCCGTTCAGCCCAGCCCAACTCCTTCGCCAACGCTGACGCTCACGGTCACGCCTTCGCCCACGGCAACACATACCCTCACGCCAACTTTCACGCAGACCTTGACGCCGACGCTGACGCTCACCAACACACCGACCGTTTTCACGATTATCATCCCATTGGCGACTCAGCTACCCAGCGCAACGCCAACCCCTTCGCCTACGCCGACGGTCACACCTGTGCCGCCGACACGCACACCCACTGCGACACTGCCGACTGCTGCGCCACCGCCCGTCACAGCCGCGCTCCCGCCTACGTTCACACCGACGGCTACACCGATCGTCTTGCCACCTGTCGTCATCCAGCCGACCTCGCCGCCTGCCCTGCCCACCGACACGCCCGAGCCAGCCACTCAGGAAGCTGCGCCGAACAGCCCTGAGGACGATGAGACGCCGACGCCCACACCCACACCGACTCTGCCGCCCTGCGATCCGAACGCGCCACCACCGCCCCCACGCTTCGACGCAGAGGGCACACCCTTGCCCACTTTCACACCGACGCCCTGTGCTACCTATACCCCAACGCCCTCGCCCACACCTGTGCCAACTCTGCCAGGCAGCCAAGAGAAGCCTGTTGAAACGCCGAGCACCTCATGAAGTCTTTGCTGACCATCTGCCTTGCCGCAGCAGCTCTACTCCTGAGCAGCTGCGGCATCCCGATTACGCCTGAGGTGATTCAAGATACGCGCAGTGAGCAGACTCTCACGGCGCGCGCACGCCCCTCAGCCACACCCAGCGGGCCAACCCGCACGCCAACCGCCACGAGCACGCCCTACATCCGCCCCACCGATCCCGCCACGCTCGACCTGGCGCAACCCATCGCCCGCATCGGCACTCAGACGCTCACACTCGGTCAGTTCCGCGCCCGAGTGCGCTACGAGCGCTTCGCCGCCCTAGATGAGGCACGTCGCATTGTCGAGATTGTTGGCCTAGAGGCAATCAACTTCACGGCTGCGGGCGAAAACCGCGCTGCTGAACGCATCGCTGCCATTTTCAACACGCTTACCAACTCAGCTAACTTCGGCTATCAGGTCTACGATATCATGCTGCGCGAGGCGGTCGTTCGCGCTGAGTTCGCGGCGCGCGGCTTGAGCCTCCCGCAAGAAGACCTCGACGGCTACTGGATTCGCCGCTTCAACCTGCAGATGGCACCCGATCCGCGCGCCGCTATGCAGGAAGAGCTGCCACGCTACCTTCAGCAAGCGGCGCGCTACTCTGGCCTGAGCGAGGCAGAGATTTTAGAGGTGGCTGAGGCATTCGTCATGGCCACGCTCTTGCAGCCAATCATTGGGCGCGAGGGCGCAGGGCAGCCCTCTGTGCTGAGCTTCCGCGTTAAGCGCCTGGTCGCCGCCTCTGAGGCGGATGCGCAAGCCGCGAAGGCGCTGATTGAGGGGGGCAAACCGTTCCGTGTTGCGGCGTGCCGCTATGCAATCGATCCAGCTGTACGTGGCAATGGTGGCGGGCTCGGATTCCGCTCACGGGCGACTCTGCCGCGCGGCCTGCCGCAGCCTGCCGCCATCCTCGCAGCCGAGCCTGGCAGCGTGACTCCGCCGCAGCAAAGTCCGCTCGGCTGGCACATTTTCAAGATCGGCGAGAAGCGCCGTGACGCCGATGGGGAGCTTTTAGCGGATGTAGCGATGATCGTGGTGGCCAGTCAGGCGCTGGCAGAGGAATTAGCAGCGCGGGCGCGCGCGGGTGAAGATTTTGCTGCGCTAGCCTGCGAATATTCACTTGATTCGGCTAGCGCGGGCAACGGCGGCGATTACGGCTGGCTGGATGCAAGTGCCTTGCCGCCTGAGTGGGCACGCTTGCTCGCCACCAACACGGAAAACGGCCTATACGGCGTTGTGCGGACGGCGGCAGGCTATGAGCTGCTCTCCGTTGAAGAGCGGCGCTTCAATTTGCCCAGCCCACAAGAGGTTGAGCGCGCTGTTGAGGCAGCCTTCCGCGATTGGCAGGCGCGCCGCCTCGCTAGCGACCTGACCACGCTGAGCGATGTGTGGCAGTCAGCCATCCCAACCGATCCGCTGCCGCGCCAGGTGGCGCCCTTCCTGAGCGAAGAGGCATTTGGCCTGCCCACGCCGCTCCCTACGCCCGCCCCAACCCCTTAAAAAGGCAGACGGCGCCTAGCGCCGTCTGCTTAGGCATCGACTCAGCCGGCGGCGGGCGTGTCGGTCAGGCCGCCGTAGGTCATGACGCGGGCGTCGAGCGCTTTTTCAGCCGCCTCACGCGTCATGTAGCCCAGCTCCACCACCACGTCAACGATGCTCTTGTTCTCAGCCATCGCCTTCTTTACCACTTCGGCGCCTTTCTCGTAGCCGATGATCGGGTTGAGCGCTGTGGCGAGGATGGCATTCTTAGCGAGCCAGCCGGTTGCCTTTTCGCGATTGGCTGTGATGCCACGAACTGCTTTCTGGGTGAAGGCATGTACTGCGCCGATCATCACGTGCATCTCTTCGAACAGGCAGTGCGCGATAATCGGCATCATCACGTTCAGCTGCAACTGACCCGCCTGCGCCGCGTAGGTGATGGTCGTATCGTGCCCGAGCACGTAGAACATCGCCATATTCAGCATCTCTGCCAGCACAGGGTTGACCTTGCCCGGCATAATCGAGGAGCCAGGCTGCACAGGTGGCAGGCGGATTTCATCCAGACCTGTGGCGGGCCCGGAGCTGAGCAGGCGGATGTCGTTAGCGATGCGGATCAGGTCTTGGGCAGCTGTGCGGATCGCACCGCTGAAGAAAACGGCATCTTGCATGCTCGCCATGCTCTCAAAGAGGTCGTCGCTGGTGTAGAGCTCCATGCCCAAAAATTCGCCCAAGCGCTTGACCATGCGCGGGTGATACTCTGGATGCGCGTTTAAACCAGTGCCAGTCGCGGTGCCGCCGATGCCCAAGCGCTTCAGACCTTCAGCGGCGATCAGAATTTTCTCGATGTTGCGCTCGACGGTCTTGGCGTAGCCGCCGAACTCCTGCCCCATGCGGATCGGCACAGCATCTTGCAGGTGGGTGCGCCCGCTCTTGACGATATCGTCGAACTCGGTCGCTTTTTGGCGCAAGACATCCTGTAGTTCGCGTAGAGTCTGAACCAATTCATTCAGGCGCCACAGCGCGCCGATGCGGATCGCCGTTGGGATGGTATCATTGGTGCTCTGCGCCATGTTGACATGGTCGTTGGAGCGGACGGGCTTATCTTTTGCCGGCGCGCTGAGCGGATAGCCGAGAATTTCATTGGCGCGGGCGGCGATCACCTCGTTTGTGTTCATGTTGTGGCTGGTACCGGCGCCAGCTTGGAAGGGATC
The DNA here is from genome assembly GCA_046719055.1 of Aggregatilineales bacterium. GTDB lineage: Bacteria > Chloroflexota > Anaerolineae > Aggregatilineales > UBA2796 > CP2-2F. Next base: position 27,846 of record JBDNDQ010000040.1, on the reverse strand, counting down.
TACCACGAACTGATCGTGCAGCTTGCCGGCCATGATCTCGGCAGCGGCTTGATCAATTGCATCAGCGAGGCGCTGATCGAGCAAGCCCAGCGCGCTGTTGACGTTGGCTGCAGCGCGCTTGATCGCCGCCATCGACCAGATGAAGGCTGGGTAGGGCTTCAAGCCGCTGACGGGGAAGTTTTGCACGGCGCGCTGCGTCTGCACACCGTAGTAGGCTTCGGCAGGCACTTGCAGCTCGCCCAGCGAGTCTTTTTCAATACGGAAAGCCATATCTCAGGTGCTCCTGTCTCAGGTGGGCGCGAAAAGTCTTATGTGGCGTGTATTCTAGCACGGGCAGGGCAGGTGCGGCACCTGCCCTGCTTATCGTGAGTGCTTATGAGAGGCGTTCAGCGCGGCTTACTGCTTAGCCGCCGCATACCGCTCCGCGACTGCATTCCAATCCACGACGTTCCACCAGGCGTCCACATAGTCAGGGCGGCGATTCTGGTATTTCAGGTAGTAGGCGTGCTCCCACACATCCAAGCCCAGAATCGGCACAACATTCGGGTTATCCATCACGGGATTATCCTGATTGGGTGTGGAGACGATCTTGAGCGCGCCGCCGTCAACGATCAGCCAGGCCCAGCCCGAGCCGAAACGCCCGACAGCCGCCTTCTTGAATTCCGCCTTGAAAGCATCGAAGCTGCCGAATGTGGTATCGATGGCAGCTGCTAGATCGCCGGTTGGGGTGCCGCCGCCACTAGCAGACATGATCTGCCAGAACATCGTGTGGTTCACGTGGCCGCCGCCGTTATTGCGTACGGCTTGGCGCACATCCTCTGGCACGGACCCTAAATTCTTGATGATCTGATCGACAGTCATCTCGAAGAACTGCGGATGCTGCTCGAGGGCAGCATTTAAGTTATTCACGTAGGCGGCGTGATGCTTGCCGTGATGAATTTGCATCGTCTGCGCATCGATGTGCGGCTCTAGCGCCTCTGGTGCGTAGGGCAGTGGCGGTAGCTCGAATTTTGGCATAGGTATCGCTCCTGTTGTTGGGAAGGGGTTCTGGCACAAAAGTCAGCAGGCATGTTGCATACTGGAGTGGCCTGATGTAGGATTCACGCCTGCAAGCTGTACAAGACTCTAGCGAAAACGCGGCATTTTGCCAATTCTGAGGCACTGAGAACATGGCTGAAGTGAGAATGGTCACATGGCGTCCATTTGCAGCGCTTGCCGTTGGCTTGCTAGCGGCGTCGTCTTCTTCAATTCTGATCCGCTACGCCCAGAACGAGAGCGCCCCCTCGCTGCTGATTGCGGCATGGCGTGTTGCAGTCGCCGTGCTGATTTTGACGCCGTTCGTCTGGGCGCGGCACGGCGCCGAGCTGCGGGCGCTCAAGCCGTGGCAGCTCGGCCTGGCTATGCTCTCAGGCGTCTTCCTGGCTGCGCACTTCGGCACCTGGATTACATCCCTGGAGTACACGTCTGTATTGATCAGTGCCACGCTGGTTACCACCAACCCGCTGATTGTGGCGCTGCTGACGCCGCTATTCCTGCGCGACAGGCTTAGCGGTCAGACGCTCGGCGCGATCGGCCTAGCCATCGTGGGCGGCGTGATCATCAGTCTGGCGGGCGATGCCGGCAGCGCACCACGTCAGGATGCACCGCTGCTGGGCGCCTTGCTCTCGTTTTTGGGCGCGGTGGCAGTAGCGGTCTATTACATCATCGGGCGCAAGCTGCGTGCCGACCTGAAGGCGCTATCTTACATCTGGCTGGTCTATGGCAGCGCCGCGATCGCGCTAATCGCTGCGACAGCCCTCTCGGGGCAGGGCCAGGTGCTGCCAGCCCTCTCGGCGGAGGCATTCTTTTGGATGACGCTTGTGGCGATCTTCCCGCAGCTGATCGGGCATTCTTCCTTCAACTATGCGCTCGGCTATCTCTCAGCGGCGTTTGTTAGCCTGGTGGTCCTGGGCGAGCCGATCCTCAGCACCGTTTTTGCCGTCTTTTTGCTCAGCGAGCTGCCGCAGCCGCTGCAGCTAGTTGGCAGTGCGCTGATCCTGATCGCACTGGTCATCGCCAGCCGCGCTGAGGTACGCGCTATGCGTCCCAAGGCACAACCTGAGCAAGCTTTAGTGGTGGATTGAGCGATGTCTGTTGTTATCCGTCCTGCGCAATTGAAGGATGCGTATGGGATCGGCGTGGTACACCTGGATACGTGGCGCAGCACCTACACGCTGCTTGTGCCAGACGGCTTCTTAGATCAGTTCAACTACAGCGAGCGCGAACAGACCTGGCGGGCGCGCCTGAGCAACACACAAGCGTCGCAGCACGTCTTTGTGGCAGAGATGGAAGGCCGAATCGTCGGTTTTGCCAGTGGCGGCTCCTCGCGCACGGATGATCAGCCCTATACGGCAGAGGTCTATGCGCTATATGTGCTGGAAGCGTTTCAGCGGCGTGGCATCGGTGTGCAGTTGGTGGCAGCCTTAGCAGAGCGTTTCGCGGCTGAGGGGCACACCCATATGATCATCTGGGTCTTGAGCGAGAATCGGAATGGGCGCGCCTTCTACGAGGCAATCGGCGGTGTGTGGCTGCGCGAGAAGATCATCAACTTCGGCGCGAACCTGCCCGAGTCGGCTTACGGCTACGCGATCGCAGATTTTCTAGCGCGCTACGGCAAGCGGAGTGAGCAGCATGACTGACAGCTACGACGATCTGCCCGAAATGCCTGAACAGCCGCTGCCAGAGCTGCTCAGCAGGCGAGGCGTCTCGCTAGCGGGCGTGCTAGAGCGCGTCACTGAGCAGTTCGTTGCTGAGACCGAGACGCGCCCCGACGTCCTGACCTCGACCGACTCTGCCGAGTGGCGGCGCATTGTGATTGAGATCGTTGAGTATGTGCTGACAGTTGAAGGCATACAGCTCTCTCGGCAAGATCGGCTGCGCGTGATCGAGGTGGCCTACAACGAGCTGTTCCTGCTAGGTGCGCTGCACCCGCTCTTGCGCGATCCTGAAGTGAGCGAGATCGAGATAGCAGCCTTCGATCGCATCTATGTGCGGCGCGGCACCCAAAAAACGCTGACCGATGTGCGCTTCCGCGATGACTCAGAGCTAGAGCGCGTGCTGCGGCGCGCGCTGATCGCCACCGGCGAACAGCTCTACAGCGGTGAGCCACTCATCGAGGTCGGGACGCGCCTGGCAGGGCGTCCCGCGCGCCTGACTATTACGCTGCCGCCCGTCAGCCCAACCTTGCAGGCGAGCATCCGTCTGCAGGCTGCCCAACCGCGCTCACTCGCCGATCTGATCGGCACAGGCTTTCTGAGCCCTGAGTGTGCTGCCGCGCTGGAGCGCGCTATTAGCGAGCGACGCGGCATTATGCTGGCGGGCGAGGTTGAAAGCGGCAAGACCACGCTGCTGCAGGCGCTGCTGCCGCTCATCTCGGCGCAGACAGGCAGACACGCCGCAGCGCAGCGAGCTGCAGAGCTGCTCTTGCCCGAGAACATCGCTGATGCGACGGGCGATACATTCGCTGCGCGCCTCAGGATGGCGCGGCAGCTGCTTGGCGAGAGCAGCGGCTGGTTGATCGCCGATGAAATTCGCTTTGACGAATCGGAAGCGATGTGGGAAGCGCTGACGAGCGATCTGGGTGAGCGCGCGCCGCATCTGTTGTGGGCGTTCCGCGCCACTACCGATCCGACTCGTCTGCGCGTCGCGTTCAGCATGGCGGTACGGCGGGCCGTGCCCAGCATTGATCAAGCCGTCATCCACAGCGGCCTGCTCGATCGACTGCCAACTGTCGCCCTCTTGGCTCGCCGCGAAGGCCTGCCCAGCGTGCTGCGCATCGGTGTTTGGCGGGCAGAGGGCGACTCGCTCACGTTGGTCTAGCTCTGCAGCAAACGGCGGATCTTCAGCGCCAGGTGCACGGCAAGACGCGTCTCAGGGTTATCCAGGTCGAAGCCGCCCAGTTGTGCAATGCGCTCCATGCGGTAGAGCAGTGTATTGCGATGTACATGCAAGCGGCTAGCCGTCTGGCTCAGATTGCCGTGCTCCTCGAAGAAGGTCTCTAGCGTCAGGATGAAGTCCTGATTGCTGGGCGTCTCGTCGGCTAATTCGCCCAGCGTCTCGCGGTAGAAGCTGCGCAGCTCGGGCGTCTCTAGCAAGAGCGAGAGCAACCGGTAGACGCCTAAATCGGCAAAATAGAGCGGATGATTGACGCGCCACTGTGCAGCGATGCGCTGCGCAGCGATCGCCTCTTGGTAGCTGGCGCGCCATTGGGCGAGTGACTGAGCCGCTCTGCCCACGCCCATCGCCATGTGCGCGTTCGGAAACTGTGCCCGCACGCGCCCCAAGACTGCCTCTGCCAGCTGGCGGACGCTGCGTGGCATCACCTTGTGCGCCGCCGCGCTGTGAGGCTGATCGGCGTGACAGAAGACGATGACACCGCCTTCCATCAACTGTACAAGTGCCTGGCTGCCCAAGAGGGCCACCTGCTCGTTGAAAGTCGTCTCGAGGCGGCGGTCGCTGGGAGTGTTCTCGCCCGTCCAGCAGGCAGCAAGCGCGGCATAAGGCTTGCTGTTGGGCTGGTAGCCAAGCCGTGTCAGTTGGCGCAGGGCCTGCTCAAGCGGGATGTTGCCGAGCAGCAAACGCTCCAGCAGACTGCCCATCACGCGCTTCTGCGCTTCGCGGATGGCCTTCTCTTTGGCCATCTCTAGCGCGCAAATGGCGGCGCCGTGCCGCACAAATTGCGTGTCCAGCGGTTCGAAAGGCCGCTGCTGCTCTGCCAGGAGTGAGAAGAAGCCCCGCCCTAGCCGATTGGCTACGATTGGCGCAGTCAGACGCTGCACGCCGTGTTCAGGTATGGCGATTGAGATCGGCTCAGCTGCATGCTGCGCCGCCTGATGGCGATCCAGAAAGTATGGTGGCAGAGCCGACTCGTTGTGCAGCGCTGTCTCGAGCGCGGCGAAATGCGGCGACTCAGCCAGATCGCCGAACGCCGCTAGAATGTCGAGGCGCTTATCTTGCACGACAACGGTCAGGCCGCTTAGATCAGCAAGCGCATTGACTATGGCGCGCAAGCCGCGATTCGCCGTGCTCAGCTGCAAGAGCTGCTCGTGAATAGCGGCAGCGCGCTCCTCAGGGCTGGGCGGCGTGCCGACCAGCACACGAGCGCAATCGCGCTCCAATTGGCGCAGCGGCGCCCCATCGGGCAGGCTCAAGAGCGGAATACCGTACGATTCAGCCGCTTTGCGCGCAGCCGCATCGATCGGGCCGACTACACCGATGGCTGCCACGTCTACCTGGGCTAAATCGTGGATGATGGCGGTCAGGGTCAGCTTATCGCTGAGCAAGTGCAGCGCATCAATCGAGAGCAACGCTAACTCACGGCCTTCTAGCGAGGGAAAGGCGGGTGGGCGCGTGTGCAGCACAGCAATCCAAGAGACGGCACGCCGCACGCCCTCACGCCCTGCCACAAGGCGCGTCCCAACAGGCAGCGCATGGCGCAGTAGGTCTTGAACGGTGATAGTTGGGCGCAAATCGCTCATAGAGGCGCCTAGTAATTGAGCAGGTAGCGCTCGAGCTCCCACGGCGAGATGCTCAGCGTGTACTCGTTCCACTCCAAGCGTTTCGCCTCTAAAAAGCGCTCAAAGACGGTCAGGCCGAGCGCCGCACTCGCCAGCTCAGAGCGCTCCAGCGCATCGAGCGCCTCGTTCAGAGAGGTGGGCAAGGTCTCGATCTGGCGGCGCCGTGCGTTGAAGGCATACAGCTCTTCTTCTGCCGGCGATGGCAAGGGCGTATTGCTGCGGATGCCATCCAGGCCGCTGTGCAGCATCACAGCAAAGGCGAGATATGGGTTGCAGCTGGGATCGACGCAACGCAATTCGATGCGCGCCCGATCGCGCCTATCGGGCTGGTTGCGCGGCACGCGCAAGAGCGCTGCACGGTTCAATTGCGCCCACGTGACGTACACGGGCGCCTCTAGCCCTGCCACTAGGCGCTTGTAGCTGTTGACCAATGGCGCTAGCACGGCGCAGATGCCGCGTGCATGCGCCAACTGCCCCGCCATGAAGGCGCGCCCAAGCGCGGAGAGGCCATAGGCATCTTCGGGGTCGGCAAATAGGTTCACGCCGTCGAAGTTGGTCAACATTTGGTGGGTGTGCATGCCGCTGCCAGCAATGCCCGCCAGCGGCTTGGGCATAAAGGTAGCCAGCAAGCCGTGATCGCGCGCCACCGAGCGCACCACCAGCCGCGCCGTCAAGATGGCGTCTGCCATCGGCAGCGCCTCGAGCGGGGCGAAATCTAGCTCGTGCTGCCCGTCGCCCACCTCTGAGTGAGCTGACTCAACCTGAATGCCCATCGCCTCGAGCGCATCGGTGATAGCCCGCCGCACGCCCTGCGTCTGACTATCGCTGACATCGAAGTAGCCAGCGTGATCGCCTGCCTGCGGCGTTTGTGCACCGTTCTGCAGCGGACGGAATAGGTAGAACTCCAGCTCTGGCGCCACAACGTAACGATAGCCTTGCGCGGCCGCCACCTCCACAGCCTGCCGCAGCACTCCGCGCGGATCGCCGCTGTACGGCTCGCCCGTCGGCGTGTAGACATCGCAGATCAAGCGTGCCACACGCTCTGTGCTGCTTGCCCACGTCTGCACGGCATAAGTGGCGGGATCAGGGCGCAGGAACATATCTGACTCGGCCACGCGCGCGAAGCCTTCCAGCGCCGAGCCATCGAACCAAATGCCGTGTGCGAAAGCAGCTTCAAGCTGGCGCGCCGGAATCTGCACCAGCTTGACCATGCCAGTGATATCCGTGAATTGTAGGTCGAAGTAGGCGATCCGATCGCGCTCGGCACGCTCGATGACCGCCTCAGCCGCTTCAGAGAGCGTCACACAGCCGCCTTTCGAAGTTCCGCAAGCTGCCAGCCCGTGCCCCGATGCCCAAAGCTGAACAGGTCGGGATGCAAAATCTCAGCAAGAATCTCCAGCGATTCGACCAGGCGCGGGCCTGGACGATTGAAATATTGATTGCCATCCGTCAGGTAGACGCGCCCCGTCCGCACTGCGCGGAGGCTCTGCCAGCCATCTAGCGCCTCTAGGATGGGCAGGTCTTGGGCAGTGCGCGTCATATCGAAGCCACACGGCATCAAAATAACGACTTCGGGGTCAGATTCGCGCACAGCTTCCCACGGCAGCCACGCCGAGTGCGCGCCCGCCTCGCCAAACAGATTGATGCCGCCCGCCAACGCCACCAGCTCAGGGATCCAGTTGCCAGCTGCCATCAGCGGATCGATCCACTCCAGACAGGCAACTGTCGGCCTCGCCTCGAGCGTCTCAACCTGCCTGGCAATGGCTGCAATGCGCGCTTCCAGCTGCGCCACTAGGGCCTCAGCCTGCTCAGGGATGCCCAACGCATCCGCCACCCGCCTGATGTCAGCAAAAACGTCCGTCAGGCGGTTCGGCTCCAGCGAGACAATCTGCGCTGAGTTCGACCATGCGCAGACCGCTTGCTGCACCTCTGCCAAGCTGACGGCGCATACCTCGCAGAGCGACTGCGTGACGATCACGTCGGGCTGCAGGCTGGCTAGAAGCACTTCATCGACGCGGTAGACCGAGAGCGCCTGGTGCAGCACCTCGCGCACACGCTGATCGATCTCGGCGCTGGTGCCATGCGGATCGAACTTCGGCGCTGTGCAGACAGGCAACGTCTTGACTACTTCAGGATAATCGCATTCGTGCGAACGCCCCACTAGAGCATCCGCCATGCCAAGCGCACAGACGATCTCTGTGCTGCTGGGCAGCAGTGAGACTACGCGCATCGCTCAACTCCTCAAGACTCGGCCAACAATTCTACTGCCGCGTCGATCGCTGCCTGCACTTGAGCGAGGTCAGCGCTCACGCCGCCGCCCTGCGCCAGATTCGGCCTGCCACCGCCACGCCCGCCCAGCAAGTCCAGCGCCTTTTTGAGGGGCGGCTGCATATCGATCGGCACATCGGCGCTGCGCGCAAAGACCAGCTGGGCCTTCTCGCCTGCCACGCCTAACAACGCGACTACGCCCGCCTCAGCCACCAATGCCTGCGCCAGCAGACGAATCTCATCGGCGTGGCGTGTGAAAGCGCGCGCCACCAGCCGATATGCGCTGTGCTGCCTGGCTTGTGCTAGCATTGCTGCCGCCTCATGCCCCGCCAGCTGCTCACGAGCCGCCTTCAACTCGCTTTGCAGGGCCCGATTCTGCTCTTGCAGGCGCGCCACTGCCTCAGGCAGCTCCCAATAGCCGACGGTCAGCGCCGCCGCCAGACGATTAATCACGTCGTTTTTGACCCGATAGTCACGCAGAGCACGCTCGCCGCATTTGAACTCTAGGCGGGTCGATTCGCCGCGCCGCTCCGCTTTGACGACCTTGATCAAGCCGATCTCGCCTGTGCGCGCTACGTGCGTGCCGCCGCAAGCTGTGATGTCGAAGCCACCTACATCTACGACGCGCAGCCTGCCCTCTACCTCTGGCAACTTACGGATGTTCAGCGCAGCGAGCTCCTTGGCGTTTGGGAACCACGCCCGCACAGGCCGATCTTCTAGCACAATCCGATTGGCTAGGTTCTCGATGGCTTCCCACTCTTCAGGTGCGATGTCAGTGCGATCCACGTCAATCGTCATGCTCGATTCACTCATGTGCACGCTGAGCGTGCGCGCTGCCGCAACCCGCTCTAGCGCCTGTGAGAGGATGTGCTGCCCGCTGTGGTGCACCCTGAAGTCGTGCCGCCGTTCACCGTCAATCTCACCGACCACACGCCCTATCTGTAGCGGAGCCTCAAGCACGTGCAGCACAGCCCGATCGGAAGGGCGCGTTTGCACGTCGATGACCCGCACACCGTTCAAAGCTCCGCGATCGGCAGGCTGCCCGCCCCCTTCAGGGTAGAAATAGGTGCGATCTAGCACGACAGCTGGACGATCCCCGTGCGTTGTGAGTTCGAGTACACTTGCCTCGAAGCTCAAGGTATACGAGTCGGCATAGTACAAGCGTTTAGTGGTCATGTTGCAAAGTTTAGCGCCCAGGCGGCAAAATGTCCAACAGGGGCAGCCTGCCCTACTCAGCGGGCAGGCGTTGATGGGCTACCATGCCAGCATGGCGGGCGTCTCGAGTACCTCACGCAGGTCACGTAGGAAGTGGGCGGCGTGTGCGCCATCCACCACACGGTGATCGGCGCTGAGCATCAGGTTGAGCATCGGCTTGAGGACGGGCTTGCCCTCCTGATCGGGCACGAACTGCTGCACAATGCGCCCAACGGCTAAAATCGCCACTTGGGGCGGATTGATGATAGCGGTGAAGCGATCGACGCCGAACATGCCCATGTTACTGATGGTGAAGGTGCCGCCACTGACCTGATCGAGCGTCAGTTTGCCCTGCCGTGCCAGCTCAGCCAGACGATCGTTCTCCTGCTGAATGGCCTGCAGCGAAAGCCGCTCTGCGCCATGAATGACCGGCACGATCAAGCCATCTTCCAGCGCAACTGCCACGCCGATGTTGACGGTGTTCCAGTATGAGATTTCATCGCCTTCAATGGTGGCATTTAGGGCTGGATGCTGGCTAAGTGCCCACGCACAAGCCTTGATTAGCACAGCAGTGACCGTCAGCTTGGCGCCGCGTGCCTTCAAAACCGAGCGCAAGTGCGCTGTTGCGCTCATGTCGGCAGTTGCTTCCACAAAGATGTGTGGCGCCGTCTGAAAGCTCTTCTGCAGGCGCTGAGCGATGGTGCGGCGCATGCCCTCAAGGCGCACCACGCGCCGATCGGGCGGCTCAGGGATTGGGGGCGGCGCTATCGGCTGTGTGGCACGCTTATCGAGTAGCTGAGGCTTCTCAGGTGTCTGAACAGTGCCTGCCCTGAGCGCTGCCTGCACGTCTGCGCCCTGCACGCGTCCGCGCGGCCCTGTGCCATGAACCTGCGCTAAGTCCACCCCGTGCTCAGCGGCTAGACGGCGCGCTGCCGGGGTGGCGCGGACTTTATCCAGCGCCTGCTCCACATCGCGGCGCATGATTTTGCCATCCCGCCCGCTGCCTTGCACAGCGGCTAGGTCTAGATGGTTGCTCTCAGCGATGCGGCGGGCGAGCGGCGTGGCGCTTGGGGCGCTCTGAGCGGGCAGCGCTGCAGCCGACTCAGCCACCTCGCCTTCGCGCAGCAAGTAGCAGATCACCTCAGTGACCGGCACAATATCGCCCGCCTTGTACAGAATCTGATGGACGATCCCGTCTTCCGTCGCCTCGACTTCCATGTTCACCTTATCGGTGGTCACCTCGCAGAGCGGGTCGCCGCTGCGCACGCGATCGCCCTCGCGCACCAGCCACTGGACGATCTCGCAGCTCTCCAGCGTGAAGCCGAACTTCGGCATGATGATCGGCACAGGCATGGCTCAATATTCACCTTTCACCAGCTTGCGCGCCTCGCGCACGATGCTCTCGACTTGCGGCACGGCGTGATATTCCAGCTCTCGGTTGTACGGAATGGGGATATCCAAGCCTGCCAAGCGGCGGATCGGCGCCTCGAGGTAATCGAAGGCCTCGCTCCCTGCAATGCGCGCTGCGATCTCGCCGCCAAAGCCGCCCATCTCAACCGCCTCGTGTACCACAAGCGCACGCCCCGTCTTCTTAACCGACTCAATGATTGGCGCGTCGTCTAGCGGCTTGAGCGTGCGCGGATCGATCACCTCTAGCTCGATACCTTCCTGCGCCAGCTGCTCAGCAGCCTGCAACGCCCGCACAACCATAATCGAGGTCGCCACCACAGTCAGATGCTTGCCCGAACGCACAACTTTGGTCTGGCTGAGCGGCACGATATAGCGATCCTCGGGCACATGCCCCTTCGTCTTGTAGAGCAGCTTGTGCTCCACGAAGATAACGGGATTGTTATCTAGGACGGCGGCGCGCAGCAGTCCTTTGGCGTCGTAGGGCGTGCTGGGCATCACAACTTTGAGGCCCGGCACGTGCACAAACCAATTCTCAAGGCTCTCACTGTGCTGAGCAGCTGCGCCCGTGCCGCTGCCGCCGGGCATACGCAGCACCATTGGCACGCTGGCCTTGCCGCCGAACATGAAGCGCACCTTCGCCGCCTGTAGGACGAGCTGCTCCATGCTGAGCGTGACGAAATCCATGAACTGAATCTCGCCGATCGGGCGCATGCCGGTCAGCGCGGCGCCGATGCACGCGCCGGCGATGCCCGCCTCTGAGATTGGCGTGTCGATGACGCGCTCGGGGCCAAATTGGTCGATCAAGCCAGCTGTGACGCCGAAGGCACCGCCGTACACGCCAATGTCTTCGCCGATCAGGAAGATGTGCTCATCCTCCTCCATCAGCTGGCGCAGTCCCTCGCGCAGCGCCTCGGCGTAGGTCAGTTCGCGCAGCTCAGGCATACACACCGTCCATAATGTCGGCGATGTCGGGCGCTGGGCTCGCCTCGCTAAAGGCGACCGCTGCATCAATAATGGCGATCGCCTGATCGCGCATGCGCGCTGTCTCAGCCTCGTCGACCAAGCCTGCCATCAGCAACAAATTTGTAAAGCGCATGATCGGATCGCGGTTATCCTGCCAAGCGCGCACTTCTTCGCGGCTGCGGTAGGCCTGCTTATCGCTCTTGGAATGCCCTTTGTAGCGGTAGGTCTTCGCCTCAACCAGCGTAGCCCCTTCGCCACGGCGCGCTCGCGCCGCCGCCTCGCTCACGGCGCTGTAGACCGCTAAAACATCGTTGCCATCCACTGTAACGCCAGGCAAGCCATAGGCAGCCGCACGCTGACTGATATGCTCAATGTTAAATGCCTTTTCCACAGGCATGGACATGGCATACTGGTTATTCTCGCACAAGAAGACTATCGGCAACGTCCAGATGGAAGCCATGTTGAGCGCCTCGTGGAAGGCGCCCTCATTGGCGGCGCCATCGCCGAAGATGACTAGGCAGACTTGGTCAGTCCGCCGCATTTTGATGCTCAAGCCAACGCCAACTGCAATCGGGATGCCGCCCGCCACAATGCCGTTAGCGCCTAGATTGTTTGCATCCACATCGGCGATGTGCATACTGCCACCGCGCCCACGACAGTAGCCCGTCTCCTTGCCCATGAACTCTGCCATCATGCGGTTCGGATCGCTCCCCCACGCCATGCAGTGTCCGTGCCCGCGATGGTGGTTGAGCAGGTAGTCGCCATCTTGCATGGCGTTCGCCGCACCGACGGCTGTCGCCTCCTGCCCGATGGAGAGGTGCATCGTGCCGTGCACTTTGCCCTGCATGTAGAGCTGCTCAGCGCGCTCTTCGAAGGCGCGGATGGTGTGCATCTCTTGGAGCATCCTCTTGAGCGCCTCTGGGCCGAGCGTCTCGATCAGGTCGTGATAACGCTGGATCAGATCTTGTGAAAGCTGCATCATAAGTTCGAGTCCTCAAGTTAACTCAGGCGCCCTGTGCGCCCTGGCGCAGCGGCGGCGCGAACGGTAGTTTGCTGAAAAAGCTATCAAAGTCAAAGGCAACTTCGGCATTCCGCGTCAGAATGCGATGCAGTTCGCGCAAGAGCGGCAGTGCATCTGCCTCGATTTTGCCCTGCGCGATCATCTGCTCTACAGCCGGCATGACGGCAAGCACACAGTCCACACCTTCGACGGTCTCGTTGGGCATCTCCTCGACGGCGTCGCTGTAGGGCTTGCCCATACCTAAGAGCCGTCCCATGCGCGCGTTGCGCCCGCCTTGCGTTGTGACGTACAGATCGCCTGCGCCGGGCAGGCTAAAGACGGTCTCCAGGTTGCCGCCCAGCAGCTGCACAAGGTAAGCTGTCTCAGCCAGGCCCTGAGCAAAGATCGCCGCCGCATAGTTGTGATTCTTAGCAGCAGCGATATCCTCTGGCAGCCGTTCCAGCACACCCTGCGCAATGCCCGTCGCCAGTGCGTAGGGATTCTTCATAGCCACACACACTTCAACGCCGATCATGTCTGTTGAAGTCCAGATGTGGTAGTACGGTGTGGCAAAGGTCGCTTGCAGGCGCGGCAGAATCTCAGCCTCGCGCGAGACGAACACCACCGATGTGTGGCGCCGCGCCGCTAACTCGCCAGCAATGCTCGGCCCGCCGATGGCAGCGTAGTGCACCTGCTGGCGGATCGGCTCAGGCAGACGCACAGCGAGTGCATCGGGCAGCACCATCAAACGGCCGTCGGGCGTGCTCTCTAGTCCTTTGGTGACCATCAAGATGATTTGCTCGGGCTGCAGATGCGGCGCAATCGCCTCAGCGGCCCAGTGCACACCGCGCGAGTTGACGCCTAGCACTACAATCTCGGTGCCGCGCATCGCCTCAGCCAGCTCGAGGTGAAAAAATGGCTGCACACCTGGCGGAATCGGGCGCCGCAGCTTAGGATGCACGCCCGACCCTTTGCAACTTCTAATGATTTCTTCATCAAGGTGTGTGCCGACCAACCGAACGGTATGCCCGTTATCTGCGGCGGGGAAGGTCAGCGCCGTCCCCATCACACCCGCGCCGACGACAGTAATTGTGGTCACTGAATGCCTGCCTTTGATTAAGCGTTCTGCACAAACGTGAACTTTTCTCACATTTTACCAGATTGTAGGGCGCTGCGGCGCGCTTGTCAAGCAGGGCAGCATGCTGGATGATTCTGTCAAAAGTGACAAGACGGCAAAACTTGACAGGTTGTGTGAACTTGATTATAGTTAGCACAATGGTGCACACTGTGCACGTTTGTGAAAGGCTGCCCATTTAAACGGCGCCGACTGAGTGGAAAAGTAACCTTTGCTGGGCATTTGCGAGGAACTGCATGGCGCGTCCAGATATTGCCTTAACGCCTTTAAGTACACAAGCACAGATGACGATTGAGCGGCGCCGTGGCTTCTTCTCGGCTAACAACGCGTGGCTGTGGGTGGCGCCAACAGTCACCATCCTGTTACTCTACAGCATTTTTCCGCTGATCTTCAACATTGTGGTCAGCTTTCAGCACTTCCGCGCCAGCACAAAAGCGTGGGAGTGGGTTGGCTTCCGCAACTACGAGTGGATGCTGTTCGGCAATCCGCTGGTGGGCGATTTCGGCAACGCAATCGTCATCACGGCGGTCTACACGATCATCGCGCTGACAGTTCAGCTGACGCTAGGCTTGTTCATCGCGCTGTTGCTGGATGCACGCCCGTGGTTCAGCAACATCATGCAAACCTTCATGATTTTGCCAATGGTTACGGCGCCGGTCATTGCGGGCTTGATCTTTCGACTGCTGCAGCACTCAGACTTTGGCGTGATCTCGTGGCTGCTGTATGGCGCTGGCGTCCTGACGAAGGAAGAGCCCTTGTTGGGCGGCTCAGGGCAGTTTGCCCTCTTTGCGATCTTGATAGTTGAGATTTGGCAATGGACGCCTTTCTTCGTGCTGATCATCCTGGCTGGCTTGAAGGGACTGCCGCACGAGATCATTGAGGCGGCGCAGGTAGACGGCGCGACATGGTTCCAACGCCTGACGCGCATCAAAATCCCGATGCTCTTCAGCGTGATCACGGTTGGCGTGCTGTTCCGCCTGATCGAGCTCTACAAGACTTTCGATTACGTCATGGTGATGACTTCGGGCGGCCCAGGCGAGCGTACCACCACGCTCAGCTTCTACCAATATACAGTGACCTTCCAGAACATCCGCTGGGGCTACGGCGCAGCGATCGGTGTATTCATCCTTGTGGTAGGTTGGCTCTCGGCCTTCGCTTACACCAAGATTTTCCGTGTGAAGTGGTAGGAGATGCAGCATGGCAATTGGCGCATTAAAAGCTCAAAACGATTGGCGCGCCGCGCAGCGTCGCCACCACCGCAATCAGTTCTTGGGCAAGCTGGCACTGACCCTAGCTGCGCTAGCCGTCGTCTTTGTGTTCGTCTTCCCAATTTTCTACTGGTTTCGGCTCTCCATCACGCCGTATCGCTACGTGTTCAGCCTGCCGCCGCGCTTGGACTTCCCAGAGATAACGACGGCATGGTGGCGCGTGATTCTGGGGCAGGCGAGCTACCAAGATACCATGCGCGAGCAGACCGGCACGGCATTAGCGGCAGGTGTGGGCGGCGGTGGAACACTGGGTTACACAATGATCCAGCCGATCGCCAACAGTCTGTTCTATGGCTTGAGCAGCACGGCGATCGTGATCTTTGTGGCAACTCTAGCCGCATACGCGCTCTCGCGCTTCAACCCGCGCGGCAAGCAGAACTTGGTCTTCTTCATCATCTCGACGCGCTTCATGCCTGCAGCGGCGGTCGTCTTACCGCTCTCGTGGCTGTACCAGCAGCTCGGCCTGACGAGCACCTACTTCGGCGTGATGATGGCACATGTCGTCATCAACCTGCCACTGGCGACTCTGTTGCTCAAGTCATTCTTTGACGATATCCCGACCGATCTGGATGAGGCGGCGATGGTAGATGGCTGCACGCGCTTTGGCGCCTTCTGGCGGATCGTCATCCGCTATGTGGCGCCGGGCATCGCAGCGGCGGCGGTGTTGTGCATGATTTTCTCGTGGAACGAGTTCATCCTGACTCTGTACCTCTCGCGCCTGCCAGAGATGCAGACCGTGCCGATTCGCATGCAGTCGTACGATACCTCGGCCGGGCCAACTGAATGGGGTCTGCTCTCGGCAGCCGGCACAGCGGCCCTGATACCGGTCTTCCTGTTCATCCTATCCGTGCAGCGCTACCTGATTCGCGGCTTGACGCTGGGCGCTGTGCGTGGCTAGGCACATTCCAATAGATTTAGGGGGGTGATGCTATCGAAAGCAGATACGAGAGAAGCTCTGATTCAAGCCATGTGTCTGTATCCGACTTTTGAGAATCTTTTTGAAAGGAACTTCTGAGATGAACGAACGCGATCGCAAGCAACGTCTTTATGTAGCAGAGCAGGGCGCCAAGCTGCGCAAGGGGCGGATCAGCCGCCGCGAGTTCCTGCGCCGCATTGGCTTGGCCGGTTTCGGCATCAGCATGGCGGGCATGTTCCGCTGGGATATGCATCGCGCTATGGCTGCGCGCCCGCATCCGACGCTGCGCCCAGGCGTCTATCAGCTCTCGGATGAGCAGGAAAAGTGGCTGCGCGAGGTGGGCGGGCGCTATCGCGGCACCACCGTGCGCATCTCGTCCGAGTCGACGGCACCCAGCCAGATCATCAGTGACCTCGCCAAGCAAGTTTTCGAGCCGCTGACTGGCATGACCGTCATCTGGGAGCAGACTCCGCTCGATCAGGTGCTCTCGAAGATCACGCAGGATACTGCGACCGGCTCGCCCTCGAACGACATTTACTACCTCGATCAGGCCTGGGTCGGCCGTTTCGTCAATGACACAGTTGACCCGATGGAGTTCATGAGCAACACCGGCAGCGATCTGAACATGCCCGACTTCGACTTCGACGACTTCGTGCCGGAGCTGATCCCTGCCTTAGCATCTTATCAGGGGCGCTTGGTGGGCCTGCCCTTCGATATCCCGATCTTCATCTACATGTACCGCCGCGATATCTACGAGCAGCTTGGCTTGAAGCCTGCCACCAACATGGAGGAGTTCCTCGAGAACGTGCGCGCCACCGACATGAGCAGGAACGCTGACGGCAGCGAGGTGCGCGGCTACATCGGGCAGTGGAAGTCTGGGCACTATGCGCTCCAGTGTGACTGGACGGCGTGGCTGTGGTCGCATGGCGGCTCGCACACCGGCCGTGACGGTACAGTGGTCATCGACGATGAGTTCGCGGTCGAAGGTGCCAACTACATGCTGGAGTTGGGCAAGCACGTGCCAGCAGGCGTCACCACCTGGGACTGGGGCGGTCAGGGCGACGCTATGGCGCAGGGCTTGGGCGCCAACGTGATCTCGTGGGCCGAGTTCTTCCCCGGCTTGGATGTCCCAGATCGCTCGAAGACCGTCGGGCTGTGGGAGACCGCCGACCTGCCTCAAGAGAAGGCGCTGCGTCCGCCAGAGGAGTGCAGCTTCGACGAAGTGCCAGCGATCGGGCATCAGGGTGGCTCGTGCATCGCACTTTCGAAGTACAGCCGCATCAAAGAGGCAGCCTGGATTTTCCTGCAATGGGCAACCAGCAAGCCGACTCAGATCGCCGCAGCCGAGTCTAGCAACACGCCAGTGCGCCTGAGCGCCTTCAACGCGCCCAACGTTTTGGAGAAGGCGAAAGTGGTAGCAGGCACGACCCGCCACTTCCCAGCCGCGCTCAAGGCCATCAAAGAGCGCATGGGCACCGAGCCACACTTCCCCGGCTGGGCGGCTGTCAGTGGCACAGGCGGCCCCGTGCCAACCGAGCTGGGCAAGATGACGACTGGCGCCCAAGATGTGGCGACCACGCTGCGCAACATCCGGGCTGCCATCGAGGCTGCCATCGAAGAATAGTTTTTCACTCCCTCGCGTCGTGGCAAAAGGGCGGGACTAGTCTCCCGCCCTTTGTGTAGAATTGAACTGTTGAACTTTCTTGCAGAAGGACTTTAGAGTGGTGAGCAACGTAAAAGACCTGGTCATTGGCGTGGACAGCAGCACGAGCGCCTGTAAAGCCATCGCCTGGGATCGGCATGGGCGCGCTGTGGCAGAAAGTCGCGCCACTTTCGAGCTGATCTCCCCGCAGCCGAACTGGTACGAGCAGCGCGCCGAAGATTGGTGGCAAGCGCTCTGCAAGACGCTGCGCGAATTAGCTGCGCAGGTGGGCGCTGAGCGCTTCGCGGCGCTGTGCATCACTCATCAGCGCGAGTCTTTCGTACCAGTCGATGAGACTGCTCAGCCGATCCGCAATGCCATCCTCTGGCTCGACGATCGGGCAGTCGAGCAGGTGGCTCAGCTCGATCGGATGATCGGCAACGATTTCTTGCACCAGCTGACCGGTAAAGGCCCTTCCACAAAGCAATCGCTGCCCAAGCTGCTCTGGCTGCAGCAGCACGAGCCCGATGTGATGCGTCGCGCCTACAAGTTCCTCGACGTGCACGCCTTCCTGGTGCAGCGCCTGACGGGTCAGTGGATCACCAGCTTGCCCTGTGCCGATCCAATGGGCTTGATCGATATGGCGAACGGCGCTTGGGCAGCCGATCTGATGAGGCGGCTGGGCTTAAATCCTGAACAATTCGTACCGTTAGCCTTGCCAGGCGCCGTCATCGGCGAGCTGAGCGAGAGCGCCGCGCGGCTGTGCGGCTTGCGGGCGGGCTTGCCGGTTGTAGCGGGCGCTGGTGATGGACAATCGGCAGGGCTGGGTGCCAATATCACGGAATCGGGCAAGGCGTATTTGAATCTCGGCACGGCGATGGTCAGCGGCGCCCACTCAGAGCGTTACGTGGCTGATCGCGCCTTTCGCACGCTGTGTTCGCCGATCGCCGGCGCCTTCGTACCAGAGGAAGTGCTGGGCGGCGGTACTTTCACGGTCAGCTGGTTTGTAGAGCACTTCGCAGCCGACTTGCGCAAGATCGAGCTGAGCGTCTCGCCTGAGGAAGTGTTAGAGACTGCAGCCCGCCGGCTGCCGCCTGGCTCACTGGGCTTGCTGCTGGTGCCCTATTGGAATGCCGTCATGCCGCCCTTCTGGGATGCCAAAGCGACGGGCATCGTGATCGGCTGGACGGGCGCCCATCGCCGTGAACATTTCTATCGTGCCATCTTAGAAGGCATCGCCTTTGAGCATCGCCTGGCGATGGAAGGCATTCAGGCTGCTACAGGGCACCCGATCAACGAGTTCATCCTGATGGGCGGCGGCTCGCGCAGCGCCCTGTGGTGCCAGATCGTGGCGGATGTAAATGGGAAGGTCGTCAAGCGCGCCAGCACCGCTGAGGCGACCAATCTGGGTGCCGGGATTCTAGCAGCTGCTGCGGCGGGCTGGTATCCGAGCGTCCGTGCTGCGGCCGACGCTATGACCAGCACTGAGCGCGCCTATCAGCCCGATGAGAAGACGCATCAGACTTACGACAAGCTCTTCCGCGAGGTCTACCGCGAGATTTTCCCAGCGCTGCAGAAAGCTATCGACCGGCTGAGCGAACTGACCTACGGCTACAGCGCCTAGGCAAACGGGGCGAGTCATGCAGCCCGACTCGCCCTTTGGCAAGCGGCTGCGCTATACTACACCCGAATTCGCCCTTACGAAGGAGGCCGGAGCATGCCTGATCGAGTTGCACTATACCTGCAGGATGCCCACGAGCTGCACGAGGCAATACACTATGTGCAATACGCCGAAGCAAACGGCTTTGAGGCAGTCTGGCAGGCAGAGAGCCGCCTAGTGCGCGATGCAATCGTGCCGATGGCTGCCTTCGCTGCCACCACGCGCCGAATCAAGGTCGGCTCAGGTGTGATCAACAACTGGACGCGCAACGCCGCCTTGATCGCCTCAACCTTTCTGACGCTGGATGATCTGGCGCCCAATCGAATTCTCTTGGGCATCGGCGCGTGGTGGGATCCATTGGCCGCGAACGTCGGCATCAAGCGTGAGAAGCCGCTCCTGGCCATGCGCGAGGTTGTGACTGTGGTGCGCGAGCTCTTGGCGATGAAGCGCGTGACTTTTCACGGCGAGTTCGTGCACGTCACAGGTATTGAATTGGATATCGTGCATGGGCGTCGCGAGCCGCGCAGCATACCGATCTACATCGGTGCGACGGGCATGAAGATGATGACATTGACGGGCGAAATCGCTGATGGCGCCCTGCTGAACTATCTGGTCTCACCTGCCTACAACGCTGAGGCGATGGAAGCGCTTGAAAAAGGTGCAAAGGTCGCTGGGCGCAGGCTAGAGGATATCGATCGGCCGCAGCTGATCGTCGCCAGCGTGGATCGAGATCGCAAGAAGGCGCTCGATGGTGCCCGCAAACTGGTGACGCAATATCTTGGTCAGCAGCCGCACATTATGAAGGCAAGCGGAGTCAGCCAGGAGCTGCTCGACGAGATTGCGCAGGTCTTGACATGGCCAGCCACTGAAGCGCAGATTGAGCAAGCGATGGCGCTGGTGCCAGATGATGTGGTGCAGCTGATCACCGCCAGCGGCACGCCTGAGGAAGTGCGCGCCAAAGTGCGTGAGTATGTTGCTAACGGCTGCACATGCCCTGTGCTATATCCGCTTGGCGAGGACGTGAAGCTGATGATCGACACGTTCGCGAACGGCTATTCACATTAGTTGAGGAGCGCTTGTGATGAGTCCTGCGCCACTTGATCGCGCTGCCCCCGATGCGCTGCAACCTAACTCGCGCCATTGCTTTGCCTGCGGCATCGAGAGCGCACACGGACTGCGCTTGCGCTTCTACAATGACGGTCAGACTGCCTGCCGCGCTGAGGTAGTGCTGGGCGATCTGCATCAAGGCTATCCAGGCATTGCGCATGGCGGCATCGTGACGGCTGTGCTGGATGAGGCGCTCACGCGTGCTGTCTTAGCTAGCGATTTCCGCCGCCTGACCTACACAGCCCGCATCGAGGTGCGCTTCCGCCGGCCGACGCCGTTACACACTCCGCTGACCGTGCGCGGGCGCGTCGAGCGCGATCGTGGGCGCGCTGTGACCGCAACGGCTACGATCAGCCTGCCAGATGGGACGCTCACAGCGGAAGCAAGCGGCTTGCTGGTTCCCATCCCGCCCGAGACGCTGGCGCAAATGGACACGCCCGAGGCGGGCTGGCAGGTCTATCCTGACGCACAGCCATGACTCGACGCCAGTGGCTGTCCTTCGCCTTCCTGAGCTTGTTGATCGGCGGGCTAGCTGCACTGTTTGTGGGTGGCGCCCTGCGCACCACAGGGCTAGCGGCCCCGATCTTGCCCTTAGACGACGCCTACATCCATTTTCAGTACGCCCGCGCCCTCGCTGAAGGGCATCCTTTCCGTTACAACGCCAATCAGCCGCCCACGAGCGGTGCCACCAGCCTGCTCTACCCATTTCTGCTAGCAGTTGGCTATTTGATCGGCTTCACGGGCGAGGCGCTGGCATGGTGGGCGCTCGGCCTGGGAATTTTGGCGTGGCTGGGCGCGGCGTGGTTATTTTTCCGCCTGGTGAGCGCTGAAGAGGCGGGAACAGGCACGCTTGCGCTGGGCATGACGGCAATTTTCGCCCTGCACGGCTCGCTGGCTTGGGCGTTCGTCTCCGGCATGGAGACA
Organism: Aggregatilineales bacterium; assembly: GCA_046719055.1. Lineage (GTDB taxonomy): Bacteria > Chloroflexota > Anaerolineae > Aggregatilineales > UBA2796 > CP2-2F. Next base: position 6,804 of record JBDNDQ010000040.1, on the reverse strand, counting down.
AGCCTATTCCTGTATGCAATCTTGCTAACTCTGTGGCACATTCGGGCTGGCAACGTCCGTGCAGCACTGTTAGCGGGCGCCCTGACCGCGCTAATCCGCCCTGAAGGAGCCGTGATCGCCCTGAGCGTGGCGCTATATCTGCTTGTGAAGGCGCGCCGCGTCAATCTGCTCTACTATGCCCTGCCGTTCATCGCTTCAGCGGCGCAGCCGCTGCTCAATTGGGCGCTGACTGGCTCGCCAAGTGGCAGCGGCATGCAGGCGAAGAGCTACCTCTATAACGTGCCGAGCGATCCCGAGAGGACGCTCTGGTTGATCGGCGATACGTTCTGGCGCCTGTGGCGCGATCTCTTCACCGATATCGGCGACTACAACACCGGCTTTTTTGCGGTTTTGGCCCTCTTCCCGGTCGCCTTCGGGATGTGGCAGTTGGTCAAATGGCGCAAGATCAGCCTGCCACTTCTGATCATGCTCTGGCTGATCGGGCTCTCAGCGATCACGGCGCTCGTCGAGACGGCGTTCTGGCAGTTCAAGCGCTATCAGCAGCCACTTATCGCCCTGTTGCTGCTGCTGAGCGGCTATACGTTTGTAGCACTCGGCCAATCGCGGCAGCGTGTGGCAGCCTATTGGCTGATCAGCGTCTATGCTGCCCTGGCCTTGATGAGCGCGAGTCGCTGGTCAGGCTATTACATTCAGAACGTCCGTGAAGTGGCGCTCAGTCAGCGGGCATTGGCGAGCGCTGTCGCTGCCTTACCGCCTGAGGCGGTTGTTGGGGCACACGATATCGGTGCGGTGCGCTACTTTGGCAATCGAGCGACTTACGACGTGGTCGGGCTGACCACGCCTGAGGCGGCTGAGGCGTGGCGGCACGGGCCTGGCGTCGTTTTTGAGCAGATGTACGCCAGTGCGTGGCGCCCCGACTACTTCGCCATCTATCCTGATGCACGTGGCTTGACGTACTTCGCTCAGAGCGGCATCTTCGGCGAGGTGCTGGGGAGCTTCCCTTCCACCAAGCCGAAGATCAACGTCGCCTCTGCCACAAACAGCGGGCAATTCCTCTACCGCGCTGACTGGAGGTACGCTGCCTATGCAGCGCAGCCGATGCAGCCCAGCACACGCGATACGATCGAGGGCTTCAGACTAGTAGATAGTCTGAATGTGGCACAGCTAGCCAGTGAGCGCGCGCATGATTATCGCTGGTGGCAGGCGCTACGGCGCCATGGCTTCCCAAGCGAGCTGCATACGCTGACCTATCACGCCTGCGCGCCACCCGACTCGGAAAATGCGGTTTGCCGCGTCGCAGATGGCGGCAGACTGCTCACAGGCGGCGAGCAGTTCACGATACGCACGCAGGCCGGGCGCGATCTGCTGTGGATCATACGGGTGCAGGCGCAGTATCCCATCAGTCTGCGCCTATATGCCGATGGTCAGTTCATCGGCAGGCGCGTCGTGCCTGAGATTAAGGGGCAGTGGCTCGAAATTGCCTCGTTAGTGCCGCGCGAGTTAATCGCAGGCGACTCGCTCATCTTACGCGTCGAGGTGGATGGCGTGGCGGATTATGGCTTCTATCTGCCCTACTATCACTGGTTCTATCAGGGCGACTACCAGCCTGAGCCGATCAACAGCCGCGTGGCAACCTTTGCCGGTGCAGTGGCGCTGAATGCCGCCCAAATTGCCTACGACTCAGCCGATCGGACGCTCACCCTAGACCTGACCTGGTCGCTGATCGGCGAAGCGCCCTTTGACGGTGTGGTCTTCATGCATCTCTACGATGCGGCAGGCAGGCTGATAGAATCAGCACAGCGCGATGTGCGCGTTGGCGCGGGCGTCTTGCCGCCGGCTAATTGGCTGCCGGGACGTGCCTATCGGGAGCAGCACACGCTGCAGCTGCCCGCTGATCTGCCTGGTGGGACATATCGCGTTGCAGTCGGCTTGTATGAGCCGGGCGAACTGACGCGTTACACGGCGCAGGGCACCTCAGCGGATGCCGATCAGCGCGTTTTCATCGGCACGTTTAGCCTTGATGGGCAATGAGCGATGCGCTTGAAATGGTTATGGCTGTGTGTGGCGGCGTTGAGTCTAGCGATGCTGGCTGCCAGGCAAGTGGGGGCGCAAGCGCCTGCTTCAGCTGCCCTGGCTTGGCTGAAGAGCCTGTACAGCGCTGAGTGCGCTCTGCCGAGCTGCTGGCAGGGCATTCGCATCGGCGAGACGACCGTGCGCCAAGCGGCAGAGCTGCTAGGCGCGGATGCAGCTCTACGCGTTGAGGTGCTGCGCAGCCGCAGTTATGGTACGTGGGTAGTGCGCAGCTACCGTCAAATACCGCCCTACGGTGTTGAGGTGGGTGTGAGCGGCTTGCCCGACGCGCCAATAGCCTCGAATGGGCTGTGGATACACCTGCCTGCGGAGACGCTGCGCATCGGTGATGTGATGGCTGCCTTCGGCGCCCCTGAGTGGGCGTGGATGTGCAGGGCAAAAGGTTTGACCTACTACCGCATCGGTACAATACGTTTTTTGGTGCAAGCGCGGTCTGATGGGCGCTTTTCGCCATATGCGCCGCTCGTCAAAATGGATGTAAGCCACTATGCGCGCCGTCATGAGCCGCTCTGGCAAGGGTTTACTTATCGCGCGCAGCACGCTGAGTTTGAGAGGCGCTTCTGCATGCACTAGGTGGCATGTTGGTGAGGGATGGAGAGCAGGAATGTATCGGTTGAGAGGGTTATGGCTGTGTGTGGCGGCGTTAAGTCTAGCGATGCTGGCTGCCAGGCAGGTCGGGGCGCAAGCGCCTGCTTCAGCCGCCCTGGCTTGGCTGAAGAGCCTGTACAGCGCTGAGTGCGCTCTGCCGAGCTGCTGGCAGGGCATCCGCATTGGCGAGACAACCGTGCGCCAAGCCGCAGCCTTGCTACAAGCCGACTCGGCTTGGCAAGTTGAAGTATTTCACAGCCTCAGCAGCGGCGCGTGGGTGGTGCGCAGCTACCGTACAGCGCCGCCACACGGCATCGGAGTTGGTCTGGGCGGCTTACCTGATGAGCCAGTAGTCCCCAACACGCTGTGGATACATCTGCCTGAGCAGGCACTCAGCATAGGCGAGGTCGTTGCAGCGCTGGGCGCTCCGAGCTGGGCCTGGCGCTGCCGAGACGGCTCGCCCGCCTTTTATCGGATCGGCGGGATGCGCTTTATGACGCAGCCGGGCACTGAGAAGCGCCTCTCGCCGTATGCGCACGTCATGAGCGCTAACATCAGCACTAGTGCACGCCGCGACGAGCCGATCTGGCAGGGCTTCACCTCCCGAAGGCAAGCCTCTAGCGCCATTCAGCGCGCCTGCCGCTGAGCACCCCAAAAACTTGTGCAATTTGTCACACAAAAGTGTTGACGAGCGTCACTCATCCAAAAAACGGCGCTGGGCTATCCTTTGGGGCATAACCCGAAGTTATGCAACTGAGTCGTTCAAGGGAGGTCAGCGTGGATGCGTTATCGCTAGCGCGGCTGCAATTTGCAGTCACAACTGTGTATCACTTCTTCTTCGTACCGCTCACCATCGGACTGTCGATCCTTGTTGCCGTCATGCAGACGATCTACTTCCGCACCGGCGACGAGCTCTACAAGCGCATGGCGAAGTTCTGGGGCAAGTTGTTCATCATCAACTTTGCGCTGGGTGTGGTGACGGGCATTGTGCAAGAGTTTCAGTTCGGCATGAATTGGTCGGAGTATGCGCGCTTCACAGGCGACATCTTTGGGGCGCCGCTGGCTGTCGAGGCACTTCTGGCGTTCTTCATCGAGTCGACATTCTTGGGCGTCTGGATTTTCGGCTGGGATCGGCTGAAGAAGGGCGTCCATCTGGCCTCGATCTGGCTGGTCGCCATTGCCTCGAATATCTCGGCGCTGTGGATTCTGATCGCTAACTCGTTCATGCAGGAGCCGGTTGGCTACGCGATCAAGACCGTCACACTGCCGGATGGCAGCACAGTACAGCGTGCTGTGATGACCGACTTCTTCGCGCTGATCACCAATCCGAACTTGCGCGTGCAGTTCCCGCACGTCTTCTTCAGCGGCTTGCTGACGGCAGCGTTCTTCATCATGGGCGTCAGCGCGTGGCACCTATGGCACCGCACGAAGAATCGCGAATTCTTCATGCGCTCATTCCACATCGGCGTAGTAGTTGGGGCTGTGGCGAGCCTGATGATCGCACTGAATGGCCATACGCAGGCGCAGCATATGGTCAAAAGCCAGCCGATGAAGATGGCGGCCGCTGAGGCGCTGTGGAACAGTGAAGACCCGGCTGCCTTCTCGCTCTTCACCTTCGGCAATGAGCCAGAGCGCCGTGACGTCTTCGCCATTCGCATCCCGGCGCTGCTGAGCATCCTCGCCTACAACAGGCCGACGGGCGAAGTGAAGGGCATCAACGACCTGCAGCGCGAGTACGAGGAGAAGTACGGCCCAGGCGATTACGTGCCGCCGGTCGCCTTCACTTACTGGACGTTCCGGACGATGGTGGGCTTAGGCTTCCTGATGATTGCGATCGCCTGGTTCGGGCTGTTCCGCGTGATGCAGCAACGCCTAGAGCAAACGCGCTGGCTGCTGCGCATCCTGCCGTACGCAATCGTCTTGCCGTATGCGGCAAATACCGCTGGCTGGCTGATGACTGAGGTCGGGCGGCAGCCGTGGATTGTGTTCGGCCTGCAGCAGACGGCGGATGCGGTCTCGCCGAATGTGACGGCGGAGATGGTTTTGCTCTCTCTGGTGCTGTTCACGGTGATCTACGGTGTGCTGATGGCAGTCGATATTTTCTTGCTGAACCGCTATGCGAAAGATGAGACGCAAGTCGAGAGCGGCGTGCTGCCTGAGGCGGGCGCCGATCCTGAAGTGGCAGTGAGTTTCTAGGAAGGTGCGTCATGGGTTTCGATCTCAACAGCCTGTGGTTTGTGCTGATTGCGGTCTTGTTTGTCGGGTTCTTCGTCCTAGAGGGCTTTGACTACGGCGTGGGCATTCTCCTGCCCTTCTTAGGGCGAAATGACCGTGAGCGGCGCGTGATCGTCAACACAATTGGCCCACACTGGGATGGCAATGAAGTATGGATGCTGACGGCGGGCGGCGCGATCTTCGCAGCTTTCCCGCAGTGGTATGCCACGATGTTCAGCGGCTTCTACCTCGCACTGGTAGTGATGTTGGCAGCCCTGATTGTGCGCGGCGTGGCGTTCGAGTTCCGCAGCAAGCACGAGAGTCGGAAGTGGCGGGCGATCTGGGACGGCGCCATCTTCTTTGGCAGCCTGATTCCAGCAATTTTGTGGGGCGTAGCGCTCAGCAACATTGCGCGGGGCGTGCCGATCGATGGCAGCATGATGTTCAGCGGCACCTTCTTCGACCTGGTCAGCCCATATTCGCTGGTAGCAGGCTTGGCAAGTTTGCTGATCTTCACGCTGCACGGGGCGATCTTCCTGAGCTTGAAAGCAGGTGGCGAGCTCTCGGTGCGGGCGCTGGAAACGGCAAAGCGGCTGTGGCTACCTGCTATCATCGTGATTGCGCTCTTTGTGGTGTGGAGCTACGCCAGCACGGATATCTTCGTACGGCTGGGCGTGAATCCGGGCCTGCCGCCGATCGTAGCTGTGCTCTCGATGCTGTCGATCGGCTACTTCATCCGCGAGAAGCAGATGGGCTGGGCATTCATCGCCTCGATGATCGCCATTGCGCTCTCGGTTGTGACGGTCTTTAGCGGCTTGTATCCGCGCGTGCTGCCGTCGAGCATCAACCCCGAGTTCAGCCTGACCATCTACAATGCTGCTGCCAGCGAGTACACGCTGACGATCATGAGCATCGTAGCGATCTTGCTGGTGCCAGTCGTGCTGGGCTATCAGGCGTGGAGCTACTGGGTCTTCCGTAAGCGCATCGAGCCGACTGATCGGCTAGAGTACTGAGTCTAGCAGCTAGCGGGCGGCACAGAGCGCTCTGTGCCGCCTTTTTTATGCCGTGATGCTCCCGGGCGCCTACTCGTACCGCAGCACGGCAAGCGGCGACTCGCTGGCTGCAGGCGCCGCCGTGACGATCGTCGCTGCCAGCGTGACCCCAATCGCCGTCAGCAGCATCAAGCCGATCAAGTCCCACGGCACGGGCAGTTGCACGAAATTCTGAGTCAGGGCGGGCACTGCCGCGAGAATCAACATAGTCGGCAGCAGGCTGATGACGCCGCCCAGCAAGCCGACCAGGCCATTTTCGATCAGCAGCTGCACCAGCACATAGCGCCGCTTGACGCCGACCGCCTTCATCACCCCGATCTGGCGGCGGCGCTCGAGCGTGGCGAGCGAGACGGTAGTGGCGATCAGGGCAGCAGCGGCAAATAGCGAGAGCACAGCGATCAAGAGCGGCAAGGCGCTCATTTGCGTCAGTAAGCGCGTCAGGATCGAGTCGAACAGGCTGACATCAAACACAAACAGGCCCGGTACTGCCCCAACCTTTCCCAGCACATCGTTAAGCGCGCTCGGCTCCACATCAGCGATGATCAGGTCGAAGGGCGCTGCCGATGGCACCCGCTCGAGCGGCACTTGTGCTGCGCCATCGCCCAAGCTGAGCGGGATCAAGCCCGAGCGCGCATCAGGCGCCACCACGCCCACCACTTCAAATGTCCGCTCAAGCCGACGCGAACCACCGCTAAAACCCTCAGTCAGACGGTAGGTTAGGGTCGAGCCGACGCGCACGCCCAACGCCTCCAGGCGCGGAGAGTACGGAATTACGATGTGATCCCTGCCGCGATCGGCATCCGTCAAGAAACGCCCCTCAACCAACTGGCCGCGCCCAGGCGCCCCGTAGACATAGATC
>JBDNDQ010000004.1:0-116527 GCA_046719055.1 Aggregatilineales bacterium | reverse complement strand
GCCGCCCGAGCGCAAGACGGGGACATTCGGCGGCATTTTCGGCGCCAAGCCCAAGTCGGAGCCGACGCCCAAGCCCGTCCCCTCCGCTGAGGCAGCGCCTGAAGCGGAGACGACCGCGCCAGCGGCCAGCACACAGCCCGCCGAGCCTACGCCGCCCGACCTGGCCGTCACGCAGCGGACGCAAACCACCAGCATTTTCAGCACGCCCCGTCCAGCGCCCAAGCCAAGCGGCATCTTTGGCAGCAAGCCACAAGCCTCTGAGGACAAGGCTGAAGACGAAGACGACGATGCGCCGAGCGCAAAGGCGCCGCCACCACCTGCCAAGCCGAGCAGCAGCATCTTCGGGAGCAGGACAAGCAGCCCGCTCGGTAGCCCTAGTGCCTTCCGTCCAGCGCCCAAGCCTAGCGCAGCGCCGCCGCCCGAAGATGACGCTGAAGCGCCGAATGACGACTCAGGGCCGGATGACGTGCTCGAAGCGGCGCCTATCGAGCGTGATCCCGCTGCCGAGCCGCGCATCTCTGGCATTGCCCTGCCCAACAAGTCGGGCGAGGCAACCGCCCCACCTGCCGATGAGCTCCCGCCGATGCAGCTGCCCGAAACTGAGACTGCCTGGCCGATGCCCGACTATCGTCAGCTGCTGCAGCCTGGCTCCGCCCAGACCATCACAAAGGAAATGCTCTTAGAGCGCCGCCGCATCATCGAAGAGACGCTCGAAGACTTTGGGGCGCCTGGGCGCGTTGTTGAGATCAACGTCGGGCCGACCATCACGCAGTTCGGTGTGGAGCCAGGCTATCTGAATTCGCGTGGCAAGCAGACGCGCATCAAGGTCAATCAGATCGCCAAGCTGGATGCTGACCTCGCTTTGGCGCTGGCGGCACGCTCAATCCGCATCGAGGCGCCCGTGCCTGGCAAAGGCTACGTCGGCATTGAGGTGCCCAACCCCGAGACGGCGCTGGTCGGCTTGCGTGATATCATCGCCAGCCCAACCTTTAACGAGATACGCTCGCGGCTGCGCCTGGCGCTGGGCAGGAGCATCGATGGCGCGGCTGTCGTCGCCGACTTAGCCCAAATGCCGCATCTGCTCATCGCCGGCACGACTGGCTCTGGCAAGTCGGTGTGCGTGAATGCCCTAATTGCCTGCTTGCTGCTGCAAAATTCGCCCGACGACCTCAAGCTGATCATGGTCGACCCCAAACGCGTGGAGCTGACGGGCTACAACGGCATCCCGCACTTGGCTGCGCCCGTCGTGGTGGATTTGGAGCGCGTCGCGGGCGTGCTGAAGTGGGTCACGCGCGAAATGGATGACCGTTACAAGAAGTTCGCCCCGCTGGGGGCGCGTAACATCAGCGATTACAACACCAAGCTGGGCAAGGGCGAGCCGCGCATGCCCTACCTAGTCATCATCATCGATGAGCTGGCTGACCTGATGATGCTAGCGCCCGACGAGACCGAAAAGCAGCTGACCCGCCTGGCACAGATGGCGCGCGCCACCGGCATTCACCTGATTATCTCCACACAACGGCCGAGCGTCGAGGTAGTCACTGGGCTGATCAAGGCGAACTTCCCTGCCCGTATCTCGTTCGCCGTCGCCTCGAGTGTGGATAGCCGCGTGGTCCTGGATCAGCCGGGCGCCGAGAAGCTGCTCGGGCGTGGCGATATGCTCTTCCAAGCGCCCGATGCTGCGGCGCCTATCCGTGTGCAGGGCGTTTACGTCTCGGATGCCGAGCTGAAGCAGATCACTGACTTCTGGAAGATCGCCCAAAAAGAGCGCGGGGCGCCGGTCAGCCATATCTCGTTCGATCACGCGCCCGATAGACCCACCGCCAAGCTGATCAAACCTGGCGAGTCGTCGCCTTTCCAGCCTCGCACCGAGCGGCTGGGCGGGAGTTCGCCCTTTGGGGCGCCCAGATTCGCGCCGCCACGCCCCCAGCCTGATCCCGACGAAGAGAAGTTCTTCGCCGCCCTGCGCGATGAGGCAACCAAAGAGTCCAAAGTGGATGAGGCACTCTACGAGCGCGCTGTCGAGCTGTATAGGCAAGCCGGCACCTCGCTGAACGTCACGACGCTGCAACGCCGCCTGAATGTAGACTACACACAGGCGCAAGCGCTCTACAAGCTGATGCGCGAGCGCGGCGTGTTGAGATCTGACAACGGTGACAATGGCGCGGACGCCTGAGCGCACAGGGCTTGCCGCCGCCCTGCTCGGCCTGATGCTGTGCATGGCTTGCGGCTTCGCCGAGATCGGTGCGCAGCCGACCTCGCCTTTTGCCGCTGAGCTGCCGCGATCTGGCACGCTGGCGCCGGTCCTGAGCGCCACACCGAGCAATCTCACACCGACTGCGCCCCAAGGGCGCACGCCTGCGCCAAATCTCGATCCGTGCGGCGCGCCTAAGGTGGAAGCTCCAACCAGCTACCGCCTCAGCGCGCAGATCGATCCCGAAAAACGCGCAGTCCGCGCCGAGCTGCGCGCTAGCTACCGCAACAGCACCTCAACGCCGCTCGAGGCGCTGTTCATGTACATCGATGCGAATAACGCGGAGGGCGTTTTCAGGCTTGAGGGGATTGTGAGCGCTCCCGAATCGGCTGTGCGCGTTGCAAGTTACACGCTGGAAAAGGCGCGCCTGGCCCTGAAGTTAGAGCGCCCTTTACCGGCCGGCTGCCGCGCCGTCGTCGCGCTCACGTTCACGCTGAGCGTCCCAAGTTTGCCGAATGCGCGTCGCTCGTATCTCAGCTACACCGATCGGCAGCTCAATCTTGGGCACTGGCTGCCAGAATTCGCACCGCGCCTGGACGACGATTGGGCGCTGCCACAGGCATCGTTGGTCGGCGAGTATATTTTCTCCGAGCTAGCCGACTTCGAGGCTGAGATCGTCTTGAGTGGGGCAACGCCTGCTGACTTAATCGCGCCCGGCCAGGTTGAGCGCTTGGGCGATCGGAATTGGCGCGTCCGCTTTCAAAACGGCCGATCCTTGCCGCTCGTCGTCAGCAGCAGCATGGCGCGGCTCAGCACTCGCACTGCCACCGGCGAGACAGTCGACCTCTATCACTTTGTCACGAGTAACGGCACGCCCTCACCTGCTCATCTGCACGCCCTTCAAACGGCGCGCCAAGCCGTCGAGCGTTTCTCCGCGCTGTTCGGGGCAATGTTCTACGACCGGCTGGTAGTGGTTGAGGCTGACTTCTGGGATGGCATGGAGTTCAGCGGCTTGGTGCATGTTGGCAGCCATTGGTTCGCTACCTTCAACGGGCGCGATGATTCATGGCTGACGCTGATCACTGCTCACGAGGTCGCCCATCAGTGGTGGTACGCGCAGGTCATGACAGCGCAAGGCGACTCACCCTACCTTGATGAGGCGCTCTCAATCTATGCCGAGCTGCTCTACTTGGAAGGCATACGCCCCGATCTGGTGCCTTGGTGGTGGACGTTCCGCGTTAAAGCCTATCAGCCGAGCGGCTACGTGGATGCAGCAGTCTATGAGTTTCGGGAGGCACGGGCGTACATCAACGCAGTGTATCTGCGCGGCGCACAGATGCTTCAAGCGATCCGCGAAGCGCTTGGCGACACAGCTTTTTTCACGTGGCTGCGCCGCTATTTGTACGCCAAGAGTGGCAGCATTGCCACCCCACAGGATTTTTGGGGCGCCATGAGCGCTGAGGCATACTTAGGCACAGCCGAAATACGGCTGCGCTTTCTGCGCCAGCCCGAGGTGCTGCCAGCCGCCACGCCCACCGATCCCCTCAGCGATTGATCCTATTCAGTTTTTTGGGCATATAATAGAGGCTGTAATTTGGTTAAATTGATCATCCCAAGGCATGATGAACCAAGCCGCCAGAGAATACGACGAGGCACAGCAACTGACCGCTATTAGCTTGCGGCAATATCTTGATACAACTGATCAGTTGACCCATCTCTCGCTGCCAGAGCTGCAATCGCTGGCCGATGAGATTGCGCGCATCGTGCCAGCCGGCAATGTGCCAACTATGATCAGCATCGGCCTGGCAAACCTACGCGAACGGGTGGTGCCCCTTCAAGAGAGTCGGCGCAACCTAACCTTGTTGATGCAAGGGATGCAGTCGTTTGTGGATAAGGTCAAGTACAGCGCGATTTTCGGCGGCCCGGCTGCTATCCTTGCCGCTTACCACATGCTCCTGCGCCTCAGCGGCAAAGACCCCATCAAATCCTTCCCTGAGGGCACCTGGCAATTCTACGTTGAGTTCGGGCTGCGCGAGGATACCGCCTGGCACGCCTGCGAGACGCTCGGTTTTCAACAGACGCTGCAGCGCGAGAGTCTGCCGCTTGAGCCCGCCGATGAGCTAGCTGCCTGGCTGTTAGCGGCCGCTTGGCTACTTCAGAGCTATCCCGACCTGCTCGCCTGCGAATGGACAGAACGCGTGCAGCTGCGCGCCATCAGCGATGCCACCGGCGACCCACGCCTGACCGAACGCTGGCTGAAAACACGCCCCTACAGCGCGCCCGACAACGTACTCGAGGACATTTTCATCGCCTACCGCCGCCGGTGCTTTGAGGATTTCTGCACACAAGCCCTGCAGAAAGCCCGCCGCGATCAGCGCCGCGCCTACGAGAGAGCCTGGCACGATCGAGCTGCCATCGCTGAGCGCCAGGCCGCCTTGAAAGCCTACATCAACCAGATGGACATCCGCGCCGCCCTGACGCCGAGCGAATACAACGATACGCGCACGCCCATCCCGCCAGAGCAGCTGCACATCGGCGTGATCCTGCGCAAGCGCTACTACCTGATCCCTGTGCCGATTGCGACTGAACACGCCCGCCACGTCGCCGCCGAATTGCTGTCTCTGAAGCCGAGTCTGCCTGTCGCTACGCTCGATCGTGCCTTGCGCACGGCGCGCCGCCGCGATCAGCCTGCCCTGCGCCGCAGCCTGCCCGAAGCAGCCCGCCAAGCTCTCGAGCAGCTGCGCACAGCGCCGATCTTAATCAACTGGGATGCCGCACGCGCCGAAAGCCGCCTGACCGATATTCGCAGCGGTCAGCGCGGCATCGGCGATCACGCACTGACGGTCTTCCGCACTGCCCACAGCAGCGTCTTCGACCTCTCGCATATCTTCTTTGATGCCGCTAACGGCATGGCTATCGCTGAGATTCTAACCAGACAAGCAGTGCGTTTCGCACGACTATTGGCGGGGCGCCGTGTTCAGGGCAGCGCACGGCTGAATCAGGCTCCGCCGGGCGGCAGCGCCTACATCGCCCTCAACCTGGAGCAGCCCAGCACCCTCACGCCCGCTAAACTAAAAAAGCTGCAGTGCCCGCCAGAGGTGAGCGCCGAAAATAGCCAGGTGAACCTGCCCCTAGTACAGGATGTGCGCCGCAGCTTGCTCAAACGCTCAGATAAACTGCGGCTGACCGTCAACGACCTGCTCTTGCTCTATCGCAGCGTGTTCAACCCGCTCTACAGGCCCAGCCAAGCTCTGCTCAACACCATTGCCGTGCTAGGCACAGAGCGCGATAAGAACGTCCAGGCGGCTGTGCAGCTGGTGACTAGAACGCTCGACACCATGCGGCAGATCAATCCCGCGCTGCTGATCCCAATCGACGCCACCGCCCTCAGCCCCCACGAGCGCATCTTCCCGACCACCTTCCGCAACCCAATGCCGAACATCTATGAGAAGCACCGCCAGACCTATCAAGCCTTCCGCCTGCTCGAGCAACGGGCACTGGGCATCAGCGCCAGCGAAGCTCAGATGCTGCGCCTTGAGTACTTCGGGATGCTCCAAAAGTTTGGCGAGATGCTGCTAGCCTACAAAAACGTCACCCTGCGCGGCGAGAGCCTGAGCACTAGCACGATTCGCTTGCTGGGCGGCTTGCCGCCCGCCGTGCAGCGCCTGCTAGACGGCCTGCCCAGCCACTTCGATATGCTCAACGATACTATCAAGGGGCAGGAGGTCTTCAGCAATGTCGGGCAGGTGGCGGCGAGCTCCTCACTGCGGCGCTTCAACACCGCCAAAGACGATAATGAGAAGAAGATGTTGGCGTGGGGCATCCTGACCGATGCCAACGGCGTGTTGCACATCTCGCTGCGCGATTTCCGCCCGCATGTCGCCGCCCTGATCGGCATCGGGCAAGGTGACTTGGCACAAGCCATGACACAAGACTACCTCGATAAGTTTGTGCAGGGCTTCAACTTGTTCATGGAAGAGCTGCTCTACGTCTGCCGCGCCAGAGCTCAAAATGATTAGCTGCCCGTCGGCTGGACTGCCAGCCCTGGCGCCAGGATAGCTTGAAGGCTTAACCTGCGTTGCAACCCATATGAGAAAAGTGTTATAATGCGCACGGATCGAGAGTTTGCCTTAGGGCAGGCGTTTTAGCAAACTGATCAGGGAAGCTGCGTGACCATGAGTGAAGTCGCACCTTCGAGCCCGTCGATAGAAGAATTACGTGAGCAACTTAGGCTATACGCAGGCGAGCAGGCACTGCTCTTGGAGATTACTCAGCGCATTGCTAAAGGTGGCGCGCTCGGGACGGTCCTGACCGACGTTGCGCAGATTGCGCAGCGCGGCTTGCGCGCCACGTGCCTGCGCTTCGTGGTCACTACCGGTTCATTGCCACAGGTCTATTATGCCGAAGGCAGTAACGGCGATTTCGCCCACTTCGATGCGCCCCTGCTCGACATGGCACAAGAGGTGGCCTTCGAAGCGACGGGCGAGTCAACTCTGCCGCAAGCCCTCAGCGGCCTGCGACTGCTCTTCAACACCGTAGCCGCGTTGCCGCTCACCGCGCGGGAGGCGCCATTAGGCATTTTATGGGTCGCCTACCGCGAGGCGCACGCCTTTGGCGCATGGGAACGCAACTTCCTGCAGCTGTTGGCAGCACAAGCGGCCATCGCGATTGCCAACGCCCAAGCCTTCGAAGCAGCACGCCGCGGCCGCGAACAACTCGCCACCATCCTGACCAGCAGCCTCGACCCGATCCTAGTCATCGATGCGCACGAGCGTATCCTCGTCTTCAACCCAGCTGCTGAGCGCGTCTTCGGCATCAGCGCTGAGCGCGTGATCGGCAATCAGCTCTCTGCCTTTGCCAGCATGACGGACGCAGCTGACCTAATCGCCCTGCTGCGCAGCGAGGTGAGCGCAGAGAGCATGGAGTGGCAAAACGCCAACGGCCTGACCTTCGCACCGCGCCTCTCCGAGATGCGCGATGAGCACGGCGAACGCAGCGGCAGCGTGCTGATGTTGCGCGATATCACCCGCTACAAAAACCTGCGCGATAATCAAGCTGAGTTCACCAGCACCGTCTCGCACGATTTGCGCTTGCCGCTCACCTACATGAAGGGCTACGTGGATATGATGCCGATGGTCGGCGAATTTAACGAGCGCCAGCGCGCCTTCGCCGAAAAAATCCAGAGCGGCATCACCCAAATGAGCGATCTAGTCGAAAAAATCCTAGATGCCAGCCGCCTTGACCCTGAAGGCAACTACCGCCTGCAGCGCGAGCCATGTGATGTCATAAAAATGGTGGGCGAGGTGGCAGCTACGCACGCTGCTGCCGCCGAGAAAAATGAGCAAACTCTGCTCACTGAGACAGCGCCGAATATCCCGATCCTCTACCTAGACGACATGATGATGCGCCGCGCGCTGAACAACTTGACCGATAACGCCATCAAGTACACGCCGCCTAAGGGCACAATTACGCTGCGCGCTGAAGTGCGCGAGAATATGCTGCTGCTGAGCGTGCACGATACTGGCAGGGGCATCAGCGAAGAGGATCAGCGCACGCTCTTCACCCGCTTCCGCCGCATCCGCAACAAGGATAATTTCCGTGTGCGCGGCAACGGGCTTGGATTGTACATCGTCAAGCGCGTGGCGGAGCTGCATGGCGGCGATGCATGGGTCGAAAGTGCGGTCAATCGGGGCAGTACCTTCTACATCAAGATTCCTATGTCCGGCGAGAACGTGATCGGGAGCGGCCGCCTGCCAGAGCAAGAGAGTGCTCATGCCGAGTGAGCTCCCGCCTGCCTTTGCTTTCAGCCAGGCCAGCCTTCAAGATTTCGCCGACTGTCCGCGTCGCTTTCAGCTGCGCTACCTGTTGGCACACAGCCATCCTGCGCCCATTGCCGAGCCGCTCACGCTCGTCGATCGTTCGATGGAGCGCGGCGAGCGCTTCCACCGCCTGATGGAGCGCTGCTGGCAGGGCATCAGCGTGCCCGAGCAGATCGATCCGCTCATCGCAGACCTATGGCAAGCCTTCCTTGATAATCCGCCCGCCGACGTGCCAGGCGCCTTTCGCCGCCCCGAGTTCAGCGTCAGCGTCAAGCCAACTTGGGCGAATGGCGCGCGTTTGGTCGCCAAGTACGACCTCTTAGCCTACGATCCAGACGACAGAGCCCTAATCATTGACTGGAAGACGGGCCCGCGCCCGCGCCGCACTGCCCTCGAGCGCCGCCTGCAGACGATCTTGTATCCGTTATTGCTGGTCGAAGCCTCGCCACGCCTATTTGGCGCGCCGCTCCCGCCGGAGCGCGTGCACTTGCTGTACTGGTTCGGCGAAGAAGGCGGCGCCACCGAGCTGTTCATTTACAACAGCCAGCGCTACACCGCCGATCAGGCGTACATCAGCGCCCTGCTAGCGCGGCTGAGCGCCCTCCAGGTCGATGAGTTCCCGCTAACCGCCGAAGTGCGCCACTGCCGTCACTGTCAATATCGGGCGCTGTGTGAGCGCGAGGAAGTGGCTGGTACATTCGAGTCAGATAGCGCCGATCTCTTCCCTGCCCTTGAAGAGCTGCGCGATGTAATCGCTATCGCTGCCACCGACGACGACTTCGTGCTGTGATCAAGCTCTGCCGATCACCTCTGCGATGCTCGGATACTCAGCGCGCAACATCTCCAGGAAGGCGCGTCCGATCGGCGTGAAGTGTGCGCTGCGATCCCAAGCTAGCTTCAGCGTGCGCCGCAGCGGATCGCCTTCGATGGGCAGAGCGCGCAATAAGCCTTGCCCGATCTCACTCTGAACGGCATAACGCGGCAAAATCGTGATGCAGGCGCCCGCCGCTACAGCTCGCTTGGTGGACTCGATATTATCGAACTCAGCGCTAATGCGTGGCTCGATGCCATGCGCGCGCAAGGTCTGCTCTAGCCAGATGCGTGATTGGCTGTTGGGCGGCCGCACGATGAACGGCTGATCGCGCAGAGCATCCAAACAGACCGACTCGGCTTCCCACCAGGGGTGTTTGGGCCCGACGATCACCATCTGCACCACTTCCTGCAAGATGCATATGCCCAAGCGCGGATTTTGATGTGCCTCCAACTCGCCCTCCACGAAGCCCATCTCAAGCCGCTGCGAGAGCACATCGCTCACAATTTGGGCTGTGACGCCGGTCTGTAAGGTGACCGAAAACTGCGCGTAGCGGCTGCGGAAGTGCCCGATCCAATCTGGCGCCAGGTAAATGCCGACGCCTGGTGTTGCGCCGATGATCAGTCTGCCTTCAGGCAGATTCTCTAGATTGGTCAGGGCGTTTTCCGCCTCTGCCACAAGGTCGAAGATGCGCTGTGCGTAGCCTTGCAGCAGCTCACCGTGCGCTGTGAGCTTCACGCCGCGCCAGCCGCGCTCAAAGAGCTGCCGGCCTAGCGCTGTCTCGAGGTCTTTAATGTGCTGGCTGATGGCAGACTGTGTGATATACAGCCGTTCAGCGGCCCCACGAAAGCTGCCTTCCTGCACCACCGCCATGAAAATGCGGAGTTTATATAGGTCGAGCATAGTTCAGCCCTTGCGGCAGACTCACAGCCTTGCAAGCTGCTTATGAGTCTGCCAAAGCCTAATTTTTTACTTCACTCAAATTATGCGCTAGAGAGGGCCGCTCTAGCAACAGTCTCAGCTTATGTAAGTGCCGCCAGCAGACCGATGGTGGCATCCCACATCGCTCAGACGCTCTGTGCGCGCGCCGCCTTGCGCTTCTGCGCATCCATTGCGGCGATGGCGGCGATAGCCACAATATCTTCGACTGAGTCGCCCGTTTGCAGCACGTGCACAGGCGCGCCGATGCCCAGCAAGATCGGGCCGATCGCCTCAGCATCACCTAGGTTGGCTAGCAGCTTATAGGCGATGTTGGCCGACTGCAAGTCCGGGAAGACCAGCACGTTTGCATCGCTGACCTGCGAGAACGGGAAACGCTGTGCCATCGCCTCAGGCGAGACGGCCAGATCAGCTTGTACTTCGCCATCCACCACCAGATCAGGGCGCTTGCGGCGTATGATCTGCACAGCTTGGGCTACTTTCTCGCTGAGCGGATGGCGCGTGCTGCCAAAGTTACTGAATGAGAGCATAGCAAGGCGCGGCTTGATATCTAGTTGCGTGGCAAAATCGGCAGCTAGGGCCGCGATCTCAGCTAAGTCTTCGGCGCTCGGCTCGATGTTGACTGTCGCATCTGTGAACAGATAGACCTTCTGCTTAGCAACCATGATATACACGCCGCTGGCTAGGCGGACGCCCTGCTGCGTGTGGAAAATTTGCAGCGCCGGGCGGATCACTTCAGGGTACTCATAGGTCAGGCCGCTGATGTAGGCATCTGCATCGCCCTGCAGCACCATGAGCGGCCCGAAGATGTTCGGCTTCAAGACTGCCTCGCGGGCTGCCCGCAGCGTAACTCCGCGCCGCTGCCGCAGTTGATAGTAGGCTTGGACGTAGCTCTCAAGGCGCTCGAAGGCGTGCGGATCGACGATCTGGGGCGAGAAATCTAGGCCGAGATCGGCGATTGTGGCGCGAATGGCGGCGGCGCGCCCGATCAGAATTGGCTTGCCGATCCCCTCTTCCGCCACGATCGCTGCAGCGCGGATGATCCGACTGACCTCGCCCTCGCCAAAGACCAAGCGCTGCTTAGCGCCCATACGCGCCTTTTGAGTGATCTGCAGGCGGATGCGCCGCCCCATGCCTTGCCGCGCTGCTAGCTGCTGACGATACTCCTCAACATCGAAGCGATCTAGGCGCGCCACGCCGCTCTCGACGGCGGCTTGCGCCACTGCTGGCGCCACATACAGCAAGACGCGCGGATCGAGCGGCTTGGGGATCAGGTATTCAGAGCCGAACTTCAAGCTCGGCAGGCCGTAGGCGCTCAGCACGCTGTCGGGCACGTCCTCCATCGTCAGCTCAGCGAGCGCGCGCGCCGCGGCGATCTTCATCGCCTCGTTGATGGTGCGCGCGCGCACGTCCAGCGCACCGCGAAAGATGAACGGGAAGCCCAGCACGTTGTTGACCTGATTCGGCAGATCGCTGCGCCCTGTGGCGATGATCGCATCCGGACGCACCTGCCGTGCCAGCTCGTACTTGATCTCAGGGTTCGGGTTGGCGAGTGTGAACAGGATCGGGCGCTCAGCCATGCCCTCCAGCATGGTCGGCGTGACGATATCAGCTACGCTCAAGCCGAGCAGCATATCAGCGCCTTCGAGCGCCTCTGCCAGCGTGCGCTTATCAGTTTGACGGGCGAAGGGCGCTTTATACTCGTTCATGCCCTTCGTGCGTCCCTCGTAGATCACGCCGGCTGTATCGACCATCAGGATATTCTCCATGCGCATGCCCAGCGAGATGTAGAAATACGCCGTGCTGATGGCTGAGGCGCCCGCGCCGCTGATGACCAGCTTGATATCCTCGATGCGCTTGCCAACGATCTTGAGCGCGTTCAAGAGCGCCGCACCGCTGATGATGGCTGTGCCATGCTGATCGTCGTGAAAGACGGGGATATCCAGCTGTTCGCGCAGCGCCCGCTCGATGTAGAAGCACTCCGGCGCCTTGATATCTTCAAGGTTGATGCCGCCCAGCGTCGGTGCGATTGCCTTGCAGACTGCGATCACGACTTCTGGATCGCGCGAGTCGACCTCGATATCGAAGACGTCGACATCAGCGAAGGCTTTGAACAGCACCCCCTTGCCCTCCATGACGGGCTTGCTGGCCAGCGCGCCCCGATCGCCCAAGCCAAGAATCGCCGTCCCGTTGCTGACGACGGCCACAAGATTGCCTTTGGCAGTGTAATCGTAGGCTTTGAGTGGGTCTGCCTCAACAGCAAGGACAGCCTCTGCCACGCCGGGCGAGTAGGCGAGCGAGAGATCGCGCTGGGTGAGCAGTGGTTTGGTTGGCCTGACCTCGATCTTGCCTGGTCGGCCGCGCATATGATACTCAAAGACATCTTCAGGAGTGATCTTCATGGGAGCAGGTCCTCTCTACACGGCGATCGAGCGATCGCCATCGCCTCATGCCTCAAAACAGGGCGAAAGTCAGGCCGCCCTGTCTCTGACCAATTGCTGAAGTCCTTAGACTGACCAATCGGCGTGAAATGTGCCTTCTCTATCGATGCGCTCGAAGGTGTGAGCGCCGAACAGATCGCGCTGAGCTTGGATCAAGTTGGCGGGCAGCCGTTCGCTGCGGTAGCTATCGTAGTATGCCAGCGAGGCGCTGAAGGCCGGCGTCGGCACGCCCGCGCGGACAGCCATTGCGACTACATCCCGCCACGCCGCTTGGTAGGCGCTCAGGGCGGCACGAAATCTCGGCGCCAGCATCAGGTTCGCTAAGTCCGGCTGGGCCTGGTAGGCTTCAGTGATATCGCCGAGGAAGCGCGCCCGAATGATGCAGCCCGCCCGCCAGATCGCCGCCGCTCTATCCAGCGGGATAGCGTAGTGGTATGCGCGGCTCGCTGCGCTCAGCAGCGCCATGCCCTGCGCGTATGAAGCTACCTTGCTGCAGTAGAGCGCACGGCGCACCGCCTCGATAAAAGTGTTGCGCGCGGCGCTGAGTGCGTAGGGTGTGGGCGCGCTGAGCGTTTGGCTGGCTGCCAGGCGCTCAGCCTTAAGCGCCGAGAGGATGCGTGCCTCGACAGCGGCTGTGAGCGTGGGCGTCGGCACGCCCAAGTTGAGTGCATCTTGACTCGTCCATTTGCCGGTACCTTTTTGCCCGGCCGCATCGAGGATGTAGTCGACAAGCTCGCCAGGCTGCCCATGATCGTCGGCCTTGCGGAAAATTTGGGCGGTGATCTCGATCAGGAATGAGTCAAGCTCGCCCTGATTCCACTCCGCGAAGACTTCAGCCAGCTCGGCGTTGCGCAAGCCGACCACGCGCTTGAGGATGTCGTAGCTCTCGGCAATCAGCTGCATATCGCCGTACTCGATGCCGTTATGCACCATTTTGACGTAATGCCCAGCGCCGCCACGCCCAAGATAAGTCACGCAGGGCGCGCCATCGCTGGGCGCCTTAGCGGCGATCGCTGTCAGGAGCGGCTCGACTGTAGCGTATGCCTCAGGCGCACCGCCAGGCATCAGACTTGGGCCGTGCAGCGCGCCCTCCTCGCCGCCACTAACCCCTAGGCCCAAAAAGCGGATGCCCAGGGCTGCCAAGCGTGCCTCGCGCCGCTCTGTATCTGTGAAGTGGCTGTTGCCGCCATCGATGATCAGATCGTCCGTCTCCAGCAGCGGGATCAGCTGATCGATGACTGAATCCACAGGCGCGCCCGCCTTGACCATCAGCAGCACGCGGCGGGGCTTGCGCAAGAGCGCCACAAATTCAGGGAGGGTATGCGCACCTGCGATCGGCTGATCGGCGTGCCGCGCCAAGAATTGATCGGTCGTTTCGGGCGTGCGGTTGTAAACGGCAACGCGATAGCCGTTGCGCGCCATATTCAGGGCTAGGTTCTGCCCCATGACTGCTAAGCCGATAAGCCCGATATCGTGTTGCGCCATACGCAGAGCTCGCTTTCGTTGTCCAGATCATGCCGCTAAGGGTAACGCCGTGTGTGAATCCTGTCAAAAGTCACGGCTCGCCCCAAATGGTTAAGTGTGAATTGCAGTATCGCCAAATTTGCTGGTATACTCTTGCGCAAGCTGAAAAGGTTTAACACTCAGCCAAAAATGCTTTTTGACAGGTCTTTTTGATGCTTACAGATCACTCATCGGTAAAGCTGCGTGTCCAGAACATCACGCTGCGCTTCGGCGGCATTACGGCGCTCGATGATGTCTCATTCGATGTACGCCCAGGTGAAATCCTCGCCCTGATCGGCCCGAACGGCGCCGGCAAGACCAGCTGCATCAACAGCATCGGCGGCTTCTACCGCCCCCAAAGCGGGCGTATCTTCCTAGATGGGCGCGATATCACGCACCTGCCGCCCTATCAGCGCGCCAAACTTGGGCTCTCGCGCACTTTTCAGAATATCGCGCTCTACACCAACGCCACCACACTCGATAACTTGATGGCCGCGCGCCATATCCACATGCGCTCCAGTTTGATCGGCGAGGCGATCTTCTGGGGCTTGGCGCAGCGCGAGGAGATCAAACACCGGCGCATCGTGGAAGAGATCATCGACTTCCTCGAGATGCAAGCCATCCGCAAGAGCGTAGTCGGCAAGTTGGGCTATGGCTTGCGCAAGCGCGTGGAGCTGGGGCGTGCCCTGGCCCTGGAGCCTAGCTTGCTGCTGCTGGATGAGCCGATGGCGGGCATGAATGTGGAAGAAAAAGAGGACATGGCGCGCTTCATCCTGGATATTCACGAGCGGCGCGGCGTGACCATCGTCTTGATTGAACACGACATGGGCTTGGTGATGGATATCGCGCAGCGCATCGTGGTGCTGGACTTCGGGCGTAAGATCGCAGAAGGCGCACCACAAGACATTCGCACCAATCAAGCCGTCATTAACGCATATCTCGGGCAGGCGGAGTAAAAGGACATGGTCGCTCTTCAAAATCCACCGACGGCAGCGCGCACAGCGCCCAGCGGCGAGCAGCCGCACCTTGCGCCGCTCGATCCGGCGCTCGATACGCTGCCCAAGAACTTTGTGGCGATGGCGAAGCGCTGCGGCGCGAGCAAAGTTGCCATGCGCAAGAAGCGCTACGGCATTTGGCAGGAGTACAGCTGGGCTGAGAGCCTGGCCCATATGCGCGACTTCTGCTTGGGCTTGGTCAGTTTGGGCTTGCAGCGCGGCGAGAAGGTCAGCATCATCGGCGATAACGATCCCGAGTACTACTGGGCTGAGCTGGCTGTCCAGGCGGCGGGCGGCATCAGCATCGGCATTTTCACGGATGCCAATCCGCAAGAGCTAGCCTATGTGCTGAAAGACTCGGACTCGGTCTTTGTGCTCGCGCACGATCAGGAGCAGTGTGATAAGATGCTCGAACTGCGCGAGGCCGTCCCAGCGATCCGCGCTGTGATCTACTGGGACGAGAAAGGGCTGTGGCACTACCAGAGCGATTGGCTGCTCAGTTTCCAGCAAGTTGAGGAGAAAGGACGCGCTTACGCCGCCCAACATCCCGACGCCTTCGAAAAGTTGGTCGCTGAGGGGAAGGGCGATGATATCGCCATCTTCAGCTACACCAGCGGCACAACCAGCCTGCCCAAAGGCGCAATGATCGCACATCGCAACCTGATCTACGGCATGCGGCATGTCTTCGCTGTCGCGCCGATCTACCCTGAGGATAACTACGTCTCGTTCAGCCCACTGGCGTGGATCACTGAGCAATCTCTGGGCTTGACGGCGCACGTCTGCATCGGCACGGTCGTGAACTTCCCCGAGCGCGCTGAGACCATCCAAAATGACATCCGCGAAGTGGCGCCCTCTGCGCTGCTCTTCCCCAGCCGTCTGTGGGAGAGCTTGTTGAGCATGGTGCAAGTGCGCATGGCTGATGCCAACGCGATCAACCGTGCGCTCTATGCGCTATTCATGCCCGTCGGCTACAAGGTGGTGGATTTTGAAGATCATGGCAAGGCTGTGCCATTTTGGTGGCGCGCGCTCTACAGGCTTGGGGATGTGCTAATTTTCAAGCCGCTGCGCGATAAACTGGGCATGGTCAACATGCGCGAGGCGTACACAAGCGGCGCCTCGCTCAGCCCAGATGCGCTGCGCTGGTTCCGCGCCGTCGGCGTCACGCTCAAGAATCTGTATGGCTCGACCGAGTGCCAGACGCATACGCTGCACTACGGCAACGAAGTGCGCTTCGAGACAGTCGGGAAGCCGCCGCCAGGCGTTGAGATTCGCATCGCCGAGAAGAACGAGATTTACGTGCGCAGCCGCAGCGTGTTTCAGGGCTACTACAAGGCGCCTGAGGAGACCGCTAAGGCTATCGACTCAGAGGGCTGGTTCCATACAGGCGATGCCGGCTATTTGAACGCGGAAGGGCACCTGATCTACCTCGACCGCGTGAAAGACCTAGTGCCGCTAGCCAGCGGCGAGCACTTTAGCCCGCAATACCTCGAGGTGCGCCTGCGCTTCAGCTCCTACATCCAAGATGCGATGGCGATCGGCAACGCTGAACGCGCCTTCGTGGGTGCCCTGATCATCATCCAGTTCGATAACGTGGCGCGCTGGGCAGAGAAGCATCGGATTAGCTTCACTACGCTAGTCGATCTCTCACAGAAGCCAGAGGTCTACGAGCTGATCCGCAAAGACGTACAGCGCGTCAATGCCGTCCTGCCGGAGGCGATCCGCATCAAGCGCTTCAGCATCCTGCACAAAGCTTTCGATGCCGACGAGGCTGAGCTGACGCGCACCCGCAAGCTGCGGCGTGGCTTCCTTGCCGAGCGCTACCGCGAGATTATCGAGGCGATCTACAGCGGTGCGCAGAGCGTACAGGTGCGCGCTGAGGTCAAGTACCGCGATGGGCGCACGGGCGTGATTGAAACCGCCGTGCGCATCGCCGACGTTGAATAAAAGTTTTTGAGGCGTGATACATGGAAATTTTAGGGCAACCGGGCTTTGCCGTGCTACAGGGGCTAATCACGGGCATCTTGACAGGCGGCATTTACGCCCTAATCGCGCTGGGTATCGTCATCATCAATAAGGCGTCGGGCGTCTTCAACTTTGCGCACGGCTACATGATGCTGCTGGGCGCGTTGATCTTCTGGACGTTCTTTCAAAATCAGCAGCTGGCGCCAGTAGTAGCTTTTGCGCTCAGCGGCGCCTTACTGACCATCCTCTCGACAGGCGTGCGCTACCCTGCCACCTGGACGCGCGGCGGACGTGTGGCCTTCATCGCAGTGACGTGGGCAGTCACCGGTTTCATCCTGCTGCAGACTGATAATCTATTCTTGCGGGCTTTGGTAGGCACAGCGATCGGTGCGGCGGTGGTCGGCTTGCTGATTGAGCGCCTCGCCATTCGCCCGTTGATCAGCCAGCCGCTCTTCACCACAGTCATGATGACGTTGGTGGTGGGCGAGGTGCTGTTGGGCGTCACGCAGCTGACGTGGGGCAGCGTTGACCGCGCCTTGCCGATCTTCGCCACGACCAACGCACTAGGCTTGCCGCAGGCCTATCCACCTATTCGCGTCCGGGAGGTGCTGGGTGGCACGGTAGTTATCAAGACGGAGCTGCTGATCGCCTTTGGCATTGCGCTGGCTGCTTTCATCGGCTTTGTGCTGTTCTTCCGCTACACACAGCTTGGGCTGGCGATGCGCGCCACTGCCGAAAACACAGATCTGGCGCAAGCGGTCGGGCTGCGGGTGCGGGCTGTGCTAGCAGTGGCGTGGGCGATTGCAGGCATTTTGGCGGCGCTGGCGGCGGTGCTGCACGCGAGCAGCACCTCACTCTCGATCACGATGCCTGCTTTGGCGTTGCGCGTCTTCCCGGCGGTGCTGCTGGGCGGGCTGGAGTCGATCAGTGGGGCGTTAGTGGGTGGCTTGGTGATTGGAATCGCTGAGAAGCTGGGCACGGTCTACTTCGGCAGCGATGTCGGCGAGCAGCTGATCCCGTTTGTGGTCCTGATGATTATCTTGGTAGTTCGTCCGAGCGGTTTGTTCGGCGAAAAGCGGATCGAGAGAGTGTGAGCAATGTCTGCCAACATCCGTCCAAGCGGCGTCTTCGATACATCCTACGCGCAGGAGATGCGCATCAATCGCACGCGCTTCGATCAAATCCTTTCGGCGAGCTTTCTGGGGGTGATTTTGGCGCTGCCGCTGCTCTCGCGGGCCGGCCCGCTCGGCATAGACTTTGTGCAGCCGGGCTTTCTGGGCACGGTTGAGCGCATCGCCATCTTGATGATCGCCGTGCAAGGGCTGAACTTGCTGGTTGGCTACACGGGGCAGATCACGCTTGGGCAGGCCGCGTTTATGGCAGTGGGCGCCTACACGACCGCTATCTTGATGCGCAACGGGGTGGCCTTTGTGATTGCTCTGCCGGCTGCAGCGCTTTTTTCGGGCTTGGTCGGGCTAATCTTCGGCTTGCCGTCGTTACGCGTGAAGGGCTTCTACTTGGCCATGGCAACGCTGGCGGCGCAGTTCATCATCCCCTGGCTGCTGCGCAATCCGCTGGCGCCACTGACCAACGGCGCTAGTCCGCTGCCAGTGCCACGCGCCGACCTACTCGGGCTGGAGATCAGCGGCCTGACGCTGTACTACTTTTTGATCTTCATGTGTCTGATAGCGATGCTGGCGGCGCGCAACATCATCCGCACGCGCACCGGGCGTGCCTTTGTCTCAATCCGGGATAACGACGTGGCAGCTGAGCTGCTGGGCATCAATGTATTTGCCTACAAGCTGCGCGCCTTTTTCATTTGTGCAGTCTACGCAGGCTTGGCGGGCGGCTTGCTGGCGATCGAGGCGCGCAGCATCTCGCCAGACCGCTTCGACTTGCGCAACTCAATCGAGCTGCTGGCAATGTTGATCATCGGCGGCGCCGGCTTTTCGCAAGCGCCGATCTTCGGTGTCAGTTTGCTGGCGATTCTGCGCGAGACGTTCATCCCTAGCATCACGCCAGGTTTGCAAGAATGGCTGCCCCGCCTGCTGCCCTTTGTGGACTCGGTCAACATCAATGCCGCCATCGCGCCGATCATCTTCGGCGTCGTGATCATCGGTTTCCTGATCCTAGAGCCGCGCGGCTTAGCCTACCGCTGGGAGATTCTCAAGATCTCGTGGAAGATTCGCCCATTTTCGTACTAGCTTTGGTATAATGGTCAAGGCGATTGGCAGATTCCATCGCTACATGTAGATAAAAACCGTTTGTGAGGAGATTTTCAAACTATGCGCATCCGTTTCCTTTCGTTCTTTCTGATTGCAGCCTTGGCGCTTGTAGCGCTCAACACGGCGCCAACTGCCCTGGCGCAGAGCGGCACAGGGCGTACCGAGTGCAAGGAAGACCTAACCGGCAAGACTATTACCCTGCACACCTTCGGCGACCTGAGTGGCCCATTCGCCCCGATCACTCAGCCCCTAGCCGCTGGCTTCGCTGACGCGCTGAAGTACTACAACGAGCAAGGCGGTCTGTGTGGCGCGACCATCGTGCTGCAGCAGGATGACACTGCCGGCCGCCAAGAGCAGACACAATCGCTCTATCAGCGCTACCGCGCTTTCGATCCCAAGCCGCTGATGCTGCTGCTGTACTCATCAGCCGATGCCGAGCTGCTGCGCGAGCAAGTGGCTGAAGATCAAATCCCGGTCTTCTTATTTGCGGGCTCCACGATTGGGCTGTACGGCGAGAAGGCCGACAAGCCGGGCTGGATTTTCGCCGGCATCCCGCTCTACACTGATCAGTTCGGTGCTTTCTGCCGCTGGCTCGGCCAGGCTTGGACGACTGAACTAGGGCGTTCGGGCACCCCGAAGATCGGCCACCTGAGCTGGGAAGGGGCTTTCGGCCGCTCGACTGAGACGCCTGAGACGACGGCTTACTGCGCAGCGCAAGGCGTCGAAGTGGTTGGCGGCGAGTACTTCCTGCCCACTGCCACCGACGTAACGGCGCAGATCAACAACTTAGTGAACAAGGGCGCTAATGTGCTGTTCACCACCTCGCTGGCTAGCGGCACGGCGCTGATCGCCCGCGATCTGGTCACGCTGGGCTTGGAAGACGAAGTGCTGCTCAGCGGCGTGAACTGGGCACTGGATACCTCAGTCGGTCTGCTCGGCCAGGCCACACTCAAGCCCAGCGGCCTACCCTCCACGGATAACATCTACGGCATCCTGCCCTACACCTGGTGGGATGAGCCGACCGAAGGCACCAAGCTGGTGCAGGAGCAGTTCACGGCCAACCAGCGCCCGCTGACAGCACGCGGCATCTCCTACCTGGCAGGCTTCGGCGCCGTGGATACCTACATCGAGCTGATCACGCGCACAGTCAACCGTGTCGGCTTCGATAACCTGAGCGGCGCTGAGGTCAAGAAGACCTTCGAGAGCTTCCAGTACGCCTCGCTGGGCGGCGTCTTCCGCTACAACTTCACCGAGACCGTGCGCGCTCAGGATCAGGTGCGCATTGCACGCCTGACTTATGCTCGCGGCGCCGATGGCAACCCAATCGTGGTCGAGGTGGGCGGCCGCAAGCTGCTGGTGCCTGTAGTAGTCCCCGTCACCAAAGAGTTCGAGACAGTGCCAGACCTGAAGCCGGGTGGCGCTGACGTTGTGAACTGACCGTTAGCTTTCCTCAGTCGTGATCGGCGCCTGCTGATCACGACTGGCTAACCCAAGAGATACTTTTTTATGTTACAAGTCCAGAACATTGAAGTTGTTTACAGCAACGTGATCCTCGTCTTGCGTGGTATCTCCTTCGAGGTGCGTCCAAGTCAGATTGTGGCGTTGATGGGCCCGAACGGGGCGGGCAAGTCCACCACGCTGAAGGCGATTAGCGGGCTGCTGCGCGGCGAAGCCGGCGAGGTGACGCGCGGGCGGATCCTCTGGGAGGATCATCCGATCCACAACCGCGATGCTGACGAGGTGGTGCGCAAGGGCATCGTGCAGGTCATCGAGGGACGCCCGCTCTTCCGCCACCTGACCGTCGAGGAGAATTTGAGCTTGGGCGGCATGGTCTACGAGAATGGGCGGCACATCCGCAGCGACCTGGAGCGCGTCTACACGTATTTTCCCCGCCTGCGCGACCTGCGCAAGCGGGTCAGCGGCTATCTGAGCGGCGGCGAGGGGCAAATGCTGGTGATCGGGCGCGCCCTGATGGCTCATCCACGCTTGCTGATGCTGGACGAGCCAAGTTTGGGCTTGGCGCCTTTGCTGGTTGCCGAAATTTTCGAGATCGTCAAAGAGATCAACCGCAAGGAAGCCGTCTCGATCTTGTTGGTGGAGCAAAATGCGCGCGCAGCGCTCTCGATCGTACACTATGGCTACGTCATGGAGAACGGCCGCATCGTGCTGGATGGCTCTGCCGAGCAGCTTGCCGCGAATGAAGATATCAAAGAGTTCTATCTAGGTCTGACGCAGCTGGGTGAGCGCAAAAGCTACCGCGATGTGAAGCACTACAAGCGGCGCAAGCGCTGGCTCGGCTGAGCATAAAAGGATGCAAGATGAGCGATCTGAACAGCAAATTGCGCGAGGTCGTCCAGCATGCCTACGCCAACGCGCCCGCCTTCAAGCAGATCATGCATGGCGCAGGGCTGACGCCTGCCGACATCCAAAGCCTGGACGATCTGCCCAAGATTCCGATCACCAGCAAGGATAAACTGGTACAGATGCAGCAGGCAGATCCGCCTTTTGGCGGCTGGCTGGCTGTGCCGATCAGTCAGCTGCAGCGCATCTACTTTTCGCCGGGTCCGCTCTACGATCCGCAGGGCTTCGCCGATACAGATAGCGCTCAGAGCGCGCTGCAGGCGTTGCAGGCGGCTGGCTTCCAGGCGGGCGATATCGCGCTGAACACTTTTCTCTATCACATGGTGCCAGCCGGCTTGTGGCTGGATGAGGCGCTGCGCTTGGCAGGCGTTACGGTTGTGCCGCTGGGGCCCGGCAACACCGATCTGCTGATCATGGTGATGCTGACCCTCAAACCGACGGCCTACGTCGGCACGCCCAGCTTCTTAGAGACAATCTACACCCGCGCCGCGCAGATGGGCGTCGCCCCCACTTTTAGCAAAGCCTTCTTCTCGGCAGAGCCTTACCTGCCTGCTCAGCGCCAAAAGTTTGAAGGCGAATACAAGCTGCGCACTTCGCAGGCGTATGGCACAGCCGATCTTGGCTTGATCGGCTTCGAGCGAGAGGGCAAGCAGGGCTTCTACCTGCCTGACACGCTGATCGTCGAGATTGCTGACCCTGAGAGCGGGCAAGTGCTGCCCGATGGCGAGGTCGGCGAGGTGGTAGTCACCACATTTAATCGCGCCTATCCGCTCATTCGCTTCGGCACGGGCGATCTGAGCGTTGCCGAGCGCGACGCAGACGGTAATCGCATCCTGCGCGCTATCGTCGGGCGCTCTGGCGAGGCGCTCAAGGTGCGCGGCATGTTCTTGCACCCCAACCAGCTGCGCCTGATCGGGAATGCCTTCCCAGAGGTGGACGGCATCGCTGTGACCATCCAGCGCAACGATGGCGACAAGCTCCACGTGCAAGTTATGCTTACCGAAGGACACAGCAGCGGCGATAGCGTGGCATTCACAGTGCGCTTTGGCGAGGTCTTCAGGCAGCTCGCGCGCCTGCGCGCCGACAGCATCGAGATCGTGCCGAGCGGGACGCTCAAAAGCGGCGAGCGCAGCCTGAAAGAAACAAAATAATTACAAAAGTTGAAATTTGGTCTGCTAGACTGCTACACTCACCCCTGAGCAGAGGGGAGTATGTGGCATGACCGAACAAGCAAGCGAGCAGCTCTCGCCGACGGCACGGGAGTCGAGCGGCATTTTAGGCTTAGGGCGATCGGGCGGGCAGCGCGGTGCCGAGATGCTAGCCGGTGCTCGTGCTGAGCTGATGCCCAAGCCTGAGTACATCGCGATGACGCGTCCATCAGGGCGTGTGATTGCAGGCATGTTGCTGCGCCTTGCGCGCGGCGACCAGGCCAAGATCAATGTGGTGATCGCGCGCCCCGAAATCTTCCGGCATCTCATCAGCGAAGCCCTCAGCCAAAAACCCGATGCACACTACGTAGACCTCGCCTCTGGCTTTTTGCCGCGCGCCTGGCAGCTGGCCAGCGAGCTCCCTCAGTTGCGCGTGACAGAAGTGGACTTACCCGAAGTCATCGCCGAGAAAAAGCACCGCTTCGAGCAGGCCAAGCTAGCCCTGCCGCCCAACTTGCGCATGCTCAGCGCTGACCTGGGCGTGACGCCGCTCGCCAAGCTGCTGGATGGCGAACAGGTCGATGTCATCTCGGCTGAAGGCTTGCTGCACTACTTGCCGCTGGAAACAAATCAGCGCATTGCCATAAGTGTGCGCCAATCTTTGAAGCCGGGCGGTCTCTTCATCGCGGATATCACCACTAGAGCGATGGTTAACGAGCTCAACAAGAGCAAGGTGCGGCAGGCGCTGGCCATTTTCAGGCGTAACGCTGGAGGTTTGATCGGCGCTGTGGACGACCCTGAGCATGCACAGGCAATTTTCAGGGCGGCGGGCTATTCCCAAGTCGAGACGCCAACGCTCTCTGAGCTAGCGGCCCGCCTGCCGCATCTGCCTAAACCTGCAGATGTCGCCTTAGTTATCATCGCGCGCAACTAGTTAGTTCTCGCTAAAGACCAGAAGAGGGTAGCATGATGACCGAACAAGCAAGCGAGCAGCTCTCGCCGACGGCACAGGAGTCGAGCGGCATTTTGGGCCTAGGGCGATCGGGCGGGCAGCGCAGCGCCGAGATGTTGGCGGGCGTGCGTGCCGAGCTCATGTCCAGACCCGAGTATCTGGCAATGACGCG
The DNA here is from genome assembly GCA_046719055.1 of Aggregatilineales bacterium. Classification (GTDB taxonomy): domain Bacteria; phylum Chloroflexota; class Anaerolineae; order Aggregatilineales; family UBA2796; genus CP2-2F. The sequence goes on along the minus strand of JBDNDQ010000004.1, from coordinate 93,005 downwards.
CCCATCAGGGCGTGTGATTGCGAGCATGTTGCTGCGCCTTGCGCGCGGCGACCAGGCCAAGATCAATGTGGTGATCGCGCGGCCTGAAGTGTACCGCCATTTGATCGCACAAGCGCTGCAGGATAAACCCGACGCCCACTACGTAGACCTCGCCTCTGGCTTTTTGCCGCGTGCCTGGCAGCTGGCCAGCGAGTTTCCGCAGCTGCGCGTCACCGAGATTGACCTGCCAGAGGTCATCGCCGAGAAGAAGCGTCGCTTTGAGCAGGCGAAGCTGGCTGTACCGCCCAACTTGCGCATGCTCAGCGCCGATCTGGGCATCACGCCGCTTGCCAAGCTGCTGGATGGCCAAAAAGCTGACGTGATCTCAGCTGAGGGTCTGCTGGGCTACTTCCCGCTGGAAAAAGTCCGCTACATCGCTGAAAACGTGCGCCTATCCTTGAAGGCGGGCGGTGTCTTCATGGCGGATATCGCCAGCCAAGAGACCATCAGAGAGCTCAACAGCGGCAAGGGCAGGCAGGCGCTGGCCATTTTCAGGCGTAATGCGGGCAATTGGGTTGGTGTGGTGGATGATCAGGCGCACGCTCAGGCGCTTTTCACAGAAGTGGGCTACTCGCGCGTTGAGACACACAGGCTTCCTGAGCTAGCCGAGCACTTGCCACATGTGCCAAAGCCGGTAGCCAATGCAACACTCTTTGTAGTGGCACACAACTAGACTGTTTCTAGATGATTTCGTAGCGCCGCAGCAACGCCTGATGCAGTTGACGCACCACCGCTAGCACAGCCTCAGGCGTCTTGGCACCGAGCGTGCCGCCAGCATCCAGGTAAGCATCGCGCAGCAGGCGCCCCCAGTTGCCTGTAGCGCGCCGCGTCGGATGGTTGATGAAGTCATCAATGGTGCTGGCAGCGCCGTTGGGGGCGACCAAAAAATGGTAAATGCGGTCGTAAAGGCTATCGACGTCGCGCGTATCGATCACATTTAGCGGCGCCAGCACGCGCTTGAGCAGGCGGCGCTTCTTCTCGTAGAAATCGACCAAACTCATACGCGCGCCGCTGGCCGTCTCCAGCACCATATCGGTGCAGCGCAGATCAGATTCGTGCATATTGCGCAGGAAGGTCTCTCGGCTAAGCGCTCCGAAGACATCTAGCATGTCGTGATCGGCGTGGAGTGCATCTAGATTTGTGCCATAGCGCCTGAAGTAGTGTTCAATTACCAGCTGGCTGAGCTGATAGTCGTTAGCAACAGCGGCCAGGCGCTCTGCACAGGGATTGCTGGGCATACCCGTATTTTCCAGCGTACAAACGCGCTTTGGGGATTCCAGGTCGGGGCGGACGCGTCCGAGCATGTTGTGCATGCCGCTAAAGGGCTCGCCCTCTTCCTCGCCATAGAGCAAGGCGCGCGCGGTGCCGTTAGCAAGGTTGGCGCGCAATAGGTAGGCGTAGCGCTCCAGTGCGGCGGGCTGCAGATGCGGGCTGAGCGGCAAGCCGACATAATGCCCAGTGATGCTGATGGCGCGCACGGTCTCGCGCACGCACAGCAGCTCAGGGTCACAGGCACCATCCATAAATGGACCGCCCTTGAGTAAGGCCGCATTCGCCGCTGCAGAAGCGCTGCTCAAGTTCAGCATGTAGCTCAGCAGGCCCAGCGCCTCCGAGCGCCCTGCAATATCCACGTGCATGTGGAAACCCTGAAAGCGCAGCAAATTGGCTGGGCGCGCCTCACCACGACTGATGGCATAGCGCCCCCGCAGCCACTCCATATAGCAGCGCTGGGCAGGGCGGCTCTCGTTGATCTCGTTCAGGAAAATGGCGATGGTCTCGACTTTATCAGAGTGACTGGTGGCGAAGTCCGTCTCGGTTGGGTAGACCGAGAGCGCCTGCAGCAACAGACCTGCCTCGTGAGCGGCGTAGGTCAGGGTGGCTAGGTTCAGCTCGGCGGCACGGAGCAGGCGTGCATAGCCGAAGAGGGGCGGCGTCACCACTTCAGCCTGGTAGATACACAGCTCAGGCGAAATATCCAGCGTGGCGCCGATGCGCTGGGCATGGGCAATGTACGCCGCGTTGAAGCGGTCGAGGGCTTCGGCACTGGGCTCACTGCCATCGGGTGCCACCGTACCGACCTCCAGCTCCACGCCGACGGGGCGCAAAGCGAGCTGCCCGCCCGCCTCGTGAATATTCTGATGATTGACTGCCGGGTTCAGGTGGTAGGGCTTGATGTAATCCAGCCAGGGGCCTTGCTGAAAGCGCCTGCCCAGAATGGTCGCCAGCACGAACGGGCGCTCAGCGTGGCGCGAGAGCAGGACATTCCCATCGGGCGCCTCGCCGTCATCCTCGTAAAATGCCTGCGAGAGGTGACGGATCATGTTATGCGAGACGGGATGCGAGCCGCGTTTGTTGCGAATACTGCTGAGGTATTCTAAAAATTGTTCGCGTGTTTCATCGATGTGCTGCCAATTCTGCTCACGGGCAAAAGCGAGCAATGTGGCGTTATCGGGCAATGGGAAAACCATAATCATCCTCAGCATAGCGCAATTTTAGGCACATCTAGTGCTGTAGCAACTATAAACGGCCTTGCGCAGCACGGCAAGGTGGCTTGTGAAAGTTCACAGCCACCTGGCACAAACAGCGCTCAGTTAGTCGCTGCCAGCGCTTGCTCGATGGCGCGCTCGAAGACGGTATACGGCTGCGCACCAACCAACGGCAGCCCATTGATGAAGAAAGTCGGTGTGCCTTGCACGCCGTAGCGCTCGCCTTGCTGCAGGTCGGCGAGCACGGTCGAGAGATACTTCTGCGAGGTCAGGCAGGCACTGAATTGGTCGAGATTCGGCACGCCGACCTGTCGTGCGTAGCCGATCAGCGCCCCTTGCGAGAGATTGCTCTGGTTCTCAAAGAGGATGTCGTGGTACTCCCAAAAGCGGCCCTGCTCACGGGCGCACTCAGCGGCGACGGCAGCGCGCTCAGCATTTGGATGAATAGCGCTGATCGGGAAGTGCTTGAAGACGAAGCGCACGCGGTCTTGGTAGCGCTCCTTGAGCGCCTTGTAGGTATCGCGGTAGAAGCGCGCACAGAAACTGCACTCAAAGTCCGAGAACTCCACCACAGTCACTTTGGCATTCTCAGGCCCCCAGAATGGGCTATCGCCCAGCTCCACGTCAACGCGCGTGGGCATAGCAGGCGTAGGCTGATTGCCCCCAGCAAGATTGCCCAGCTCCAGACGCAACGCAGCCAGCTCTGCTTGTACGGCAGCACGCGCCCCCTCGCTGGCAGCGTTGCGAATCTCGGCCGCGTTGACGTTGCCGCCGCTGCTGTTAAAGATCGTCCACGCCACCACAAAGCCCGCTGCAAAAAAGATCACCGCGATGCCGAAGTAGTAGAGTGTGTTCTGTGTGATGACGATCGAATCATCGCGGCTTGGCTCGACCTTGTTCGAATTGCTCATAAAAGGCTCCATTGTTCACCTGACCTTGCTTAAACATTCTAACAGATGTTGCGGCTTGCGCAGAACATACCGCCAGTTGCGCTGCACCTCGAGTCGCTCTACAATCTGTTTGAACGTTAAAAATAGATGAGTTTTTGCATGGCTGAACGACCGCTCAGACTGTTTGCCGCCGTGCAAGCGCCGCAGCTGCAAGAGTACCTTGCTGCGCTCCCCAACGTGACCGTCCATCAGCAGGCAGTGCCGCATGAGGCTGACGGGCGGGCGCTTGTGGCGCAGCTCGCCGAGCTGCAGCCCGATCTGATCATTGTGGAGCTGGATGGCCATGCCGCTTGGCTCTCACAAACCCGCTCCGACCCTGCCACGCGCCGCCTGCCTACGTTGGCTATCGGCGCCGACTCAGCTGCTGAGCGCGCTGCTGCAGTGGGCATCCCGCTCTACCCGCCCGAGACGTTTTTGAAGGATGCAGCGGCGATTATTCGCTTGCACGCCCGCCCCGCCCCGAACTTACAGGCGCTCTCGGCGCAGTGCGCGGAGCCATTGCCGCCTCTGGTGCTGAGAGGCATCGAGGAGTTCAATCGCGGCGAGTACTATGAATGTCATGAGACGCTTGAGCAGGCGTGGATGGCGGAAAGGCGCCCGATCCGCGATCTGTACCGAGCCATCCTGCAGGTGAGTGTGGCCTACTATCACATCTTGCGCGGGAACTACAACGGCGCCTACAAGATGTTCTTGCGGGTGGTGCAGTGGTTCGCGCCCCTGCCCGATCGATGCATGGGCATCGATGTAGCTGCCCTGCGCGCCGATGTGCTGACTGTGCAGCTGCACTTGCAAGCGCTAGGCGCCCAAAACATCGCCCAGTTCGACCGGAGCCTGCTCAAGCCGATCCGCCACACGAGCGAGGCTGCCCGATGAGCCGTCTGGCAGGCAAAATTGCGCTGGTCACAGGTAGCGGACGCGGCATTGGGCGCGCCATTGCTCTGCGCCTTGCCCGCGAGGGCGCCGATGTGATCGTCAATTACTTCCGCAACCGCGAAAGCGCCGAAGCGACGGCTGCCGCCATTAGCGCGCTGGGGAGACGCACGCAGCTGGTCAAGGCGAATGTGGCTGAAGAGGACGAGCTGGCGCGCTTGTTCGAGGCGGCGCGCGCCTTCGGCGGCCTGGATATCTTGGTCAACAACGCGGCGTCGGGCTACAACCGCCCTGTGATGGAGCAGCGCGTCAAAGGTTGGGACTGGACGCTCAACATCAATGCGCGGGCGGCGCTCTTTGCCTCGCAGCAGGCTGCGCCGTTGATGCAAGCGCGCGGCGGCGGCGTGATCGTCAACATCAGCAGCATCGGAGCGCAGCGCGTCATGCCGCAGTATGTGCTGGTAGGTGTCTCGAAGGCAGCGCTGGAGAGCCTGACGCGCTACCTCGCCGTCGAGCTGGCGCCGATGGGCATCAGCGTGAATGCGGTCAGCGGCGGCTTTGTGGAGACGGACGCGCTCAAGCATTTCAGCATGGCGCAGCCGATTCTAGCTGATCAGGCGGCGTTTGCAGAGCGCTACATCCCGGCGGGGCGCATGGTGACGCCTGAGGACATCGCGGGGGTGGTTGCCTTCTTGTGTACATCCGATGCCGACATGATTCGCGGGCAGGTGATCGTGGTGGATGGCGGCTTGACCCTGGTGAGCTGAAAGAGACTAAGTCAAAACAGAGGCTAGCCTAGCTGTGCGGCCATTTTGTCCCTTGCGCATGCCTAGCTTGGCGAGGGTTTGACAAGTGCTCTGGGGTGTGTTAAGCTGCCCTTAAAAACAGCATTCTTTCAAGAGCTACACAGAATAAGAAAGCAGAGAGCATCTGAAAATGCCTCTAGATCACGCTAGGCAAGAGAGCTTTCAAGTGTTTCAGTGGCAGCCCTGTTCGATTCGCTGAGGGTGCTCAAATAAAGAAAGAAATGAAAGTGCTCACGCCTGCCCTGCGCACCGAACTCATTCACCTTGCCCTGCTGATGCGCCAGCGCGCCTATTGCCCGTACAGCGGCTATCAGGTCGGGGCGGCGCTGCTGGCAGAGGATGGCACCCTTTACGGCGGCTGCAACGTGGAGAATGCTAGCTACAGCGGTACGATCTGCGCTGAGCGGGTGGCGCTCGTCAAAGCCATCAGCGAGGGCACACAGCGCTTCAGCGCGTTGGTAGTCGCCACTGCGAATGGTGGCTCTCCGTGCGGCATCTGTCGGCAGATGCTCTATGAGTTCGCGCCCGACCTGCCCATCATCCTGGTTGATGCGGCAGGCAGTGTGCGCGCTGAGCATCGCTTGCGCGATCTGCTGCCCGATGGCTTCGGCGCTGCCTTCCTGGAGTAGCTGTGCCCTATGCCGCGCCCTGAGCGCCTCTTCAAGACGCAAGCGATCATTCTGCGCCGCTACGACTACGGCGAGGCTGATCGCATCCTGACCTTGCTGACGCCTGATCATGGCAAGCTGCGCGCCATCGCCAAAGGCGCCCGCAAGCTGACCAGCCGTCTGAACGGTCACCTTGAGCTGTATAGCCGCGCTGCTGTGCTGGTCGCGCGCGGCAGCGATCTGCACATCATCTCTCAGGCGGAGCAGCTGGAGGCATTCTTGCCGCTGCACGGCGACCTGCTGCGAAACGCCTACGCCCACTACATCGCTGAGTTAACTGATCGCTTCAGCGAGGACGAAGAGATGCACACGCCGCTCTTCGGCTTACTGGGCGCGGCATTAGGCTGGTTATGCACGCCCGGAGCGGACTTGGCTTTGGCGGTGCGCTACTTCGAGCTGCACCTCTTGCGCCTGAGCGGCTTTGCGCCTGCCTTGTTTGAGTGCGCCGTTGGGCAGGAGCCGCTCACCGCCCGCGATCAGTTCTTCAGCACAGCCGAAGGCGGGGTCATTTGCCCAGAGCACGCACATGGGCGCGTTGTTCAGCCGCTCAGCCTGGCTGCGCTGAAGGTGCTGCGCCATATGCTGCGCTCTGAGTATGTCGTTGTGCGTCACTTACGCCTGACGCCTGCTCAACACGCCGAACTAGAGCGCACGCTAGGGGGCTATCTGCAACATTTGCTGGAGCTACGTCTGAAGAGCGCCGAATTCCTGCACCAGCTGCGCGCGCGCCTACGTTGAGTCTTTCGGTCGGCTCTGCCAGTAGAGCTTCTCGCGGATGTTCAGGTCGGCAGTGCGGATCTTCATAGCCAGATCGACAGCCAGGTTGCGCATCAGCCGATAGCCCAGTTGTGGGTAGGTATCGCACAGCAGCATCAGCTTATCGCGCGGGATGACGATCAAGCGCGTATCGTGCGAGGCAGCCCGCGCGCCCGCCGAGCGCTTGCCTTCATCCACCAGGGCAATTTCGCCAAAAGATTGCCCGCGCCCTAGCTTAGCCACTACAAAGACAGAGTCGGATGGCTGGTGCCCGACGAGTGAGGGATCGAGTTCGATCTCGACCTCGCCGCTGGCGATCACATACAGCTCTGTGCCTTCGGTGTTTTCGCCGAAGATCAGCTCGCCGTGTTGGAAGTGTTTCTCCAGCCCGATCGAAGCGATCAGCTCTAGCTGGGTGGGTGTCAGCTCGTAGAAAATATCAGCTTGCCGTAAGATTGAGACAATTGAGGACATACCTTCAGCGACTCCTTGCTGTGCTCTTGCATTGTAACACGCTCTGTGTAAGTTGTATCAGCCGCTGCCCTAAAAGCAACTCTCAGGAGGACGCATCGCGCTTGAGTAGGCGCGCCACACGCTGACGCACGCTCGCCGGCAGGATTCGCTTAGCGCCTTGCCACAGGTGGCGAGCTGCCTCCAAAAGGCGTTGTTGGCGGCGGAGGCGTGCGCTGGCTAGGCACGTGAAGCTGTAATCGTGGGCATTTTGGGCGCCCCAGTAATATTTGTAGGGCTGATTGCCGCGGTGCATGTCGAACACGCTCAGCCCTTCGGCAATCGCCTCGCGGATCAGCAAGCCTGTCATCATATGTCCCAAGCTGTACTCGGTGAAACGTTCATCCCAGCCGCCGATGAAGAAGTAGTAGCGCCCGCGATAGGCATAGCCATATTCTACCGCAACGGTCTCGCCCTTGATGACCAGGCGATACAAGCGCAGCCAGCCGCGCGCCAAGAAGCGCTCACTGACAGCGCGATGGAAGGCTTTCAGCTGCGGCGTACCAAAGGCGCCCTGTTGGCCTTGCGCTTCCCACTTCGCCTGATGCAGCCGCACTAAATCCTCAAGGGCAGCGGGCAGATCATCGGGGCTTGTCACGCGCTGGCAAGCCCAGTCCTCACCGAAGGCCTCCGTGAAGCGGCGTTGATCGCGGCGGTAGTTCTTGCGCCTGCGTTCGCCCAGCATGGTGTTGTAGTAGGTTTCCCAATCGCTGGGCAGGCTGATGTAGGGGCAAATTTCGGGTTGCAGCTGCCCTTGCTCAGGATCGCGGTAGGGCTCGAGAGCTTGAAGGGTGGGCGAGCCTTCGGGCAGGCTGGCCAGGTGTAACCGATCCCAGCGGCGCCGCTCGGCAAATAGGCGCGCCAGAAAAGCCTGCGCCACAACTAGTTCTGCACCGGGCGCACAGACGAAATCTAAGTGATCGCAGGCGATCTGAGCCGCCAGAAAGCTGATCTGCCGCCATTTCATGCCGCGCACGGGCACAAACGGGTGCTGCAAGAGCGCTGTCGCGCCGATGAGCGCCCCGTGTGTATCGCGCGCCGTCAGCAGCCACAGCTCATTGCCCTGTGCCAAGTGCTGCCAGGCTAGATTCACCCACTCCCAGCTGTTGTAGAGGCAGCGATTGGCGCTATGCGCCTGTAAGGTCTCCCATTCGGTCTGCAGCGCTTGTAGGTCGGCGGGATTGTGGCTGAGCGTGACGTTGATGTGTCCGAGTTTAGGATCGTTCACAAGGATCGCTCCTTCTTGCGTACCCTAGCTAGGCATAAGTTTGGCACGGGCTCGCTTTTTTGTCAGCAAGCAGGGGCAGAGCCGCGCTCTGGAAAAAAATAGGCTGCTTGCGCTACAATTAAAGCATATCTCACGCGTTTTTACGCTCTCGTGGTGCGCCACAGAGGAACAGGGTGATCTATGAGCCAAAAGTACGATAAGTTCGGCGCACGTGCTGCTTTCGAGACGGGCAGCGGCACCGCCTATTTGTATCGCTTGAACCGCCTTGAGGAGCTCGGCATTGCGCCTGTCTCGCGGCTGCCGTTCTCGATCAAGGTGCTGCTGGAGAGCGCGCTGCGCTCGCTAGATGGCTACAACGTGACTGAAGAGGACGTGGTCGCTTGGGCCACCTACGATGCTGCTGCGCCGGCAGCGCGCGAGGTGCCTTTCATGCCGGCGCGCGTCCTGATGCAGGATTACACGGGCGTCCCGTGCATGGTAGATCTAGCCGCCATGCGCGATGCCATGCATCAGCTGGGCAAAGACCCGCGCAAGGTCAATCCGCTGGTGCCCACCGATCTGGTGATCGACCACTCGATCCAAATTGACGCTTTCGGCAGCCGCGAGGCGCTGACATTGAACAGCAAGCTGGAGTTCGAGCGCAACTACGAGCGCTACGAGTTCCTGCGCTGGGCGCAGAGCGCCTTCCAAAATTACCGTGTGGTGCCACCGCGCTCGGGCATTGTCCATCAGGTGAATTTGGAATATCTGGCGAAGGGCGTGCAGCGCATGACCGAAAACGGCGAGGCAGTTGCTTTCCCAGATAGCCTCGTCGGCACCGATTCGCACAGCACGATGATCAACGGCTTGGGTGTGGTTGGTTGGGGTGTGGGCGGCATCGAGGCAGAGGCGGTCATGCTCGGTCAGCCCTACTACATGCTGCTGCCGGAGGTGATCGGCTTCAAGCTGACGGGTCGGCTGCCGGAGGGCACAACCGCTACAGACCTAGTGCTGGTCATCACACAGATTCTGCGCAAGAAGGGTGTGGTGGATAAATTCGTCGAGTTCTTCGGCGAAGGCTTGAGCCAGATGTCGCTGCCGGATCGCGCCACCATTGCCAACATGGCGCCTGACTACGGCGCGACGATGGGCTTTTTCCCAGTCGATCACATCACGCTGGAGTATCTGCGGCACACCGGACGCTCTGAAGCACAGGTGCAGCTGGTGGAGCGCTATTGCAAAGAGCAGGGTCTGTTCCGCACCGATGAGACGCCAGCGCCCATCTTCACTGATGTGGTCGAGCTGGATTTGGGCAGCGTGGAGCCCAGTCTCGCCGGCCCAAAGCGCCCACAAGATCGGGTGCGCCTGAGCGACCTGAAGCGCTCTTTTGAGGATGCCCTGAGCGCACCGCTGAGCGCGCGCGGCTACGCCTTGAGCGATGAGGAGCGCGCCAAGCGCGTCACAGTGCAGAACGGACACACGGTCGAGCTCTCACATGGCGCCGTTGTGATCGCGTCGATCACCAGCTGCACCAACACCAGCAATCCCTCGGTGATGCTGGGCGCTGGCTTGCTGGCTAAGAAGGCTGTCGAGCGTGGCTTGCAGGTCAAGCCCTACGTCAAGACCAGCTTGGCGCCCGGCTCGCGCGTGGTGACCGAATATCTGACCGAGACAGGCTTGATGGCTTATTTGGAGCAGCTGGGCTTCCATGTAGTGGGCTACGGCTGCACGACGTGCATTGGTAACTCCGGCCCGCTGCCAGAGAAAGTGGCGCAAGCCGTGACCGAGCACAATTTGGTGGCGGCTGCTGTGCTGAGCGGCAACCGCAACTTTGAAGGGCGCATCAATCCGTTGGTCAAGGCGAACTACCTTGCCTCGCCGCCGCTCGTAGTCGCTTACGCGCTGGCTGGCACAGTTGATATCGACCTGGAGCACGAGCCGATCGGCTACGACAAACAGGGGGCGCCAGTCTACCTGCGCGATATCTGGTACACGCAGGCTGAGCTGGAAGAATACCTGCGCGCAGCCATCAAACCTGAAGTCTATCAGCGGCTCTACAACGGCATCGAGATAGCTAACGAGGACTGGAACGCCATCCCGACGAAAGGCGATCTGCTCTATAGTTGGTCACAGACGTCTACGTACATCCAGCGGCCGCCCTACTTCGACCATTTCACGATTGAGGTGGCGCCGCTGAGCGATATCCGCCATGCGCGCGTCCTGGCTTGGCTAGGTGATTCGATCACAACTGATCACATCTCGCCAGCTGGCAACATCGCCGTGAACAGCCCCGCTGGGCAGTATTTGCTCTCCCTGGGCGTGCGCAGAGAGGACTTCAACCAATATGGCACGCGGCGTGGCAACGATCGCGTGATGGTGCGCGGCACCTTCGCCAACATCCGCATTAAGAATCTGATGCTGGACGGCGTAGAGGGCGGCTATACGCGCTACTTACCCACCGGCGAGCAGATGAGCATCTACGATGCAGCCATGCGCTACAAAGCCGACGGCATACCGCTGATTGTGATCGCCGGCAAAGAGTACGGCACGGGCAGCAGCCGCGACTGGGCAGCTAAGGGTACGGCGCTCTTGGGCGTGCGCGCGGTGCTGGCAGAGAGCTTCGAGCGCATCCATCGCGGCAACCTAGTTGGCATGGGCGTATTGCCGCTGCAATTCAAGGCGGGCGAGGGCGCCGCAGCGTACGGCCTGACGGGCGAGGAAATCTACCACATCGAGGGCATCCACGATGGCATCACGCCTCGCGCTGAGGTCACAGTGCGTGTCGAGCGCCCTAACGGCGAGACGTTTGCCTTCAGTGCAATCGCGCGCCTCGACTCGCAGGTTGAGATCGATAACTATCGCAACGGCGGCATTCTGCCGGCTGTGCTGCGCAAAATGCTGACTGAATGAGCCTCAAGGCGGCGACTTCATATGCCCGAGCCGCCGCCTGCCTCACGCAAGCGCAGATACGCCAGCGGGTTGACTACATCGCGGACGCTGTAGCCGCTCAAACCGCGCCCAAGGTGCTGTAGGGTCAGGTGCAGATGCACGCCCGAGGAGAAGCCGCTGCTGCCCGCCACGCCGATCGGCTCACCAAGTGCCACACACTGCCCCTCGCGCGCCCAGATCCGGCTCAAGTGTCCATACCAAGTCACGAAGGTCTGTCCGTCGGGCCAGTCGTGGCGGATGCGCACGAACAAGCCATAGCCATCGCGCTGAAAGCCAACGCGGACCACCACACCGCGCTGCGCCGCCAGGACAGTTGCCGCCGAGCCATCGGGCAGGCGCGCAGCGAAGTCCAAGCCTTCGTGCCTGCCATTGGCGTACGGGCGCGGTGCATCGAAGGGATCGGTCAGGCAGGGTGTGCAGTTCAATGGAAAGGCGAGGAAAAACGGCTCAGTCATGTCTCACCTACAGCGGGCGCAGCTTATAGCCCAAGCGCGCCAGCACAGTCTCATCCTGCCGCCAATTTTTCAGCACCTTCACCCACGGCTCAAGGTAGACCTGCGTGCCGAGCAAATGCTCCAGCTCAGCGCGCGCCTCGCTACCAATTTTCTTGAGCATGGCGCCGCCACGCCCGATCAAAATGCTCTTCTGCGACTCGCGCTCGACGTAGAGGATGACGCGGATATACGTCAGGGTGGGGCTGCGCTCGATGAACTCTTCCACCTCGACGGCGACCGAGTGCGGCACCTCTTGCTCAAGGTTGAGCAGGGCTTTCTCGCGCACAATCTCAGCGGCGATATCACGCAGCGGTATCGTGCTGAGCTGATCCTCAGGGTAGTAGGGTGGGCCGGGCGGCAATTTCTCGATCACGCGCCGCAGCAAAGCAGGTACGCCATCGCCGTTGGCAGCGCTCAGGCTCTCCCAGTCAGCCTCTGGCATCAAGGCGCGGTATGCCTCAATATGCGGGATAACCTGCTCGGGCTTGAGCAAGTCCAGCTTGTTCAGCGCCAAGACGATGGGCACTTTGATCGCCTCGCGGATCATGGCGGCGGCGCGCGCGTCGTCGTCGTCGGGCAGCGTGATTAGGTTGCACACGAACAAAATGACGTCGGCATCGTTCAGGGCGGCGCGCACCACCTCGACCATGAACTTGCCTAGCTTGTGGCGCGGCTGATGGATGCCGGGTGTATCCACAAAGATGGCTTGCACATCAGGCGCAGTGTAAATCCCGAGCTGGCGCAGGCGGGTGGTCTGCGGCTTTGGGCTGACGATGGCGATCTTCTCGCCCAAAATGCGGTTTATCAGCGTAGACTTGCCGACGTTCGGCTTGCCAACCACCGCTATGTAGCCGCTGTGGAGCAGTTCACCCGTCGGTGTGGAGGTATCGTTCATGTACGTTCGGCTTCAGAGTCAAAGGGCGGCATATCATTGCGGAAGGCAGCGGCCATTGGTGCCCCGCTGCGCCGCGCCGCCGCCGCGATAGCGTGCGAGGCGATTGGCTGCACCAAGACTAGAAAGACAGCTAGGGCAAGCGCACGCGGCAGCGCGCCATCCAGCAGCAGCGCCGCACCCAGCAAGATGCCCCACAAACCAAGCGTCGAGACCTTGCCAGAGGCGTGCAAGCGTGTGTAGACATCCGGCAGGCGCAGAGCGCCCAGCACACCGATGACCGAAAAGGCTATGCCGAAGTAGAGGGCTGCCAAGCCGAGCAGCTCACGTACATCCATCAGAACAGTCTCCCATCGCTCAGGTAGCGTGCAATAGCCAGCGTACCGATGAAGCTGAAGGCCGCCAGCGCGATACCGATATCCACGATGAAGGCAATGCCTTCCACGAGCGCCAAGATCACCACAATGCCGATGAGCAGCGTCGTGAGCAGATCGATCGCCTGTAGGCGCTCAGCGGCGCTAGGCGCCTTCAATATCCGCCACAAGCACGGCACCAGCAGCCCTATCATGATAATCAGGGCGAGTTGCACGCCCGCATTCGCCAGATCGCTCATCCCTCAGCCTTCCCCAAGATGGCGCGCAGCATCTTCAAACGCGCGGCTTGCTCCTGATCGGTATGCTGTGCGCTCGAAACGTCTAGACAGTGCACATACATAACTTTTGCTCCATCAAACTCGACAACCAGCTGGCCAGGTGTGATGGTGATGGCGTGTGCGCTAAGCGCTGCGATGATTTCGTCTTGCGCTGCATCTTGGGTGGGCACCGCGACAATGCCTGGCCGGATGGGCAGCTTAGGGTCAAGGACGCGCCGCGCCACATCGAAGCTTGAGCGCGTGATCTCGACGAAGGCGTGCAACACATACACAATCAGGCTGAGGACTTGGCGCGGCAGGCGCCTGGGCTGGATGGTGGCATCTTTGCGCGTCCCAATCAGCGTCACAACCAGCGCACTGACCACCCACCCGACTATGAAGCCTTCTACATTCACGCGCGCTGTCACGCCCATCCACACGACGCTCAGCAAAACCGACATGCTCAGGATGTAGGTGATGCGTGCCACGTTTCAACCTCCGAAAACAGCCCGAATATAGAGCGTCGGATCGCCCAAGTCCGCGACTGTGCGCGTCACAACATCGATGAGCGGTGTGGCATAAATGCCGAAGAATACACACAAGCTGATCAGAAAGAGCGGCGCGAATTGAGCATCGCCGTGCGGCTTTACCTTGACGCCTGGATCAGGCGGCTGCTGAAAGAGCAGCGACCAAGTGCCGATCATATACTGCAAGGTGATCAAGCCTGCCGCCACCGCCAAGCCAAGCGCAAGCCAGCCTTGTGCCTCGATGCCGCCTTGTACAAGCGCTACTTTGCTGATGAAGCCGTTCAGCGGTGGCATACCCGCCAGCGCCATGCCGCCTAGTAAGTAAAGGATGCTCGTCAGCAGCATGCCCTTGCCCACTCCGCCCATCTCGCGCTTGGTGGCTGTTTTGCCGTAGGTGCGGCTGCTGACCACGCCCGTTAGCATCAGCAGCGCCGCCTTGATGAACGCGTGATTCACAGCGTAGACCAGCCCGCCAACCAATGCCAGAGGCGTTCCCCAGCCAATCGCCACCAGGATAAAGCCGATCTGCCCAAAGGTAGAGTACGCTAACATACGCTTAGCATCGTAGGTACGCAGCGCCCCCAGACTGCCGAAGAATATCCCGATCACGCCCAGCACCACCAGCAAGCTCTGAATGACGGACGCCTCAGCGATGAACAGCGTCGTGATCATGCGAATCAGTCCGTAGACGCCTACTTTCACTACAACGGATGAGAGCACGGCGTGCACGGGCGTCGGCGCAGTGGTGTGGAAGTCGGGCTGCCAGAAGTGGAAAGGGAAGACGGCGCTTTTGAGCAGGAAGGCGCACGTCAGCATAACGGCAGCCACCTGTGCTAGAAGTGGACGTTCGCCTGTCGCCAGCCGTTGAGCAATGTCAGCGATGGTCAGCGTGCCGAAGGTGATGTAAATGCTGCCGATGGCCATCAGCAGGAACAGCGATCCCATCGCGCTGATGAACAGATACTTGATCGCCGCTTCCAAGCCCAGCCGGTTATCTGAGATGGCCACCAGCGCCGTCGAGGAGATCACCATCAGCTCGATGAAGACGAACAACGTGAAGATATCGCCCGTGTAGAGTGCGCCGCTCAGCCCGACGCCCATCGTAGCGAAGAGCGGCATAAAGGTCGGGTATGTCACGCACTTATCCTTGCAGCCCAGCGCATAGAGCAAGCCTGCCATCACGACGGTGGTCGCCATTGCCGCAAAAACGGCTGAGAGCTTATCCGCCACGAAGACGATACCGTAAGGCGGCGCCCAACCGCCCAGCCGGTAAGTCTGGGCCCCCGTTTCGAAGTTCGCCGCCAGCAGCAGCAAGCTGCACAGCCACGCAATCACGCCGCCGCCCAAGATCAAGAGGTGCTGCGCCGTGCGATGCCGCCCGATCAGCAATCCGAGCGTAGCGCACAGCAGCGGCACAAAGATCACGCCGATGAAAAGTGGATTGTTCATACTCACCTGATCAGGTCGTCAATTTCATCCGAGTCGACTGTCTTAAAGCGCCGCGAGGCCAGCACGATGAAGCTGAGCAGAAGCGTATATGTGCCAAAGCTGATCACAATAGCCGTCAGGATCAGCGCTTGCACAAGCGGATCGCTAGAAGTACCGCCCACTACGCGCCCGCTCTCATCCACATAGGCGGGCACCGTACCCTCAAAGGCGCCGGCAGCTAGCAAGAACAAGTTGATCGCTGTGAACAGGATGTAGAAGCCGAAGGCGGCCTTGATTAAATCCCGCCGCAGCAGCTGATAGACTCCCATACCGAACATGATGCCCGTTGCAAGAGCAAATAGCACGCTCATAGCCTCTCAGCCTCTTTAGGTATCTCGATAGTCTGTGTTTTGCGCCGCTCTTCAGCCTCAACTTCCTTTGGCGAAGCGATGGCTTCCATAATCGCGCAGATGCCGCCCAGCACCGCCAGACAAATGCCAATCTCAAAGAGCGTGGTAGAAGTGAATTTCAAGTCGGCTGGCAGGGCTAGATCTTTCAGGAGCGTGATGGCACCGAACTCGCGCCCGAAGATCAGTGGCAGTGAGGCGTTTGTGAAAGCCAGCGCCAGACCGGCGCTGATAAAAAAGCGTGGATTCAGCCAAGGCAAGCGCCGCTTTGTCTCTTGGTAGCCGAAAACAATGTACCAGGCCGCCACTCCAAGCCCGAGTGTCACGCCCGCTGTGAAGCCATCGCCCGGCACCGAGCTGGCATACAGAATCTGCTCGACGGCGATCAGCGCTGAGAAGGGCAAGACCAGCAGCGCGCCGAAACGCGTCAAAGGCGTCGAGATGCGTGGCGTGGTGTTGCGGACTGCTAATTCGGCCGGCTCAGTCTCGCTTACTTCAAGGCGATCCTCGTGCTGCAGGTGCTGCCACACTTTACCGGCTGGCGGGCGCGTCAGCAGGGTGTAGACGGCAATAGACGCCGCACTGAAGACTGTGATCTCAATCATCGTATCCAAGCCGCGAAAGTCGGTGATGATGGCAGCGGCTACGTCGTTGATGCCTGTCAGTTTCAGGGCGTTTTCGATGTGCCACTCGGCGATGCTCTGCCGCGCAGGCCGATTCACGACAGCCGCAACTGCCAGGAAAGTCACTAAGCCGCCGATCGCACCAGAAATGGCGATATCCCGCCATACCTTAGGATGCCTCAAGCTGCGCTCGGCGCGATTGATGACTTTCTGGCGCTCTTGGGTGCTGGTCTTGGCGAGGATTAGGATGATCAGCACAGTGGCGAGCGTCTCGACCAGGAACTGCACGAGCGCTACGTCGGGCGCTGGCTCCAGCAGGAATAAGCCGCCGATGCTGTAGCCCGCCACGCCCAGCGAGAGCGCCGCGATGATATGGTGCTTGAAAGCGATGCTAGCGGCAGTAGCGATCAACGAGATGAGCAGCAGCACTACCTTGAGTACATCGGCGGAGTCGGCAATGCTGATGTTGAAGCGCACCAATTTGGCCGGGTTGATAATACCAGAGGCGATCACGAATAAGATCAGCGCGCTGAGCATGAAGAGCAGGTAGAAGCGAATTTTGCCGTTCTGCAGCCTCAGGAGCAGATCGCCAAAGGCGTCTACGCCGCTCAACACAGCCCGATAAACCTGCGCTCCGCTGGGAATCGAGGGTAAGCGCCAGCTTAGCCAAGTGCGCCGCACCAAGAAGATGGCCGTCCCAAGCCCGAGCGCCAACACACTCAGCTGCAAAGGGCGATCCAGCTCGCTGGGGAGCAGATACAGCTTGATGGGCGCGCCGAGCGCCGTCTCGACAAGCGGCTTGACGATCGGATCGATCAGGAAGCCCAACAGGAGTGAGCCCGCCGCCAGGATTAAAGGCGCCAGCAACATCAGGATGGGCGTGCTATGATGAGACGCCGACATATGCGCATGCGCTGAGTTGTTCGAGCTTTTGGCGCGCGGCTGACCCATGAACACGTCCCAGAACAGGATCAGCGCCATCGTGACGGTCAGGGCAGCGGCCAGCGTCACAACGGCCAGCAGAGCATCCGCCGCAGGGCTTTTTTCTATCGCCTTGAGCAGCACTTCCTTTGCCACAAAGCCGAACAGCGGCGGCACGCCCGCCATCGAGAGCGCCGCGATGCCAGCTGCAACAGCGAAGCCACGCATTGATCTCCCCAAGCCGCCCAGCTCGTCTAGATTCCGCGTGCCAACGCCGTGATCGACTGCCCCGGCGATCAAGAAGAGGGCGCCCTTATACAGGGCGTGCGCCAAGATGCCTACTAAGGCTGCCATCAAGCCGTAGCCGTTCGGCAAGCCGATCAGCGCTACCAGCGCGCCCAGCCAGCTGACTGTCGAGAAGGCCAGGCAGGCCTTCAGATCGCGCTGACGGATCGCCCAGAAGGCGCCGATGAACATGGTCAGCAAGCCGACCGTCAGCAGTGCGCCGCCCCACAGGTCGTTATCGCCCAGCACAGGATAGAGCCGCAAGAGCAAGTACACACCTGCCTTAACCATTGTGGCGGAGTGCAAAAAGGCGCTGGCGGGCGTCGGGGCAGACATGGCGTTGGGCAGCCAGAAGTGGAACGGAAACTGTGCGCTCTTGGTGAAGGCGCCTAGCATCAGCAGAAGCGCGATGGGCACAAAAGCGGCCTGATCGCGCAGCACATCGCCGCTGCTCAAGATCGCGCCCATCTCATAGCTGCCTGCCACCGCCCCAAGCAGCATCAAGCCGAGCAGGAGCGCCAAACCGCCACCGCCCGTCACCACGAGCGCCATCATCGCGCCAGCGCGGGCGCTGTGCTCTTTGCCCTTGAAGCCGATCAGCAAGAACGAGACGATCGAGGTCAGCTCCCACGCGACGAAAAGCACCAAGAGGTTGCCTGCCAGCACCACACCTAACATCGCGCCGCTGAAGGCCATCATCAGCATCAGGAAGCGCCCTGCGCTGTACGCCTCTTCGAAGTAGGCGCCTGCGTAGAGCATCACAAGCGCGCCAACGCCCGTGACGATCAGCGCAAAGAGGAGCGCCAAGCCGTCTAGGTAGAAGCTCAGGTTGAGCTTCAAGCTCGGCACCCACTCAAGTGTGTAGGTGATGGCGCCCACACTCACGGTTGGCGCGCAGCCAACAAAAAAGAGGAAGAGCAGCGCTAAGGCCCCGGCCATCAGCCCCCCTAGCTGTGGGGCGCTCAGGCGGCGGCTGAGGGGCAGGGCAAGCGCAGCGAGTGCGAATGGCAAACCAATCGCAAGTGCTATGTCCATAAGCTGTGCCCTCTATTCATCAAAAAGTTCGCCGACGCTGCGCCCCTCGTGAGCACGCTTGATGACTTCGGCAAGCAGAGGCGCAACGCTTAAGATGGTCATGTTGGGCAGCTGTTTTTCAGGTGGGATGGGCAGCGTGTTAGTGGTGACAATCTCCTTGATCGGCAGCCTAGATAGGCGCTCCACAGCCGAGCCGCTCAAAATGGCGTGCGTGAAGGCGACGTACACATCGCGCGCGCCGTTATCTAGCACCACATTGACGGCGTTGGTCATGCTGCCGGCCGTATCGCACTCATCGTCAATGATGATCACGTCTAGCCCCTCAACATCGCCGATCAAGCTCATCACTTCGGTCTTATCTCGGTTGCCGATGCGCCGCTTCTCAACAACTGCCAGCGGCATATCCAGCTTTTGAGCATAATTACGCCCCTTTTTAGCGAAGCCCAAGTCAGTGCTGACGACTGAGGCATTGCTGAGCGTCTTTTCAAGGAAATAGTCGCTGATCAGGTGGAAGGCGGTCAGCGCATCGCCCGGGATGCTGAAGAAACCTTGAATTTGGGGCGCGTGCAGGTCGATGGTGATGTAGCGGTCGGCGCCGGCCACCTGGATCAGATCGGCGATCAGGCGCGCCGTGATCGGCACGCGCGGCTGATCTTTCTTATCGCTGCGCCCATAGCTGTAGTAGGGGATGACGACGGTGATCCGCCCGGCTGAGTCGCGTTTGAGGGCGTCGATGGTGATCAGCATTTCCATGATGTTATCGCTGACGGGCGAACACATGCCTTGCACCAGGTAGACATCCTGCCCGCGCACCGAGCTGCGCAGCTTGACGAAAATATTCTCGTTAGAGAAGCGCTGCACCTCGCAGCTGCCGAGCGGTATCTTCAAATACTCGGCAATTTCCTGCCCCAAGTAGCCGTAATGCGAGCCAGCGTAGAGCTTGATCTCGCCATACTGACCAGGCGGCGTTTTGTAACCTGTCTCAGAAGGTGTATACTTCGTGCCAGGCACTCTGCGCGATTTTGTCGTCATAGACTCGCTTGCACAGCGTCCACTCTCACCCTGCGAACTTGGCACGCTGCGATCCTTTCTGTGAGTGGCGCGTATTATAGCCCAACAAGCCACAGAGCGGCATAGCCAAATTTGGTAGGGCAGCCTAAAGCCTCTAAATTGGGGGTAGAGCGCTGCCAAAAAGACGCTCGGCACGGTGCAGCCTTGCTAAGATGTGCTATAATGCGCTTGCGTGCCGAGTCATTTCCCAAAAAATCATGTGCGGCGCTGAGGTGGAAAGATCGATGAGTGCAATCAGCGTGTTGGTGGCTATCCCAATTACCTCGATGGCGCGCTACCGCGAAAATCTTGCCAAAGAACCAAGCCTGCAAGTCACTTATACCACAAGCCTAGAAAGCGCTCAGCAGACGCTGCGCTCTGCCGACAAGCACTTCGATGTTTTTGTGGCCGACAACGCGCTAGGCGACACCTACGAGCTGATCCGTGTTGTGCGCCTTGAGAAACCGCGCCTGCTCATCTTGACCGTCGATGAAGAGGCTGATTTCAGCATGCCTGGACGCGCCGACGACGTCTCGAACACGCCCTTCAAAGATAACGAACTGATCCGCAAGATCAAGCGCCTGGCTGAAGAGCGTCGCCTCGAGACCGTCCGTGCGGATGCACTGCCGCCCATTCGCAACTTCGCTAAGGCGCTCGCAAAGGCGACCAAAGGCTTGGGCAAGCAGCAGGCTGCCGTCAGCGCGATTATGGACTTGGGCTACGACCACGTCGCCTTCTACGCCGTTGAGCAGGGGCGCGACACGCTCGCCCTAGCGGCACAGATGGGCGATAACGCTGTCATGAATGCCATGCCACAACGCGCTGATGCCAACAGCTTGATCGGCGTGGTGGCGCGCACGGGCAAAAGCCAGATCGCAGCACGTGGCAGCAGCCCTTCGCACTTCCTGCTGGAGAAAGGGCGCTTCGGTGCGGCGGCAGCCGTCTCGGTGGGGCAGGCCATCCGCTTCGGCGTGGTGATCGCCTTCCGCGAACCACCCGACAGCATCAGCCAAGAGCACGTCATCATGCTCGAGCTGGTCTGTGCGCAGCTTGCCTCATCGCTGGCTAAGGAACAGCGCGAGTAGCCCCCATGCCAACGCTGTTGCGCCTGCTCAGCTCGATTAAGCCCTACCGCGCCTGGATCAGCCTCTCGGTCTTGCTCGGCTTCCTGACCGTAGCCAGCAGCATTGGTTTGCTGGCCACTTCGGCCTGGATCATCTCGCGGGCGGCTGAGCGCCCCAGCATTGCGGCGCTGGCTGTGGCGGTGGTCGGTGTGCGTTTTTTCGGCGTGGCGCGCGGCGTGCTGCGCTACCTTGAGCGGCTGATCTCACACGAGACCACTTTTCGCATCCTAGCGGGCTTGCGCGTGTGGTTCTACGAGCGGATCGCGCCCCTAGCGCCGGCACGCCTGATGCAGTTCCGCAGCGGCGATCTAATGGGGCGGGCCGTCAGCAACATCGAGACGCTTCAAGAATTCTACGTGCGCGCCATCGCGCCGCCACTGGTTGCCCTGCTGACGGCGTTGCTGATGGCGGTCTTCTTCGGCGCCTTCGACCCGATCCTCGCCCTGACGATCATCAGCTTTATGGCAGCAGCTGGTCTGGGCGTGACGTGGCTAGCGCGCTACCTGGCGCGGCGGAGTGGCACAGCGGCAGTGGCGGCGCGCAGTGCCCTGAACGCCGATGTGGTGGATATGGCGCAGGGCATGGCGGATATCGTCGCCTTTAACGCTGAACCGCGCCAAGCCGCTAAGATTCGTGCCAGCGCTGAAGCGCTCAGCCGTGCTCAGCGCAGCATTGGGCGGATTGGTGCACTTCAGCTCAGCTTGATGAACCTGCTCATCAACCTTTGCGCGCTGGCTGTGCTGATCTTGGCTGCGCCACGTACTGAAGGCATCCTCCTGGCGACGCTTGTGCTGGCTGCCATCGCCAGCTTCGAGGCGATCGCGCCTCTGCCAAGCGCTGCTGCACACCTTCAAACGCATTTGAGCGCCGCCCGAAGCCTCTACAGCGTCGTTGATGCCCCGCCGCTAGCGGCTGAGACGGCTCAGCCGCTGGCGGTGCCTACCGACCATACTCTGCAACTCGAGGCGCTGCGCTTCCGCTACGCCGAGAGCGAGCCCTACGCCCTAGATGGCGTGACCTTCACTCTGCCGCACGGCGGCGCTTTTGCCGTCGTTGGCGGCAGCGGCGGCGGCAAGACGACGCTGGTCAACCTGATCCTGCGCTTCTGGGATTATCACGAGGGGCGGATTGCGTTGGGCGGCGTGGATATCCGCCAACTATCGCCAGCCGAGCTGCGCGCACGCATCGGCGTGGTGACGCAGCAAACCTATCTGTTCAACACCACCATCCGCGAGAACTTACTCATCGCCAAGCGCGACGCCACCGACGAAGAGATCATCGCTGCCGCACAGCGCGCCCAGCTGCACGAGTTCATCCTGAGCCTGCCCGAAGGCTACCAGACCCGCGTCGGCGAGTTCGGTCTGAACTTGAGTGGCGGCGAGCGCCAGCGCCTCGCTATTGCGCGCGCTCTGCTCAAAGATGCGCCGATCCTGATCCTCGACGAGCCAACTGCTAATCTCGACGCACAGACTGAGCGCGACCTGCTCATAGCGCTCCAGGCACTGATGGCCGGGCGAACCACGCTGCTGATCACTCACCGTCTGGTTGGCTTGGAGCGCATGGACCAGATTCTGGTGCTGCAGCGCGGCAAAATCGTCGAGCGCGGGACGCACGCTGAGCTCTTGGCGTCTCAAGGCGCCTATGCATATCTCTACACAGCGCAGCGCCAATGGATCGGCTAGGGATCGGTGCGCTGCGGGAAGACAGCCTGCGGATTATCAGCTAGGCGATGGAAGATGTACTCTTCCACAGGTCTGCCACCACGCAGATGCTCCTCGACGATGCGCGCCAGCTTCGCCTCATCCAGACCGTGATACCAGATGCCCTCAGGGTAGACGACAGCGATCACACCGCCGCTGCACACACCCAAGCAGGGCGTCTTGCCGCGCTTGACGCGTAACGCGCTGTGGTAGTCGGACAGATCGCCCAACATATCCCTCAGCTTCTCATAGAGTTTCTTGCCGCGCGCCCTCTGATCGCACGCATCGCCCACGCAGATGAAAATGTGACGCGCATAGGCAGACATCTCGGGAGGTTTGCTCATTTGCCCGTTCGCTTTCTAAAACACCGCTGCCGAAGAGCATAGCATGTTTGGCCGCACATGGCACATAAGCTATAATGCGCGCTTGATGAATCCTTAACGCATTGGAGCGAAAGCATGCACATCAGTGTCTCTGAGATGCGGCGCGTCACGCTGATCGAGGTCTCTGGGCGCGTCGATAGCCTGAGCGCCACCAAATTGGGCGAAACGCTGAACGAGCAGATTGAGGCCGGTCACATTCAGTTGGTGCTCGACCTGAGCAACGTGGAGTATATCAGCAGCGCCGGCCTGCGCGAGATTGTCTCGGCGGCGAAGAAGGTGCGCAGCGGCGGCGGCGATCTGCGCATTGCTAGCCCATCCCAGCGCGTGCGCGACGTGCTGGAGCTGGCAGGCCTGCTAGAGCTGTTTCAAATCTTCCCAACGCAGGTTGAGGCTGTGGGCAGCTTCTAGGGCGCGGAGTCCTGAACGTGATGCCGCAGGAACGGCGCTTAATCATGCAAGGAGAGCTGGCTTACGTGCCAGAAGCCTGCCAGTTTGTGCGCGAGTCGGCGCGCATGCTTGGGCTGAGCGATAAACAAGCCGACGACTGCGAGCTGGCGACTGAAGAGTGGTGCACTAACATCATTGAGCACGGCTACAGCAAGCACGGCTTGCAAGGTAAGATCGAGATCGTCTGCCAAGCGCTGCCTAGCGTCTTTCGGATCACCATCTACGACGACAGTCCGCCTTTCGATCCGACCAGCTTGCCCATGCCTGATCGCAACGCGCCGCTCCAGGATCGCCAGCCTGGCGGCTTGGGCTGGTTTTTCATCCAGGAGCTGATGGATACTGTTCAATACGAATACCGTAACGGGCGCAACACGCTGATCATGACGCAGCATAACCCAAATGTGGGCGGTTCAACGCCCGCCGAGCCTGACGCCGCCTTCCCCGCACGGACGCTCCCCAATGGGGTGCGCGTGCTCACGCCGAGCGGGCGGATTGATAGCCTCACAGGCAGGCAGTTCGAGGCAGCCCTGAGCGCCCAGCTCGAGGCTGGCTTCAATCGGGTTGTGGTGGAGATGCAAAGCGTGACGTATATCTCCAGCACGGGCTTGAAGGTCTTGCTGAGCGCACAGCGGCGCGCTCAAGCGCAGGGCGGCGGCATCGCGCTGGCCGCGCTGACACAGCGCGTGCGCGAAGTCTTTGAGATGTCGGGCTTTGATACCATTTTCAGGCTGGCTAACGCCACTGATGAAGCGGCGCGCCTGTTGGAGCAGGGCTGAGGGGTGGATACACCGCTGCTGGTTATTTTGGTCAGCCTGCTGAGCGTTGGGGCGCTGGGGCTGGGGCTGCTAGTGGGCTATGCACGCGGCTATCGGCGCGGCTATCAGGCTACGCCCGCCCATCTGGCTGATCTGGACATTTTGGCCAATGTCGGGCGTGCCATTTTAAGCGCACAGCTCAAACTCGATGCGCTATGCGAGATCGTCTACCAGCAAGCCAATAAAATCGTCGAGACCAGCGATTTCCAAATCGGGCTGTTCGATGGCGATGATTATGTGATCAAAGTCTGGGTGCGGCATGGCGAGCGTCTGCCAGAGATGCGCTTCAGCGGGCAGGCTAACAGCGGTCTAATCGGCTATGTGCGGCGCGCGGCGCAGGGCTTGCGCATCGGCGATTTCGAGCGCGAATGGGAGCAGCTGCCAGCACGCCCGAGCTACGCGTCGGTCAATCCGCCGCGTTCGGCGCTTTTTGTGCCGCTAATCGCCGGCGGCGAGTCGATTGGCGTGATCGCAGTCCAGAGCGACGAGCCCGATCGCTACTCAGCCGAGGCGCTGCGCCTGATGACGCTGCTAGCCAATCAGGCGGCGGGCGCCATCCGGAATGCGCAGCTGTATGCGCAAGCGCGCGAGCGTGCTAATCAGCTGCGCGTGATCAGCGAGCTCAGCCGGCGCATCACTACCACGCAAGCGCTGCCCAATCTGTTCCGCCAAATCGTGACGCTGGTGCATGATCAGTTCGGCTACCACGCTGTGAACATCTTCACCTACGATGAGCGGACCGAGAGCGTGCGGCTGCGCGCCAGCAGTCATGAGGAATTCGACCGACGCAGTCTGCAGCTTAAGAGCGGCGAGGGCTTGGTAGGCTGGTGCGCCAAACACGCCCAGACGGTCAATGTGGCAGATGTCTCGCAGGATGGGCGCTATTTACCTGTGGCTGTGCTTTCACAGACGCGCAGTGAGTTCTGTGCCCCGCTGATGGTCGATCGGCGCACGTTGGGCGTGCTAGATGTGCAGAGCAATCAGCCGAACGCCTTCAAAACTGAAGACGTCTTTATGTTGGAGTCTTTGGCGGGCCAGCTGGCGCTGGCTATCCAGGAGGCGCTCACCTACGATGCCGAGCGCCGCCAAGCCGAGCGGATCAATGCAATGGCAGAGGCATCGCGGGCGGTCGTCTCGATCCTCGATATCAACGATCTGCTGGATGAAGTGGTCGATCTGGTCGCCGATTATTTCGGCTACGATCGGGTGCATTTGTTTGTGCGCATCGGCGATCGGGTGGTCTTTCGCAGCGGCAGCGGCGCCCACAGCGTCCGCTGGTCTATCGAGCAGCTCTCTTACAGCATCTACGATAACGGCTTCATCGCTTGGGTGGCTCGCACAGGGCAAGCGTTGGTCAGCGGCGATGTGCAATCCGATGAACGTTATGTGGTCGGCATGGGCTTGGAAGATAGCCGCAGCGAGATGACCATCCCAATCGTGATTGGCAACCACGTCTTAGGCGTCTTCGACATCCAGTCGCCAGAGCCGGACGCCTTCAGGCCTGAAGATGTGACGCTTGTGCAGGCGCTGGCTGATACAGTCGCAATTGGGATGCGCAACGCCAGCCTGTTCGCTGTCGAGATGCGCCGCCGCCTGCTGGCCGAGACGCTGCGAGACGTAAGCGAGGCGCTTGTCTCCTCGCGCGATGTGAAGAGCGTGCTGGATCAGCTGCTGAACAGTCTGCAGAAAGTGGTGGCGCACGAGGCGGCGCTGATCGCGCTTTTGCGCCCCGAACAGGGTGATTACATTGTGCGGGCGGCGCGCGGCGAGGTCAATGCGCAGGCCGTCCTCGATCAGACCTTCCCGTCGGACGATCAAACGCCTGAACGCCTGTGGGAGCTGCTGCGCCAACTGCAGCTGCCTGAGGCAGACCTGCCTGAGAGCGCGCACGACCGCCTCTTCGCGCCGATGCAGGTCGGCGGGCGCGAGATCGGGCTGCTGGCCCTAGAGCGCATCGGCACCGATCACTTCGATGAGGAAGATATCAAGATTATCGATGCCTTCGCTAACCAAGCCGCGCTAGCCATCGAGGTAGCCCAGCTCTTCGCCGCCAAAGAGGAAGAGGCATGGGTCACTTCAGCGCTGCTCTCTGTGGCAGAGGCGATGAGCAGCTCGCTGGAGCTCTCGCAAATGCTGGAGACGCTGGTCAGCCTGACGCTAATGCTGGTGGATGTGCAGCGCTGTGGCATCATGGCGTGGGAAGCCGACTCGGGGCGCCTGAGCAACGGCACAGCGCGCGGCTTGGAGCCAAGCGCCGCAGCCGACTTCCGAGCGCTGGTGATCAGCGATCATCCGCTGCTGGATGTCCTGCGCCGCTCCGATGAGCCGATCACGGCGGGCAGCGGAGCAGATTGCCCACTGCCAGAAGCTTTGGTGCGGCTGTTTGGCCTGCCCACCCTCTTTGTGATCCCGCTGGTGGCGCGCGGCGCGCTGGTCGGCGCGATGTTTGTCGATCCGCCCCGCCGCAATGGCGATACCAATCGGCGCCTGCAAATTCTGAGCGGCATCGCCCATCAGGCGGCGCTAGCCTTGCAGACGGCACGCCTGCAAGCCGAAGCTCACGAGCGCCAACGCTTGGAGCGCGAACTAGATGTGGCCCAGCGCATTCAGCACAGCTTTTTGCCCCAGCAGCTGCCCCATCTAGAAGGCTGGCAGATCGCCACGTTTTATCGGGCTGCACGACAGATCGGCGGCGATTTTTATGACTTCATCCCGCTCAAAAACGGCAAATGGGGCATCGTCATCGCCGACGTTGCCGATAAGGGCGTGCCAGCGGCGCTATTCATGGCTCTATGCCGCACCAACATCCGGGCAGCCGCCTTCAACCGCGATGACCCTGCCGAGACGCTCATGCGCGTGAACGAATTGTTGCTCTCGGATAGCCGTTCAGACATGTTCGTCACGGTCTGGTACGGCGTGTGGGATGCGGCGACGGGCGAGATCACCTATGCCAACACTGGGCACAATCCGCCGCTGCTGATGTCTGCTGATGGCTCCAGCGTAGAGCTGGCGGCGAAAGGCATCGCCCTAGGCGTGGTCGAGGCGATCAAGCTGGAAAAAAAGACCTGCCTGATGGCGCCGAACGACGTCTTAGTTGCCTACACGGATGGCATCACTGACGCGCTGCGCAGCGACGGGACAGAGTTTGGCCTGATCGGCTTACACAGCACCGTGCTGCAACATCGGAAGCGCAGCGCCGCTGAGATTGAACAGCGCATCATCCAGGCGCTGGACGCCTTCACAGGCAATGAGCCGCCCTTCGATGACGTGACGCTGATCGTCATCAAGCGCACAGCAGCCAAAGAGAACGCCCGTGCCACACTGGAGCTGCAGATGGCGCGCCCGAGCGAGTGAGGCTCAACTTTTGAGTGCAGCTGCTGTTGGCGTCTCGGTTGGGCGTGGGCGGCGCAGCTCTTGCGCGCTGAAGCGCGTGACGATCACCTCTGCGAACGGGTTCGGCGCCCGCGATTGTGTGGTCGCCAAATACACACCGATGGCGCCGCTCTCCCACTTCGGTTCGGCACTCACTTCAATGACCAGCACATCGTTGACGTAGCCCTGCAGCGTGCGCCGATTGTCGACCAGGCGCACCCGATTCAACTCACCAGCAGGACGGGCTGCCTCAGCTCGCGTCCACTCTTGATCTAAGCCACGTAGCTCCGTCCATTCGCCATCAGCGCGCACCCACAGGCTGACCTGTCCCATCCCGTTGACGGCGAAGACGTAGTAGCGCTCTTCATTGCGATAGCGAAAGACGATCCCAGCGGCGCTCTCGGGCTGGCTTTCGGGCGAGAGCGTCAAATCAGCCTCGTAGACGTACTGCGTGCCGAAAGAATGCCCTTCAGGGTCGAATAGGCTGGTGATGGCAGTGGCACGCAGGGTGCTGCGAATGCGGTAGAAGCCTTGTTCAAAGCGCCGGATCTCACCATCCTGGATGATCGTCTCGACGCGCTGCTCGATGTTGCGGTAGATATCAGGATCATCGGTTGTAATCTGCCAGTAGTAGCGGCGCGTGCCGCTGAACGTCTCGACGAACTCGACCGGCCCGCGCGTCATTGAAGGCGCAAAGCGGCGCGTACCGATGGGCGGCGGCGCCAGCGGTAAGGTCGGCTCGGCAGGATTGGCGATCAGGGGCAAGTTGGGCAGACTGAATAAGAACAGGCTGAAGGAGCTAGTCATGAAGAGCACGGCCAGGATCAAGACATATACCGGCAGGCGCACTGATCGACTCGGCGCATCCAGGCGTGGGAGCAGCTCAGTTTGCAGCGGCAGGTGCGTGGTATCCTTGCCGCTGGGCTTGGCTGCATCCACAACGACAGTGGCGTCATCCGGCTGAGCAGTTTTATCGACAAGCAGCTTCCTCTCCAAGTCCTGCAGGAAGGCCTCAACGCTCTGATAGCGATCCTCAGGCGATTTGGCGAGGGCACGGGCAATGATCGCATCGGCAGCAGCAGGTAGGGCTGGCACGTGTTCGGTGATGCTCGGAATCGGATCGTTGACGTGCTTCATCAGAATGGCGACGGTGCTATCGCCTTCGTAGGGCGCTTTGCCGCTGAGCAGCTCGAATAGGATCACGCCCAGCGAGTAGATATCCCCCCGATTATCGCTTTCGGTGCCCATGCTCTGCTCGGGCGACATGTACAGCGGCGTGCCGCTTGTGGTGCCGCTGCCCGTGATGCGTGCCCCCTCCACCAGGCGCGCGATGCCGAAATCCGCCAAGACGGGCTGCCCCTCAGCGTTGAACAAGATGTTGCCCGGTGTCACATCCCGATGCACCATGCCGCGCTTATGCGCATAGCTGAGCGCAGCGCACACACCGCGCATGATCCTGCCAATCTCCTCAAGGCTGAAGCGCCCGCCACATGCACGGCGCTCTTCCATGAGCTGGCGCAGCGTCCGCCCTTCGATATAGGTCATGACCATGTAGTAGACCTGCTCGCCGTCGCGCTCGACGACGTCGAAGTCGTAAACTTGCACAATGTTGGGGTGGTTCAGGCTGGCGATCAGCTTCGCCTCGCGCTCGAAGCGCCCCTTAAAGTCAGGATCGTCTGAGAGATAGGTATGCAGCACTTTGACCGCCACCCAGCGCTCAAGGTTGGTATCCCACGCCTTGTAGACGGCTGCCATACCGCCTTTGCCAATTCGCTCACGAATTTCGTAGCGATTCAGACGTGTGCCAAGAAGCTCCGTCATGTGCCTTTATTTCGCCATGCTAAAGGACGTATGTTGACTATTCTACACCGAAACACGACGACAGGCTCAGTGTGAGCCTGCCCAAAAGATGCGTCTGTTATGTGTTATGCGTTGATAAGTGGACGAGGGCACGCCGCTCAGTCCGCGCGGGGGCGCCTGCGCGCTGAGAAAGGCAGAATGATGCCACCTTTGCCCTCAGGTGGCTCGGGGGCGCTTGGCGGAGGCACCTCTGGCGTATCTGCCTCTTCCTGCAGGGCTAGATCGCCCAGCACCTGGACTGCCATGTTGCGCAAGGTGATCAGGCGCTCTAAGGTGGCGCTGCGCCCGCGCGCGCCCAGCTCGTTCATCAGGGCAGTCATCACGTCTAGCAGCTCGCGCCCGAACTCAGCAGCGCGCGCTGTGAGCAGCCTATGGGCGCCCTCAGGCGTGGGCTGCTGCAATAGCTCATTGATAAATTGAATGACGGGCGGCGCACTCTCCTGCAGAATTGCCATGACCCGATCCATCACCTCGCGCAGCCGCGCCGCTACCGTCGCCTTGCCCGTCTGCTCGGCGTTCTGGATGTTAGCAGTCAGCACGGATAGGAATGTATCGTCGATCAGATCGACGCGGGAACGGATCGCTGCATCTAGGTCTTCGCTGTTGGCGATCGCCTGCAGCGTCTGAGCGGCTTGTTGCACCATCGCCTGCGATTGCTGGTCAACAGCCTGACTTAGCTCAAGCAGGCGATCGCGCAGGGCTGTCAGCAGGGCGCGATCGGGCGCGTCGGCGGCTTCAATGCGCGCGGCGAGCTGCTGGAAGAAGGCATAGTCCAGTGCAGGGCGCGCCAAGCCAACTAGTACCTCAAGCTTGTCGGCTGCCGCTTCCTGTGCATAGCGGATGGCGAGGTCGAGCAGCCCATCGCGACTGATCTGGCTGCCCATTGCGTTCAGGTCGGCTGCCACCGCTTGGATAAGCGCCTCTTGCTGAGCGGCTTCGCCCATTAGGCGCTGCCCAACGCTGGAGAGGCTGAGCAGCTGATCGCGCAACATAAGCATAGCCTGCGCCATATCGCGCCGCCCGTTTTGGAAGGCCGCTTCAGCAGAGGCGGTCAGCATGGCGAAGAACTCCTCATCCAGCTCGGCGTCGTGCTGCTGAGCCAGCGCCGCCCACCGTTCAGGGTCGGCTTGGAAGAACTGCTCGGCCAGGCGCAGCTTGTTGCGGCGCGCTTCCAGCATCTCTTTGGTGATGCCATCCGCCTCCAGCACGGCTTCGATCATCCCTTGCAGGGTCAGCGTAGAGCGTGGCATCAGCAGATAGCCCTTGCGCTGTTCCTGGGGCAGGCTGTTGACGACAGCCTGCGTCAGCGCCCCGATCACGCGCTCCTGCTCTGCTGAGGGCAAGCCAAGCTCCATTGGCACGTTGATCAGCAGCAGCTCTTTGCTGGCATCGTGGTAGAGGATCGGCGTGCTCAGGCGGAACTCGTAGCCGCAATACGGGCAGCGCACAGCATTGAGCGTGCCACTCAAAAAACGCGCTTTCGCTCGCGGATCACGCCCGCCGTCTACGATCTGCTCGACCTGAGTGGTGAACGGTTGACGGCAGTTCGGGCAAGTGACCTGCCGCGCCATCGGTTGAAACATAGGTTAGACTCCTTGAAAAGTAGGTACAGCCGATCCTCTGACTTAAACAGGTTGGCGCGGCAGCCAGACGTAGAAAGTCGAGCCTTTGTGCGGCGTGCTCTCCACGCGGATGGCCCCGCCGTGTGCCTTGACAAAGGCATTCGCCAGATACAGCCCTAGGCCAGTCCCTTGTGTGCGGCGGCTCAGGGCGTTATCCACGCGGTAGAAGCGCTCGAAGATATGCGGCAAGTCCTCAGGCGGGATGCCAACCCCCTGATCGCTCACGCTGATGGTCACGCCTTGCGCATCGTGAGCGCCTGTGATGCGGATCTCGCCGCCGTCAGGCGAGTACTTGATGGCGTTGCTCAGCAAGTTATCGAAGACCTGACGCAGCCGCACCTCATCGCCGTATATCGTCGGCAGATCGGGCGGTAGGTCGACTATCAGCTGATGTTTGCTGGTCTGAGTTTGAAAGCGCTCAGCCGCCCGCACGATCAGCGCACCTAAGTCGACCTCGCTGATGTGCGTGAGGCGCATCCCCTCTGCGCGCAGCTTGGATGCCGCTAACAGATCCTCGATCAGGGCAGCCAGGCGATCAGCCTCATCTTCAATGACCGCCAGCGCATTTTGAACTGTTGCTTCATCCCAGTGGGCATCCTCGCGGCGCAGCGTGCTGGCGTAGCCCTTGATCAATGCAACGGGCGTCTTCAGCTCGTGCGAGACGGCCGAGATGAATGCAGACTTTGCCTCTTGGGCGCGCCGAAAATGGGTAATATCGCGCACATTGGCGATAATGTTCTGCAATCGGCCGTCATCGTCGAAGAGTGCTGTGTAAGTCACGCCCAAACTGATGCGCGAGCCATCACGCCGCCGCAAGTCGCCTTCCACATAGCGCGTATCAGGCTCGTCTGCATCGGTGCTTGGTCGCGAGGCCCAGCCGCTCGCTAGCGCCGCACCTAAGGGCTGCCCATGCTCGACGCGCTCCCAGTAGATGATGCTATCGTGCAGCTGGCCAAGCGCTTGTGACTGACTCCAGCCTGTGATGCGCTCTAAGGCCTTATTGAAGCCAATGACGCGCTGGGCTGCATCCATAATCAGCACGCCATCGGCGCTGTGCTCGAGGATGGCGCTCAGGCGCTGCTGCTCGGCGCTCAGCTGCTCGTAGAGCTGCGCATTGTGGACTGCAATCGCCGCCTGATCGGCAAAGCTTTGCAGGATGTTCTGATCGTCAGGGCTGTATTCGCCGAAATAGCTGCGGAAGACGAAAATCACGCCCAGAATCTGCCCGCCCATCACCATCGGCAGCGTAATCGCTTGGCGCAGACGCATATCCAGTGCGCGCGCCACCAGGCGCACTTTCAAGTTCAGCTTATCGTACAGGATGCTGCCATCCTGCTCATCGATGACGATGCTCTCCAGCAGCGGCTTGAAGACGTGGAGCTTCTCAGCAGGCACGCCAACGCTGGCCCGTGCACGGAAGCGATCATCTGACTCGCGCAGGGCAATTAGCCCGACCTCGCCGTTCAACATGGCAAGCGAGGCGCCCAAAATCAGGCGCAATACCTCGTCCACATCTAAGCGCGAGGTGAGCGCACGGGCAATCTGAAGTAGGTAGTCGCGTTGGCGCACGCGATAGTCGGCCAGCATCAGCATAGGGCCATTGTACCACAGCTGCTCCGCTGTACAGCGCGCCCGCCAATTTTCTGATGAATTTCTTGTGCGCTAGAACAGAACAGGCTTCAGGAGTATATCCATGCCCACAGCGCGCAGCGCGTTATCCTGTGCGGCATCCATCGAGACGCGTACATCGAAGTACATGCCGCCCAGCGGATCGAACTCGAGCTGATCGGCATCTACAGCCTGAAAGGCATCGATGCGCACGCGCACGGCGCGTCCGGCTTGATCGGGCGTCAGGCTGAGCTTCACAGGGACGGCTGCTTTCTCCACAGGCACGATCAGGCTGAACTCGGTCTGGCTCAGCGCGCCGCCTATAGCGCTAGCCCGCAGGGTGAGGTGGGCGGGCTGCGGCAAGAGCGGCATGTTCGCCGTTGGCGGGTTGACGCCGACGAATAAATCAGTGGGCGTATTGGCGCTCAGCACACGCGGCATCACAACTGTCAGACGGCGCATCACTCTGGCTGGTTCGGCGCGCCCGCTGCTGTCGGCTGCCATCGCCGAATCGTACGCTGCCAGCTGGTGAGCAGCCAGTTTCCCATCGCTGGTCAGCTCATATTTATCGAGTGCGAACTGGATCAGCCGATAGTTGACTAGGCGGCGGATGGCGCGTCCCACTAAGCGGCTTGAAAGCTGTGCGCCCTGCTCAATTTCGATGGCGTCGGCTGCGGTTTGATGCTTGTGCAGAAAACGTAGCACCTCAAGTGCCTCTGGTGGCAGCCGCTGAAGCGTAAAGGGTAGCTGCATAGCTCGTTCTAGCTACTTTCCTAGCGCTGAGTAGAGATTGGCTACAAGTCTACACACACTTTGGCAAATTGGTCAACTAGCGCATGGCGCACAGGCGGATCAGCAGCGGCTGCCAGAGCAGACTACCATCAGCAGCGCAATAGGGCGCAAGGGCTGCCTCTAGAGCGGCGAGGCACTCACGGCGCGCCGATTCAACGAGCGCCTCGAAAGGCAGACGGCGCGGCGCCCACGCCAACTTATAGGCGATGAAAGCGCGCACATTGGCGAAGCGCGCACTCACAAAGGCAGCCTCCCGCGCCCACACCAGGCTGAAGCCTGCTGCTTTGAAGGCGGCATAGTAATCCGCCGCATCTTGCAGCTGCGCCTGCCAAGCCTCAGGCAAGTCGAAATCTGCTGCGGCAGCACATCCAGCTGATTCGAGCACGTCCTGAAAGACGGCCTCAAAAGTCTGGGAGAGCCCATCAAGCCCGCCCCACTCCTGGCAGACCAACAGCCCGTTCGGGCGCAGCACGCGCGCTAGCTCCCGTAGGGCAGGGCGCGGCGCGCTGTGATTTAGCCCAAAGGATGCGCCGATCAGGTCGAGGCTGGCTGCTGGCAACGGCAGCCGCTGTAAATCAGCCTGCCACAGCGCTACATTCGGCGGCAGCTCTATCCCAGCCTGCAACATAGGCACACAGATATCCACACCGATCACGCGCTGCGCAAAGCCCGCCATATGCCGCGCCAAGATACCTGTGCCCGTGCCCGCATCAAGCGCCAGGCGCACAGACGGGCAGACTCCGCGCTGTGGCAGGTCGAAGGGATCATGCAGCGCCCCCTGAGCCTTCTCACGCACGCAGCGCGCCATCCAGGCAGCCAGACTGCGCGCGAGGGTGTTCATCGTCGGCGCGATGCTCAACGTGTAGTGCGGGGCAGTCAGCGCGTAAAGCGCCTGCACGCCATCAGACCTCACTGCAGACCTGCCTCTGGCGATAGCACAGGTAAGCACACTGTGAATGTGCTGCCAACTTCGACCTGGCTCTCCACTGTGATGGTGCCGCCATGCAACTCGACGATCTGCTTGGCGATGGTCAGCCCTAAGCCTGTGCCGCGCACATTTTGAACGCCCTGCGCGCGGAAAAACGGCTCGAAGATGTGCAGCAGCGCCTCAGGCGGGATGCCAATGCCAGTATCTGCCACGCGGATGTAGGCCATTACCAAGCTGCCTTGCGCTTCCAGATTGAGCTGAACGTGCACGTTGCCGCCTTTAGGCGTGTAGTTCAGCGCGTTGGTGATCAGGTTATCCACCACTTGCGTCAGGCGCATCGGATCGACGTTGGCGCTCACACAGCGTTCGGGCAGGCTCAGCCCAAAGCTGATCTGCCGCTCAGCAGCGCGCGGTCTGTGCATCTCGAAGGTCGTGCGCAGCAGGTGGCACAGGTCAACAGTCTCGCGATGGATGGTCAATGTGCCCTTCTCGAAGCGCGGCAGGTCGAGCAGGCTTTCGACCAGGCGCGTCAGGTGAGTGATCATTTGCTCCATCACCTCGAAATGCTTGTGGCGATTTTCGGCGTCGCGTTGGGCAAGGTAAAGGCGCAGCTTGAGATTGGTGACAGGCGTGCGCAGTTCGTGCGAGGCGTTGGCGATGAAGCGCTCACGCTGCTTTTGGAGCGTGCGCTCGTTAGTTACATCGCGCACCAAGTTCAGCTGACCGATCGGGGCGCCGCTGGCATCTCGGACGATGGTCACTACTAGCATGCAAATGAAGGTGCTGCCATCGGCGCGGACTGCCTCGAATTCGGACTGCCACGTTCTGCGCTGCAGGCTTGCCTCGCGCAGGTGCACCACCGCCCTATCGAAGAACTCAGGATCGCGGAAGAAGCGCTTGAAGGACTGCAAGGGCTGATCGAGCAGCTCATCTTTGGTGCAGCCGGACATCTGTAAGAAAGCCGTGTTGACGTAGAGCGTGCGCCATGTCCGCAAATCGAAGTAGGCCAGGCCGTCGGTCATGTTCTCGACGATGGCCTCAAAGAGCGCGCTGCGCTGCGTGAGCTGCAGCGTCCGCTCCTGGACGCGGCGATTTAGCTCGGCGGCGTGGCGGCGCGCCTGAGCATGCAGCCGCGCATTTTGCAGCGCTACCCCTGCCTGAACTGCAAAAACTCGCAGGAATTGCGTGTGCTGCTCAGTGAAGTGGTGGCGCCTATCGCTGTTCAGGTTCAGGATGCCGATCACCTGGTCTTGGACGGTAATCGGCGTGCCCACGTAGGACTTCACCCAAGCTTGGCGCTCTGAGTAAATCCAGCGCGGATCGGTCTCAGTGTCACGGATCAGGCGCGGCTGGCCCGTGCGAGACATCTCATCAAAGACTTGGCGCAGCTCGGGCGAGAGCGAGTAGGGCTCGACATGGGCTACCCGATCGTCGGGGAAGCGCCCGTAAGCAAGCCGATAAGTGCCGTCATCCACGATCAGGATGCTAGCGCTGCTGTACGGCACAACGCGCCTGACGTTGTGCAAAATGCGCGCCATGACTTCTTCGAGGTCAAGTGCGCTGGTCAGCGCTAGGGCGATATCGCTCAGCGTCTCAGCGAAGATGCGCTGCGCCTGCGTGTGTGTTTCAGAGCTGTGCGAGGCTCGGTGCTGGCGGCGACAGCTGCGCGATTGCCGCTTTAGAGGGCGACTTGAAGGGCGGCCGATGCGGCGCCGCGCTGAAGTCCGCTGCTCACTTGCGTGCCCTTTGGTCTTTAGACGATACACCCAGCCTGCCGACCGATCGGCAGCCTGCTCACGCGATATAACCCTAGAAGTACTACGTTTAGTCCTCATGCGGGTTCCTCTTTTTCACAACACTCTCCATTGACTGGCTTACGAAGCTCTGATAGACCCTCCAAGCACGTTCAGGCTGCTCAGCCAAGATGCCCTTCACAAACAGCACGAGCGGATGCCAATGCCGCTGATCGAGCTGCAGAGGAACCTGAAAACTAGCCATTCAGCAGGTTACGGATGATGCTCTCAAGGCTGCGCGGTGTGACGGGCTTGGTCAGCACCATGTCCACCATACCAACGTGCTGCCGCTCTAACATCAGCGGGACGGCCGTCAGAACTACTATTTTAGTCTCATCATAGGCGGGGTTGCTACGAACTGCTTCGAGCACTTCAATGCCGCTGATTTCTGGCATAGCCAAGTCTAACACGATCAGCGTCGGGACGAGCTCGGCTAGGATTTCAAGGGCGCGCGCACCGCTCTCAGCTTTGTACAGCGTGCAATTGAGGCGGGCTAACACCACTTCGAACAAGGTCAGCAAGTCTGCCTCGTCATCTACAAGTAGAATAGAGCAGGGTCGGTTTCCGAAATATGTCATGTTGAGTGGGTCTGCCTTGCAGCATATCTATGTTCATCACTTGAATTATACGGATCTGTCAGGCATTTTTTAAGGCTAGGCTTGATAACCCATATAAGTCCGTTATGACGGTAAATTTTACGTTTGTAAAAAGCATGAGCGGCATTTCAAAAGCTGCTATGGCGCTGAGCGCCTCAAAGTGGCCCTCCGGCGGCCTTATTCGGTCAATCGTTCTAAGGTGTGGTATGCTTATAGGCAGAGGCGTTCGCTATGCAGCACTTGTATATCTAGAAAGGGCAGCTGAACCATGCCATTTATCGAGGCGCCAACAAGTTTTTACTTGGGTCGGCGGTATGATCCAGAAGCACAGCGCCTGGCCGATGAAGTGGTCTACTACGACTCGCGCGATCTCACTACGCACGCTGTCGTCGTCGGCATGACGGGCAGCGGGAAAACGGGTATGTGCATCGCCCTGTTGGAAGAGGCTGTCTTAGATGGCATCCCTGCCATTGTGATCGACCCCAAAGGCGATATCACCAATTTGCTGCTGAACTTCCCACAGCTGCGCCCCGAGGACTTTGCCCCATGGGTCAATCCGAGCGATGCGCAGCGCGCCGGCTTAGAGATCAATGAATATGCTGCCGAAGTGGCCCAGCAGTGGCGCGAGGGCTTGGCGCGCTGGGGCATCAGCAGCGCCCGCATGCAAGTGGCCAAGCATGCGGCTCAGTACAGCATCTACACGCCCGGCTCGGATGCCGGGCTGCCAGTTAGTATTCTCGCCTCCTTGCAGGCGCCGCGCGATGGCTGGGCTGGCAATGAAGAGTTCCACCGCGAGCAGATTAGTGGCATCGTCACAGCGCTGATGGCGCTGATTGGCAGGCAGGTGGAGCCGGTCAAGGATCGCGAGCACGTGCTAATCAGCAACATCTTTGAAGAGGCTTGGCGGCGCGGCGAGGATTTATCGCTAGAAGATATCATCCTGCGCGTGCAGAACCCGCCTTTCAGCCGCTTGGGCGTCTTCGATGTGAATACCTTCTTCCCAGAGCGCGACCGCTTCCGCCTAGCCAAAGAGCTCAACCACATCATCGCTGCCCCCTCCTTCCAGACCTGGATCAGCGGCGAGCCGCTCGACATGCGCCGCCTGCTCTACACGCCTGAGGGGCGCCCCCGTGTGGCGATCTTCTACCTGGCCCACCTGACCGATAACGAGCGCACCTTCATGATCACGCTGATCCTGGAGAACATGCTCGCCTGGATGCGCTCGCTGAGCGGCACGACTAGCCTGCGCGCCATCCTATACTTCGATGAAATTTTCGGGCACATCCCCCCAGCGCCACGCAATCCACCCACCAAAGAGCCGATGCTGCGTCTGCTCAAGACGGCCCGCGCTTTCGGCATCGGCTTGGTGCTAGCAACCCAAAATCCGGGCGATCTGGACTATAAGGGCTTAGCTAATGCCGGCACTTGGTTCATCGGCAAACTGCAGACCGAAAACGATAAACGGCGCATTCTAGGCGGCCTTGAATCAGCTGCTACAGCCGATACCAAATTGGATACTTCCACCCTGGATCGCTTGATCTCCAGCTTGGCTCCGCGCGTCTTTGTGCTGCATAACGTCCATAACGAAAGCGGCCCAGTCTTGGTGCATTCACGTTGGGCGATGTCTTATCTGCGCGGGCCGCTGACCCGCCAGCAAGTGCGCATCTTGATGGAGGCCCAACGGCAAGGTCTAGAGCGCCTGCCCGCCCAGCCGCCCGATCCGCTCACCATGCCGACCGGTGCCGTGCCGCCGCGTATCGCGCCTGCCGAGCCGCCACCCGTCAGCAACTCAGTCACCTTGACCGGCAGCCTGCCCGCCGCGCCGCCCAGCCAGCGCATCACGCCACCGCCACCACCCAGCCTGCCCGATGAGCGCCCTGCGCGCTCTGCGCCGCCACCCAGCCTGCCAGACGAGCGTCCTGCCCGCTCCGCGCCGCCGCCCAGCCTGCCTGATGAGCGCTCTGCCCGCTCCGCGCCGCCGCCCAGCCTGCCCGATGAGCGTCCTGCCCGCTCCGCGCCGCCGCCCAGCCTGCCAGACGAGTCATCAAAGTCTGTGCCGCGCCTGAGCGCTTTGCGGAGCGTCCACAGCAGCCCTGTCACGCTGACGAAGCCACGTCTCTCGGTCTTCGACCGGCTGCGCCAAGAGGCTGAGCAGCCCCCATCAACCTTGCCAGCGACCAGCAGCCCGTTTAGCGCCACCTTGACCCGCACTCCGCCGCTGCAGCAAGCCAGCCCAACGGCCTCCACGCCCCTGCCCGATCGCGAGTCCTTTTGGCAGGCGCCGCCCAGCACACCGCTGCCGACTCCTCCCGGCCCGCCGACGCCGCTGCCGCCCCCTGATGCAGGCTATGGCGGCGATACGCTACCCGTTGACGTCGGATTTACTCCGCCGCCGCCCAGCACCTCGCAGACCGCCCGCGCGCCCATGCTGCCTAGCGGCTATGAGATGCGCCCTGTCTCACTGCCTTCGGGCATTGCGCAGTACTTCCTGCCCATCGTCATCAGCCTGCAGAAAGCGATCAAGCAGTGGGAAGTGCGCAACGGCGTGGTCGAGAGCAATTTCGGCGGCGCCCAGCTGCTCTACCGTCCCGTCCTCTTTGCGCAGGTCGCTGTGCGCTACCTCGACCGCAAAAGTGGCGCCGAAGCGGAACAGCATTGGGCCTTCCACGTGCCAGAGGTGCAGATCGGCGGCTTTGTGCGCTGGAGCCAGCACCAGGCGCCGCCTGTAGACCTGGACAGCCTCTCCGCCGAGCCACACGGCGAGGCTGCCTACGGCGCGCCTTCAGCCGGCATGACCGACGCCAAGCGTATGCGCGCCCTGCGCAGCGAGGTGATCGACTTCGTCTCGCGCAGCGCCTCGCTGGTGCTGCTCTACAACAGCGTGCTGGATATCTACGGCAAGCCCGGCGAGAGCCACAGGGAATTTATCGAACGCGTCAGCCAAATCGCCCGTGAGCGCCGCGATGCCGAGATTGACGCAGCTACCTCGCGCGCCGAGCGAACTTTTGCCGACTTGGAAGCCCGCCTGCAGCGCGCTGTACGTCAGCTAGAGGGTGAGCGCAGCGCGCTGGATGAACTGCGCCGCGAAGACCTCTACACCACTGGCGAGGCGATTATGAGTCTGCTGCGCGGGCGCACATCCTACACGCTCTCCCGCGTCAGCCGTGCTCGCCGCTTCAAGAAGCAATCTCAGGAGCGCATGAGCGCTGCTGAGCTAGCCATCCAGCAGATCGAGGATCAGATCGAGACTGAGCAGCAGCGCCTACAGAACACCCTCAACGAGATCAACGAAAAATGGCGCAAAATCGCCCAAACCGTTGAGGAGTACCGCATCAAGCCCTTCAAGAAGGATGTGGCGCTCGAGGCGTTCGGCATCGGTTGGGTGCCGTTGTGGTTTGTGGTGCTCAACAATCAGCCCATGACCTTGTTGGGCTTCGATGGCACATTGGCAGGGGCGCCACGCCTTGAGGATGTGCCATGAGGCACCTATTGCGCGCCCTGCTGAGTGCAGGCATTGTCGGCAGTGTGCTAGCCTATCACAAGCTGCGCGGGCGCACTAAGCGGACTTTCCCGCCGCCAGAGTCGCTCATCCGCGATCCAGCCCTGCGCGCAGGGCGCGCGCTTCCCTTCGAGCGCGTGCCCAACTTCCGCGACTTTGGCGGCCTTCCCACACAGGATGGCCGCTATGTACGGCGCGGCTTGCTCTATCGCTCCGGCGCCCTCAACGACTTGAGCGAGGGCGATATCGCCAAGCTGCGCCAGCTCGGCATCAAGCTGATCTGCGACCTGCGCACCGATCTTGAAGTGCACGAGCTGCCAGATATGCAGCTAGAAGGCATACAATACTGGCACCTGCCCATCCTTCAGCAGGAAGAGTCAGCTGTGAAGGTGCGCACCTTCCTGTTCGACCGCTATCGGCTGGATCAGGTGATGATCGAGACCTACCGGATGTTCGTGCGCGATAAGGCGCCTGTCTTTGGTGCAGCCATCGCGCGCTTCGCCGATCCTGACAATCTGCCTGCGTTGTTTCACTGCAGCGCCGGCAAGGATCGGACAGGCGTGCTGGCAGCGCTTTTACTGAGCGCGCTGGGCGTCTCGGATGAGCTGATCATCGCCGACTACACGCTCAGCAACTTTCACTACGCTGCCTTTCGCAAGTCTGTGGAGCCACAAGCGCACCGTCTGCGCGCTGTGCGCCTGAGCCTAGACGATATCCAGCCCTTACTGGTCAGCCACCCTGACTACATAGCTGCTGCGCTGGCGGCAATCCGCGAGGAGTGCGGCAGCATCGAGGCGTACCTAGTCCAGAAAGCTGGCCTTAGCGCGGAAGCTTTGGCACGGCTGCGCGAGATATTCCTCAGCCCATCGCCGGATTGAGCGCGATAGGCTGAGCAAGGGCTAGTCAGGCAGGATGCGTGTGCCGAGGAAGTAATCCACCCAGATGAAGCACAGCAGCACCATAGGCAGGGCTGCCAGCGGCAGGAATGGCACTTCCACAAAGCTGATCAGCAAGGTTGCATCCAGCGGGATATTCGTCAAGATTAGGGTGATGACGGTCAAAACGCCGCCGGTGGCCGCTGAAATTGCCCAAGTCAGCAGGCGCCGGGCGTTTAGAGCAGCATCAGGCTTGTCAGCGCGCTGCGGCGGCGCAGCTGAACTCACTTCAGGCTTATCGCTCATGCAGTTTATCTCCGTATCTTGGCTTAAGTACGTAGATTTTAACGCGCTGCGCTCCGCCCGTCAATTCGGCGCCTGCCGCGCAATTACTACGCACTTTTGCCCAAGTGTGGCATAATCTAGGGAGAAAACGCGCCAAACTACATTTACCGCCTCGCCACGAGACGCCGAACGTGTTGTAACTATCAAAACGTTAGAAGGTACCCAGTATGGCATATATCCCACACACGCAAGCCGACCGCGCTGCTATGCTGGCAGCCATCGGCATTCACTCCTTAGAGGAACTCTTTGACGCCGTCCCTGCCCAGCACCGTTTCCCGCCCCTGAACATCCCAGAGCCGCTCAGCGAGATGGAAGCGCTCTGGGAGCTGCAAGCGCTGGCCAGTCACAACGCCGTCACGCCTGAGTACGCGCTCTTTTTGGGCGCCGGCGCCTACAATCACTACACGCCTAGCGTCATCAACCACATACTGACGCGCGGCGAGTTCTACACCGCCTACACGCCTTATCAGCCTGAGATGAGCCAAGGCACGCTGCAAGCTACCTTCGAGTGGCAGAGCATGA
The DNA here is from genome assembly GCA_046719055.1 of Aggregatilineales bacterium. Taxonomy (GTDB): domain Bacteria; phylum Chloroflexota; class Anaerolineae; order Aggregatilineales; family UBA2796; genus CP2-2F. The sequence goes on along the minus strand of JBDNDQ010000004.1, from coordinate 51,190 downwards.
TCGCCAAGCTGACAGGCATGGATGCCGCCAATGCCAGCCACTACGACGGTGCAACCAGCTTCGCTGAGGCGGTCACCGTTGCCCTGACGCACCATAAGAACAAGCGCAGCAAGATCATCCTGAGCCCGAACATCCATCCGCAGTACCGTGCCGTGGCACGCACATATCACCAGGGCAATGGCACGCGCTTTGTAGGCGATAAGAGCGGGCGCGCTACCCTTGACGACCTGCTCGACCTGCTAGACGAGAACACTGCCATGTTCGCCGTGCAGTACCCCAATTTCTTCGGCCAGATCGAGGAGCTGCGCGGCTTGGCGGAAAAAGTCCACGCCAGCGGCGCGCTGTTGTGCGTCATCACCAACCCGATTGCACTTGGGCTGCTGAAGCCGCCCGGCGAGCTGGGCGCCGATATCGTGGTTGGCGAGGGGCAGTCGCTGGGCATACCGCTCAGCTTTGGCGGGCCGTATTTGGGCTTTTTCGCCGTCAAAAACGAGCTGGTCCGCAAGATCGCCGGGCGCATCGTCGGCGAGACAGTCGATAGCGACGGACGGCGCGCTTACGTCATGACGCTGCGCCCGCGCGAGCAGGATATCCGCCGCGAAAAGGCGACTAGCAACATCTGCACCAATCAAGGTCTGATGGCGCTGGCGGGCTGCATCTACCTGGCGCTGATGGGCAAGCACGGTCTACGGCGTGTGGCAGAAGTCTGCTACCACAAAGCGCACTACGCTGCCGCACAGATCGGCGCGCTAGCAGGCTATCAAGTGCATACGCGCCTGCCCTTCTTCAACGAATTCGTAGTGACCTGCCCGCGCCCTGTGCCGCAGATCAACCGCTACCTCTTGGAAGAACATCAGATCATCGGCGGCTACGACCTCAGTCAGGATTATCCCGATCGCGAGAATCAAATGCTGATCGCAGTCACCGAGATGAACACGCGCACCGAGATCGACGCGTTCGTGCGCGCCCTAGAGGCTGCCCGCGAGGCTTAGTGAGAGAGTTTTAACGCCATGACGACACAAACTGTCCAAGCTAAAGTGATTGAGCCGCTCATCTACGAGCTGAGCGTGCCCGGCCGCAAGGTCGATACGCTCCTGCCCAAACTAGATGTGCCAGAGTCCGAGCCGCTGCCGGGCGAGCTGCTGCGCGATTCGCTCGAGCTGCCTGAAGTCTCCGAGCTGGACGTCGTGCGCCACTTTGTGCGCCTGAGCCAACTGAATTATGCCATCGACAAGGGCTTCTACCCGCTTGGCTCTTGCACCATGAAGTACAACCCGAAGATCGATGAGGATACAGCGCGCCTGGCGGGCTTTGCCAATTTGCATCCACTGCAGGCGGCCGAGACGGCTCAAGGCGCCCTCGCGCTGATGTACACGCTGCAGGAGTGGCTGTGCGAGATCAGCGGTATGCAGGGGTGCAGTTTGCAGCCGGCGGCAGGCGCTCAGGGCGAGCTAGCCGGCATTTTGATGATCCGCGCCTACCATCAGGCACGTGGCGACACCAAGCGCACTAAGATTTTGGTGCCGGATAGCGCACATGGCACTAATCCTGCCACATCGGCTATGGCTGGCTACACAGTCGTGACCTTGCCATCTGATGCGCGCGGCGACGTAGACCTAGAGGCTTTGCGCGCTGCCGCCGATGAGACGGTCGCCGGCATGATGATCACGGTGCCCAGCACGCTGGGCGTCTTCGATGAGAATATCGAGGCGATTATCAAGATTGTGCACGACTGCGGCGGTCTGATGTACATGGACGGCGCCAACATGAACGCGCTCTTGGGCGTGGTCAAGCCGGGCGCGCTGGGCTTCGATGTGATGCACTACAACTTGCACAAGACCTTCAGCACGCCGCACGGCGGCGGCGGGCCCGGCTCTGGGCCTGTGGCGGTCAACGAGAAGCTGCTGCCTTACCTACCTGGGCCGATTGTGGCAATCGTTGAAGAAGCTGCCGAGCCAGAAGGTGCGCCGCGCTATGGCTTCGTGATGCCTGAGAAGAGCATCGGGCGCTTGAAGGCCTTCCATGGCAACTTCGGGATGCACGTGCGCGCTTACACTTACATCGCGCTGCACGGTGCCGCCGGCTTGCAGGCGATCAGCCGCCACGCCGTGCTGAACGCTAACTATGTGCGCGTCAGCCTTGCCGATACCTATAAAGTGCCCTACAATCGCATGTGCGGGCACGAATTCGTGCTCGAGGGGCGCCTGCCGGATGTGCCCGATATCCATGCGCTAGATATCTCGAAGCGCCTGATGGACTATGGCATTCACCCGCCCACTAACTATTTCCCGCTGATCGTGCACGAGGCGCTGCTGATCGAGCCGACCGAGAGCGAGAGCAAGGAGACGCTTGACCGCTTCATCGCTGCCATGCGCGCCATCGCCCAAGAGGCGCGCGAGACGCCTGAGCTGCTGCACAGTGCGCCGCACAGCATGCCTGTCAGCCGTGTGGACGAGGTCTATGCGGCGAAGAACCTGGTCTTGTGCTGCCGCGTTCCAAGCGCGGAGTAGGGGCACAGGCTTGGCTCGGAGTCGCGGCGACTCCGAGCCACTTTCAGTGTTCCTTCGCCTTGCGCTCTTGCTCTGCCGCTAGCTGGTTTTGGCGGATGTAGTAGGCGCCTACGATGACAATGGCTGTGATGCCTAGCACTAAAATCAGCAGGCCGATGCCTGCCGGTGCACTGGTGCGTTCATCCTCAGCGGCGAGGGCAGCCGTCGGCAGGGCGAACAGCAGCGTCATGCTCAGTGCGAAGCCTAGCCAACCTTTCATAGTGCGTCACTCCTGTGTATGCTGTGAAATGTGCTCTCAATTGTGGCGCGCTCTGAGCTAAGGGGCAAGTTTTCAGCGAGTGACAAAGCCCCCTCGCAGGGGTATGATTTAAGCCTGAGTTCCCTAGCGGGATGGAAAACACCTTGTCCCAGCACGTCACACACCTTTCAGCCATTCGACTGAAGCAGCCCTCAGTCGTCAGTATTGGCATTTTTGATGGCGTGCATCGCGGGCATCAGCACTTGATCAGGCAAGTGGTCGAGGCGGCGCATCGCGAAGGGCACCTGGCCGCCGTCGTGACCTTTTTCCCGCATCCTGATGCGCTCTTGCGCGGCATCACGGGGCGCTACTATCTGACGACGCCCGAGCAGCGCGCCGAAAACCTGGCAGCGCTGGGCGTAGACGTGATCGTGACGCATCCCTTTGATGAGCAGACGCGCCACATGCGTGCCGCCACCTTCGTAGACCTGCTGCTGGCGCATTTGCAGATGACGAGCCTATGGCTGACACCCGACTTTGCGCTCGGCTACCAGCGCGAGGGCGATTTCGCCTTCCTGAGCGCACAAGGGCGTCAGAAGGGCTTCAGCGTACACTCAGTTGACCTGCTGATGGATGCACAGCACCGTGCCATCCGCTCCAGCGCGATTCGGGCGGCGCTGGCCGAAGGGGACGTCGTCACAACTGCCGATCTGTTAGCGCGCCCCTACCGCGTGACAGGCCAGGTTGTGCATGGCGACCATCGCGGGCGGATGATTGGCTTCCCAACGGCGAATTTAGCGGTCTGGGCGCAGCAGCTCCTGCCTGCCAACGGCGTCTACGCCTGCTATGCCCATCTCGGCGCGGAGCGCTTCGCTGCCGTAACCAACATCGGCTCCCGACCGACTTTCGACGGCACAGAGACGCGTGTTGAGGCGCATCTGTTGGACTTCGAACGCGATATCTACGGTCAGACGTTGGCCCTGGATTTTGTGGCGCGGCTGCGCGGCGAGCAGCGTTTCAACAGCATCCAGGCGCTTGTCGCGCAGATCAGCGCCGATGTGGCTCAAGGGCGCCAACTCTTAGCCGCCTCAGCGCTCTGAACGCCTAGTTCGCAAAATTTGCATAAATCTACTAAAATCTGCATAATCTGAGCATCAAGCGCATTAAATGTGGACTTCACCCAAGTTAAGCCATGAAATATCTTGGTCTCTCTAACTATGTGCATGGCAGCCCGGAGTCTGTAGGCCTCCTGGTTGCTAACCTGGGTACGCCCGATGCACCCACCGCGCCCGCTTTGCGCCGCTATCTGCGCCAATTCTTCGACGATCCGCGCGTCTTCGAGTTTCCACGCCTGACATGGTGGCTGCTGACCCGTGCCATCATCCTGAACAGGCGCCCGCCGCGCTCGGCTGCGCTGTACGCCCAAATCTGGACGGAAGAGGGCTCGCCGCTGCTGCTGCACTCACAAGCCATCGCCGATGGCATCCAGGCGCGCCTGCAGGCCTACAGCACACAGCCGATCGAGGTAGCACTCGGCATGCGCTACGGCAATCCGTCTATCCCGTATGCGCTCAGGCAGCTGCACGCGGCAAACGTACGCCGTTTGCTCATCCTGCCGCTCTTCCCGCAGTATTCAGCCACGACGGTCGCCTCAGTCTTTGACGCGGTCACGCACGAGCTGCGGCAGTGGCGCTGGCTGCCAGAGCTGCGCTTCATCATGCACTATCACGATCATCCCGGCTACATCGCGGCGCTGGTCGAGAGCATCCGCGAGGCGTGGCGGCACAACGGTCAGGCTGAAAAGTTAGTTATGTCGTTTCACGGCATCCCCAAGCGTTACTTCACAGGCGGCGATCCATACTACTGCGAATGCCACAAGACGGCGCGCCTGGTGGCTGAGTCGCTCGGTCTACCTAAGGAGCGCTACATCGTCGCTTTTCAGTCGCTCTTTGGGCGCGAGGAGTGGCTGAAGCCATATACCAGCGATGTGCTGGCCGAGCTGGCTAAGAGTGGCGTGCAGAGCGTCGATGTGATTTGTCCCGGCTTCGCTGCCGATTGCTTGGAGACGCTTGAGGAAATCGAGGTGCAGAACCGCGAGGTCTTTCTTGAGGCGGGCGGCAAGGCGTATCGCTATATCCCTGCCCTGAACGCTGCGCCAGCCCATCTGCAGGCGCTGACCGACCTAGCGCTCAAGCACTTGCAGGGCTGGCTCCAGCCTCAGACGACTTCCATTTGAACAAAGGGTGGTCAGCAGCCTGCCGACCACCCTCCACGATAGGTTTACTGAGCGCCCTTGCCGCTGGCGCGCCGTTTGGCGCTCTCCAGCAAGCTGTAGACGACCGGCACGACCAAGAGAGTCAGCAAGGTGCTGCTGAACAGGCCGCCAATCACCACTGTGCCCAGTTCAGCGGCGATGATCGCCCCTTTGGAGAGCCCAAGCGCCAATGGCGAGAGCGCCACCATTGTGGCGATCGCCGTCATCAAGATTGGGCGCAAGCGTGTGCGGCCAGCTTCAATTAGCGCTTCCATAGCGTCCATGCCCTTCTCGCGCCGATTCAGCTGCACGCGATCGAGCAGGACGATCGCGTTGGTGACGACAATGCCAATCAGCATCAGCATACCGACCAGCGCCGAGATGCCCACCACGCGATCAGTGACTGCCAGCAGGAAAGCCGCACCGACCACCGCCACTGGCAAGCTGAACAGAATCGCAAACGGATACAGGAACGAGCCGAAGATGAAGAACATCACCAGATAGACGGCTATGATGGCGATGCCCATCGTGCCGAAGGTCTGGCTGAAGCCTTCCGTCTGCTGCTGGCTCTGGAAGCCCTCGCCGATGGTGACGCCAGCCGGCAGATTCGGGATGGCGCGCACCGCCTCGATGGCTAGGCGCGTCACGCCGAGCGTATCAGCCACTTCGAGCTCAGCAGTGTACTGCACTGCCGAGCGCTGTGCCACGCGCAAGTAGGATTGTGACGAGCCAACGCGCTGCAGCGAGCTGGTGATGTTCGTCAGGCCCTTGACGCCGCTGAGCGCCTTGATGATCTCTGCATCTATAGCACGCAGGTCAGCCTCATCGCCGCTGGCAACTACAGCGAAGCCGCCGAAACCCTGCTCACTGATTGAAGCCCGCGAGACCGTGACGTTATCCTCGCCAAAGATTTCGCCCGCCTTCTGGCGAATTTCGGCAGTTAGCGCGCTGAGTGCCTCGCCCGTCACCTCGACGCCTGCGACAATGGACGCGCGTGAGCTGTTGACGCCGCCGCCACCGCCGATCGCCGCTGCAATGTCGCCGAAGCCGCCGCCACCACCCACATTGACCAAGTAACGGCTGATGCCGCGCTCTGCGGAGTGCAGCTCTTCAAGGTACGCTTCAAACTCGCGCACAAGCAGGTCTGTTTGGGCAATGGGCGTGTTAGCAGGCAGCCTAACGTCGATGGTGATCTGCGGCTCGCCCAGCGCAGGCAGGAAGGTCGTTGGGCGCGTGGCGAAAAGTGCCACGCCCACCCCTAGCGAGAGCGCTGCAATGCCCAGCACCGCTAGGCGGTTCTTCAGAGACCACTGCAGCACCGGCACATACAGCCGCGCTAGGAAGCCCTCTTTTTCCTCTGGCATATCCTGCTTGCGGATGAACATGAAGGCTAGGACGGGCACAGTGGTGATGGCCACCACAAACGACGCTGCCAGTGCGTAGGTCACCGCCAAGCCGAAGGGCAAGAAAAACTCACCGATGACGCCGCCCGTTAGGCCAATGGGCAAGAAGACCACGATCGTCGTCAACGTCGCAGCAAAAATCGCTAGGCTGACGTCGCGCGTGCCCTTGATGACTGCCTCTTTGGCGTCCATCCCTTTCTGCAGCTGACGGTAGATGTTCTCCAGCACCACAATCGAGTCGTCTACCACACGCCCAATGGCGACCGTCAAACCGCTCAGCGTCATGATGTTGAGCGTGATGCTGGCCGGGAAGAGCCGCAGTAAGAAATCCACTATGGGGCCTTCAGGCAGGGTCTGCAGCAGGCTGTTGACGGACTCGGGCAGCCAGCGCATCAAAAAGAGCGCTGCCGCCAGCGAGGTCGGGATCGAAACTGCCGCCACCAATGTGCTGCGCACACTGAAGTTCAAAAAGACCAGGATCATTAGGACAGCTCCGATCGCGCCTAAGCCGCCCTCGCGCACCACGCCCTCGATGGACTCGCGGATGAAGCCCGCCGACTCGAAGACGGTGACGATCTGCAGCTCAGGGTGCTTGGCTTGCACTTCGCGGTAGAGCTCCTCAACGCGCTCCGAGATGGCAACCGTGTTAGCGTCTTGTGCTTTGATCACGATCACCGTCAGGCTTTCGCGCTGGTTAGTGCGCGTGACGTTGCGCGTTGGCGTGAAGTCTTGCGCGCGCGCCTGCACGGCGGGCGGCAGGGCGGCTAGGGTCTCTGGACTGAGCAGCTGGATTGTGGTGCTGGTCAGCTCATCGAAGAAATTGGGATCGCGTGCCGCTATGTAGTTCAAGGTCTCAGCCGAGAGCGAGGCGATCAGTGCTGCGCCACCCTGCGGTGTGGCGCCGATAGCGTTTAGGAAGACGCCAGCGCTCAGGCCGAACGGCTTCTTGAGCAGATCGTCAGCCTGCTGCAAGGTGACGCCCGGCACGTTCTGCCAAGCCGGTGAGAGCGCCGGTGCAGTCGGATCGTCGGGGAAAGTCTCTTGAGCGCCGTTACTCAGAGCAGCGGCAGCAGCCTTGCTTGGATCGGCCAGGATCGCCTCGAGATCAGCCCGCAGAGCGGCATCGCTCAGGCTGCTGAGGAAGCCCTCAGGCAAGGCCGCCAGCGCTGGCGCCGACATCAAGCGCAGCACCTCAGGCGAGAGATCTTGGGCGAAAGTTGGCTCTCGCATCAGCAAGACGCGCACCGCCTCAGGCGAGAGCGCATCGACCAGGCGGATGGCGAAACTGCGCAGTTCGGCGGGCGTCTCCGCCACGATTGCGTTGACGGTGGCTGCAGCACTGCCCTTAATCTTGGCGAGATCAGCCAGGCTGCGCACGCTGCTGAAGCCGCTCTGACTGCGCAGCTGCGCCCACGCGCCGTGATATAGGATGGAGTCTGCAATGGCGCTGAGGGCGGGCTCTGTCAGGCTGGCGCTGAAGTCGGGGACTTCGGCGCGCCAGTAGGCGAGCACCTCAGGCGTGAGTGCCCGCAAGTAAGTGATGCCGTTGGCTATGTTTGCTACGCGATCAAGCGCCTGTGCCAGGCTGAGCGGCTTGCCATCTTGATCAGTCAGCGTGAGCAGATCGGCGGCGGTGCGCAGCTGCGCCCGGATGCCAAAGCGCCCTTCGAGGAGCGTCCCAACAGGGTTGGGGATAGGCAGCGGCGAGGCGGTCAGCCAGCTAGGCGGCAGGCTGGGTGCATTGCGCGAGGGCGTACCTTGTGCACCGCCGCTCTGGGCGGGCTGCGCCACTGGAGTGCCCTGCGCGCCGACGCCGCCGTTACCGGCTTCCTCAGCCTTGTTCTGTTCGGCTTTGCGCTGCAAGGCGCGGCGCGCCGCCTCAGTCACTTCGGGCGGAATTTGCTGGCCGCCGTTCAAACTCACGCTGGCAATGCCTTCGGTCTTCTCTAGAGCGGCGATCAGCTCGCGCTCGACCAGGTCGCGCAGCTGTTCAGGTGTGACGTCTGGCGCTGTGCTGAAAATGCTGGAGGTGATGACTGGGATATCGCTCAGGTTGAAGTTGATGATGCGCGGTACATTAGCGCCCTGCCCTTCCATCACGATGCGCCATGCGGCGGGCAGGCGTACGGGCTCGACGGGCACGCTAGTCCCACTCACGGCGCTGCTCACGCGCGCAGCCGCCAGCTGATCGCGGGCGAGCAGGTCGAGCTGATCGGCAAAGCGCGGATCGAGTGCGAAAGCAGCCTCCAAGACTTCAGGCGCCATCGCCAGCAGGTGACGGCTCTCGAAGTGCTTGAACATGCTGGGCGCCTTGCTCAGCACTTTGGTCATGATCTCGGGCGTTAGATCAGCGGTCGTCTCCAGGCCGACGGGCACGCCCTCAGCGATGACTCGGTCGATAGCGGCTTGTAGTTGTTCGCGCAGGCGCGCCGAGCGCACGCCGTAGTCGTTGCGCACGATCAGGAACGAGACCGGCGCTGTGGTGGTCGACTCCAAGCCCTCAGGGATAACGCCCTCAATGCTGGCGAAAGCCTGCTCTAGCGGGATGGTGACCAGATCGCGCAGATCTTCGCTGCTGGCGCCTGGGCGCAGCGTCACCACAAAGGTTTGCGGGAATTCGATATTCGGCAAGAACTCTTGGTTGAGCTGGATGGCTGCGATGATGCCCAAGACAAGTGTTGCAGCTGTCACAAGGATGGTAATCCACTTGAAGCGCAGCGAAAGGCGCGTGATAGCAGTAAAAAACGACCTCAGCAGCATAGCAAAGCCCTCATGGAGATGTGTCGGTTTGGGCACAAGGAAGCTCTGCCTCCCAAGCAGAGCTCTCACGCCTTTTTGATTGTAGGCGTAAAGTTAGCTTTGTGTCAACCATCACAATGTATCACAAATATATGTAAATTCGAGTAGACAAGTGTCCTAGGCACTTCAGGTGCTCCATCTTGACTTTTGCATCGTTCTGGGCTATGCTATAGCAAAACGACGGGGATGAACTAGGCTCGACGGGGGAGGTTGAGCGCATACTGCAAGCCAGAGCGCACGGCTCTGTCAAAACGTGCAAAACAAGTAGATGCGAACACTCGCACTGCACCTGCTCTCGCAATGGCTGCCTAATCAGTTAGTGCGGAGCTGCTAACCTGCGGGTTAGCCGTCTGCCTGCTTCGTGGTTCGGGCGGAGCAGCCGCAGGCGTGACACAAACCGAACTGCTGCGCTATGACACCGATACCTAGCGCCTAAGAGCAATCGGTTGGCTGTGCAGGCTCTTGTCAGGCTGAGCTGAAGCGGCGAGATACTAACCGCCTGACTACGCTTGTAGACGTATGCGGGAGAGCTCTTTCGGACCCGGGCTGCAATGCCCGGCATCTCCACTCACAGACGGCGAGGTGAAAGCCTCGCCATTTTGTTTCCCTAACCTAGCCACCTGCCATCACGGTCTAGCCTTTACTAACGGGGCGATGCCGTGAATCTCTTAAGTCTACCTTAATGTTTTGCTGCGCCTAATCCTTGCCGATGCCGTGCTGTGATTCGCCCAATCAAGCCCAGATCACGCTCTCCACGATTTGGCGCCCTCACACGTCAAACGGCGTTTAGGTTCATCAGGACTAGCTAAACGGGCTGCGTGAAAGACTTAACAAAGCTTTGTCTCAATTTAGCCCAAAGGGAAAATCTCAACCAGCCTCGCGGAGTCTGTAACGCAGTTGAGACACACTTTTAACCGAACAAGCGTGCGGAAGTCTTGATTCTAGACACAGCCGCTTGACAGAAAGGGCTGTCTATCCCATGATAAGTGCGGAACTCTTGTTAAGGCTGAGTAAAGGAGTCATGCTCCGATGCAAAAGACGGAATTGGTCAAAGCGATCGCCGAGAAGACGGGTCACAGCCAGAAGGCGGTTGGCGAGGTGGTGAGCGCCCTTGTGGATGTCATCACGGCCACGCTGAAGAATGGCGAAAAGGTGACGCTGACGGGCTTCGGCACCTTCGAGGTGCGCGAGAAGAAAGCCCGCACAGGCACCAACCCGAGCACCGGCGCGAAAATCCAAATTCCCGCTGGCAAGAGTATCAAGTTCAGCGTCGGCGCCACGCTCAAGAGCGAGGTGACCGGCAAGGCTCCCGCCAAGAAGCCTGCTAAGAAAAAGTAGGCGGCCCACATTTTGCGGTAGCGCACCACGCCCGTGCAAGCACGGGCGTGTGTGTTTGTAATGGGGTCTAGTGGATGGTATGCGCCTATGTCGAGACGTCTGAGGAAAGCGCTGTGGCGAGTGGGGGTGGTCCTGTTCGTCTCAGGGCTGATGGGCCGCCTAGTATCCCTCTCACAGCGCCCCGCCCGTCGCTCCAGCGATCGATGAGAGTCGCACAGCACGCTCTGCCGAATGGCGCGTTTGGCAAAGCGCCGCTATGCTTATCGCCTAGATCGAATTGCACAGACGCGCTATGGTAGAGTCATTTGGCGCTTATCACATCCTGAAGACGCTCCAGGAGACTACAGCATATCGGCTATACCTGGCTCAGAGCACGACAGGCGCGCGCTATTGGCTCATCGCCTCGCCTGAGGCGGCTGATCGCGCTGACCTAGAGCGCTTTCTAACGCGCCTGCGCCTGACGCGCCGCCTGAGCCATCCGCACATTCACACATTTCAAGCTGGCGGCAAGACCCAACACGGCGCCTACTACGTCGTCAGCCCGCTCTTGCCGACCTTGCGCTTCAAAAGTCACGTCAGCGAGGCGGCGCTGCTGGCCCTGAGCAGCCAACTGAGCCTCGCCCTCGACTACGCTCACGCGCAGGGCGTGGCGCATGGCAATATCAGCACCGCCGCCGTTGTGCGCCTGCCTAACGGTGCGCTCGGCCTGCGCGCCTTTGAGCTGAGCTGCCAAGCCCTCACGCCTGAAGGACGACGCGCCGATTTGCGCGCCCTCGCCGCCTTGCTCAGCGCCGCCTACCCCGACTCGCCCCCCGCGCCCATCCGCAGAGCCCTGCGCGCCGCCGAGACTTTCAAGCGCGCTGCCGATCTGCACAACGCCCTTGAGCGCGCGCTCACCGTGCCCGCACAACCGCTTCTCGCTCGCCGCTTGACCCTCATACTCGGCAGCGCAATCCTGATCGGCCTGCTCAGCATCCTGATCCTGCTCAACTTGCCGCGCCCGCTCGAGGCTGCCTTTCTAACAGCCACTGCTCTCGCCCTCTTGCCCACCGAGCCCCCCACCCACACGCCAACTGCCACACCAACGTTGACATCTACCGCCACCCCAACCCGCACACCCACTCCCACACTGACGCCGACTGCCTCGCCGACTGCTACCGCCACGCACACGCCCAGCCCAACTGCTACACACACGCCCAGCCCGACCGCTACACACACGCCTAGCCCGACCCATACCCCGAGCGCCACGCCGATCCCAAGAATCGTGCTGGAAACGCAGCCATGCGTCGCGCTGGTGGGCGACTCGGTGACACACGGCGGCGTAACCTACGAAGTGCCGCGTCATGGCTACATCGTTGCCCTGACCGATCCGCTCAGCGTCTACCTGAATCAGCGCCTGGCTGCCATCGGGCGCACCGATCTGACAGCGCTCGATCGAGGCGCCTCGCACACAGGCATCAGCACAGCCAATCATCCATCCTACTTCCGCACCGAGCAATACAGGCAGCTCTTGGCTGATAATTGCCGCTACACGCTGATCATGCCCTGGCTGAACGATATCTCGCCCGAAATCCCGATTGATCAAGCCGCCAGGCGGCATGTGAGGGTGCTGGCGCAGCTGATCGCCGAACTGCGCCGCGCCAATCCCTTTGGCTACATTGTGGTGCTGGACTACTATCAAGGCGCAACCAGCCCTTTCGCTGCCCGCACATGGGCATACGGCTTCACTGGGCAGAACGTCCGCCTATTCAACAAGGCCATCGCTGAGGCCTGCGCCGATGGCTTGCTGAGCGACCCACCACTGCTCACCTGTGCGCCGATCAGCACTGCCTTCGAGGGCATGGGCATCCAGCACGTCATCGGCCTGACCACCCGCAACGCTTTCGAGCGCAGCTTGGTCGGCCCGCTGCGCCCAGAGGCGCGCGCATGGCTGGATGCCTTCTACGCAGAGGAGCCAAACGGTCTGCTGCTGGGCGATGGCGTGCATCTGAGTGTGGCAGGCAAAGATGCGCTGGCGCGTTACCTAGCCCAACTGATCCAAAGCTTGCCCGATCCCGCCACAGTCGAGCTAAGCGCCAACGCGCCTACCGCCCAACCCTAAGACGCGCTATCATCATGAGGTGTGCCTAGCCTCAAAAGAGGGGGCAGTGTGCCATCCATCGCCCTAGATGCCCGTCTGAACGCCTATCGCGAGGGCGGAATCGCTGAATACACGCGCCAACTGGCTCAGAGTCTGGCTCAGATCGACTCTGAGGGCGCTTACGCACTGATTCAGCATATCCGCATGCGCAAACCAATCCTCAGTGCGCCCAACTGGCAGACTTGGCACGCCATCACGCCGCCTCACCATCGCTTTGAGCGCCTGCTCTTTGGGCTAGAGGTGGCGCGCCATCGCCCGGCGCTGCTGCACAGCCCTGATTTCATCCCACCCCGCTTCGGCGCGCGCCGCTACGTGATCACCGTCCACGACTTGACCTTCCTGCGCTATCCGCACTTTCAGACGGCAGAGAGTTTGCGCTATTATCGTGATAATTTTCCATCGGCGCTGCGCCAAGCCGCGCACATCCTGACTGATGCTGAGGCGATCAAGCGCGAGTTGGTGGAAGACTTGGGCATCTCGCCTGAGCGCATCACAGCTCACCCGTTGGGCGTCGATCACGCGCGCTTCCGTCCGCAGCCCGAATCTGAGGTGGCGCCGATTTTGGCAGCGCGCAAAGTGCCGCGTGGTTGTGTACTATTCGTAGGGACTTTCGAACCGCGCAAAAATCTCGGTGGGCTGCTCGAGGCCTACGCGCTCTTGCGCCAAAAACTATCCGACGCACCCCCGCTGGTCTTGGTGGGCAGGCGCGGCTGGCTCTACGAAGCGTTTTTTGAGCGGGCGGCCGTACTTCAGCTAGAGGCTCACCTGATCTGGCTGGAGAACCTGCCGCCTGAGGAGCTGCCAGCGCTCTACAATAGCGCAGGTGTGCTGGTGCTGCCGTCCTTTTACGAGGGTTTCGGACTGCCGCTATTGGAGGCAATGGCGTGTGGCACGCCGACAGTCGCAGCGCGGCGCGGATCGCTGCCGGAGGTGGTCGGCGAGGCGGGCTGCCTAGTCGATCCTGAGCAGCCCGAAGCCCTTGCCGACGCCCTAGCGCGCGTGCTGAGCGACTCCGAGCTGCGAGCGCGTATACGTGCGGCGGGCTTGGCGCGCGCGCAGGAGTTCACATGGCACAAAACGGCGCAGATCGCCTTGAGCGTCTATCACCGTGTTCTGAGCGATTGAAAGATACAAGCATTCATGCGCATCCTGTTCCTGACCTCTCAAGTACCTTATCCGCCACACGGGGGCGGCGCTTTGCGCGTCTACGGCTTGCTGCACGGCTTGCATCAAGCGGGTCACCAGCTGGACTTGCTCACCTTTAGCGAGCCAGGTGCACCGCAGCCCGCCCAAACGCCGCTCGCCGCGCTGTGTGAGCACATCCGCAGCGTGCCCTACACCCCGCGCAGCGCCGCGCAGCGCCTGCGCGACCTGATCCTCACCAGCCACGCCGATCTCGCCCGCCGCTTCGAGTCGGCTGATTATGCAGCAGCCTTGCGCGATCAGCTCAGCGCAGCGCGCTACGACGTCATTCACATGCAGAGTCTTGAGATGGCAGCCTACTGGCCGCTCCTGCGCGCTGCCGTGCCGCAAGCGCGCCTGATCTACGATGCCTACAACGCCGAATATGACCTACAGCGCTCAATCTTCGCCATCGATCGGCGCCAGTTAGCGCGCTTGCCGCAGGCACTCTACTCATTCATCCAGTGGCGGCGCTTGGTGCGCTTTGAGCGCGCCATCTGTCGGGCGGCCGATGCGGTGATCGCTGTCAGCGAGGCTGATGCTGCCGCGTTGAGCCGCCTTGTGCCCCAAAAGACGATCGCTGTTGTGCCGAACGGCATTTTCACAGCCGACTACGCCCAGCCGAGCCAACGTCTGAACTTGGGCGATGCAGCGTTGCTCTTTACGGGCACTATGAACTACCGTCCCAATGTGGATGCAGCGCTGTGGTTCGTGGAGCATGTGCTCGATCGCGTCAGGGCAGCTGTGCCATCAGCACGGCTGTTCATCGTGGGCAACAAGCCGCATCCGCGCTTGGATGCCATCCGCCAGCGCTCGGATGTGGAGATCACAGGCTTTGTGCAAGATGTGACGCCCTTTTTGCACAGCGCCGCGATCTACATCGCGCCCTTGCGCATGGGCAGCGGCACACGCCTGAAATTGCTGCAGGCGATGGCTGTTGGCTGCGCGATTGTCTCGACGAGCGTTGGCGCGCAAGGCTTGGCGCTGCAGAACGGGCGCGAGGCAATCATTGCCGACGACGCGCTCTCTTTCGCGCAAGCGATCGTCGGTCTGCTGAACGATCCCAAGCGGCGGGCGGCGCTGGGCGCGGCAGCGCGCCAGCTGGCTCAAACGCGCTACGATTGGTCAGTTATTCTGCCGGGCCTGCTCGAGGTCTACGAAAGGCTGGGACTTGAACGAACACCAGTTGGCTGAGCTGGCAGCGCGCAACCGTGCCCTTGCAGCCAAGCGCCATGCCTCACGCCCGCGCCAGCGCTTGCGGGATGCGCTGCTGCGCCTGATCGCCAAGCTGCCGGTCGGGCGAGCGCGCCGCACCGATCCCAAGACTATCCTGCTCATACGGCCTGATCACATCGGCGATGCCGTGCTGAGTATGCCTGCCATCCGCATGTTGCGCGCCCTGCAGCCCGACTCGCGCCTGATCGCCTTGTGCGGCGCGTGGTCGGCAGAGGTGTTTGCGGCCTATCCTGAAATCGACCAGGTCATCACATTGCCGTTTCCATCTTTTGCGCGCGGGGCGTCGAAGGGCACCTTGTGGAGCCCGTATGGGCAAGCCTGGCGGGCGGCCCGGCAGCTGCGGCGCGTCGAGGCAGGTGCGGCGCTGATCCTGCGCCCCGATCACTGGTGGGGAGCCCTTCTGGCGCGTTGGGCGGGCATCCCGCAGCGCATTGGCTACTCGCTGCCGAACGTTGCGCCCTTCCTAACGCAGGCTGTGCCCTACTCAGAGGCGCACTGCGTCTTGGAGAGCGCTGCGCTAATCGCCGGCTGGCTGGGCAAGCCGATCCCAGCCCGCTTGAGCGCGCCCTTCCCTTTCACACAAGACGACACTGCCTACGTGCACAGTCTGCTGGGCGAGGATGCCAACGGCTACGCTGTGATCCATGTAGGGGCAGGCAGCCCCTACAAGACGTGGGAGGCCCAGCATTGGGCGTATGTAGCTGAGCGACTTGCCGAGAAGCTCGGTATTGCCATCGCCTTGACGGGCAGCGAACGCGAACATAGCGGGGCGGCGGCGATCAGCGCGCATATGCACCGCACAGCACCCTACTCGCTGCTGGGCGAGACGAATTTGAGCCAGCTGGCAGCACTCTACGCAGGAGCACGGGTGGTGCTGGGCGCCGATAGCGGGCCGCTGCACATTGCGGTCTCGGTTGGTGCACCGACCGTACAGCTGTTCGGCCCAGCTGATCCGAAACGCTTCGGGCCGTGGGGCGATTCAACACGGCACGTCGTCCTGACGGCTGAGATTGCCTGCCGCCCGTGCCGCATCCTAGATTGGAGCGGCGACGATCCCACCAAGCATCCCTGCCTGAGCCTGATTCGCCCTGAGGCAGTCCTCTCGGCTGCTCTGCGCGTGGCACACCGCTAGAGGGCGCCTTGTGCGCTGCTGTTGGCAGGCTGCGCCTTTCCGCGCCATAATCGGCGCAAACTTTTTGGAGCGATGGCCAATGTCCTCCATACACACCGAGACTGAAGTCAAGCTTTGGGCGCCCGACCTATCCACCATTGCCGAGCGCCTGGTCGCGCTGAACGCCACCTTACATCAGCCGCGCACAGCCGAGCGCAACCTGCGCTATGACCGTCCGGATGGCAGTTTGAGCGCAAAAGGTGAGGTGCTGCGCTTGCGCCAAGATGCGGAGGCGCACCTGACCTACAAAGCGCCTCACAGCGCCGCCCCCTACACCCGCACCGAGCTCGAGATCACCGTCAGCGACTTCGAGACGGCCGATCAGCTGCTGAGGGCGCTCGGCTTTGAGGTCGTGTGGCGCTACGAGAAGTTCCGAACAGCCTACCTGCTTCAGGGCTGTGAGGTGGTGCTCGATGAGCTGCCCTTCGGCAGCTTCGTCGAGGTGGAAGGCGACTCTATGCCGCAGATCGAGGCGGTCATCGCGGGCTTGGGCATGGCGGAGGCGCCACGCTTCACCTGCAGCTACAGCGAGCTATTCAACAGGCTGCGCAGACGGCTGCGCCTGCCTTTCCACGACCTCACCTTCGAAAATTTCCGCGCCATCCCGCTCACCGAGTTATCGCAGGCTTTGTTGAAAGAAGCAGAGTGATTCTTATGGTTCAAAAAGAGCAGTTGAGCATCCAGGAAGCGCTCCAGCGCTGGGAGCAGACCACCCTAGCACACACACTGCGCAAGGCGCCCGAGCGCGCTGAAAAATTTGAGACCTCTTCCGGCATCCCGATTCAGCGCTTGTATCTGCCCAAGCAGGCCGATTCGCACTATCTGGAGCGCGTCGGCTTTCCAGGCGAGTATCCCTTCACGCGCGGCATCCAACCGACCATGTATCGCGGCCGGCTCTGGACGATGCGCCAGTATGCCGGCTATGCCACCGCTGAAGAATCAAACGCGCGCTACCGCTTTTTGCTCTCGCAAGGGCAGATGGGCCTCTCCGTCGCCTTTGATTTGCCCACCCAGATTGGCTACGATGCCGACGATCCAATGGCGCTGGGCGAGGTTGGTAAAGTGGGGGTGAGCATCTGCAGCATCCATGATATGGCGCGCTTGTTCGAGGGCATCCCACTCGATCAGGTCAGCACCAGCATGACCATCAACGCGCCTGCCGCGATTTTGCTAGCGCTCTACATCGCCGTCGGCAAGCGGCAAGGCGTGCCGATGCACAAGCTGCGCGGCACCGTCCAGAACGATATCCTCAAGGAGTACATCGCGCGCGGCACGTATATCTATCCGCCTGCGGCCAGCATGCGCCTGATCACCGATATTTTCCGCTTCTGCCGCGATCACGTGCCGCATTGGAATACCATCAGCATTAGCGGCTACCACATCCGCGAGGCGGGCAGCACCGCTGTGCAAGAGGTTGCCTTCACGCTGGCGAACGGCATTGCCTACGTGCAGGCTGCCGTAGAGGCTGGCTTATCCGTCGACGAATTCGCGCCGCAGCTCTCGTTTTTCTTCAACGCGCACAATCAGTTCTTCGAGGAAGTGGCCAAGTTCCGTGCGGCGCGCCGCCTGTGGGCGGAGATCATGCGTGAGCGCTTTGGTGCCCGTGATCCCAAGTCGTGGCAGTTACGCTTCCACAGCCAGACCGGCGGCAGTACCCTGACCGCCCAACAGCCGCTCAACAATATCGTCCGCGTGACGGTGCAGGCACTGGCTGCCGTGCTGGGCGGCACACAGAGCCTGCACACCAACAGCATGGATGAGGCGCTTGCCCTGCCAACAGAGCAGGCTGTGCAAGTGGCGCTGCGCACACAGCAAATCCTCGCCTATGAGAGCGGAGTTGCCGATACTGTCGATCCGATGGCAGGCAGCTACTATGTCGAGGCGCTGACTGACGAAATCGAGGCGCGCGCGCGCCACTACATCGAGGTGATCGATGCGCTAGGCGGTGCCCTAGCAGCTATCGAGCGTGGCTACATCCAAAAAGAGATTCAGGATGCAGCCTACGCTTACCAGCAGGCTGTCGAGCGCGGCGAACAGATTATCGTCGGCGTGAATAAGTTCACTGTGCCTGAGGAGGCGCCCATCGAGACCCTGCACATCTCAGAGGCGATCGCTGAGACGCAGCGCCAACGCCTTGCCGAGCTGCGTGCACGGCGCGATTCAGCGCGTGTGAGCGAGATTCTGACGCAGATCGAGGCAGCAGCGCGCAGCAGCGAGCCGCTCATGCCGCTCTTCATCGAGGCGGTAGAGCGTGAGGCGACGCTCGGCGAAATTTGCAACGTCTTGCGCCGCGTCTTCGGCGAGTATCGCCCTAGCACTCTGATCTAGCACGGCATGAGCACGGCGGCTCACGCCTCGGCGTCTTTCTTGGTCGGCAAGGGCATGGTGGCGCCTTCTTGCTTGGTGAAGACCAGCCCCGCGCCCCCAGCGTTCACATCCACCAGCACGATATCGCCGCGCGTGAAGGCGCCTTTCAGCACTTGCACAGAGAGCGGGCTCTCGATATGGCGTTGGATGGCGCGGCGCAGCGGGCGCGCCCCGAACTGCGGATCGTAGCCCTGCCGCGCTAACCAAGCCCGCGCCGCAGGCGTCAGCTCGACGATCAAGCCCTGTTCGCCCATGCGTTCAGCCACTTGGCGCATCTGCAGGTCGACGATGCGCTCGACCTGCTCGAGCGTCAGCGGGCTGAAGATGATCACCTCATCGATGCGGTTGAGGAACTCTGGGCGGAAGTTCTCGCGCAGTGCTCGCTCGATCTTCTTGTGGTCGGCGATCATCTCAGGGTCGTTGCCCGTCACGAAGCCCAGTGCGCCGCCCCTGCGCGCGTACTCCGTGCCTAGATTGCTGGTCATGATGATGACAGCGTTGCGGAAGTCGACCGTGCGGCCCTGTCCGTCGGTCAGCCGTCCATCGTCTAGGATTTGTAGCAGCGCATTCCAGACGTTGGGATGGGCCTTCTCGATCTCGTCGAACAGCACCACGCTGTACGGGCGGCGGCGGACTGCCTCAGTCAGCTGGCCGCCCTCTTCGTAGCCGACGTAGCCGGGCGGCGCGCCAAACAGACGGCTGACTGTATGTGCCTCGCGATACTCGCTCATGTCGATGCGCACGAGGGCATCTTCATCGTCGAAGAGGAACTCGGCTAACGCCTTTGCCAACTCCGTCTTGCCGACGCCCGACGAGCCTAAGAAGATGAACGAGCCGATCGGACGATGCGGGTCTTTCAAGCCGCTGCGGGCGCGCCGAATTGCGTCGGCAATGGCGGCGACCGCCTCGTCCTGCCCGACGATCCGCTCGTGAAGCGCCTCTTCCATGCGCAAGAGCTTCTCAGCCTCAGTCTCTAGCATCTGGCTGACGGGGATGCCCGTCCACTGTGCTACGACGGCAGCAATATCGTTGGCATCCACGACGTCGTCGAGGGTGTGTTCGCGCTGCCAGGCTTCTAGCTCACGCTCATATTGCTGCTCCAGCTGGATGCGCTGCACCTTATACTGGGCGGCGCGTTCGTAGTCGCGCGCCAGGCCGGCCGCCTCTTCCTCAGCCGTCAACCGGTCGAGCTCATTTTTGAGCTGCTTCAGCTCTGGGGGCAGGCTGTAGAGCGCCACGCGCAACTTGGCAGCCGCCTCGTCCATCAAGTCGATTGCCTTATCTGGCAGGCGGCGGTCGGTCACGTAGCGTTGGCTCAGCCGCGCCGCCGCTACGATCGCCTCTTCGGTGAAGCGTACCTTGTGATGCGCTTCATAGCGATCGCGCAGCCCCTTGAGCATCTCAATAGTCTGTTCAACGCTCGGCTCATCTACAAAGACGGGCGCGAAGCGGCGGTCGAGGGCTGAGTCCTTCTCGATGTGTTGGCGGTATTCGTCCAACGTGGTGGCACCGATGCAGTTTAGCTCGCCACGGGCTAGGGCGGGCTTGAGCAAATTGGCTGCATCAATAGCGCCCTGCGCCGCACCCGCCCCGACGACAGTGTGCAGCTCATCGATGAACAGGATGATCTCGCCCTCGCTGCGCTGAATTTCCTCGATGGCGGCCTTCAGGCGCTCCTCAAACTCGCCACGGAAGCGGCTGCCAGCGATCATCGCACCCAAGTCCAGGCTGACGACGCGCTTGTTGAGCAGCAGCTCGGGCACATCGTGATTGGCGATCTTCTGCGCCAAGCCTTCTACGATCGCCGTCTTGCCGACGCCCGCCTCGCCGATCAGCACAGGGTTATTCTTGGTGCGGCGGCACAAAATCTGGATGACGCGCAAAATTTCGTCATCGCGCCCGACGACCGGGTCGAGCTTGCCCTCTTGGGCCATGCGCGTCAGATCGCGGCTGTAGCGCTCTAGGGTGCGGTAGCGCGTCTCGGCTTGTGGGTCGGTCACGCGCTGGCCGCCACGAAAATCCTTGATGATATCCAGCACACGCTCTTTGGTGATGCCAGCCTCCTTCATCATGCGCGCGATGGCGGTATTGCGCTCGGCGATGATGGCAAGGAAGATATGCTCAGTGCTGATGTACTCATCGCGCAGCCGATTCGCCTCCTCTTGGGCGAGGTCGATCACACGCTTGACGCGCGGCGTCATGAAAATTTGCCCAGCGCCGCCGCCGTAAATCGAGACCTTCGGCGTAGAGCGCAGGATCTCATCCAGCTTGTAGCGCATGGCTTCCTGATCGACGTTCATCTTCTCCAAAATTTGCGGGATAACGCCATCAGGCTGTTCCAACAGCGCCAGCAGCACGTGCTCAGTATCGACTTGGTTGTGCCCATAGCGCTGCAAAATCTCGTAGGCGCGTGCCGCAGCATCTTGGGCGCGCTCGGTAAATCGGTCGAATCGCATCATGGCTACCTACTCTCGGGAACTCAGCTTGGCAACAATCATACGCCGAGTTTGGCGTCTGCCAAAACTGCGGAACTTCACTGACTATCTGCCTTCAAGCATAGCACAGGCTGCATCAAAAAAACGTAAAAAGCAGCTAAACGTTATGTCAGCAGCCCGTCAAGGCGGATTCATACATTTTTGAGAAACAGTTGGGCCATGTTATGCCTTAAAATAGTTATCGAGGTAGACCACCATGAGTAATCCTAGACCACCCGAATGGATTGTCTTCGACCGCGCCGCCAATTTTTACGACGCTACGCGCGGCTTCCCTGAAGGGCAAGAGACAGCTGTTGCCGAGTTGTTCGCCCGAGCCGGCAGCTTGCACGCCAGCAGCTGCGTCCTAGAGGTTGGGATTGGCACCGGGCGTGTGGCGCTGCCTTTGACTCGGCATGTGAGCACTCTATACGGGGTGGACCTCTCACGGGCGATGATGAATCAGCTGCGCAGCAAGACGGGTGCTCAGTCGATTCGGCTGAGCGAGGCCAATGCGCTGCACCTGCCTTTCCGTCGCGCTACTTTTGATGCCGTCGTGCTGGTGCATGTGCTGCACCTAGTTGCCGATTGGCAAGCCGTCCTGCGCGAGATCGCCCGCGTGCTGAAGCCTGAAGGATTGCTGCTGTGCGGCGGAGCGAGCGGCGATGCCTCGAACAACCCTATTTTTGAGCCGATCTGGGCAGCCTGGCGTGCTGCCTTACCCGAGTCAAAGATCGAACGCATCGGTCTGAGGCAACCGGTGCTGGAAGCCCTGCCGCTGCTGGGCTGGCGCCCGATCGGTGAGGCGCAGCAGCACACATACAGCGTCTCGCGTTCGCCGTACGGCCTCTACCAAGCGCTCGCCAACCGCCATTGGTCGAGCACGTGGCAGCTCAGTGAAACTGAACTAGCACATGGCTTGGCAGCCGTGCAGACTGCCATCCAAGCCCATTACGCACAGCCAGAACAGCCAGTAAGCCTAGAAATCGTCTTCAATGTGCAAGCATTTCAGCCGCCGCAGCAAAGTGAGGCAGGACTTTGAGCAATGGAGTGGGTTCATATTCACGATACATGGATCGCTGAGTACGAGAATCTCTCATTCACAGTGCGTTGGTCGCGCGGGGCGTGGCACTGGCGGGCCGTCTACTGTGACGGCCCAGCTGAAACTGCTCAGCTGGCAGGCGATAACCGCCAAGAGCATCCTAACGGGTTTGTGGACGCTGAGAGCGCACGTAAAGCTGCCGAGCGCTGGCTGAAGCATCTGCTGCAAGATGCCTAGCGTATGGCGGCACTCGACCTGTTCACCTTCGGCGAGTGTCTACTGCGCCTGACAGCGCCCGAGTCGCTGCGCCTTGAGCAGGCCACTGCGCTTGAAGTGCACATCGCCGGCGCCGAGAGCAATCTCGCTGCTGCTCTGGCGCGCTTGGGCAAGCGCGTGGCGTGGTTCTCCCGCCTGCCCGATACACCGATCGGTCGGCTGGCTCTGAATTTTATCCGCCAGCACGGCGTGGAGACGAGCGATGTGTTATGCGTCCCTGATGAGCGCATGGGCTTGCTCTTCCTAGAGCGCGGCGTGGCGCCACATCCGACTCGGGTCTGGTACGATCGGGCGAACTCAGCTGCCAGCCGCCTAGAGCCCGATGATTTGCCTGCGCTGCGCCTGGCGCAGGCGCGTTGGCTGCATTTCACAGGCATCACCCCCGCCCTGAGCGACTCCTGCCTGGCGACTTGTCAGGCTGCCCTGGCCCAGGCGCGCCAGCACAACTTAAGCATTTCCTTTGACGTCAACTATCGCAGCGCTCTATGGGCGCCCGCCCACGCCCGCGAGACCCTCTTGCCCTTCTGCCAGGCGGCCGATGTTGTCTTCGTCGCCTCGCGGGATGCCGCAGCAGTCTTTGAGGTAGGCGGCAGCGCCGTTGCACAAGCAGAGTACTTGCAGCGGCTGTGGTCGGGCACCGTAATCGTGACCGATGGCGAGCGCGGCGCAGTGGCCTGCAGCCCAAGTGGCGTGGCGATGTGCGCTGCCTTCCCCGTCCAGATTGTAGAGCGGCTGGGCGCCGGAGATGCCTTCGCGGCAGGTGTGCTGTGCTGCTTGATGGAAAACGCACCCCTAACACAGGCACTACGCTTCGGCACGGCGATGGCAGCGCTTAAGCTGAGCATGCGTGGCGATGTAGCGCTGATCAGGCGCAGCGAGGTCGAGGCGCTGCTAGCCGGCAATGGCACAGCGCTTCAGCGCTGATCGACGACCTGTAAAAAGTTGCGGGCTGCCCAGCCCGTCCGATTGGGTGCGTTCACCTCGCGCACTTCCCACCATTCAAGGCCGCTAGCGTTCTGTGGGCCGCTCATCAGCATGAAGCGCGTCCGCTCTGGCGCCACAAAGAGCAATACAGCGCCTGTGCCGGCGCCCGCCCGAATGTTCAGCCCATTCAAGCCGACTCCAACCACCTCAACGACGACTCCCGGGCGGAACTCGCCTGGCGGCAGGGTGGCGGTTGGCACGACGGTCGGCAGAGGCGCTACAGTCGGCTGAACTTGCGGCAAAGGCGTGAGCGTGGGCGGCGGCCCGACGGTGAAGGTCGCTGTCACGACGATGACAATCGGCGTTTGACCGCCGGGCGCAGCTCCGCCACCGACCGAATCCACAACAGCCCACGCGCCAACAGCTGCCGCCCCAACAAAGGCGATCAGCACCAGAAGAGACCACCACGGCAAGTACCAGCCGCTCTCGCGCTTGCTAGGTCGCTGTGGCGGGCGGCGGCGGGCAGGTGCCTGTGGCAAGCGCGGCTCAGCCGGCTCGTAGATGGGCGGCGGCGGTGGCGGGCGGCGCAGTGGCTGCGCCTGCCGCACCTGACGCGGCTCGGGAGGCGGCTGTTGGGCAATGCGCGGCGGGCGGCTCGGGCTGATGCGCTTGATCGGCGTCGACTCGAGCGGACGCGTCGGCTCGATGGGCGCGTCATCATACTCAGATGGGCTGTACGGGTCCTCGTAGCGGCTCATACACTGATCCACTCCTCAAAGCGTTCACGTGACCACGTGTTAATGATCTGCTCAGGGCTTGCCCAAGCGCGGCGGGCCGTGCGCACGCCGAAAGGCAGGGTGGCGAAATCGGCAGCCGAGTGCGCATCGGTGTTGATCGCCAGCTTGATGCCTAGCTTGAGCGCCTGACGGGCGTGCGCACTATCAAGATCGAGGCGATGGGGATTGGCATTGATCTCCAGCGCTGTATCGGTGGCCAGGGCAGCTGCGAAGACGGCGTCCATATCCAGATCGGCGGGCTCACGCTCTGGGATGAGCTGGCCACGCGGATGCCCGATGATATCGACGTGTGGATTGTTGATCGCGTTGAGCAGGCGCGCCGTGATAGTAGCCCGATCTTGGCGCAACGCCGTGTGTAGGGAGGCGATCACCACATCCAGCGCGGCCAGCACTTCATCAGGATAGTCGAGCGACCCATCAGCGCGAATTTCCAGCTCCACGCCGTGATAGATGCGCAAAGCATCTCCAAACTCAGCCTGCACCTGCTCAATCTCTTTGCGCTGCGCCCAGAGCCGCTCCACACTTAAGCCGTTGGCAACGCCCAGACTGTGCGAGTGGTCGGTAATCACGATGTACTTCAAGCCGCGCTCACGGGCTTGCCAAGCCATCTCACGGATGCTCAACCGGCCATCGCTCCAGGTGGTGTGCATGTGCAAATCGGCGCGGATATCGCCAAGCTCGACCAGGCGGGGCAGCTTGCCCGCCTGCGCCGCCTCGATCTCGCCCCGATCCTCGCGCAGCTCAGGTGGGATGTACGGCAAGTCCAGCTGGGCGTAAACCTCCTCTTCAGTTGCGCACACGATCTCACGCCCGCTGCCGTCGGCAGCGGTGAAAGCCCATTCGTTCAGGCTGAGCCCGCGCCCCAGCGCCAGCGCGCGCAAACGGATGTTATGGGCTTGGCTGCCGGTGAAGTAACTGAGCGCAGTCCCAAAGCGCTCCGGCGGCACGGCGCGCAAATCGCACTGCAAGCCGCTGACCAGCTCAACGCTGCTTTGGGTCTCACCCTGGCCGAGCACGCGCACCACATCGGGATGATTGACGAAGGCCTCCATGCTCGGCGCGCTGTCGTAGGTGGCGATGAGGAGGTCGATATCGCCGATAGTGGAGCGTCCGCGCCGCAGACTGCCTGCGATCTCGGCGCGCAAGACGTTTGGCAGGCTCTGCAAAGTGCGTAAGATGCGCTCGGCGGCATGTAGGGCGACGTCGGCGCGGGCGCGCGTAGTACGGCGCGCTAAGGCCTGGATGCTCTCAAGGATTTTCTGCTCACTCTTGGCGCCGACCGTCGGCAGATTGCGCAGCTTGCCCGCCCGTGCAGCTGCTTCCAGCTCAGCCACCGATGTGATGCCCAGCTGCTGATAGAACAACATCGTCTTTTTAGGCCCAACGCCGTTCACGCGCAGCACATCCACCAGACCTTGCGGAATCTCGGCTTTGAGCTCTTCTAGCAAGCCCAGCGACCCGCTCTCCAGCAGCTCATTGATCTTGGCGGCGATTGCCTTGCCCACGCCGTCGATTTCCTGCAAGCGCCCTTCAGCGGCCAGTGCCCGTACATCGCGCGGCAGCTCGCGCAGCGCCTCTGCAGCGCGCTGATAGGCGATGATCTCAAAGCGGTAGGCGGCAGCGTCTTTCAGGCGCAGCAGATCAGCCAGTAGGTCAAATGCATCGGCAATTTGTCGATTCGAGAGCATCGCAAGGTACGCCTTCTCGCTGTTTGCATGGAGTATAGCGCGTTTTGCGGCGCACGTGAAGTCAGGTGGCAGGCGACGCTCTCTGTGCGCCAGCTGCCGGCAGATAGATGCGGAAAGTGGTGCCGCAATCGGGCTGACTCTGCACTGTGATGCATCCCTTGTGCGCCTCGACGATCTTTTTGGCGATGGCAAGTCCCAGCCCGGTGCCGCCCGTATGCGTGGAGCGTGCTCGGTCGGTGCGGTAGAAGCGCTCGAAGATATGCGGCAGCTCGTGTGGGGCAATGCCGATGCCGCTATCGCTCACTTCAAGGATGGCTTTGCCATCCTGCACATAAGTGGACAGGCTAATTGTGCCGCCGCGCGGCGTATACTGCAGCGCATTTTCGACCAGGTTCTGCAGCACGCGCCCGAACTCTATCTCGTTCAGGAAGACCGATATAGGCTGCTCCCACAGCGTGAGCCCAAGCGCCAAGCCCATGTGTGCTGCCTCAGCGAAATACGGCTCTGTGAGGCGCTTGACGACTATGTTTAGATCTGTGCGGCTGAGTGTGAAGGTCGTTAGGCCGTCTAGCCGCGCCATGTCGAACATGCTCTCCACGATGCGGGTAAGGCGACGCAAGGCAGCTTGCAAACTCTGAGCCCGCTCTGCCAGCTGCTTCAGGCTGCGCTCGAGGTGCTCCTGATCGTCCCGAGCGACTAGCTCAACGATTTTCTCGCTCAGCTTTTCGAGCATGTAAGCATTAGTGCTCAGTCCGGCTATCGGCGTGCGCAGATCGTGCGAAGTATCGCTGATGAATTGTTCCAGTATCTTGATCTTCTCGCGCTCAAGGGCGAGCTCCAACGCCTGTTTCTGGGCGTGCTGCCGCTCAGTGATATCGCGGATGACCGATTGGCGGGCGCGCTTGCCGCCATACTGAATGGCAGAGCCGATTGCCTCAACGGCGCGCGAGGTGCCATCCAGGCGCAAGATGCGCTGCTCCACGGGCCGATCATCGCGCGGGCGCAGCAAACTCTCGGAGACATCCCGCCTAAAGGCGGGGTCGATGAGCTCAATAGCATGGCGCCCGAGCAGATCCTCCGCACTTCGGGCGCCGAACAGCTTCACAGCCGCTGGATTCACGAACACAAACTTGCCTTCAGCAACCACCACGATGGCATCCGGGCAGACGTCGACAAGACTGCGGTAGCGCGCCTCGCTCTCGCTCAGACTGCGCTTGCGCTCATTCTCGATCAAATTGCGATGGTAGATCAGCGCAAATGACATCAAGCCGACGAGCGCGACGAAAAGCATGATGTTGACCAGGCGCAAATGCTCTTCAGGGTGCCCAATGAACGGGATCACAAAGCTCGCTACGACCAGACTGTAGACTAAGAAGGCATAGCGCAAGCGCAGTAGCGCAATACTCAGCAAGACGACTGGCAGCAAGTAGAGCAGGAAGAACAGCCGGCCCTGATCGGCTGAAAGCAGCACAGCCAGGATTGTGTTGAGTGTGAAGCCGATCAGCGTCATGCTGACTGCCATAGCGTAATAGCCATGCCGGTTCAGCAGGTACGCCGCCCCGAAATTCAAGCTGCCCAGCAACAGCACGGCTGCATAGCAGCTGCCGAAAGGGCGCGGCGCCTGTGGGATCGGGAAAATTACAGAAGCTGTGGATAGGAAAATGATGAACAGCAAGGCGCCTGCTAAAAATCTGCCCTGCCACCTGCGCTGTGTATCTTGATATGGCACGCGCAGCGCCCATTCCCATAGGCGCAACGCCTTCGTCAGCGGATCGCCGGCAAGCTGCGGTGAGATTTGGCGCTTGGAGTTATGCATTGCAGGTCGTCAAGCTTTTCACCTTGTTAGAAGTTGCCTAGTCTAAGTTTAGCTGCTTTCGAGCCGTGTGCTAATCTCAAAATGGTATGAGAAAAGTCTGCTCGGGCGGTTCAAACGCGCTATCATAGAGCGCTGTTTGTAAAACCTGACTAATGTGAGTAGCTGCCATGAGATTTCGAGGCTGCCTCAGCTTTTTCGGACGTGCCATCCTGCTGATTGCTCTGCTGATCGGCGTGATCATCCTAGCGAACGCCGCCCTTGCTAACCTGCGCACACTGGGCGCACAGGCCGAGCGCCGCGCCCTGATTGAGCAGCATAGGGCACTCTTCCCCGCCACTGCCACCGCGCTGCAAGCCGATCGTCTGAGCGTGCCAACCCCAACGCCCATCCCACAGAGCGCACTCCTGCTGATCCGCTACGCGCCGCCCTTGCTGCCCACTAACACGCGCCGCCCAACCCGCACGCCCGAGCCAGACGCCCTCACTCCCACCCCAGAGCCAAGCCCGACCCTGCCGCCCGCTACCAGCACCTTGCCACGTGTGCCCTTCCGAGAGGTCTGCACAGAAAAACCACAAGTAACCGCTGTGCCGCCCCGCGCCCCGCGCCTGCGCTCTGAGGATGATATCCTGAACATCATCTTGCTCGGCACCGATGAAGACCTACAGCCCAACGAGCCTTCCGTGCGCACCGATACAATGCTTATCGTCTCGATCAATCGCACCGCTGGCAGCGTGGCGATGCTCAGCCTGCCCCGCGACCTGTACGTCTGCATCCCAGCGCTCGGCATGCAGCGCATCAACGTCGCCTACGGCTGGGGCGAGTCAGTGGGCTGGTCGCCAGGCGGCGGCTTCGGTCTACTCCAGGAGACGATCCTCTACAACTTCGGCATCCCTGTGCATTTTTACGCCAAAGTCAGCTTCAACGGCTTCAAGGCGCTGATCGACGCGCTGGGCGGCGTGAACATCGCTGTCGATTGTCCAATGGTCGATCAGCTGCGCTTCACCGGGCAATACGATGCGCAAGGCACGCCCGTCTATGCGCCCTACACGCTCGACGTCGGCTACTATCGCATGGATGGCTCGCTGGCGCTCTGGTATGCGCGCGTGCGCCAGCGCCTGAGCGACTTCGATCGCAATCGCCGCCAACAGCAAATTTTGCGTGCCATCTGGCGTGAGGCGCTCTCACAGGGCATGCTGCAGCGCGCCCCTGAGCTCTGGGGGCAGGCCAGTCAGCTGGTAGAGACCAACCTGCAGCTGACCGATATCATTGGTTTACTGCCCATCGCCCTGAATTTGGCGCCGGAGAGCATCAGCAGTTTCCAACTGATCAAAGGCCGCGAGACTGACGCCTGGCGTACGCCCTACGGCGAGGATGTGCAGATTCCGGTCGCCGGCATGTTCGAGACGTTGCGCCAATTCTATACACCGCCCACCCGCAATCGCCTGCTGCGCGATGTTGGCAGCATCGAGGTGATCAACGGCTCGCCTAAGCCCAACTACGACCTCGTAGCGGTGGATTTGCTGAGTTGGGCAGGCTTCCGTGCGACGGCGCGCGGGCAGGGCGAGGCGATCGCACAAAGCGTCATCTATGACTTCACAGGCAGTGCCTCGCCGCAGGTGCTGCAGGAGCTGCGCCGTGCGCTGAACATCCGCGCCGATCGCATCATCAGCCAGCCCGATCCGAATCGCACAGTCGACTTTCGAGTTATCTTGGGCGCCGATTACGTCTCGTGCAGCGCACCCGGCTTCGGCACGCGCGTGAACTAGGACTAGGTCATATCGGCTAGCTGGCGCGCATAGGCGTTATGCCGCCGCAAGACGTTGGGCAGATCGATCGTGACGATCTGCCCTTCGCGCACCACCACGCGCCCATTGATGACGCTGTAGGCGACGCGCGGTGGGCCGCACAAGACCAGCGCTGCAACCGGATCGCGCCATGCGCCTGCAAAACCGACTTGATTCAGGTCTACTGCAATGAAGTCAGCCGCCATGCCGACGGCTAGCGCGCCGATGTCATTTCGACCCAACACGGCAGCGCCGCCACGCGTCGCCAGCTCCAGCGCCTGGCGTGCCGTCAGCGCAGCTGGATCGCCGCCGACGCGCTGCAAGAGCAATGCCATACGCGCCTCTGCCAGCATATGCCCGCTATCGTTCGAGGCGGAGCCATCCACGCCAAGCCCAACGTGCACCCCAGCCCTCAGCATTGCCGCAAGCGGTGCCACACCGCTGCCCAGGCGCATGTTCGAGCTCGGGCAGTGTGCCACGCCCGTCCCAGTTTGGGCGAATAGCCCAATCCCGTGCCTATCCAGCTTCACGCAATGCGCATGCCAGACGTCTGTGCCGAGCCACGCCACTGACTCAGCGTATTGGGCGGGCGTCTGGCCGAACTGCTCAAGGCTGTAGGCGACGTCGTTGTCGTTCTCAGCGAGGTGGGTGTGCAGGCGGACGCCATAAGCGCGCGCCAGACGCGCCGATTCGCGCATCAGCGCTTGGGAGACGCTGAAGGGTGAGCACGGCGCTACCACAATCTGTAACATAGAGCCGCGCCGCGCGTCGTGATAGGTCTCGATCAGACGCTGGGTATCGCGCAGGATAGCCTCTTCTGGCTCAACTAGACAATCCGGCGGCAGGCCGCCTTTGCTCTCGCCCACGCTCATGCTGCCGCGCGCCGCGTGGAAGCGCATCCCGATCTCGGCTGCTGCTTGGATCGAGTCGTCAAGGCGGCAATCGTTCGGATACAGGTAGAGATGATCGCTGCTGGTGGTGCAGCCCGAGAGGATCAGCTCAGCCATTGCCGTTAAGGTTGAGATGTAGATCATCTCGCCGCGCAGATTCGCCCACAGGCCGTAATGGGCGCGCAACCAGCCGAACAGCTCGTGATCCTGCCCCGCAGGCGTGACGCGCGTCAGGCTTTGGAACATGTGATGATGCGTGTTGATCAAGCCGGGCAGCACGACGTGATCGCGTAGGGTGAGCGTCTCGTCGGGCGGCGTGGATAGCGCAGCGCGCACTTGTGCCGTCGTGCCGAGCAGCTCGATGAAGCCATCGCGGACGAAGAGCGCGCCATCGGCGATCTCACGACGCTGATCATCGAAGGTGACGAGCGTGTGGATGTGCTCAGCTAGGAAAGTAGACATGATCAGGCCGTCTTGAGTAGATGAGGTGTCCTTCTGCGAAGGTCATGACTACATGGGCGGATGCATCGAGCAGGACCAGATCAGCATCATAGCCAGTGTGCAGTATGCCTTTGCGCTTGGCTAGGCCGAGCTGTCGCGCTGCGTTGGTGCTGAAGATCGGGGCAAGCGCCTCGATGGGTAAGCCTGTAGCGGCTCGCAGGTTGCGTAGGGCGGCATCCATCGTCAGGATGCTGCCGGCAAGCGTGCCATCAGCTAGAGTTGCCTTGCCATCGCGCACGTAGACGATCTGCCCGCCCAATTCGGATTCGCCCTCGCCTACGCCTGTGGCGCGAATGGCATCGGTGATGGCGATGACGCCGCTTGTGCCTTTAGCGCGCACGAGCAGCTTCATTGCGGCGGGATGCACATGCAAATTATCGGCGATCAGCTCGCACAAGAGTGCATCGCAGGTCAGGGCGGCCCCAACGACGCCCGGCGCCCGGTGATGCAAGCCGGTCATAGCGTTATAGGTGTGCGTGACCTGCCGCGCGCCGATCGACACAGCCGCAAGCGCCTGCTCGTAGGTAGCTTGGGTGTGCCCAAGGCTGACCACGATACCGCGCTGGGCACAGGCGCGTATGAAGGCGTGATTCTCGACGAACTCAGGTGCAACGGTCACCTGGCGGATGACGTCGAGCGCTAGCCAGTCCTCGTATTCGGCGGGCTCAGCCAGGCGGATGTGCTCGGCGGGCTGTGCGCCGCGCGCCTTAGTGTTAATATATGGGCCTTCCAAGTGCACACCGAGCAAGGTAGCGCCATCAGGCTGCGCACCCAAGTGAGCGGCGGCGTTGTGCAAGGCGCTGCTGATCGCCTGGCGGCTGGCAGTGATGGTCGTGGCGAGGAAATACGCCACGCCGTGCGCCGCAAGGAAGCGCGCTATATGGCGCAGCGCTTCAGGTGTTGCGTCCATTGTATCGGCGCCAGCGGCGCCGTGAACGTGCATATCGATGAAGGCGGGCAGCAGGTAGCCGCCACGGCCATCAATGTAGAGCGCGTCCTCGCAGGGGGGCATTTCGCCCACGCCAACCTTTGCGATGCGCGGTCCGTCGATCACCAGCCAATCAGCAGTGCCTTCCGGCGTCACGACGCGGACGTTTTTGAAAATATAGCGCACGGTTCAGATGGGCTACTCAGGCTCGACCGGTGGAGTAGGGTGCTGGATTTGACTAGTGCGATCGAGCGGCGAGTCGGTGCTGGTGGGCGGCTGAAGTGCCTCACGCGGGATGCGGCTGGTTAACTCAGACGAGATGTTCAGGCGCGTAGGCTGATCGGAAGTGGGCAGCGTGACAGCGGGCGGCGTCGGGCGCTCGAACTCAACAGTAGGTGGCACATCGCGACGCGGTTCGCTCAAGAAGTAGCGCGGCGGCCAGAGGCTCTCTAGCGAAGTGCTAGGTGGTTGCTCACGCTGCAAGGCAATACGCACTGCACGCACTACCAAGATAACAGCCACTATACCTGTGGCAATCAGAATGAGTGTCGAAATGCTCATGAGTTACGTCTTTCCCGCTAGGCACTAGAAACGTGCCTGTAGCCAATACAAGCCCTGCCTGACTTCTTGATAAGGCGCTAAATCTGGCTCTAAGGTGCGCAGCACGGCCTCTTGGACCAAAAAGTTGCCGGCTGCCAGAAAATTATGGCGCGCCTCGCCATCGCTGCGCAACTCTGAGGGCAGCTGGCAAGATCGCTCATAGCCCAACGAGGCGATTTGAAAGGGCGCCACGCTGTAGATACTCAATGCCACATCGTAGAAAACTTCATCGAGCGCCTGTAATTGCGGATAATCGCGCCGCATCAGGGGGCCGCCCGAAATACCCTTAAACATGCCGATCGGCACCAAGATCGAGAGGCATTCGAAGATAGAGCGCGTGGCTTGCACATCGCAGCCGACGGCATAGCCATTCACAGCGATCTGCCCGTGCTGCTTGACGACAGCCGTTGGCGGTGGCACTTGGATCGGCACTTTTTCGGCGACCGGGCCATTGGGCAGGTAGCGCGCCGCCAACGGGCCGTTCAAGAGGACATGATTCCAGAGCGTGTGCAGCACCTCTTGCCATTGCCTATCGCGCAACGTCTCAAAGCTGAGGTTCAGCTCGTAGTGCCCGCCTTCCCAATAAAGGGTAGGTTCGGCATGCTGTGAAAGCTCTAGCATGGCATGCTAACATCCTGCAGCCTGTTCTTGCTTAAAACACTCTACATTATAGCGTATCTGCCTAAAATCTCATAGAGAACACATTCGGGGGGAACGTCTAAAGTTTAAGTCAATGCAAAAGCCCGCCTGTGCGCATTTAGAATATTGTGCTACAATTTGCAAGGCTCAATAAATTTTCCCCGCTTTAGCCAATTCGGTCCTTAGCAGCTCTGATCGCGGCCGATCAGAGAGAGGTAGTGTGTGTATGCTCAAAACGCGGGAAGATCTGCGCAATGTGGCGATCATCGCTCACGTCGATCACGGCAAAACAACGCTGGTAGACGGCATGTTAAAGCAGGCGAAGGTCTTTCGCAATGCAGAGGCAGCTGGCGAGCGCATCCTTGACTCAAATCCGCTGGAGCGCGAGCGCGGCATCACCATCCTAGCTAAAAACACAGCCGTAACCTGGAACGGCGTTAAGATCAACATCGTAGATACGCCCGGTCATGCCGATTTTGGCGGCGAAGTAGAGCGCGTGCTGAACATGGTCGATGGTGCCCTGCTTCTCGTCGATGCAGTTGAAGGGCCGATGCCGCAGACGCGCTTCGTGCTGCGCAAGGCGCTGGGTATGGGCTTGCGCGTGATTGTGGTCATCAACAAGGTCGATCGGGCCTATGCGCGCCCCTCAGAGGTGCTGAACGAGACCTTCGACTTGTTCGTGGAGCTAGGCGCCACCGATGAACAAGCTGATTTCCCTGTCATCTACGCTGTTGGACTGCAAGGCAAAGCTGGCTGCGCACCCGACGCACTCGAGCCAACGCTGACGCCCCTCTTCGAGACGATCCTGCGCGAAATCCCTGCCCCTGTGGTGGATGACGAGGCGCCCTTGCAGCTGCTGGTCACCTCGCTGGAGTACGATAACTACAAAGGGCAAATCGCTGTTGGGCGCATCCAAGCTGGCGTGATGCGCAAAGGCATGAACGTCGTACGCATCACGCCCAACGACGAGCGTCAGAGCGGACGGGTTGAATACTTGTTCACCTACCACAACCTGAGCAAGCAGGAGATCGAACAGGCCACCGCCGGCGATATCGTCGCCTTCACAGGCTTTGAGCAGATCAGCATCAGCGATACAATCGCCGATCCAAGCCACCCTGTGCCACTGCCGCCCATCAGCGTAGAAGCACCAACCGTGCGCATGACCTTCGGCGTGAATACATCGCCCTTTGCTGGGCGCGAAGGCAAGACGGGCTGGGGCACATCGCGGCGGCTGCGCGAACGGCTCTACAACGAGACGCGCCACAACGTGGCACTGCGCGTTAGCGATGGCAGCACGCCCGAAAAATTCGTGGTCAGCGGGCGCGGCGAACTGCACCTGAGCATCCTGATCGAGACCATGCGGCGCGAAGGTTATGAGTTTGAGGTCAGCAAGCCTGAGGTGATCTATCAGACCGAGCCTGAGACAGGCCAGGTGCTGGAACCTGTCGAAGAAGTGCACATCGAAGTGGTGGACAGTCTGACGGGCGTGGTGATCGAGCTACTGGGCAGCCGGCGCGGGCAGATGGTTAACATGCACAGCCAGAACGGCACTACCTACCTCACCTACCTAGTGCCGACGCGTGGCCTGTTGGGTTTCCGTCCGCATTTCATGCGCGCCACCAGCGGCATGGGGCAGCTGCACAGTGTAATGCACGGCTACATGCCCGTAGCGGGCGGGCTGCCAACCCGCCAATTCGGCAGCTTGGTGGCATGGGAAACAGGCACTGCCACCGCCTACGGTATCGAAAACGCTCAGCTGCGCGGCACAACTTTCATCGAGCCTGGCACAGAGGTCTACGAGGGCATGGTGATTGGCGAGCACATCCGCCCTGAGGATTTAGCCGTCAACGTTGCCAAGACGAAGCACCTCACCAACATCCGCGCCAAGAGCGCTGAAGAGAACAACCGTCTGACGCCGCCCCGCCAGATGAGCCTCGAGGATTGCCTTGAATTCCTGGCTGAAGATGAGCTGCTCGAGGTGACGCCCGCTGCCCTGCGCATCCGCAAGCGCATCTTGAATAACGAAGAGCGTCAGAAAGAGCAGAAGCGGCGCGAGAAGCTGATCGCGGGCGCCTAGTAAGGCTGTGCCGCCCTGTCCATCAAAGGGCGGCACGCTGCGGCCTACCACTCAAACTCGTAGATGCTGGTGTACTGGTCGATCAACTCGCGGCGGATTTTCAGCGTATGCATATCCGGCACAAGGCGTTTTGCCACCGCCCACCAGATGCCGTAGTGCAGGTCTTGTGGGAAGGGTAGATGTACATGCATCCGATAGTGGCGCTCACCCAGCTTTTCGGCGCGGATGGTGCCAGGATCGCCGTTGCGGTAGACAGCGTGGTTGAGCGTATCAGCCATCTCAAGGGATTGCTCGAAGGAGGTGATCTCGGGCGGGAACTGGAAGACTTCACCTGCCTTCATGCCGATGGCGACCATATTGAACATACCACCCTCGTGGTTGACGATGTCAGTGAAGAGGTCAAGCACGCGCTGCAGCGGATACCACTTATCTAGCTCGATGTGCTCGAAGCCGTGCTTGCGCAGGAGTGGTAGAAGCGCCTCGCGCTCCATCGAGTAGACCGTCCCTTGCAACATGGCGCCGAGAATCTCGGTATTGGGGTCGAAGGCGACGTAACGGACAGGTGCTGAAGCTTCGGATTGTGCACTCATGAACAAACACTCCATTGAAAGTTGTACTCTTTATTCTTTTTTGAATATAACTTAGACTTGCAGCAATTTTTTTAACAAAGAAATCACAATAGTGCTGAAGTGAGCGCACGCGCTACAATCTCAGGGCGGTCTACAAGGTGGATGGTTCGAAAGGGCAACTGGCTGCCTATGCGTCGATTGTCATTAACCCGCTTTAGGGCCTTGTTGAGCACTACCTTGCAAATACTGCGCAAAGACGGATGGGCCGTCTTGGCGGATCGCCTTGTCCGCTGGCTGCGCGGCGAAAGGCGCCACATAGTCAGCGCAGACATGCAAGATCGGCCTGAATGGCACGGCTACGAGGCGTACTGCCGCCTAACTGCACTCAGAGAAGCGGACCTTGAAGCCCAACGTGAAGAGGCTTTGACCTGGCATAAGCCGCCTGTTTTCGGCCTGATTACGCCTGTCTACCAGCCGCCGCTCCATTTCTTTCGGCGCACTGTTGAATCCGTCCTAAGGCAGAGCTGCCCTCATTGGCGCTGGTACCTGGCCGATGCCACCCCCACTGGTGAAATTTGGCAGTACCTCACCTTGCTTGCCGGAAAGGATGAGCGGATTGTGCCAATTCGCCTAGCAGAAAACGGCGGTATCTCAGCGAATTCAAATGTGGCGCTGCGGCACGCCCATGCAGAAGGTCTGTGCGACTATATTGTGCTGCTCGATCACGATGATATGCTCGCGCCGCAGGCGCTTTACACTGTTTCGCGCTTCCTTCAAGAGCATCCCGACGCTGACCTGATCTATTCTGATGAGGATAAGATCAACGACGTTGATCACCGCTACAACCCGTTCTTCAAGCCTGATTGGTCGCCTGAGATGATGCTATGCGTCAATTGTGTCTGCCACATGAGCGTCATACGGCGCAGCTTGCTGGAGCGCGTTGGCGAATTCGATCCGCGTAAAGATGGCGCTCAAGACTGGGACTTGTTCCTGCGCATCAGCGAGATGACCGATAAAATCTACCACATTCCCAAAGTGCTCTACCATTGGCGTGCGTGGGAAGGCTCAATAGCTCGGACTATCGCGGCGAAAGACTGGGCCGCCAAAGCACAACTGGCTGCTATCCGCGAGCACCTGGAGCGCACAGGCATCTATCGGCCGCACGTCTTTTTCGATCCACAGCACCCAATTCACGCTGCTCATCCGCTTGTCACATGGGATCAGCGCCAGCCGCGCCGCATAGCGATCATCATCCCCTCGCGCGACAAAGCGGAGGTACTGCGCGGCTGCCTCGCCAGCTTGTTTGAGCGCACGTGCTATCCATACTATCGTGTCATTGTGGTGGATACAGGCAGCACAGAGCAAGCAACCTTTGAGCTGTACGAACGTTATAAGGGCGACGAACGCTTTCAGGTGCTGAACTACGCCGGGCCTTTCAACTTCAGCAGAGCTTGCAATTTGGGGGCACAGCATGCCACTGATGCCGATCTGCTCTTGTTTATGAATAACGATATGGAGGTGTTGGATGGCCAATGGCTGGCGCGCATGGCACAATGGTTCGAGCGCAAAGGCGTAGGCATTGTGGGCGCTAAATTGATCTACCCCAACGGCACGATCCAGCATGGCGGTGTTTATGTTGGGGGTGGCGGTTTAGCCTCGCATCTATTCGGCTTGCAAGCCGATAACAGTGACTCCATCTTCGGATCGGTGAGTTGGTATCGCAATCTGCTAGCAGTCACAGGCGCCTGCTTGCTGATTTCGCGAGAGGCGTTCGATAAAGTTGGCGGCTTTGACGAGAATTATCAGCTGAACTACAGCGATGTCGCGCTCTGCCTGCGCGTACACGAGGCGGGCTACCGCATCGTCTACACGCCGCATGCATGCCTGATTCATTACGAATCGGTGACACATGGGCGCCGCATCCCCCGCTCAGACTTTTTGCGCGCCAATCAGGAATTTCAGAAGTGGATTCAGGCGGGCGACCCATACTACAACCCGAATCTGAGCTACGCAATGCTGGATGTGACG
Source organism: Aggregatilineales bacterium (assembly GCA_046719055.1). Taxonomy (GTDB): domain Bacteria; phylum Chloroflexota; class Anaerolineae; order Aggregatilineales; family UBA2796; genus CP2-2F. Next base: position 13,522 of record JBDNDQ010000004.1, on the reverse strand, counting down.
CTCTCGCCAGCACACCGCCCTGTCGCACTTAACCGCAGAGTGATGGCGCGTCTTCCCAACAAGCCGCTCATCAAACTGCCAGACGATCTGATGTGAGTCGCGCACGGCCTCTTTATGGTATATTATATATAATCCAAGCACAGCCACAAGGATAGATAAGTCATGGATAAAAGCCTACTGGAACAGACTGCTGAATATTTCATCGAGCTTGAAGAGCGCTACGGCGCGCACAACTACCATCCGATCGATGTAGTTATCCACCAAGCTAAAGGTGTCTGGGTGACGGACGTGGAGGGCAAGCGTTACCTGGACTGCCTGAGCGCCTATTCTGCTGTCAATCAAGGGCACGCCCACCCGAAGATTTTGCAGGCGATGATCGAGCAGGCCAGTCGCGTCACTTTGACGGCGCGCGCCTTCCGTAACGATCAACTCGGCTTGTTCTACAAAGCGCTCTGCGATCTGACCGGCTATCAGCGCGTGCTGCCGATGAACAGCGGCGCCGAAGCAGTCGAGACAGCCATAAAGTTGGCGCGTAAATGGGGCTGCAAGGTGAAGGGCGTGCCAGACGGTCAGCAGCAGATCATCGTTTGCGACGGTAATTTTCACGGGCGCACCACCACGATCATCAGCTTCAGCACCGAGCCGCAGTACAAAGAAGGCTTCGGCCCGCTGACGCCGGGCTTCGTAGTCGTGCCCTACGGCGATGCCGACGCGCTAGAGGCTGCCATCACGCCGAACACAGTTGGCTTCCTGGTCGAGCCGATTCAGGGTGAAAACGGCGTGATCGTGCCGCCAGAAGGCTATCTGCGGCGCGCTGCCGAGATCTGCAAGCGCCACAACGTGCTGTTTATCAACGACGAAATTCAGACCGGGCTCGGGCGCAGCGGCAGGCTCTTCGTGCAGGATTATGAGGGCGTGCGCGGCGATATCTTGATCCTGGGCAAGGCGCTCTCAGGTGGCTTCTACCCGGTCTCAGCCGTCTTGGCGGATGATGCGATCATGGGCGTCTTCCAGCCAGGCGATCACGGCAGCACTTTCGGTGGCAATCCGTTGGCGGCGGCGGTGGCGCGCGCGGCGCTCGCCGTAATCGTCGAGGAGAATCTGCCGCAGAACGCTGCTGTGATGGGCGCGTATTTCAAGGAGCAGCTTGAGGAGATCAACAGCCCCTTGATTAAGGAAGTGCGCGGGCGTGGGCTGCTGATCGGCGTGGAGATGAAGCCGGAGGCAGGCGGCGCGCGCCGCTTTGTCGAGGCGCTGCGCGATCGCGGCGTGCTCTCCAAAGAGACGCACGTTCACACGGTGCGCTTTGCGCCGCCGCTTGTCATCCAGCGCGAGGAAATTGACTGGGCGCTGGAACGCATCCGCCCCGTGCTGCACGGGCACTTCTAACAGACTTCAGTGCAGAGGGTCAGCTTGGCTGACCTCTGTCCTTTTTTGAGCGTGCACCCCAAAAGCGTGCTACAATGCGCGTATCGGCATTTGAGTCGATAGGGGGTGCCCATGTATGCACACAACGAGTTAATGTTTCCGTATCGCGTCATCCCGCTGCTCAGCAAAGCGCGCGGCCAGGTGTGGTGCCAGCTGATCGATGCCATCGCAGGCGCGCCTGAAGACGATCCGCGCGTGCTGGCGCTGATGCTGTTGATGATCCGGCTGAACGGCTGCCTCACCTGCGAGACGGATAGCTTCCGCGCTATGCGCGGCTGTGCTACCTGCGCCTTGCAGACTTTGCGGCGCTTCAAAGGCAGCGATGACGACCTGCTGGTGCAATATCAGGCAGCGCTGGCGGAAGTCCAGAGCTACTTTGCCGCTCAGAACGGCTCAGCAGGCTGAGCATAGCGCAGTTCAGCTGCAGCGGATTATAATTGCCCGCAGGTCATCCAACACAAATAGGAGAAGTACCATGCATTACCGAAGACTTGGCTCAGCGGGCATGAAGGTCAGTGCACTAAGCTTTGGCGGCTGGATCAACTACGGCGAGGGCAAAGTTGCTGAGGATGAGGCGCGCCGCGTCGTGGAGTACGCCTACGAACACGGCGTCAACTACTTCGATCTCGCCGATATCTACGGCTACGGCAAAGCTGAAGAGCAGATGGGCGCCGTGCTGCGGCAGTTCCCGCGCCACAAGCTGGTCATCGCCACGAAGGTTTTTTGGCCGATGAGCGATGACGTCAACGATCGCGGTCTATCGCGTAAGCACATCTTTGAGAGCATCGATAAGTCGCTCAAGCGGCTGGGCACCGACTACGTCGATATCTACTTCTGTCACCGCTTTGACCCCGAGACGCCCATGCTCGAGACCATCCGTGCGATGGACGATCTGATCCGCATGGGCAAAGTGCTGTACTGGGGTACATCGGTCTGGTCGGGGGCGCAGCTGCGCCAGGCGTACGCACTGTGCGAGCGCTATGGTTTGTATCCGCCGCAAGTGGAGCAGCCGCAGTACTCAATGCTCTACCGCGAACATTTCGAGACCGACATCCTGCCGACAGCTTCACAGCTAGGCATGGGCTTAGTGCTGTGGTCGCCGCTTGCCTACGGCATGCTGACCGGCAAATATGACGATGGCGTGCCAGCCGACTCGCGCTTTGCGCGTGAGGATTGGGCCAAGGATCGCATGATGACTGAGGCAAACGTCCAGCGCGTGCGCAACTTGAAGAAGATCGCTGATGAGCTGGGCGTGACGCGCGCGCAGTTGGCCCTGGCCTGGACGTTGCGACATCCAGGCGTCTCCAGCGCGATCATGGGCGCCACGAGGGTCAGCCAGCTGGAAGATAACCTGAAGGCGATCAACCTCAAGCTGAGCGACGACGTGATTCAGGCGATCGAGCAAGCGCTGGGCAACCGGCCATTACACGTGCAGCCGCTCGTCGCCAATGGCGCTAAGGACGACTAGCCGCGGCACAGGGCCATCCGTGCGGCTCAAGGCAGCTCAGCTAGCCAATCGGTAGACTCCCTCTAAAGATGCTGCCGAACCTCGAAGGCGTCTCGCTCTGGAGAGGAACCATGAATTACGCCGAACAAAATCGCCAAATTTTGCTGCGCTACGCGCCCGATCAGTATATCCTGCTCAATACGCCCGAGCGCGTCCTCAGAGTCCTTCGAGCGGGTGAGCTGGTCGCAGCAGGGCACTACATACCCAAGCTTTACACGCCCATCCTGATGCTGATCATGGTGCCATTTGTCCTGCTGATCGGCGTGCTGGCGCTCTCGCCTGAGGCGGAGATCCCCATCCAGACCACTGTCAACGGCGTCAGAACAGGCATTCAGATCGTCCGCGCTGAAGATATCCTACCTTTTGTAGTTGTAGGTGCGTTCGTCATCTTCCTGCTCTTCACCATCATGCCAATCCTGTTCACAACCCCTTCGGCTAAGCGGCTGAACAGGCTGTGGGCAGAAGGTAGGCTGGTGACGAGCCAGCACGTCGAAGTTGGCAAGGCGCGTGATAGCGACTTTCGATACGATGTGAAGTATGAGTTTTCAGCGCCGGACGGTGAGCGCATCACTGGGTGGCGCAATATCGACCACATCAAGGCGCGCGCCAAGCAACAACCAACTGTGCTGATGGTCTATAAGAGCCCGCGCGAATACATCGTCTTATGAAAAACGGGCGGGTCAGGGCAACCTGCCCGCCTGTGCGCTAGTATTCACGCTCAACGGCGGCATCCGCCAGGCGCAAGAGCTCATCGCGTGCTGCAGAGGGCGCGATATGCGTCAGCTGCAGCTTGGCGAGCGCCGCTAATTGGCGTGCCTGCTGCCATCCCTCTTCGATGTAGCTGCCCTCCAGCAGCTTGCGCTTGAAAGCAGCAGCGGGGTCTGACTCTTGAGCTTCCGCCACTGCTACGCTGCTCTGAGCGCCGTTGCCGTTACCTGCTGCTGCCACTGCAAAGCCCTTGCCTTGCGCTAGGTCGATACCTGCTGTCTTGCCCAGCTTTTGACTATCAGCGATCAGATCGAGAATGTCGTCTACGATCTGGAAGGCCAAGCCCAGATTGAAGCCGTACTGATAAAGCGCCTCAACCTGCTGGGGCGAGCCATTGCCCAGCCTGGCGCCGAGCTTCGCCGCACCCGCAAAGAGCGAGGCAGTCTTCTTAGCAATGATGCGCGCGTAGGTCTCGCGATTCAGCTTGCCCTCTTTAGCAGCAGCGGCCTGCAGTGTCTCGCCTTCCACCAGCTGCGAGGTCATCTCGGCGAAGATGATGTTCAGATCGCCGTAGGGCGCCATCAGTGTGTAGACTTTGGTGAACAGGAAATCACCCGTCAGGAGTGCAAAAGTGCGCCCCCAGATGGCGTTAATAGTCTGCCGACCACGCCGCATCAGCCCGTGATCGTTAATATCATCATGGACGAGCGTGGCGGTGTGGACGAGCTCGACAGCGGCAGCGACCGGCAGCACCGCATCCACATCCGTGCCGCCTACAGCCTCGTAGGCAAGGAGAGTCATGCGTGGGCGCATCCGCTTGCCGCCCGCCGCAAGGATGTGGCGGCTGGCATCGCGCAGTACCTCGACGTCACTCTCTACCGTCTCCATCATCAGCTGCTCGACGGCTTGCAGTGCTTGTGCGTAGTTCATATCTCAACCTTTCTGTTCACAGGGCGCCCAGTACGACACTCATGAAAACGGTACACCCATCGCGCTTGCCCGCCCTGACTGCTACTCTCAGCCTACCACGAGCTTGCAACTTTTAGAACTTTCTAAAAGGATTATAGAGCTTTTGAAAAGGAGCGTCAATCACTTTGGCGCTCCTTTTGGGCAAATTAAACAGAATTTTATCTTTCAAACGGCGTACTTCACTCGGTATTTGGCTCAGCCTGTGCGGAGGAGGTGCTTTTGCCGTCCTGAGCGCCGGCTTGCTGCTGCGTCTCAGGCGTCAGATAGATCGTCATGCGTACTGAGTTGCCGCCTTCAGGCAGACGCGAAAACTCGACCTGATCCATCAGCTGCTCGATGAAGAAGATGCCCCAACCGCGATGATGCTCACCGCTGCCGGGCTGCGGTAGTTCATCTGGTAGGGGCGCGTGCCCTTCGTCAGTCACCCTGACTTCCAGCTTGCCTGTCTCGGCAACCGTCAACAAGACGGTGACTTTGGCGCTGTGCTGAGATCGGTTGCCATGCTCGATGGCGTTCATGCAAGCTTCTGCTACAGCCGTCTGCAGATCATCGATCCGATCATCGCTGAAGCCCATCTCTTGAGCGATGGCAGCGGCAGCATTGCGGGCGATCTTCTCGTAGCCCAAGATGCTCGGCAAGTAAATTTCTACGCTTTTGATAGGTCGTCCTTCGCTCACGACAGTCTCTCCCTCAGGCTAGGCTCTACAAAAGGTTCGGCGATCAGCCGCGCGTGCAATCGCTCAGACGTGGCGCATCCTCAGCGATGGGCGGCAAAGCATCGGGCGGGAGCGGCTCTGGCGGGCTTGCGCCCTCGTCGTTGGCGCCGGTTTGCAGCGTACCGCCCGCTAGGGCGCGCCAAATTGCCTCAAGGCGCTCTTTGACGGCATTGGGCACTGCCTCTGAGGCAGCGTTGAAGGGCGCATAAGCAACGCCGCAGTTCGCCGCCCTCAGCATAAGCACCCCGCCAGCAGACTTGCGCTCGATCACGTTTTGGATGGCCAGATAGACGCCCGCATCCACGCGCTTGACGGCGCTGCTAAGGATGCGATCGGCATCTTTGCCGCTGGCAAAGGTAGTGCGGAACTCATCTTGGTCGACGCCTATGACGAACTTGCCTTGCGCAGCGGCATGAACGATGGCGCTTGAGCCCGTCAGGCCGCCGGCGCCGAAGATCACGTCTGCGCCTTGCGCGATCATAGCATCGGCTTGCTGGCGGCCTTGAACTGGATCGGCAAAGCTGGTGGTGTAGACGCTCAGCGCCGTCACCTCTGGGTTGATGTAGCGCGCACCGTTCACAAAGCCGCGCACGAAGCGCTGCACTGGTGGAATCTCTAGGCCGCCCACCACCCCGACCACATTCGTCTTAGTCATCATAGCCGCCAGCGCGCCTGCCAGAAAGCCCGCCTCATCCTCAGCAAATTGCAGCCCGATGAAGTTAGCCGGCGCCTCCGCCGCAGATTGGTCTACGCCGATGAAGAATATTTGCGGATGATTGATCGCCGCCGTCACAGTGGCGTCTTGCATCTGAAAGCCGACCGTCACAATGATATTGTAGCCGCCTTCGATCATCGCGCCAATCGCTATCGGATAGTCTTTATCCTCAACGGTCTCGCGGTAAGCGACTTCAAGATTGAAGTCGTGCCCAGCTTGCGAGGCGCCCACATAAGCATATTCGTTGAAAGTGCCATCGCGGATGGTGCCTTCAGCGTTCAAAACAACCGCCACACGGAAGTCGCTGCGTGGGGTGGGTGGGGGCGGCGTGGTAGGCGAAGCAGATGCGCAGCTCCCCAGCAACAGGGCGGCCAGCAGCCACCCCAGCCACGTAAAAGTCCTATTCACCATGAGTCCTCTCCCTTCAGCGCGCTTGCGGCAGCGCCTTTAAGACCACGATCGTTAGATCGTCTTGCGGCTCTTGCCCGTCAAGATGGACACGAACTGCCTCAAGGATATTGTCGGCGATCTCATCGGCGCTAGCCGAAGGCGATTGCGCTGCTAAGAGCGCTTCAAAACGCTCGAAGCCGAACAGTCTATCGTTACGATCCTTTGCCTCGATCACGCCGTCAGTCACGAACACGATCAGCGACTCGGGCGCCAATGTGAGCGTCTCCGCTCGGTAAGAGGCATACTCGGCCGCCCCCAGCGGGTAGCCGCTCACTTCCACTTCCTGCCAGGCTGAGCCGTTGGTGTGAGTGCGCACATAAGGCGAGAGCATCCCGCCAGCAGCGATCTCGGCATGGCGCGTTTGCGGATCGAAGATGGTGATCAGCAGACCGCTGTTCATGTTATTCTGGCGCATGCGCGAGAGTAAGCGCTGATTCAGTTCGCTCAACAGGCGCGAGGGCGACTCAGCGCGCAGAATCTCATCGCGCAGCGCCGTTGTGATGACAGCCATCAGTAGGGCGGCTGGGATGCCCTTGCCGCTCACATCGCCAACAGCGACACCTAGCTTGCCATCCGGCAGCACGAAATACTGATAGTAGTCCCCGCTGACCTGCCGCGCTGGAATTGAGCGCGCCGCCACTTGCACTTGTGGCACGGGCGGCGGCTCTTGGGGCAGCAGGCTGGTTTGGATAGCGCGCGCCGTCTCTAGTTCCGCCTCGTAGACGCGAATCTGCAGCTCGTGTGAGCGCGCATTTTGTATCGCTACGCCGGCCTGATCGGCGAAAGCGACCGCCACGGCGATATCATCCTCAGTGTAGGTGCTGGGCTGATGGCTGTTGATGTTCAGCACGCCAACCACCTGATCGCGCACGCGCAGCGGCACGCCTAGCCAAGCCTTGATCGGGCTGCCTGGCAGCGCCTGCCAGCGCGGATCAGTCAGGCAGTCGGTGATGACGACATGGGTGTTCTTCTCCACCACCTCGCGCGCGCCCGTGATTTCGCTGATATGAAAACGCCGCTTTTCCTCAGCGCTGGAGCCGCGCTCAGCCACCGTCTCAAAGTGTTCGCCGTCATCATCCAGCAGGAAGATCGAGGCGCTGTCGAAGCGGATCACGCTGCTCAAATTCGCCAGAATCCGCTCCAGCACTACGTTGAGCTCTAAGCTAGAGTTAAGCGTGCGCGAGATCTCCAGCAAGGTGTTCGCCGTCTCACGCCGTCCTTCTTCGCGGCGGCGCCGATTCGCCTCTGCCAGCAAGAAGCCACCCACCAAAATACCAAATAGCGCCACGAAGGCGATCACGCCGAAGCTGAAGAGCGCGATCTGCTGCAGCGTGCCTGCCACCACCTGATTCGCCTCTTCAAAGGTGCGGCTCAGCACCAACACAAGGGAGCCAACGCTGGTGCGGCTCTGTGTGAACGAAGTGTAGACGGGCACAACAACCGACTCGCGCTCGGGCGATGGATAGCCCGTCAGCGTAGTTGTCTCGGTCAGATTGACGATCTGCGCCGTGCCAGCGCGGAACTCTGGCTGGGGGCGGGCGCTGTAGAGCTGCACTCCGCCGGTTGTCAGCACCCAGAGCTGCCCACTTTCCCCGATCGGCGCCTCAGCAAAGATCTCATTCAAGTAGCCGACTAAGTTCAGCTCCAGCGCCAAGACCTCGCTGATGCCCAAACCTGTGGTGACCGGCGTGACAAGCAGATAGGCGACGCCACCGCCCGTTGAGCGGCGCGCGAACTGGATGCCGCCGCTGTTGACTACATCGTTTACCCACGTTGCATCAGTACTCCAGGGCAGGGCTTCGCCAGCTTGGATGCGCGCATTATACTCAGGCGGATAGGCGTAGCGTGGCGAACCATCGCGGGCGATGCGCACCAAAGCTACGATCTGGCCTCCGGAAGCTTTTGCCGCTTCTTCAAGAAGTTTGAGGGCAACTTCACGGCTGGCGGCTACGCTTTGAATGGCTGGGCGCGAGGCAAGGCTGATCAGGACGTTCGAATAAGTGTTGAAGAAATTCTCGATGCGGCGGGCAAGCGAACCCGCCAACAGCCGCTGCGCTTCGGCCGAACTGCGCTGAGCAGCAGCTGTGATGGCGCCAGCTGGGATGAAAGTCAAGAAGCCGATCAGCGCCATGAGCAGCAGCACAGCCGCCGCGATCACGGTCAGCGGGCGCGCTGTGCGGCGGTCTGAGAGCAAGCTAGGCATCCTCACGTGGAAGCTATCCTTTAGCTAGGAAACATAGCCCTATTATAACACGCCACAAACACGCGACAATTTTTTGGCGCTTGGCAGGGTCCATAACAAAAATCGCCGCCTGCAGGCAGGCCACAGGCGGCATAACTGTGCGGAGGGAGAGGGATTCGAACCCCCGGTGCCGCTGTACGACACAACGCTTTTCAAGAGCGCCGCAATCAACCACTCTGCCATCCCTCCAGAGCCTATTTCAGTATAGCACGACAGCGGCATAGGGTCAATGCGGCGCTTGAACAGATTACACGGCAGTCTCGCGCAGGGCGCGATAGGCCCCGATCCACTCGGCATCGTGCGCTTGGATAAAGTGCTCAGCCTGCTGCACGAGCGCTCGATCGCCGATGAAGAGCGGCACGCGCTGATGCAGCGTGTGCGGCTGGATATCCAGGATGCTGCCTAGCCCATCGGAGGCGTAGCCGCCGGCCTGCTCGATCAGGTAGGCAAGCGGCGCGCACTCGTAGATCAGGCGCAGCTTGCCAGCTGGGTTCTGCAAGTTGCCTGGATAAAGGTAGATGCCACCCTTGAGCAGAATCCGGTGAAAATCGGCCACCAGCGCGCCCATGTAGCGCCCATCTAGCGGCTTGCGGCCCGGATCGTCCTTTGCCTGCAGCCAACCGACGAAGCGCCGCACGCCTTCCGTCCAGTAGCGCTCGTTGCCTTGATTGGTGCTGTAATAGCGCGGCGCGCTGGCGATGCGCATATCCGGATGGCTCAGGATGAACTCACCTAGCGATGAATCCAGCGTAAAGCCGTGCACGCCTTGCCCTGTCGAGTAGACCATCATGGTGCTCGGCCCGTAGACGATATAGCCCGCCGCAGCGATCTGCCGCCCGGCTTGCAGCACATCGGCCAGCTCGCCGCGTTCGCCCGCGCTGACCTTCCGAAAGAGCGCGAAGATTGTGCCGATGCTGGCATTCACATCTGGGTTACCCGAGCCGTCTAGCGGGTCGAAGACCAGCGCGTAGCGCCCACACGGGAAATGCTCCGGGATAGGCAGAATATCTTCGTGTTCTTCGGAAGCCATCACGCACAGCCGACCAGTGTGATCGTTCATTTTGAAAATGATCTGATCGGCGAAGATATCTAGTTTGTGCTGCATCTCGCCCGAAGCGTTCAGCGAGCCGGCTGTGCCCAACACGTTCACCAAGCCGGCGCGGCGCGCCTCGCGGGCGATGATCTTAGCGGCTAGCGCCATATCTTGCAGGATTTGTGTGAAGGTGCCTGTAGCGTTGGGATAGTGCCGCTGCTGCTCGATGATGTGGCGCTCTATCGTAACAAGAGAAGGCATAGGGGTACTCTCCTTAAATACTTTTGGGACGATTGTAGCGCGATCAGGTGCGTTTTGCTTGCCGAGCATATTTTTCAAAGCGGCGTATACTGGAGTGCATCGTAAGCAGCCTTTAGGAAGCCCGCATTATGGAAAGCCTCACGCCCCTTGAAGATGCTATTTTGCGCACCCTGCTCTACGCCGATATCTTCGATTTTCCGCTGACCGAAGCCGAGCTGCATCACTTCCTGATCGGCTATGCCGTCGATCGGCCAACGCTGCGGGCTGCGCTGTATGGCTCGGCGCGCTTGGCACGCTATGTGGAGCACTGCGATGGCTTCTGGCTGCTGCGCGGACGCAGCAAAGCGCTCATTGTGCGCTTGAGCCATGAGGCTGCCTCGCAAGCCCTGCTGCCGGCGGCGCGTTTCTACGGCAAGCTCTTGGCGCACTTGCCCTTTGTGCGCATGGTCGCGCTGACGGGCGCGCTGGCCATGCATAACGCACGCCATCAGCGCGATGATATCGACTATCTCATCGTCACCACAGCAGGGCGAGTCTGGCTGACGCGCCTGCTGGCAGTGGTCGTCGTACGCCTGGCGCGGCTGCGCGGCGTGCAGCTATGCCCGAATTATGTGCTCGCCGAGACAGCGCTGAGGCAGGAGCAGCAAGATATCTACATGGCGCACGAGCTAGCCCAGATGATCCCGCTGGCGGGCAGGGCGCTCTATGCCGCTATGCGCAGCCAAAACAGCTGGACGGATGCCTTCCTGCCCAATGCGCAGCAGGTGCTCTATCCATTAGATGAAAGCGCGCCGCGCGGCTTAGGGCGTGCTGTGCAGCGCCTGATCGAGCGCTTCCTGAGCGGTCAGCTGGGCGATTGGCTGGAAAGCTGGGAATATCGCCGCAAGCGCCGTAAGTTTGCTGCCTTACACACCCCGCAAGGCGCCGCCCAGCTGGATTCCGAGCGCGTCAAGGGGCACTTCGACGATCACGGCGCATGGATTCGAGCTGCTTATGCCAGTAGGCTGCATGCCTACGTCCTCTCCGAGCCCGGCAGCTAGCTGAGAGAGGCGCTGCGCTCTAGAATACATCCAAAAACTAGTGGAAGAGGATTTTTAGCCATGACCCGTCACGCACGCATCCTTAGCACCGGACGTTACGTACCAGAGCGCGTCCTGACCAACGCCGAGCTCGATCGCATGCTGGGTGAGCCCGTCGACGAGTGGCTGGTGCAGAATGTGGGCATTCGCGAGCGCCGCCTGATGCGCGACGACCAAGTGACGAGTGATCTTGCCGTTGCAGCTGCTAAGCAGGCGTTAGAGCGCGCTGAGCTGGCGCCTGAGCAAGTCGATTTGATCGTCCTGGCTACCGATACGCCTGACTATATCTCGCCCGGCACCGCCTCTGTGGTGCAGCATAAGCTAGGCGCCCGGCGCGCCGCCACCTTCGATATCAACAATGCTTGTGCTGCCTGGCTGACAGGTTTAGATATCGGCGCCAAGTACATCGCCACCGATCCAGACTATACCTACATCCTGGTGATCGGCGCCTACGGTATGACGCGCTTTGTGGATTGGACAGATAAGCGCACCTGCACCCTCTTTGCCGATGGCGCCGGCGCCGTTGTGCTGGGTGCAAGCCAGCAGCCTGGCTTTTTGGGCGCCAAGCTCATCGCCGATGGCAGCTTCCACGATTATATGGGCGTGTTCGTGGGCGGCACGTACGCCTCGCTGCGCCAGGGCAGCGCGCAATATCTGCGTATTCAAAAGCGCTTCCCGCCTGATACCAATCAGCGCCACTGGCCCCCGCTCATCCGCGCCTTGCTGGCCAAGATCGGGCGGCGCGTCGAGGATATTGCCAAGATCTACTTCACACAGCTCAACTTGCGCACGATCGAGGCGGTCATGGCTGAGCTGGGCCTGCCAATGGCAAAAACTCATACAATCATGGAGAAGTGGGGCTATACTGGCTCGGCCTGCATGCCGATGGCGCTGGATGACGCGATCGAGCAGGGGGAGGCGCCGCAAGCGGGCGATCTGGTGCTATTCGTGGCGAGTGGTGCCGGCTACACGATGGGCGCCGCAGCCTTTGTATGGTAGAGACTAGCGGGCGCTGTCTGCGCTGTCGTCACGCCACGCAGCAAGGACCTGCTGCGTGCTGCGAAAGGCGATCTCTGGCAGGGCTTGCCGCGTGAACCAGCGCGCCTCAGCGGCGTCGTCGGCGGCACACAGCTTACCGCCGATCACACTGGCCTCGTAGATGATCACGATCACGCCCTCGTAGATCACGTCGATCAGGCGCGTGACTTGCACTTGCAGACCCGTCTCTTGCAGCACTTCGCGCTCAGCTGCGGCGCGCGGGTCTTCCCCACGATCGACATAGCCAGCCGGCAGCGCCCATTTGCCGCGCTCTGGATCGTTAGCGCGCAAGACCAGTAAGATTTCGTCCTGGCGGCGGATGAAGACTGCCACAGCGACCTTCGGGTCTTCAAAATGGACATAACCGCAGGTGGGACAAACTGGGCGCAGCTTGCCGAAGCGCTCGAGCTGGGCTGTGTGAGCTCCGCAGTGCGGGCAGTAGAGAATGGGCTGGCTCATAGGCGCCTCTGAAAGGTGGCGATCAGCAAGAGCACGCCGCTGATGATCAGCAGAGCAATGCCGACTAAGATGGCCAAGCGTGCCACAGGCGAGAGCGCTGCTGGGGCGCCTTGCTCGGCGGCAGCTTGGGGCGTTGGCTCGGGAGGAGCTGTGGTAGGCGGCACTAGCTTGGCGATGTCACTAGGCGCCTCAGTCGCCATCATAAAGCCGAGCTCGGGCGGGGTGGTAGGGACGAACGTTGCAGCACTCATCGCCTCAAGTGTGAGGGGCGGGGCGAGCGGCGCTGCATCAGGCGCGATAGCGGTCGAGGTGGGCGTGGACAGCTCAGCTGCTTGGGCGGGCAGCAGGGTGGGCGGCTCGGTAGCCTGCAGGGCGATGGATTGCATCGGCACGCTAGGCAGATTGCCGAGCAAGGCTCCGAGCGCGATGAGCAATACAGCGGCCGCTGCGCTCAGGGCGCTGGTGAGCCGCAGGGTGCCCAAGCGCGCCCACCAAGCCGTGCGGGCGTAGGTAGCAGGCTCCAGACGGAAGTCGCGCGGCGGCTGCAGGGTGGGTGTTTTGCGCAGCAAGGCGCGCATGGCGCGCAGATCGGCCAGCTGGGCGCGCAGGTCGGCCGAGTCAGTCAGGCGCGCCTCGAGCGCCTGGCGCTGGCGTGCCGTAAGCGCGTTATCGAGGTAGGCGGAGAGCAGCTCAAATTCTTCAGGCGTTCGGAAGGTCATGGCGTCTTATCTTCCTGCTCCACCAGACGATAGGCGCCTGGCAAAAGTTCCCGCACGGCGCGCAAACAATCGCGCAATTTGTGGCGTGCGCGGCTCAGGCGCGATTTGACCGTGCCAAGCGAGAGATTCAACGCGATGGCGATCTCATCGTAGGAGTAATCCTGTACATCGCTCATGATCGCTACCGTACGGAGATCG
>JBDNDQ010000039.1:0-32976 GCA_046719055.1 Aggregatilineales bacterium | reverse complement strand
AGCCCTCGCAAGTCGATCTTTGTCGAAAAAGGTGGGGGGAGTTGCGAAAAGTGGTCTACCCGCACCAGGACTAGGTGTAATAGGCGGAGAGTAGACGGGAATGTGTGTAGGACAGATGGCAAGGCGCTTAGTATCTAAGTGCCGCCAACCGAGTTGCGAAACACCCCTCAAAAACGGCAAAATTTTGGGCGTCCGAGAAAATTTGGAGCTCTTTTGAGAGGGTACAGGTCAGGCACTTTGGGCACAGATGTATCCTTTGGTAGAATTAGGGCTCCAAACGAAACGTGATTACAGCTCGGAGAGGCGCAGCGCTGAATGCCACGTCCTGTTACTGGTCGGCGTCCTGATAGTTTATTCGACAACCGCTATCGCTACGATCATATCTATCCGCGCGGGCGCAGCGGAGAGACGCTGCGCGCCTACGATACATTCAACGGCGACCGCCCGTGCGTGATCAAGCGCCCCGCCCCACAAGATGCACCGCCGATCCGCGCCGGGCAGGAGCTGAGCATCCTGAACGAGAAGCGGGCGCTAGAGCAGCTGAGCGGGCATCCCGTCTTATGTGAGCTGCTGCACAGCGGGACGTTCCGCATCGGCGGGCAGCAGCATCAGTACATTGTGATCGAGATGGCGACAGGCGAGACGCTCGAGGCGCTGACGCTCGCCCTCGCGGCGATGGGCGAACGCTTGCCCGATCTGGAGCTGCTGACCGTGCTGGAAGGTGTGCTGGACCTGCTGCAGACGGCGCACGATAAGCGCATCGTCTACAACGACGTGGATGCCAAGCACATCTTTTGGGATCGGGAAGCCTATCAGCTGAAGATGATCGACTGGGGCAATGCCGTATTCCTGGAGTCGGAGACGCACACGCACGTCACGCGGCAGGCCGATATTGCCCAGGTTGGGCAGCTGCTGTACTTCCTGCTCAGCGGCGGGCGCCGCCTGGACTTGAACCACCCCGAGATGGTCAACGCGCTGCCGGAGGGCGTCTCGCCGCGCCTGAAGGCGATCATCGCGCGCGCCGTCAGCGTGGATGCGGCAGCGCGCTACAGCGATCTGGCCGAGCTGCGCCGCGATCTGGCCGAGCTGCGTCGTCCCCTGCACAAAGCGCGCGAGGCGCTGATCGAGCGGGTGCGGGCGCGCCTGCCACACGTGAACAGTCAAAGTGGGCTGGCTGAGCTGCGCACCTGGCTGGCTGAGGCGCGCAGCGGCGATCCGGGCTACCCGCCGGCCCGCGAACTTGAGGCGGAAGTTGAGCGGCGGCTGAGCAAGCTGCAGCTGCAAGCCGACCTGGATGCTGTGCGCATCTACTTGGAGAGCGCTAATTTCAGCCGTGCTGCCGATCTGCTCGAGGATCTCTTGGCGCGCTGCAGCGCCGAACTGCAGCCGACTCTGCGCTTTATGCAGGATGCTTGCGAGCTGCTCGCCGCACAGACAGCGCCGCTGCAGCCCGAGGGCTTCGCACAGGCGCTGGATGCCTTGCTAAATGAGGATGCTCACGGGGCGGCGCGTGCGCTGCTCTCCACGCCCGAGCCGCGCGATCGGGCGCGCCAGCTGCAGCTGCTGCTGGCAGAGCGGCTGTGTGCGCACCTGCCCTCAGTAGTGCTGCTGCGGCCGCATCTGGCGCGCCTGGAAGAGCTGCTCAGCGAATCGGAGTACGCCCGGCCGCGTGCAGCGCTGCGGCAGATCAGCGCCCGCCTTGAAGAGACGCCGCCCGAAGGCATTCAAAACTTGCTGCGCCACTACCAGCACGTCGCCGATCTGCTGGCAGCGCTCCAGGATGCCCTGCAAGACGTCCCAAGCGCGCGTGAGCCACTCCAGCGCGCCGCGCAAGCTGCCGAGTCGCTCCTCGACTTGATCGAGGTGGCGGCGCAAAACGCGCTCAGCGATCCCTCGCGGGCGGGCAGCGCGCTGTGGCACGCCCAAGCCATTGATCCCAACAGCCTCGCCTTCGGAGCAGTGAACACGCTCCTGAACACCTTCCACGCCGATTTAGAGGCGCTGCGCGCCTACATCCCTGCGGCCGATGGCGCCGATATCACCGACTTTCTAGGCGGGGCGGCCGAGCGCTTAGCGCCCTACGCCTCAGAGATCACTGATCCGCGCTTCCAGGCGCTGCTGCGCGATATCGAGACAGCGACTCGGGCGTGGCTGCGCGTGGCGGATGCCATCGCGCTGGGCGGTAAGCGTCCGGCTGTGGAGGCCTGCAAGGCGGCGGCGGCAGCCATCCGTTCGCTCAGTCAGCGGGCGGCGCACTGGTTCGAGGAGTATGCACGCCGCTTGGATCAGGCGCCCCGCGTCGAGTTTCTGAGCCCGAATATCCCGCTTGGCAGGGCGCTGGCAGAGGGCTGGGAGAGCTGGGATCGCGGGCGCACGGCAGAAGCACTGCTCAGCGGCCGCCGCGCCGCCGATTACGCCCTCACCGACGCCGAGAAGCTAGCCGCCCGCCGCCTGATCGGCCTGAGCGAGACGCTGGATACCTGGCTGGAGCGCGATGGAGCTAACTCCCTGCCACAGAGCGAGGCGGCCTTACGCCGCGTCGATGCGCTCTTCCTGCCGGAGGAAGAGGCGCTCCGCCAGACCTTCGCTGCCCAAATGCCCAGCTTGCAGACCTATCTGAAGGCGATGAGCAAAGCGATCGTCGAGCCGCTGCGCGACTCCAGCGCGGCGGCTGTGCGCATCCTGTTCTTCGACTACATCTTACGCGGTATCCTCGCCCTGCAGCGCGAGCATTTTGAGGAGGCTGAGCTGTGGAAGGAAGCCGCTGCTAAAGCGCTGCCTTCCGCCCGCAACCATCCCGCCTTCCAAAGCTTGGAGACAGCCATCACACGCCGCCAGCTGCTGCTGGAGGCCATCCGCGCCTTGAATGCCGTCAACGACGTCTCAGCCATCGCCGAAGCGCGCCAAGCCGTCCGTGCGCCGTTGGCTGCGGCTCAGCTAGAGAATGCCGATCTGGCGATCCGCGCGCTTGAGGATGCTCTGCGCCGCTGGCACGATGGCGACTTCCGTGCGGCCCGCCAACAGCTCGATCTGGCCCTTGAGCGTGCCGTTGGCGCCGAGATCGCGCTGGGTAAGCCGCTCGATGCCTTCAAAAATTGGCTGCAGATGCTGACTGACTCGGCGGAGTACCTGGCCCAGCAGCGCCGCCTGATCGAGCAAGAGGCGCTGGCGCCTTCTGAGACGCCCATCCCAGAGATCGCCGAAGCGCACCACAAGCTAGTGGATATCACACGGCGTGACTTGGGCGAGCCCTACACTGCGCAATTACGTCAGTGGCGCGATACCTACCTGGCCGTCCGCGACCTGTACGTCGATCCCGACCTGAGCAAAGCCGAGAAACTACGCCTTTTCGAGGGCCATTTCGCCTCGCTCTTCATCGATCGGCAGCCCGCCCTGCCGATCCTGCGCCATTGGCGCGCCCTCACCGAGCGGCAGCCCGATCCAGAACCCGACTTACCGCGCTATCAGCCCATCGCCGACTATGAGGCCTCCACCACACCCGATCTAGATGCCCTAGAAGCAGCAGCTGCGCCGCGTCGCCCGCCACGCCCAGAGCCCCTCAGCCCGCCTGATGAAGTCTTGCCGCTGGAGCGCCGCCCAGAGCGCTCAGCCCGCCGCGAGACGCTGCCGCTGCTCTTGATCGGCGCGCTGGGGGTAGTAGCGCTCATCAGCGGTCTGATCTTGTTGCTCGGCGGCGGGGCGGCCGACCTGCCCCCCACGCCCAGCGCCACACCCGCCGGACTCGGTGCGCCCATCGCGCAGCCGCCAACTCAAGACCTGCCGAGCGTCGTGCCGCCCACACTCACGCTGAGAGCGCCGACGCCTACACCCAGCGCCACACCGACGCCAGAGGTCATCGTGCCGACGCCCACACCTCTGCCAACAGGCGAGCTGCTCTCGCCCGCCACGCTGCTGGCTGCTCTGACGCCAACGCCCATCCCGACGCTCAGCGCCGGCGCCTCGCCCGAGCCGACCAATCCCGCCATCGCCCTGCCCACACTGCCGCCCGATGCAGCCAGCGGCGAGTACGATGTGCTTGCTGCGCTGCTCGGCCTGGATGAGGAACGCCGTACCTGGAATACTGAGTGGTTCTCCTATCAAGAGGGCGCGTGGGTGCTAGGCAACCCTCTGCGCACAGGGGCGCGCCCGCCGCTCGTCCGCTTCGGCCCAGAGCTGCTCACCCCCCTGTTTGGGGCAGAGGCGGCGCGCTACGTACGGCGTATGGAAGTCGAGCTGGAGCTGGTCAGCTATGAGCCGCGCCTGCTGCCGATGGGCCAGGTGGTCTTTGGGGCGGGCATGGAGTCGCTGCAGGGGCAGCGTGCAGCAGTCGAGGCGCGCCTGATCCAAGAGCAGATCGCTAATTTCGGCGTTAACTTGAACGGCAACTTCGCCCAGCGGACGCAGCTGCCCGCCAACCCGCTGATCTTCAGGGCAGCGGTGGCGCGTGGCGCCGATCGTACGCTCTCACTCTTCTTGGATGGGCAGCTGCTGGGGCAATCGAATGCTGCCTACGCGCCCGACATGCCGATCAGCCTGTATCTGTACACGGCGAGCGGCGGCATGATCGTCAAAGTCAATTCCTTCCGAGTCTGGCTGCAGAGGCCCGAATAGCGCATAGGTGAATACACAGTGCCTCTCCTGAACGATCTCTACCAAATTGGCAACACAATTGATACCTTTGCGCCTGGTCACTATGCGCGTGTCTATCAGGCGGTAGATAAGCGCGATGGACGGTCAGTCGCCTTCAAGGTCATGCGCCTTGAGCACGTGGTAGATGGGGATGCTCAGCCGCGTATGGAGGCCAGTGCCTTCATCAACGAGGCGGACTTACTGACGCGCATGGCGGTCTCGCCGCATGTGGTGCGGCTATACGACTGCGGCTATCTCTCGGCCCGGGATGAGAATCCGCGCGGCGGCGAGATCGAGTCCTACGGATTGAACGTCGAGCTCTTTCGGCAGGGCATTTTTCGCTACGCCGGGCGCGGCTGGCGGCCTTACCTAGCCCTAGAGCCGCTGCCGCGCACAGATAGCCTGCTCTACGTCATGAAGCCGAATTCGAGCAGTGCGCGCTGGCGGCTGCCCACCGAAGAGGGCATCGATCTGGCCTATCAATTTGCCGAAGTGCTGGCGTTGGCACACAGGCAGCGCATCGTCTACCTCGATCACAAACTGGAGCACGTCTACTGGGATGGGCGGCACTTAAAAGTGATCGACTGGAACAGCTCGCGCTTGATCGAGGGCGGCGGGCCGACTCTGGCGCAGAAAATTGCCGACGATCTGCACAATTTGTGCGTCGGTGTTTTGTATCCCGTCTTCACGGGGCTCTCGCCGCAGAAAGGGATGCTGGTGGCGCAGCCGGCCGATCAAGCTGGCGTCGAGAGTCGCTACGAGGATATCACTGGGCTAGATTTCGCCGTCGAGCCGACCCTGAGCAAGGGCATCCAGATGTGGCTGCAGCACGGCGCTCAGCGCGCCTACAGCACGCTGGAGCAGTTTCGGGCAGCGTTGGGCAAGGCGGCAGCGGCTTTTGGCTGGGAAGTGGGCTTTTCCAGCGCGGCTTTGCGGGCAGCCCGCACCGATATGCGCGATGGCTTGGCAAAGTTGCGGCAAGGGCAGGCCGCCCTGCGCGAGGCACGCGACCTGCTGCGCGATGCCGTCACAATCGAGGATATCGGCGAGGATTTAGAGGCCGAGCTGCGCCGTCTGCTGAGCAAAATCAACGAGATGCTGCAATATCGCGTCATCCCGTGAGCGCTTGCCCGCCCGAGTCGCCTGCGCTAGAATGGCGCCTGTAAACCGACCGCGCAACAGAGCTGTATGTTCAAGATGACACGCCTTTGCTTGATCCTTGTCTTGCTCAGCGCGCTGATCGTCCCGTCGTTTGCGCCGAGTGCCCAAGAGCAGCCCGAACGCCTGCGCGTTCAGGTCTTCTCGAGCCGCCCACATGACCCAGCTGCCTTCACGCAAGGGCTGCTCATTCACAACGGCTTCTTCTACGAGAGCACGGGGCTATATGGGCAATCCAGCCTGCGCAAAGTGGACATGCAGACGGGCGCAGTGCTCCAGCAGGTGGCGCTGGCGCCCGAATTCTTCGCTGAGGGGCTAGCGCTGGTGGATGGCCGCCTGATTCAGCTGACGTGGCGCGAACAGATCGCCTTCGTCTACGACCTTGAGACGTTTGAGCCTGTGGGCGCCTTCAGCTACGAGGGCGAGGGCTGGGGCCTGTGTTATGATGCCGAATTGGACGCCCTCTATATGAGCAACGGCAGCCACATCCTGGCGGTGCGCGACCCACAGACCTTTGCGGTGCTGCATCAGATTGAAGTCTGGCTGGATGGCGTGCCGGTCCGCAGCCTGAACGAGCTGGAATGCGTCGACGATTCGATCTACGCCAACATCTGGTTCAGCGATCAGATCGTGCGCATCGACAAGTACAGCGGGCAAGTCACTGCCATCATCCAGGCGGACGATCTGCTGACGCCTGAGGAGCGCCTTGCTGCCGGGCAGGCGGGCGTGCTGAACGGCATCGCCTACGACCCCCAGAGCGAGCGCTTCTTCATCACGGGCAAGCTCTGGCCGTCAGTGTTTGAGGTTGCGTTTGCGCCCTTCAGCCCCGCCAACGGCTCAACGCCGCTTTCGAACCCCGCGGCTACTCCCCCACCTTTCAGATATCGGCTTGGCGGGCTTGACAAACCCTCTGAGGTGCGTTAGCTTGTTCCTAACCGCGACGCTCTCTAATAAAGTGCACAAGAGAGGGGGATGGAAGGCGCTTGAGAATGCCTCTAGGGCATAAGCGCAGGGCATTTTCGAAGGTCTCGGCTGCGGCCCCGTTCGACTCGTTGAGGGTACTAAAACTGCTCTTGGCGGCGCTGCTGCGTCTAGCTGATCTGCATAGCTCCCCGCCCGGACTGCACTACGATGAGGCGGCTGATATGCTGCTGGGGCGTGATATCGCCTTCTACGGCTACCAGCCCTTCCCGGTGGTCGAGGCATACAGCGGGCGCGAGGCGCTCTTCTACTACCTGGCTGTGCCAATGTTGCACATCTTCGGGACGGACGTCTTCGCCACACGCCTCACCAGCGCCTTGCTTGGTATTTTGACGGTGGCTGTGACGTTTGCGCTCGGGCGCGCTATGTTTAAGGGGCATCCGTACGCGGCGCTGATTGCGCTGTGCGGTGGGGCGTGGCTGGCTGTGAATGGCGCGCAGGTCTGGCTGACGCGGCAAGGCTTCCGCACCAGCCCGCAGCCGCTGTTAGAGGCGTTGGCGCTGTGGTGTCTGTTCATCGCGCTCAGGCGGGAACGGGGCTGGGCGCGCAGCGCGGCGCTGGGCGGCTTTTTCGGCGGCGCGGCGCTGTATACCTATATGGCGGCGCGCATCTTTCCGCTGTGGCTGCTCTTGCCGCTAGGAGCGCTGCTGCTGATCGACACAAGGCGGGCGCTCCGGCTGCGCCAAAGCGCGCTCTTCCTGGCTGTGCTAGCCATCACAGCCCTGCCGATCACACTCTTTTACCTCAGCAAGCCTGAAGTCTTCCTCGATCGCCTGGCGCAAGTGACTGAATCGGACGTCAGCGCGCTGACCCTGCTTGAGAGTCTGCGCCTGCACGCGGAGATGTTCTTCCTGCGCGGCGATCCGCTCCTGCGCTACAACTTGGCGCCTGAGCGCCCATGGTTCGATCCGATCAGCGGCGTGCTAATGCTGATTGGCTTTGGCGCAGCGCTTCGGCTCTACCTCAGGCGGGCGGAACCGACTATTCTGCGCATAGCGGCGCTGTGCGTGCTGCTGGCGCCGCTGCTGATCCTGCCTTCGGTTGTGGCGGTGGGCGGGCTGCCACCTTCGCATATGCGCTCAGTGGCGATGGTACCGCTAATCTTCTTTGCGCCGGCGCTCGGCATTGCGGCGCTCGTGGCACGCGTGCCGCGTTTGCGGTATGGCATTGCTGGGTTGGTGCTGCTTCTAGCGCTGCACACGTGGAGCGATTATCGCGCCTGGGCAAGCCGGGCCGACTTATTTTACGATGCGCACGGCGACATGCAGCTGATCGGTCAGTGGCTGGAGGCAAACTTAGCGCCCGATGAGGTTGCCTACATTGTCAGTGCGTTCTACAACCA
This sequence comes from Aggregatilineales bacterium, assembly GCA_046719055.1. Lineage (GTDB taxonomy): Bacteria > Chloroflexota > Anaerolineae > Aggregatilineales > UBA2796 > CP2-2F. The sequence goes on along the minus strand of JBDNDQ010000039.1, from coordinate 24,866 downwards.
CCCGACTGTGCTTGCGCATCGGCTAGATCACAGCCGCATTCGCTGGCTGATGGCAGAGCACTTGATCATCCCGCCTGAAGGTGAGCAGGCGCTGTATCTCTTCCCGCGCACAGTGAGCAGTCCGCATGAAAGCACATTCGCCAGCGATGCACGCGTGGCGCGCTTGCAGGCGCTTGATGGCCCAGACGGCGCACCCGCCTTCACGGTCTATCGGCTGCAGGGCGGCACTGAACGTCGCTCGGCGCCAAGTCGCTCGTTTGGGGGCTTTTTGAGCGCGGGCGATGCGCTTACGTCTTTTGAAGGGCGCGGTGGCCAGATGATACAGGTATCGTTTGCGTGGGATGTGCTGCAAAAGCCTGATCGCACCGATTTGACGCCTGTTGTCGCCCTGCGTGATCCCTTAGGTGAAGAGATCGCCCGTTTTCATCCGTACTTTGAGCAAAGCGATCGGCTGCGGGCGAGCGAACGGCTGATCATCGCCCTGGATGTGCCGCTGCCGCTGGGCGCGCTGAGCGGCACCTACACGCTGCACACAGCGTGGCTCAGCCGGAGTAGTGGCGCCCTTCTGCCGCTGGTAGATGCGCAAAATCGCTTCAGCGGCTTGTGGGCAGAGGCAGCGCGCATCGCTGTGGGGCCCAGCGCACCGCGCGAGGCGCCACCGCAAGGGCTTGCCCTCTCGCCATACCTCTACGCCGCACTCAGCGCGCCGCCGCAGCCGACCGAACAAGGCGACTGGCTGCGCTTCACAGTGACGTGGCAGGCGCTCCAGGCGCCCGGCGCACAGCCCGACCTGATCTTGAGCGCCCACCCGCCCGATGGCACGCCAATCCGCCTATGGCAAGGGCAGCCCGTCCGCGACAGCTACCCTTTCGCCCAGTGGCGCACTGATGAATACTTGGTCGAGCGCTATGCCATCCGCCTACCACCTGAGCTGCCCGCAGGCGATTACACGCTGCGCCTGAGCTTGGCTGATCGAACCGTCTTTGAGGCGCCGCTGCGCGTGATTGGCGTTGTACGGCGCTACGATCGGCCCGATCTGCCGCCTTGTGACGCCCGTTTCTGCGAGCAGATCGCCCTGATCGGCTGCCAGATTGTGCGGGATGGCGCTGCGGTACACATCCGCTTGGCATGGCAGGCGCTCAGCACGCCCGAGGCAGACTTCACTCTCACAGTGCAGGCGCTCAACGCCGATGGCTCGCTCTTCAGCCAGCAGGATGGGCCACCCGCCATCCGCCCAACAACGCGCTGGCTGGCGGGCGAGGTCTTCGAGAGCACTCACACGCTGGCCACGCCCCCTGATGGCACCTTACGACTGATCGCCGCGCTCTACACGGCTGAAGATGGGCGGCGCTTGCCCGTCAGGGTGGCGGGAGAAACGATTGGGGATGCCGCGCCACTCACAGGCGAATGATCGGCAGCCTGGCGAACTCAGCGAAGCAGGCGAGCGGCTCGGCAAAATCGCCGTAGGCGAGCGTGAAATGGTGATCTAAGCCCTGGCCCATGATCACCTGCAGGGCATTTGCCGCACCCGAGTCGGGGCGGAAGAGGCCGCTTGTGCCGCTGAACTGCATCGGCGCGCTCAACATCTCGCCTGTGCCGACGACCAGCCGATAGCCGCCCGATTCGCCGGCTTGTGTCAGGCGAGCCAGTGTGACTCGCCCCGCCTTCAGCGGAAACTCCATCAGCAGCGGCCGCTGCCGATTGCTGTGCAGCGCGCCACGCGGCGGGAAGCTCGGGTCACACATGCTGAGCGGCGCCAGGCCGCAGTGCCAGAAGGTCAGTGTATCTCGGTCGAGGTCGGCAGCGACCATATCGGCGCCAAAGGTGGCAACCGCGCCAACACCCTGCAGCAGCAAGCCGGTTAGGGCGCCGTGAACATCTGCCTCGCAGGTGGCGGGCACGCCCTCATCGCACAGCAGCGCGGAGGAAGCGCACACCGCGCAATCGCGCCGCAGGAAGGTCTCGGGCCAGCAGCGGATAGCCAGGCCGTGTAGGCCCTCTGCCGCGATGTGATCGCGCATCGCCTCGTGAAAGCTGAGTGTGCCGCCCACTTGGGCTGCGTTCAGCTCGCCTAAGTTGCTCAGCTTAGCGGCGAGGTCGGCGCAGCGGGCTGCAACGCGCTGGGCGGGGATGCTATCGGCGGCAGCGAAGGCAGCCTCCAGCGAGTAGGGCTGCACCTGAACGCCGAAATGCGCGCGCAAGGCTTCAGCGTCATAAGCGCACGGCTCAAAGCCGGGCGGATGCTCGCCGATCACGCCGATCTTGGCCATCCGCAAGCGCTGTAGGGCGTTTGCAGCAGCGGCAGCGCTCTGAATGGCGTGCAGCGCCTGAGGCGAGTCGGGCGCGGCATAGCAGAAAGCATAGGGCAGGCCGCGCCGCTTCAGGGCAAAGGCAGCCAGGTTAATGCCGCACAGCGAGTTCAAGCGCAATCTGCCGCCGGTGGCGGGTTCTGGCACTGCCCACAGCAAAAACGGGAGGCGCAGCGCCTCCGCCAGGGCCACCACCGCGCTAGAGTCGGCGAAGGTGGCTTGGAAGATCACGACGAGGCTGATCGGCGCCTCGCGCAGCTGGGCGAGGGCGCGCTCTAACGCCTCGGCATCCGTGACGATCGGCTCGATAATCAGAATATCAGCGAAAGTGGCGCGTAGGGTCTGTGCGGCGCGCTCGGTTTGCGCCTGCGCAAACTGCATATCGAAAGTAGTGCGCCCAAGCGGCAAAAAAGCGAGCATATTGACTCCTGGTGGCATGCTAGACGAGCTGCCGATCAGCATAGCCTGCATCCAACCGCCTGGCAAGCCAACTTTTCACCAAAGCTTGGCACAGCCTTAACAGAGCTAGCCTTTACAAGCGCAGCCGAGCATGGTATAAAAGTTAGCGTGCCTGCTGTGTGCGTGATGTCGCACTCATGTTTTGGGCCAACACCCATCAGACGGGCATTCACATCCAGCTGCAGCGCGGTAGACACTAGTCAAGGCGCAAGAGCTGGCGAGATGACCCACCTGCGAGAGCAGGTTCAAAACACGCGGTCACACGGCATGGCGGGTACGTTTTGAGAATAAACAGGCGAGAACGCTCTCGCCTGTTGTCCTTTACCCGCCCCAGAGCGCACGCCGCTTGCGCAGCACCAGCGCATGTGCCGGGAAATCTTCATAGTCGGCGAGGCGGACGGTCGTCTGATACAGGCGCTCAAAGCCCTCGCGGTTGCAATAGCCGATGCCGCTGCGCTTCAGGAAATCCCAGACGCTGACCGACGAGAACGAGCGCCCAAAGCCGCCCGTCGGCAGGATGGCGTTCAAGCCGAGCGTGTAGTTGCTAGTCGGGATCGGCGTGTAGCTCCCCAGCAGGATTTCTCCAGCGTTCTGAATACGGTTGAGCGTGCTGAAGGGGTCTGCCGTCAGCACCTCAAGATGCTCGGGCGCGTAGTCATTCACGAAGGCGATTGACTCCTCAAGGTTGCGCGTCAGCAGGATGCCGCCATAGCCGCCCAGCACGCGCTCTACGAAGGCGCGCCGCCACTCCGGCAGCTCAGCTACGTAGCCGGGCAATAGGCGCAGCGCCTCTTCTGCCACCTGGCGGCTGTGCGTGACCAGCAAGGCAGCCGAGTCGGGGCCGTGCTCGGCCTCAACCAGCAGATCGAGCGCGGCCAGGCGCGGATCGGCCGTCTCATCGCACAAGATGATCGACTCGCTCGGCCCGGCAGGCAAGCCGACGTCCACCACGCCATAGAGCAGCCGCTTCGCTGCCGAGACGTAGCTGCTGCCCGGCCCGATGATCTTGCTGACGCGCGGCAAAGTGTGTGTGCCGAAGGCTAAGCCTGCCACTGCCGCCATCCCACCGACGGCATACACCTCGCGCACGCCGGCGATATCAGCTGCCACCAGCGCAGCCGGGTCAGCTTTGCCCTGCGGGTTGGGCGGCGTGACGACAGCAATACGCGGCACGCCCGCCACTTTGGCAGGCACGCTCAGCATCAGCATCACAGAGGGGAAGGCGCCCTTGCCGCGCGGCACATATAAGCCTACGCTGGCAATTGGCGTGATCTTCTCGCCCGCCATCACGCCCGGCTCCACTTCCATGAACCACATCGGCTCTGGCAGCTGCTCGGAGTGGAAGCGCTGGATGTTGGCGTGCGCATGCCGGATCGCCTCTACGACTTCAGCGCCCACTTCAGCGTAAGCGCGCTCAAAATCGGCCTCCCTGACCCGCAAATTGGCGGCGGAGTAGTCTTTAGCATCGAACTGGCGCGTGTACTCGACGATCGCCTCGTCGCCACGTGTGCGGACAGCCTCGATGACTTGCTGTGCCTGCGGCAAGAGGGCTGTAATATCCTGCTCGGCGCGGCGCATCAGCAGCTTCAGCTCGTCAGCTGGCAGCATCGCTAGCTCGCGGACTTGAATGATCATGGCAAAAGCTGACCTCTGTCGAAAGACGTAAAATTGTGGGAAAATGCACGACACACGCCCCGATCTTAGCAAGCACGGTGCTGAGAGACAAGCAAGTGCCACACTTTCTGCCGGCGCGCTACAATCAAGCCTAAACTCTCACAACGAGGATAGAACGATGTTTGAAGTAGCCGATTTAGATCGCATCACCGCCCAGACGCTCGGCAGCGAGCCCTACTTAATGCTGATTGACGGCGCCTGGCACGCGAGCGCCAGTGGCGCGCAGTTTGCCGTCCGCAACCCAGCTACTGGTCAGATTCTCACCTACGTGCCCGACGCCGCCGCCGCCGAGACGCAGGCGGCAGTTGAGGCGGCTTACGCCGCACTGCCGGGCTGGTCTCGGCTGCCTGCGCCTGAGCGTGCTGCCATCCTGCGCAAGATAGCAGCGCTGCTGCTGGATCGGCGTGAGCAGCTCGCCACCTTGATGACGCTCGAGCAGGGCAAGCCCCTGCAAGAGGCGCGTAATGAGATCGCCTTCGCCGCCAGCTTTTTCACGTGGTTCGCTGGCGAGGCAGAGCGGCTCTATGGGCAGATTGTACCTGCCTCTGTGGCGAATAAGCGCCTGCTGGTATGGCGGCAGGCCGTCGGCGTGGCGGCGCTGATCACGCCGTGGAACTTCCCGATGGGCATGCTAGCGCGCAAGCTCTCGGCGGCGCTGGCAGCCGGCTGTACCGCCATTTGCAAGCCGGCTGAACAGACGCCGCTCTCTGCTGTCGCGTTAGGGCGCCTCCTGGTCGAGGCGGGCGTGCCGAAAGGCGTCGTCAACATCATCACCTGCCACGACCCTGTGCCGTTCTCCGAGACCATCTTCGCTGACGATCGCGTGCGCAAAATCTCGTTCACGGGCTCAACTGAGGTCGGCAAGCTGCTGATCAGGCAATCGGCGGCGGGCGTGAAGCGGCTCTCGCTGGAGCTGGGCGGCAACGCGCCGTTCATCGTCTTTGAGGATGCCGATCTAGGCGCAGCGGTACAGGGCGCAATTGTCTCGAAGTTCCGCAACGCCGGCCAGACGTGCGTGTGTGCCAATCGCATCTTTGTGCAGCGCAGCGTGTATGAGCCGTTTGCTGAGGCGCTGACTGAAGCCGTGCGCAAGCTGCGCGTGGGCAACGGTCTGGCGCCTGATGTGCAGATCGGCCCGCTGATTGACGAGGCAGCCCGCCAAAAAGTGGCACGGCACGTGCAAGATGCCCTGGCACAGGGCGCCCAAGTGCGCGCTGGCGGCAGCGCGTTGGGCGAAAACAGCCTGTTCTGGGAGCCAACTGTCATCACGGGGGCGCACGCTGGCATGCTGGTGGCGCGTGAGGAGACATTCGGGCCGGTGGCGCCGCTGATCGCCTTTGAGAGCGAGGATGAGGTCATCCAGCGCGCCAACGACACACAATACGGCTTGGCAGCCTACTTCTACACGCGCGACGTCGGCCGTGTTTTCCGCGTGGCAGAGCGCCTGGAATACGGCATCATCGGCGCTAACGATCCGCTGCCCTCAACGGCGCAGGCGCCCTTCGGCGGCATCAAGCACAGCGGATTAGGGCGCGAGGGCGGCGCGATCGGCATCGATGAGTACCTTGATGTGAAGTACGTTGCGCTGGGCATTTGAGCGGCTACTCAATCTCGCTATCGCCTTCCATATATTCGAGCGGCGCAGGCTGTGGTGCCCGTCGCCTTGAGCGCGGCGCGGCCTCCACAGCTTGCACAGCCGTACAATACGGGCAGAGCGCCCAGGCCAGCTCGAGCAGCTGCCCGCATCCGACGCACGGCTTGCGCAGGCGCGTGTGGCAATACGGGCAGACCTGCCACGCCGCCTGCGTCGGTCGGCCGCAAGCAGGGCAGACTGGCTTCTCCTCAATGCCCTGTAAGAGCGCCTCTTCCTCTAGCGAGCGCTCGTAGGCCTCGGCGAGCGTCTCGCGCGGGCGCAGCATCAGGTAGACTAGCAGCCCGAACACATTTAAGAGCGCCACCAGCGCCGTCGCGGTGAGGTGCGCGAAGCCATCGCGCGAGCGAGCACGGATATCCCGCCACGTCCAGATCGACAGGCCTGCCCACAGCGCCGTGACAGCTGCGCCGAGTCCTGTTGCCAAAAAGAGCAGAAATCCGCTGACCGTCTCTTCTAACATGCGCAGTTCCTCATTGCGGACGCAAAAAGCCGAGATCGCGCTTTTGCACCAACCAGACCCATGCCACATCGCTGTCTTCGGGCATATTCGCGCTGACCTTGAGCAAGCTCACCCCGCTGCTCTGCTCAATCTCGGTCACGAACTGCCAGCCGGCAAAGAGCGGGCGTTCGGGTTGCTCTGGGCTGATGTACGTCCCTAGCCGCTCGACCAAGGCCGTGCCTGCCTGCTCGGCTGTGTTCGGATCGGCGTAGGCGAGGGCGAAGGTCAGGGTGCGTGTGCTGCCATTCCGATAGTAGCCGATGGCGCCCGCTGAGTAGGCGGGCAGGCCGCCGGGCGCACTCGGCGCCGTGCCGACGAGCTCTCGAGCGGCGAAGGCGCCATCAAATAGCACGGCACAGATGAGCACGCTGCGCGCCTCCAAGCCTGTGGCGAGGGCAGCGTAGATCGGATTCTCAGCCAGGCTCGGCGCAGGCGAGAGCGCCGCCGCAAGAGTGCTGCTCGAGGCAGCTGTTACGATTCGGTTGGGCGCCAGCGCGATTCGGTTCAGTTTATCGGCAGCGAGGCTGCCCACAATCCCCGATGGAGCCCTGTTATCGTCGCCGATGGCGAAAATCGGCACCCCGCTGACCGTCTGCGCCTGGTAGCCCACATTCTGCAGCGCCGCACTGATGCCGTTGACATCAAAGGCGCCCTCAAGGACGGCAATTTGACTCGGCGGCTGCCCGACAGTCAGCTCTTGCTCGATGGCGAAGCTATCGATGCCGAAGGTCGCCAGCCATTCTGGCGCGCGTGCCAAGCCACTCTGCTCCGAGAAGTAGACCAAGCGCCCGATCTCTGAGAGATAAGTGGCACGCTGTGTCAGCGGCAAGCGATCGAGCGCCTCGCGGCTGGTTACCTGTACATTCAGGGTGCGCTTTAGGGCGCCTGGCGAGCCAAACCAAATGATGCTGCGCGACTCGGCATTATCAGGCACCTGGCGCAGCAGATTGCTCAGCGCGCCATTCTGAGCCTGTGCGGGCGGCGCCCACATCGCGCACAGCATGCCGATCAACAAAAATAAAAGACCGTGTTTCCTGCTCATGGCCTATCCTCACCCTAGCCTCACGGAGCCGATCCGCCCCCGCGCCGGCTGTAGCGCGCCTGTATGTTGCCCTCTGCATCGCGAATGACCGCTACTTGATCGGGATCGCCCCAGATTGCGCTGGGCAAGCCCCAGAAGAGCGCTAACGGCGTCGAGACGCCGCCGCGCGTGTAGACTACCACGCGCCGCCCTTCAAACATCTGGTAATCTGGGAAGGTATAAGTGTTACCTTTGCCGTCGCTCAACGTCCAGCCGCCGATCTCGATCACGCCGCCGCTGATGTTGCGAATCTCAATGCCTTCTTGTGTAATATCGCCCGGACTGATGATTTGTGTCACCTCAATTTTTAGTTGGTCCGGCGCCAAAGTTGGGATGAGCGTGGCGGTGGGTGGCGGCGATGGCTCAGGGGTGGGCGTTGCAGCTGGGCTGGGCGTCTGGGTAGGCAGCCCGCAGCCACCCACTGGGATGATCAAGACCTGCCCGATCTGCAGACGCCTCGCGCTCTCTTCGGTCAGGCTGTTAGCGCGCATCAGCTCTGGCAGCGCCACACCATAGCGCTGAGCGATGGTGGCGGGTGTATCACCAGCCACCATCGTGTAAGTTGGGCAGGCGTTCGGATCGCTTGCAGCTGGCTCCGGATTGGCGGGCAGCAAGGCGGGATCGAGCGTGGGAGGGTTGATGCTGCGTGACGTTCCGTCGGGGGTCAGCTGCAAGGCAATGCCGCTAGCAGGTGTGGCCGTCACCACAATGTAGACGACGGGCGGCGTGTAGTTCGGATCGGGCGTAGCAGTGATCAAGACGGGCAGCAGATTACGCACAGGCGTTGGTGTGGCGCCTAAACGCGCTTCGTTGATCAGCAGAACGCCCACCATCACGGTGAAGGTGACTAGGACGTTGAGGATGAGATAGCCAAACAAGGCGCGGCGGCTCACAGGCCCATCTCCACAGCGGCAGAGTTCTCAGCGCGCAATTGTAGCGCCGCCTAGCGCGCAAGGCAACCTACGTTCAGCCTACAGATACGCTATAATCTGTGAAGTTTGGCATCCTAAAGCGAACCCTTAGGAAAACAGCATGACGTGGCAACCCAATAAGCTAGAGGCTGAGCGCCTTGAGAAGCTGCAGCGCCTGCGCCAGCGTGGTATCGAGCCATTTCCAGGCGCGGTGCGCCGCACGCATACCATCGCCCAGGCCATCGCCGCCTTCACCGCCCAAGAGGCGCTCGGCCAGGCCGCGCAGCCCGTAGAGGTCTCGGTGTGCGGCCGATTACGCGCCATGCGCAGCAGCGGCAAGCTCTCCTTTGCTGATTTAGAGGATGGCACGGGCAAAGTCCAGCTGTTCATCCGTCAAGACCGCGTCGGCGAGGCGACCTACGAGCTCTTCAAGCGCGATCTCGACCTCTTCGACTTTGTGCAAGCCGATGGCGCAATGATACGCACGCGCACCGGCGAGATCAGCGTGGATGTGCATGCCCTACACGTGCTGGCGAAGGCGCTCAGCCCGCTGCCCGTGATTAAGGAGCAGGAAGTCGACGGCAAGATTGTCACTTATGGCGGCTTCACCGATGTGGAAGAGCGCTATCGCCAGCGCTACGCTGATCTAGCTGTGAATCCTGAGGTGCGCGAGGTGTTCCGCAAGCGCGCCCAGACCATCAGCGCGGTGCGCCGCTTCCTGGATAGCGAGGGCTTCCTCGAAGTCGAGACGCCCATCCTGCAGGCGATCTACGGCGGCGCGGCGGCCCGCCCGTTCATCACGCACCACAACCAGCTCAAGCAGGATTTATATCTGCGCATCAGCTTCGAGCTGTACCTGAAGCGCCTGCTGGTCGGTATGTACGACGCCGTCTACGAGATCGGGCGTGACTTCCGCAACGAGGGCGTCAGCTTCAAGCACAATCCCGAGTTCACCATGCTGGAGTTCTACAAAGCCTACATCGACTACAACGGCGGCATGGACTTGACTGAGCGGCTGGTGGCCTATGTGGCGCAGCAGGTACACGGCAGCACGCAAGTCACCTACGACGGCAACCTGATCGACTTAGCACCGCCCTGGCGGCGCGTCACTCTGCGCCAGGCAATTCGTGCAGCTTGCGGCATCGACTACATGGAGCATCCGACTGCCGAGTCGCTCCACGCTGCCATATGCGCGCGCAACATCCCGACTCGCCCGCATTTGCCGTGGGGCAAGTACATCGAGCAGCTGATGGGCGATTTCGTCGAGCCGACGCTTATCCAGCCCACTTTCGTCCTGGATTACCCGCGCGATATCTCGCCCTTCGCCAAGGGCGTGCCTGGCGATGCCTTCCACGTGCAGCGCTTCGAGTTCTACATCGCCGGCATGGAGTTCGGCAACGCCTTCACCGAGCTGAATGACCCGCTCGACCAAGAACAGCGCTTCTTGGAAATGGCACGTCTCTTCCGCGAGGGCGACGATGATGAGGCGCCGCTCGATGAAGACTATCTGCGCGCCATGCGCTACGGCATGCCGCCCAATGGTGGAGTCGGCATTGGGATCGATCGGCTGGTGATGCTGATGACGGATCGGCACACCATCCGCGAGGTGCTGCTCTATCCGCACCTGCGCGAGCGCGACAAGGAGTAGGTGCTGTGAGCGGACGTGCGCGGGCGCCTGAGAAAAAGGCGCTGCCTATCCAACTGACTGCTGATAACTCGCCGCGCACGCGCTTGGCGCGCCGCTTTATGCGGCTGCTGGGCGCCTTGCTGATCTGGCGGCTCACCGTCAAGGTGACCCATCACGGCCTTGAGCACGTGCCGCGCCACGGGCCAACTCTCTTGCTCTTCAATCATCTCTCTCAGGTCGATCCGCCGCTGGTCGGCGGTATGATCCGCTTCCGGGATGTGACGCCCATCGGCAAGGAAGAGCTGCTCCACAACCCGCTGACGGCGTGGATGGTGCACTTCTGGCAGGCAATCCCAGTCAAGCGCGGCGAGTTGGATATGCAAGCGCTGCGCCGCGCGCTCTACGTCCTGGAGCACACTAACGATATGCTGCTGATCGCGCCTGAGGGGCACCGCTACAAGGCGCTGAGCGAGCCGAAGGAAGGCTTCATCCTTTTAGCGGCCAAGACGAACGCTCAGATGGTTGTGGCGGGCATCAGTGGCACGCAGCACTTTCGCCGCAACTTGCTGCGCCTGCGCCGTACGCTGGTCACTATCAACTACAGCCGCCCGATCCGCCTGAAGGGCAAGCTCTCGCGCCAAGAGTACCGCGCCGCCGCCGATGAGGTAATGTACTACCTGGCTGCGCACATCGCCGATCCTGCCCTGCGGGGTCTGTACAGCGACCTGAGCAAGGCGACCACGAATTATATCGAGGTCATCGAATGAAGCTGCAGCCTGTTTTGTATGGTTGCTGAGGAGCGGAGCAGGTTGGCACTTCAGCGCTCTACAGTGGTCAAATTTAACATGCTGCGCACCTTCGAGACCAAGTCGTGGTGCAGAATCGGCTTAGGCAGGTAGTTCGTCGCCCCGGCTTCCATGCCGCGAACGACGCTCTCAGAGTCGCTGCGCGTGGAGAGGATCAGGATTGGCGTTGTGGCAAAACGCTCCATGCCTCGAATGACAGCGCACAGCTCAATGCCATCCATGCCAGGCATCATGATATCTAGGATGATCAGGTCGGGTGATTCTCGCTCTAGTATGGCTAGCGCTTGGCTAGCACTCTGCGCCTTCACAACTTCAAAGCCGCCGCGATTCAGCATGATGCCAATCAGCGTCAGCGCGCCCACTTCATCATCCACGACTAGAATTCGCTTCATGGTTGCAGCCCTTCCAAGTTGCGACGCCTTAGGGTTTAGGTAAGCTCGATGTGAGCGAACGTAAGATTCCTCAGCTATAGCAGCACACTCACCATTCTACAGCGCCTCCAAAATTTTTTTCTAACGTTGGCGTAACAGATTTGAGCAAGATAGATCAAATTACCTAGATTATAGCACACCCTTTTACAAGGCAATGTAACACCCTTAAGTTTTGTGCAGCTCTTACAAGGTGAGGCGCGCAGCCGCACGACGCTTGCCTGTTCGTGGCATTTTGCACTACAATGGGAGCAAGGATTTGCCTAAGCAAAGGAGATTTAGATGAGCAGCCCACGTTATGCTTTCTTTCAAGGCAAAATTGTCCCAATAGAGCAGGCCAAGGTCAGCGTGATGACGCATGCCCTCAACTACGGCACGGCAGTCTTCGGTGGGATGCGCGGCTACTGGAATGCCGAGAAAAGTGAGCTCTATCTGTTCCGCCCGATCGACCATTTCATCCGCCTGAAGCAATCAGCTGAGTTCCTACTGATGGACTTGCCCTACACGCCTGAGCAGCTGCGCTCTATTCTGGTAGACCTGCTGCGCCACGAGGGCTACCGCCAAGATACCTACATCCGTCCGCTAGTCTACAAATCCCACGAGGGCATCGGCGTGCGCCTGCACAACCTCGAGCACGACTTGACGATCTTCGCCATCCCCTTCGGCAGCTACCTCGAGCACGAGGAAGGCTTGAAGCTGGGCACCTCGACATGGCGGCGCGTCGATGATACCGCCATCCCTGTGCGCGGCAAGATTAGCGGCGCCTATGTGAACTCGGCCCTGATCAAGACGGAGGTGATGCTGAACGGGCATGATGAAGCCGTCGTGCTGAACCAGGATGGGCACGTCTCAGAGGCGAGCGCAGCGAACTTGTTCATGCTGCGCGGCGGCAAAGTGATCACGCCGCCTGTCTCCTCGAACATCCTCGAAGGCATCGTGCGGCGCAGCCTGATGACGTTGATCGCTGAGCAGATGGGCTACGAGGTCATCGAGCGCGAGATCGATCGCAGCGAGCTGTACATCGCTGATGAGGTCTTCCTGTGTGGCACAGGCGTGCAGGTAGCGGCAGTCGCCTATGTGGATCACCGTCCGATCAGCGGCGGCAAGATGGGCGAGTTTGTGCAGGCCCTGCGCGAATTGTTCTTCAACGTGGTGCGCGGCAACGTGCCGCAGTATGCCCATTGGCTGTATCCGGTCTACGCTAGCGAGGCGATCAGCGCTGACTAGGTGGCGCTGATCTGCGCAAACAGCGGCGGGGTGGCTCGTCCATCCATCCCGCCCTGATGTGCACTCACTCGCTCAGGCGCGCGCTGGCGATGATGCGCTGCAGCGCCTCACGGTATTCCTCTGGGCTGCCCTCAAAGACTTGCGTGACATTGATCTGCAAGAAGTAGCTGCGATCGGGCACAACAACGGCGAAGCTCATCAGCGCGTTGGGCAGCTCCCCGCCAACCGCCACAAATACCTCGCGTCCGTTGACGGTCAATCGCTCGGCTGCATCACCTTCCTTGCCGACCGCCCTGCTGACCGATTCGACGGGCGAGGGATCATCTGGGCTCAGCGGCTTGAGGGTAGGGATGACGATGATGCGCGTGTTGCTCAAGCCCGCCGTGATCGGCCAGTTTTCAGGCAGATCGAAAGTCATACTCACATTCTCGTCGGTGAACGGGTCGCTGAGCAAGAGCGTGACCTGGCTGGGGGTGCTGATGGGCGGATTAGGCACAGCCTCAATCGGGATGGGCGTCTCTGCCGCACCGCAAGCAGCCGTCAACAGCAGCAGGGATATCAAAAATAGGCGTTTCATAATTTCTCTCCAGTGGATCTGTTTCAGCGTGCACAACAGTAACGCACGGCGCTCGACTCGGCAAGCTAGGCGTGTGTAAAAAGCGCAACGCACTCGATGTGATAGGTCTGTGGGAACATATCGAGAGGCTGAACGGTCTGTAGGGTATAGCCTTTGGCGATCAGGCGCTTGGCATCGCGGGCAAGCGTAGCAGGATCGCAGGAGACGTAGACAATTTTGGCCGGCGCCAGCGCGGCGAGGGCATCCAGGGCGGGCGCTTCCATGCCGCTACGCGGCGGATCGAGCACAACAGCATCAAAAGACTCGTCGAGCTCCGGCAGGACGTCTTCCACTAAGCCTTCGATCAGCGTCACATTGCTCAGATCGCTCAGATTGGCGTCCGCATCGTCAACAGCGGTCGGGAAGCCCTCGATGGCAGTCACACCAGCGGCGCGCTCGGCCAGGAACGCTGTGAACAGGCCGACGCCGCTGTACAAGTCCAGCAGGTTCTCCGTGCCCTGCAGATTCAGCCCCTCCAAAACTAAGTCGACCAGCTGCTCGGTGAGCGCCAGATTGACTTGGAAAAAACTGCCCGCCGTGACCTGAAAGTTCCGCCCTTTGACGGTGTAGTGCACCTTGCCCACTCCGATGAGTGCCTGCGGCTGTTCATCCTCAGAGAGGAAGCTGACCGAGACAGGCAGATCGAGCTCGATGGCGGGCGGCATGTTGTCAAGGGTGCTGAGAGCGATGAGCAGGTCATCGCTGTGCGTGCCGACTTGCAGGCGTATGCGCGAGAGCAGGCCGCCATCGAGCACTTCAAGGTTGAGGCTTTCTAGCAGCTCTTGCAATTCAGGGCGGATGATGTGACACTCTTGAATTGGGACGATATGCTGATCATCCGTGCCGATGAAGCCGATCTGGCCGTCGGGCATCACGTGAAGAGTGACGTGTGAGCGGTATTGCCACGCGCTTGGGCTGGGGATGGTGGGCAGAACGGGCGGCTGCGCAATGCCACCGATGCGGATCAGCTGATCGCTCACGACCTGCTGCTTGAAGACGAGCTGCGCCGGATAATCAATATGCTGCCAGTGGCAGCCGCCGCAGCGCTTCGGGCCGAAGTGCGGGCAGTGCGGCAGCACGCGCGCCTCAGAGGCTTCCAGCAAAGTGATGCCCTCAGCGTAGGCGAAGCGCCCCCTATCCTGCGTGATGCGCGCCGTGATGCGCTCGCCGGGGATGGCATACGGCACAAAAATGGCCCGCCCTTCATGGCGCCCAATGGCGCTGCCGCCGTGCGCCATTGTAGTAAGTGTCAGCTCAATTACGGCATCCGACTGCGTAGATTGTGACTCTGTCATGACCGATCTCCCTGACCCGAAGCCAACATCCCCAACTGACTTCCCTCATCCGCGCCCGTACATGCGTCGCGCCCTGGCGCGGCTGACGGCGCTGGGCTTGATCTTGTGCTGTGCAGCAAGCCTGGCGCAGCTGCTCTTGGCAAGCCTTAGCGGCGCGCTCGGAGCTCTGTTCCTGCTCAGCGCCCTATTTACAGCCACGTTGCTCATCCCGCTGGTGCTGCAGAGCGTGCTGCATCCCGAGATCAGGCTGAGCCCAGAGGGGCTGTGGCTGCGCCCGATGCTGGGGCGCGAGCATTTTGTGCCGCGTCACGCGCTGCTGCGCTGTGTGCGGCATCCGCTCATCCCCGAGAGCGAGGCGAACGCCGCTTTAGAGCGCTGGTTATTCGGCAGGCAGCACCGCCGGCGTGAGGGCTACGCCATCATTGTAGCACGCCAGGCGCTGCCGCCGCAGTACCGTTTGTTGGCGCGCCTGGCCGGCGCTCCTGAGGCGGCCGCTTTTGCTATTTCCAGCACCACGCACCGCAGCTACGACCAGTTGTGCGCCGCTATCGCCGCCTTGATCGCCGACTCGAGGGGCTAGGCGCCGTCATATCCTCGCTGCCGATCAGCGAGAGGTAAGTATCGGTCAGCAGGGCGGCGCTGCGCGCCCAAGAGTGGCGCTCCACCACCCAGCTGCGCCCATGATGGCTCAGGCGGGCCGCCTCTTCGGGGTCGTCCAGCAGGCGCAGCACGGCATCGGCGAAGGCGCGCGGGGTATCCACGATGCGCATGTGCCGCTCGTCTTGGGCGCCCAAACCCTCAGCGCCTAGCGAAGTGCTCACCACTGGGCAGCCGCAGGCGAGCGCCTCGAGCAGCTTGAAGCGGGTGCCGCTGCCGCTGCGCAGTGGGCAGACAAATAAACCAGCCCGACTCAGATATGGGCGCGTATCTTCCACCAAGCCCTGCAGCCGCAAGCCGTTGCGCGGATCGCTGGCGAGGCGAGTCAAGGCGGGCGTGGGGTCTTTCCCGAGCAGAGTCAGCGTGAAGTTGGGGCGCTTGGCGCGGATGAGCGGCATGATCTCGCGGGTGAAATACAGCACGGCATCCTCATTGGGGAAGTACTTGTAGTCGCCCATGAAGACGGCGCTGTCGGGGTCGCGGCGGATGCTGCTGGGCTTGAAGTACTCCACATCCACGCCATTGGGCGAGAGGACGGTCGGCACGCCGGGCGCGGCGCGCTTGACGATATGCGCATCCACTTCAGACATCGCCCCGACGAGCGTGGCAGTGCTCCATGCCTGTGGCTCGAAGAAGCGCATCTTAAGCGCCTCTAGGGCAAGGGCAGGGCGTTGATAGACCGGGTTAGCCACGCGGGCATGCCGCCACCAGGCCAGGTACTCAATAGCAGGCTCGGAGAGGAAGACCGGCACGGGCAGCTCGGGCGGCAAATTCTGCAGCATGTAGAACGACTCGACGTGGATCAGATCGAATAGACGTACGCGCAGCAGCCGCTTGACCGTCTCGCGGAACTCGCCTGAGGTGTACAGGCGCATGGTGATCGGCTTAACTGAAGTCAGGCTGAGCAAGGCAGCGCGCAGTTTGCTGGGGCTGGAGGGGCGCTTGATCACGATCAGCTCGCAGAGCGCCTGCAGCGGGCTCACGTCGACGGCGCGCTCCTCGGGGCGCCCAAAACAGACCACCGTGAAGGCAAAATCGCGGGCAAGCCGCTTGAGCAAGTTGTACGTGCGTGAGCGTCCGCCGCTGACGGGTGGGTAAGGCAGATAAGGCGTCAGCATCAGGACGTTAGGGCGAGAAGGGCTCAGGGCAATCGCTCCTTCCAAGAGATGAACTTACCTTTAATTGTGGCGTAGCACAGGCTTTCGGTCAAGGCGAGGGCCGGTGAGAGCCGTGCCACGCGGTTGCCAAGCCGAAGCGCCTATGGTAAGCTAGCTGAACATCCTGACGCGCACTGTGAGCCAGACTCAGCATGTCTGAATACGACGATATATTGCCACCCTCTGATCAGCCTGACCCGGCGCCCCGCCCTTCGCCCACTCAGACGGGCCTGACGCCCCTCGCCCTGCTCACAGAGGATATCCCGCTCGAGCAGCGGCAGCTGATCAGCTGGCTGGCGCGCCGCAAGCAGGCAACGGCTGAAGAAGTGCGCCAATTTTTGCTAGGGCGCGGGCTGGCCGCCGAGCACATACAGCCAACGCTCGAAGCCGCGCTGAAGAGCGGCCTGCTCCATCAAGCCATCCTTGCAGGCGAGGTGTGCTACCGCGTCGTCTTTCAGGGCAGGGCGCGCCGGGCAGGCATCGGGCTGCCGGATGAAGTTTGGCAGCGCGTCGATCAGGATCGGGTCAGCTTCCTGCGGAGCTTGGCGCTTTTCAGCAGCCTGAACGACGATCAGCTGCGCGCCATCGCCGATCAGATGGAAGAAGTGCGCTATCAGCGCGGCGATGTGCTGCTGTGGCAGGGCAAGAGCAGCGATCAGGTCTTTTTCATCAAGAGTGGCATCGTCGGCATCACGCACTACGCCGCCCACAGCCAAGAGCAGAAAATCCTGAACTATGTGCGGCAGGGCGAGATCATTGGCGAGTACAGCGCAATCAGCGGCGCGGCGGGCGTGCCGAGTGCAACGGCTTCGGCGCTCAGCAACGTCTATGCGCTCACGCTCAAGCGCGAAGCCTTCCTCGCCATTTTAGAGCAGCATGCCAGCGTCGCCATTGAGCTAGCGCGCATCCTAGCGATACGTTTGGTCAACAGCGGCAGGCGCGCGAGCAGCAAATCTGCCCGCCTGATTGTGTTAATCGGCACAGCGGCGGGCATTGGCACAAGCAGCTTAGGTATGGCGCTGGCGCTCACGCTGGCTGCCAAGCTGGGGCAGCGCGTCGCCTACACTGAGCTGCCTGACTCGCGGCACCTGGCCGAGCTGTTCGCCCTAGAGCCCGAGCAGGATACCTTTGCGCACAGCGGCGGCTACGACGTGATTGCTCAAGCCGCCACCACGATGCTCCCGCCATCTGTGCACGCCACCCTTCTGCTCGATCAGCTGTTTGCGCGCTATGCGGATATTGTCGTCAGTGTGCCGCACCACGCTGAAGAGACTATCGCCTATCTGGTCGGCTATGCCGATCAGGTTGTTTTGGTGGGCGCGCCCACCCCCGAAGGATTAGCACAGCTCGCCGCGCTCACCAGCGCGATGCGCCGGCAAGTCAATGTGGAGAGGGTCAGCCTTTTCAGCGTTTTGAAGCATGGCGCGCCCGAAGCAGAACATACGGGTCTGAGCGCTGATTTTATCCTGCCCTACTACCCTACCTTTGCGCCACACGCCGCCCTGACGCCCGACGAGCTGCCTGAGGCGGTCCGTCACTTTGCGGCAGCGCTGGTCGATCGACTGGGGCGCGCCAATGCCGTCAGTCTGTACATCCCAACGACGATCGACGTGAACACCAGCATCGATACAACGCCGTATGTTGAGCGCACGCTCAGCTTTCTGGGGCAGCTGTTTGGCGGCGCCACAACGACGACGCTGCAGGCGCGCGGCGTCTGGAATAGCGCAGAGGTCGGTTTGGTCAGCGAGAGCATTCACATCGTGCGCAGCTACGCCACTCAAGCCGATCTGGACGCGCATTTGCAGGCAATCCTGGATTACGTCGAAGGGCTAAAGCGTGAGCTGCGCCAAGAGGCGATGGCAGTCGAGATCAATCAGAGGTTGATGCTGGTGTGAGCTTCAGGGCTGCGTATGGGTGGCTAAGGGCTGCGATGGGACCTCACATGGATTAGAGAGACGTATGGCTGAACAAGATGCGATCGTTTTTTTGATGGGGACGGCGGGCGATTCGCGATGGCGCGAGCCGATCAAGGCAGCCTGTGCGGCAGAGGGTATTAGCGTGCTTGATCCGGTCGTCCGCGTTTGGGATGAAGAAGCTAGCCACCGTGAACGCGAAGCGCTGCAGCGCGCGCAGGTGGTCGTGATGGCGATCACCAACGAGACAGCAAGCATCGGCGCGCTGGCAGAGAGCGGTTGGGCAGCCCTCAGCGCGCTGAAGCGGGGTCAGGCGCTGGGCTTGTACGTCGATCCTGACTATGTCCCTCAGGCAGAAGGCCTTGAGAGCGGCAGTCGGCGCGCGCGCCAGCTGGTCATTCAGCATGCCTCGCACCTGGTGCAGCAATTCCCAGAGCTGGATGTTCACCTTGCCAAAGATTTGGCCGACCTGCAGGCGTGGGTGCTGCAAGCAGCGAAAGCGCGCCTGATGCGCCCGCCTCAGGGCTTGGAACAGCCGCAGGGCGCCGTCCTTGCGGCTTATACAGCGCGTCACAAGGCGCCGCCGTTGTGTGTTGCCTATGCGCCGGGCCGCGTCAACTTGATCGGTGAGCACACCGACTATAACGACGGCTTCGTGCTGCCTGCCGCCATCGATCGCGGAATTTACATCGCCGCAGACCTGCGCCAAGACGATCTGATCGTCTTGGACTCGCTCGACTTCGAGAGCACGGTGACTTTTCCGCTCTCACGTCTGGGCGATCGGAGCCTGCCAACCTGGACGCGTTACATTCGCGGCGCCATCGCCCTAAGCGGCACCCTTGCTGCGCTCAACGGACAGAACCCGAATCGCTTGCGCGGCATCAACCTGACCATCGGCGGGAATGTGCCGTTGGGCGCCGGCTTCAGCTCCTCAGCAGCGATCGAGGTCGCCATGTTCGAGGCGCTCAGCGCATTGCTAGGCATCCAGCTGACTCAGCCGCAAAAAGCGCTGCTCGGCCAGCAGGTGGAGCATCATTTCATCGGTATCCGCAGCGGGATCATGGATCAGCTGATCGCGGCAGTTGGCCAAGCTGATCACGCCCTGCTGATCGACTGCCGCAGTCTGGAGACGACGCCGGTGCCGCTGCCCAAAGGCGTGACGATCGTGACGCTGGATACGGGCGTACGGCGCGAGCTAGCCAACAGCGAATACGGTCTGCGCCGTGAGCAATGCGAAGAGGCAGCGCGCCTGCTGGGCGTGCCTAGTCTGCGGGATGCCACGCCAGAGCTGCTAGCTGCCAAGCGCCAGAGCATGCCTGCGCTCGTAGCGGACCGCGCCCAGCACGTGATCGAGGAGAATGCGCGCACGCTGGCGGCGGTCGAGGCGCTGCGTCACGGCGACATGGCTCGGTTGGGCGCGCTGCTGAATGCCAGTCACGCCAGCCTAAGCCAGCTCTACCAGGTCAGCATCGCCGAGCTGGATATCCTAGCCGAATTGGTGCAGGCGCAGGAGGGAGTTTACGGCGGGCGGATGATGGGCGGTGGCTTCGGCGGCGCTGTGATCGCGCTGGTAGAGGATTCAGCCGTCTCGCGCGTCGTCGAGACGGTCAGCGCGGCATACACGGCGCGCACAGGGCGAGTCTGCACGCCGTACACGGCCAAGGCGGGCATGGGCAGCTACCTCACGTATTTGGGCGGCGTCGGCTGAGCGGTGAAGGCGCGCCTGTGTTAGAATCGGCCTATCCGAAAGCAGGTTGACGGAGAGTTGAAGACATGCACCCCTCCATGCATAAGCGGCGCGTCGCCCTGATGACAGTGCTGCGCGGCTTCGCCCTGGGCGCACTGCTGGGCGCAGCCTTCATGGGCGGCTTTCTGTTCCGCAGCGCTATGCCCTCGCAGGCGCAAGGTAATCGCAGCTATCCGCTCTTGGAGCAGGCGCACGGCTTGCTGATCGATCACTATTTGCGCCCTTTGCCCAACGATACGCAGCTGGAGTACGGCGCCATTCGCGGGATGCTCGCCACGCTGAACGACCGCTTGACCTACTTCATCGATCCGCCCGTCGCCGCCAGCGAGTCGAACGTTTTAGCGGGTCAGTATGGCGGGATCGGGGTACAGGTGCGCCGCGATGAGGCAGGGCGCTTCCGCTTATATCCTTTCCGGGATGGGCCTGCGGCACGGGCAGGTGTGCGCGATGGGGACATCCTTCTCAAAGTGAATGGTGAGGCTATCCCGCCTGATGCGCGCCAAGATGTTGTCGATCAGCTGCTGCGCGGCGAGGTGAAAGAGGGCAGCGGGGTCACCATCGAGGTGCAGGGCGACTCTGAGGCGGAAAACACGCGCGTCTACACCATCCCTTTCGAGACCATCGAGGTGCCATCGCTAGTGTGGCGGACGTTGGAAGAAGAGCCCTCTTTTGGCTATATCCAGGTGCTGCGCTTCACCAGCCGCACGCCGAGCGAGCTGCAAAAGGCCTTCGAGGAGCTGCGCGCTGCTGATATCCGGGCGTTGGTGCTAGATATGCGCAACAATCCGGGCGGCCTGCTGCAGGAGTCGATCGCAGTAGCCAGCCAATTCTTGCCGCCGGATTTGGTGGTGCTCTACGAGCGGAGCCGGCAGGGCGAGCGCGAGTATCGCGTCCGCGATGGCAGCACCTTGACCGATCTGCCGCTAGTGGTGCTGATCAATGGCGGCACGGCCAGCGCCGCCGAGCTGGTGGCAGGCGCGCTGAAGGATCATGGGCGGGCGACGGTCATCGGGCAGCGCAGCTTCGGCAAGGGGACTGTCCAGCTGATCTTCCAGCTGCAGGATAAGTCGTCCATCCACATCACAACGGCGGAATTTTTCCCGCCCCGCCGCCAGACGTTGGAAGGGGTGGGCGTGGAGCCGGATATCCCGATGATTCCCGATAGCGCCGGGCGCGACGTCGAGCTGGGCGAGGCAATCCGTCACCTGCGCGATCGGCTGGCGCAGGGTTAGGCGCACCTTTAGACCGTCCTTAAATTCCCTAGCTATCCCGTTGCAGTCGGGTGTCCTGCACTTGTGCATTTCGCGCGGCTCACGCTGATAACAGCGCCGTCTGGCGCGTCACTTTCAGGCAGGGCGAGCGCGTGCTCGCTCAAGCGTGGGTAGACCTCACCCGCCGACGCCTAATCCGTGCGGTGCTGCCCTAGCGCCTATCGGCGGCCTCTCCACACGGCGAGGCCGCCCTACCTTTCTTACACAAGATTAGCGTTCCTCTTGCGTTCTTCCAATGTACACAGCCTATATTCACAGACAGATACGCAGCGCTGAGGCACTCAAAAGTTACGCACTCGACCTGGCGCTGCACATCACATAAAAGTAGGAGGGACTTAGCTATGTCGCTCATTCGTCGTGATTACAACCCGTTCGAAGAGATGGATCGGATGATGGAGCGGATGCGCTCGATGATGAACGCCCTGATGCCCGTCAGCTGGGAGCTGCCGCGCCTGAACGACGTCAGCTCGCTAGCCGTCGACATGACCAGCGACGAGAACAGCGTGACTATCCGTACGGCGCTGCCCGGCTTCAAGCAGGATGAGATCGATATCAGCGTGCAGGGCAACCTGCTCACCATCAGCGCCGAGACCAAAGCCGAGCGCGAGGACAAGCAAGCCAACTGGCACATCCGTGAGATGCGCTACGGCAAGTTCGCCCGCAGCGTGGCGCTGCCCGAAGATGTGCTGACCGACAAGGCTGAGGCGACGCTCGAGGACGGCATCCTGACCATCAAGCTGCCTAAGCAGAAGCCCAGCCCGATCCACAAGATCGCCGTCACCGTCAAGAATCTGCTCTCGGGCGGCAAGAAGAACGACTGAGGCTGGCCCGTTCAACGCCGCAGGGGACGCCAGGGCGTCCCTTGTTTGTTTGCTAGAGCGTCTCGACCGGATCGACGTCGACGATCCAATGCGCCATCCCATCCCCGATCAAGCGTGCAGGATCGGTGGTGCAGGCGAGGATGTGCCAGTGGTACATGGCGTCTAGCTTGGCGAAGTGCGCCGTCGTCGGGCCGATCAAGCGCGTAGCAGCCAGATGCTGGGCAGCGATGCGCATGCGCAGCACCTCAGCCGCCGATTCGGCCTCGCGCTGAGCTTGCGCAAGGCTGGGCGCGCTGAAAAGTAGGCGCACTAGGCGTCTGTAGGGCGGGTAGCCCAGCCAGCCGCGGTACTCCAGCTCACGCTGATAGAACGTCTCGTAGTCGTGGTGCGCCGCAGCTTGGATGGCGTAGTGATCAGGCTGGTAGGTCTGCAGGATGACCTTTCCGCCGCGCCAGCTGCGCCCGGCACGCCCAGCTGCTTGCGTCAGCAGCTGGAAGGTACGCTCTGCGGCGCGATAATCGGGTAGGCTGAGCGCCGTCTCCGCCAGCATGACACCCACCAGCGTCACTCGTGGTAAGTCCAGCCCCTTGACGATCATCTGGGTACCGACGAGTACATCCGCCTCGCCGCTGGCGAAGCGCCTCCAGATTGCCTCATGCGCGCCGCGCCCTTGCGCCGTATCGCGATCCCAGCGCAAGACTCGGGCGCCAGCGAACTCGCTCTCAACGGCCTCTGCTACGCTAGCTGTGCCCGCACCAAAGTAGCGGATACGTCCACTAGCGCATTGGGGGCAGCGGCTCGGCGCCTCGCTCTGATTGCCGCAGTAGTGACACACCAAAAGACCGCCCTCGCTGCGCTTGTGAAAGGTGAGCGGAATATCGCACTCGGGGCAGCGCGCCACATAACCACAATCGCGGCACAGCACGAAGGTCGCTGTGCCGCGCCGATTCAGGAAGAGCAGCGCCTGCTCACCGCGCGCGAGCGTCTCTTGCAGGGCTTGGCGCAGCGCCCTGCTGAACATGCTTCGGTTATCAGCGCGCAACTCTTGGCGCATATCCACGATGCTCACGGGCGGCAGAGGCGCAGCAGCAGCCTCAGGCGCGGCATCCAACTGGCTAGGCAGCACCACAACGCGATTAGGCAGCCGTAAGTAGGTCAATTCGCCCCGCCGTGCGCGAAAAGTTGTGACGACATCCGGCGTGGCCGAGCCGAGAATCGTGACGCCGTGCTGCAGGCGCATCAGGGCGAGAGCCGCCTCGCGAGCGTGATAGTAGGGCGGTGGCAGGGGCGGCGATTGTTTGTAGCTCTCATCGTGTTCTTCGTCTATCACGATCACGCCGATATCGGGCAGCGGCGTGAAGAGCGCCGAGCGCGCGCCGATCACCACACTGATCTCGCCGTTACGGGCGCGCCGCCACGTATCGTACTGTTCGCCATCGGTCAGGGCGCTGTGAACCACCGCCACCTGACCCGGAAAACGCGAGGCAAAGCGGCTGACGGTCTGTGCCACCAGCGCGATCTCCGGCACCAGCACAAGCGCCTGCCTACCCTGTTCAAGCGCGTAGGCGATGGCGCGCAGGTAGAGCTCGGTCTTGCCAGCGCCCGTAACGCCGTGAAGCAGGAAGGCGCCGCCGCCGCCGTCCTGAGCGGCGCGGATGACTTGCCAACACGTCTCTTGCTCGGCGGTCAGCAGCGGAATCGGCTGCGGCGGGTGGTCCCGACCGGCTAACGGATCGCGATAGCGCTCTTCCTCGCTGATCTCGATCAGCTCCTTGGCGACGAGCTGGCGCAATGCGTGCAGGCTAGCGCCTGAGTCGCGCATCAGATCGCTTAAATCGCAGCGCCCGCCCTGCTGGGCCAGCGTCAAGAGCGCTGCCACCTGCTTAGGGCTGCGCGACATGTCTTGCACGAGCGCTGGCACATGCTCTGGCGGGACGAGCAGACGCGCCACGCGCATCATGCGCGCTTCGGCATCTGGTTCAGGCAGGATCGGCTCGCTGAGTAGGCGCCCGCTAGCAAGCAGCGGGCGAATGGCCTGCCGCCAAGCCCGGTTAGGCAGGGCACGGTCGAGCTGTTTCGCCGTCAGGGCGCCGCGCTTGCACAGCAGGCCGATAACCTGCGCAGCTAGCGTATCGCCCTGAGGTGGGCACTCGTCTTCAGGCTCAGCCAGGCGGTAGCGCACCCCGCCCCGCTTGGCAATGCCCGGCGGCAGCATCAGCCACAGGCAGTTGGCAAGCGGACTGAGCGTGTGCTCAGCCAGCCAGCGCGCAAAGGCGATCTGAGTCGGTGTGACGACCGGCTCAGGCAGGATGACCTCTTGAATTGGCTTAGCGCGCTGCACTGGACTCTCTTCGGTGAGCGCCAAGACGATACCCTGCGATAAGCCCGTGCGAAAGCTGATCTGTACCAGGTCGCCCACACGGACGGCTAGATCATCTGGCACGGCATAGTGGAAAGTGCGGCGCGTCTTCGCCTGATAGACAGCTACTTCAGCGTACAAAGGTGTTTGAGTACCCTCAGCGGGTCGAACAGGGCTGCAGCCCAAGACCTTCGAAAAGGCTTTGTGCCATTACGACCTACAGATACTTCCAGGTGCCCTCTACCCGCTTACCTGCTTCTTTTATGCACTTTATTATCGAAAGGCGTCCCACTTGAAGACAACTTAACATAGCTTAGAGGCGTTGTCAAGCGTGTCAACTTGAAGATTACAGCGG
>JBDNDQ010000038.1:0-34704 GCA_046719055.1 Aggregatilineales bacterium | reverse complement strand
AGGCTGGTGCGCCCCTGCATCACACGCTCCAACGCACTCTGGATGAGCACCTCAGATTGTGAGTCCAGGTGTGAAGTAGCCTCATCCAAGACGAGGATGCGCGGGTCTTTTAGAATAACCCGTGCGATGGCAATGCGTTGCTTCTCACCGCCGCTCAGGCGGTAGCCACGCTCACCGACTA
This sequence comes from Aggregatilineales bacterium, assembly GCA_046719055.1. Lineage (GTDB taxonomy): Bacteria > Chloroflexota > Anaerolineae > Aggregatilineales > UBA2796 > CP2-2F. The sequence goes on along the minus strand of JBDNDQ010000038.1, from coordinate 34,523 downwards.
GGGTTTGGTAGCCATCGGGCAGCTGGGTGATGAAGTCATGGATGTTAGCGGCACGGGCAGCCGCCTCGATCTCGGCGTCGGTTGCATCCGGCTTGGCGTAGAGCAAGTTCATCTTGATCGTGTCATGGAACAGATACGTCTCCTGTGTGACCATGCCTATCGCCGCTGAAAGCGTGCTGAGCTTCAGATCGCGCAAGTCGTAGCCATCTAACAGGATGCGCCCGTGTGTTGGATCGTACAGGCGCGGCAGGAGATAAGTGATGGTCGTCTTGCCGGCGCCGCTCGGCCCAACAAGCGCCACTAACTTGCCTGCCGGCATAGTGAAACTGACATTTTCCAGTGCGACGGTGCGCGCTTGAGTCAGTTGTGCACCACTGCCCAGCTCAGTGCCACTGAAGACGGCGCGCACACTCTCCACATCGCCGCGCTCCACAGGGCTAAGCGCCGCCTCGCCTTCGCCATAACGAAATGAGACGTTCTCAAAAGTCACCTCGCCGCGTATCTGTTCAAGGGGTAAGGCGATCGCGTCCGGCTTCTCGACAATTTCCACTGGCTGATCGATAACCTCGAACACGCGCTCAAAGCTGACCATCGAGGCAGCAAATTCGACTGGTGCATTAGCAAGCGCCTGCAAAGGCCCGTAAATCTGGGTCAGATACAGGCCAAAGGCGACGATCAAGCCCGCGCTGAAGACGCCCTCCAGCGCTAAGTGTCCGCCGATCCAGTAAGCAAGCGCCACGCCAACCGCGCTGATTAAGCCCAAGCTGACGAACATAACGCTGCCCGTCACAGCACGTTGCACACCGATATCGCGCACGCTTGCTGCACGCGCTTTGAAGCGCTTTACCTCTTCAGCGCCGCGCCCGAATAACTTGACCAGCAGCACGCCGCTGATATTCAAAGTCTCATTGACTATTGCGTTCATCTGTGCGTTCAGATCGCTCTGCCGCCTGATCAACTCGCGCAGATGCCGACCAATGCTCCGCGCAGGCAGCACAAACAGCGGCACAACAATCAGCCCAAGCACAGTCAGGCGCCATTCCAACGCCAACATCACGCTCAGGGTTGCCACTACTGCGATGGTGTTCGTGATGATGCTGACTAATGTGCTGTTGATAGCACTCTGCGCACCGACAACATCGTTGTTCAGCCGACTCATCAGTTCGCCGGTCTTGGCGTTCGTGAAAAAGCGCAAGGACATGGTTTGCAAGTGCGCGTAGAGGTCGCTGCGCAGCGTGTAGATCACATCCTCGCCGATGCGCGCCGTCAGCCAGCGCTGAAAGACGGCAAGCGCACCGCTCAGGATCGGCACAGCCACGAGGCCAAGGGCTAGCCAGTTCAAAAGCGCAGCATCGCGTTCCGGCAAGGCCACGTCGATCAGCTGGCGGAAGAGCAGGGGAGTTACCAAGTTGAGCAAAGCGCTGAGCAAAATCGCAACCAGCACAAGCCCGATCTTGTTGCGATGCGGCTTGGCGTAGCTCAAGACGCGCCCGATCAGCGCGCGGCTAACTCGCGGCTTACTGCGCGGATCGTGCATCAAGAAGGAAAACCAGCCACCGCCGTGAAGCATGAGAGTCTCCTTTGAAAATGTACAAAACTGCCCATGAGGCTATGGGCAGTATACTAGGTGCGCGCAAGAGATGTCCCTATGCTTTCAGGTAGTCTCTAGTGATAGGTCGGCAGCAGATCACCGTGCGCCGCGATTAGCTCGTCCACCAGCGCCCAGATTTGATCCAAGTCCAGCTCGGCGGCTGTGTGCGGATCGAGCATGGCAGCATGGTAGATGTGTTCGCGCTTGCACGTCAGCGCCGCCTCGACGGCTAGCGCCTGCACGTTGATGTTGGTCTGCATGAGGGCGGCTAAATGGGGCGGCAGCGCGCCAACCTTAACTGGCTGAATCCCGTTCTTGTCAACCAAACACGGCACTTCCACGCAGCAGCCCTGCGGCAAGTTATCGATCAACCCGTCATTGGGCACATTGCCGTAAATGACGCGCGGTGTGCCTGTCTCTTGGCTGTGAATGATCTGGGCGGCGTATTCATCGCTGCGCTGCACGCTCAACGCCGCACCGCCCTCTAGGGCTTGGCGCTGAGCTTCCCACTCGGCAATCTGGACTTCACAACGGCGGATGTACTCATCTAGTGGAATGTTGAAGCGATCGATCAAGTCTGGACGGTCGCGCTTGATGAACCAGGGCACGTACTCGCTGAAGTGCTCGCTGCTCTCGGTCACGAAGTAGCCTAAGCGCCGCAGCATCTCGTAGCGCACCCGATTCCAGCTTGGTACACGCCCTTCTTCGATCACACGCCGTATGTGGGGATACAAATCCTCGCCGTTCCGCTCGAAGCGCAGGTAAAAAGCCATGTGATTGATACCCGCTACCAGGTAGTTGATCTCTTCAATCGGCACGCCGATATCCCGCGCTAGATCGCGGGCCGTGCCTTGCACGCTGTGACACAAGCCGACGGTCTTGATGCGCGTGGCGCGGCTGATTGCCCAGCAATTCATCGCCATCGGATTGACATACTGCAGAAAAGTGACGTCTGGGCAGAGCTGCTCCATGTCACGGCACATATCCAGCAGGACGGGAATCGTGCGCAAGGCGCGCATGATCCCGCCAATGCCCAGCGTATCGGCGATGGTCTGGCGCAAGCCGTACTTCTTGGGAATCTCGAAGTCTGTGACGGTTGCTGGCTTGTAGCCGCCGACTTGGATCATACAAATGGCGTAATCGGCGCCATCCAGCGCGGCGCGTCGATCGAGCGTTGCGGTGATGCGCGCGCGCGTCCCGAGCGCTTCATTCAGACGGTGCGCCACGATCTCAGAGGTGCGCAGGCGCTGTGGATCGATATCGAACAGGACAAATTCGCTCTCCGCCAGCTCGGGGAAAGTCAGGATATCGCCCATCAAATGCTTTGCGAAGACGGTGCTGCCTGCACCGATAAAAGTAATCTTTGGCATGGCAACGATCCTCAGGTGAATACAGTGCAGCTGCAAGTATAGCGAGTTGTCCTAGAGGCTCAAAGTGCTATACAATTGACGATATCGATTGAGTATCAAAACGAGAGCTTCTACCATGAAACGATTTGTGCGCATCATATGTGTAATCACCTTGATTAGCGGCGTGTTCGGCGCAGGCGTGCTGGTCGGCAGCCAGACCCCAATCGCCTCTGCACAAGGTGGCACGCCCAGCAACCTTGAACGGGTCTTTGCGCCGTTCTGGGAGTCCTGGAATCTGATCAAGCGCACTTTTGTGCGCGCCGATCAACTGGACGACGTCAAAATGATGGAAGGCGCGCTGCGCGGCTTGGTGCAGTCCTTGGGCGACGACCGAAGCGCTTACCTCGATCCCGTTGCCTTTGAGCAGCAGACCAGCCGCCTGCAAAGCGAATACGAAGGCATCGGCGCAAGCGTGCGCAAAGATGAGGTGACCGGCGGCGTGCAAATCGTGCGCACCTTCGAGGGCTCGCCAGCGCGTTCTGTGCTGCGCGAGGGCGATATTATCCTGACAGTGGACGGGCAGGATATCACCTCGCTCTCGCTCACAGAGGCAGTCAGCAAGATTCGTGGCCCGTCCGGCTCGTCGGTGCGCTTGGGCATTCTGCGGCGCGGTGAGCGTGATGTCTTCGAGGTGGTGGTGCGCCGTGCGCGCATCAAGCAGCAGATCATCACGGTTGCACTCTTCGAAGGGAATATTGGCTACATTGGGCTCTCGCAGTTCACCGATAAGAGCGCTGAAGACGTCTCTAACGCCCTAGCCCAGCTAGATGCCAACAACCTAAACGGCCTGATCCTCGACATGCGCAACGATCCAGGCGGGCCGCTCTCTTCAGCTTTGAATGTGGCGAGCTTGTTCTTGACCGATGGCACAATCATCCTGGAGCGCGGTCGGCGCAGCCGCACTGATATCCGCTACGACTCGAACGCAGCGCAGCTTGAGGCGCAGGGCTACACACTCGCGCCCGATGTGCCAATGGTCGTTATTTTGAACCAGGCGAGCGCCAGCGCCAGCGAGCTGGTGGCGGGCGCGCTGCAAGATCGCGGGCGGGCGAAGGTCGTTGGCACGGTCTCGTTCGGCAAGGGCTCAATTCAAACTTGGAATACGCTCAGCAACGGCGGTGGCCTGATCGTGACGGTGGCAAACTTCTTGAAGCCGAGCGGCGGCGTGATCGATGGCGTCGGTATCATACCGGACGTCTTTGTGCCATGGACCGAAGAGCAGCAAGAGGCACGTCCGAACTACGATCCGCAGCTGAGCGAGGCGATCTGGCTGCTGCGCGGGCGCTTCTAGAGGCGTTCACGATTGCACAGAGAGGCGGAGCGTCAGCTCCGCCTTTTTGGTGTCTCAGCTGCGCCGCTCAGCTGACGAAAAACTGCATGATGACCGTCAGAACGCCGACAGCAATAGCAGGTACGAGGAAAATCCACGTCAGTATCTTATTCTCGTAGCGCAGGTGCATGTAGAACTGTAATACCAGCCATGCCTTCGCAATTGCGATCAGAACCAGCAGAATTTGACCGAGAAACGGGATGTAGACTACAATCAGCTCGATCAGCGTCAAGACGGCTAGCGCGCCCAATACTGCGACGTATGTGCCTGGCGTGGCGTGCCTGGTGCTGTGACTCTCAGCGTGATGCACCGTCCCACTCGTAAGTTGTTTGGAGTCTGCCATTGAGAGTACTTCCTTAGAGTAAGTATACGACTGTGAAGATGAAAATCCAGACGACGTCTACAAAGTGCCAGTACAAGCCCCAGAACTCCACACCCCAGTAGCTATCTTGGGTGTAGATGCCGTTGAAGGCCCGGTTGAAGACGTAAACTGCCCAGGCTAAGCCGATCAAGACGTGCGCGCCATGTAAGCCGGTCAGGGCGTAGAACGCCATACCAAACGGATGTGCCAATGTGATACCGTGATGGCTCAGTTCTGCATACTCAACCATCATCAGCAGGAAAAAGAGCGAGCCGAGCACAATCACACCCGCCAAGCCGCGCAGCAAACGCGTCTGGTTGCCCGTCTGGACGCCTGAGAGCGCCCAGACTACGCTGAAGCTGCTCAACAACAAGATGAAAGTGTTGATGCTGGTCAGCGGCACATTTAACTGGGCGTGTTCTTCAGGATAGGCGTAGCGCGCGATGATGTATGCGATGATTAGCACAGAGAACAGGAACATCTCAGAGGCGAGAAACAGCCACATCGCCATCTTGCTGTTCTGGATGCTGTAAGTGAAGCTCGCCATTTTGAGATGATCGGTGTGGTGCTCTGCGTGAGTCTCTGCCTGATCGATCGCTGCTGGGCTTGCCACTTTGGATAATGCGGTTTCTTGCTGCATTTTATTCGCCTGTGCGACTCTAAAACATGGAAACGGGGAACAGCTTCGCTTAAGCAGGATAATAGACGCGAACAGAAGGATTGTCAAGCAAGCCCGCGCTTCCCTACACACTTTCGCCGCAGGATGCGGTACACTCTGGTAGAACTCTAGAGGACTTAGCTTGAGATGTCTAGCAAATCGTCTCAATTACCGATAATAACGCTTATCAGCAGCGCTTTGGTGGCGCTAGTCAGCCTTGCGCTGCTGATGCCGCAACGTACTGACGCACAAGCACCCACACCTAGCCTCCTCTCTGTCACACCGACCTCACCATTGCTTGCCCCTACTGCAACGGCTGCTCTCATGCCGACGAGCACGCCCAATCTGCTGCGCGAGGGCATGCCTCCGCCGCTGACCATCGACCTGCCCGCTAATTGGCGCGCTGGCTACCAGATCGTGCCCGTGCGCGTGGCATTAGAAGCATATCCAATGAACGTAGCGGTCTATCGCGGCGCGCTGCGTGAGGGCGGGACCGGCACGCTGATTGTGTTGTGGGGCTTTCCTAGCATCGCGCCGCCACCGACCCTTCCGCCCTTGCCTGGCACTCCAACACCGCCGCCCGATCCGCTAGGCGACTTCACCTCGCGGGCGCTGTACTCTGATGGACTGCGCCTGTTGCAGGGCGCTGTGATCGATATCACCTGCAACGTCGGCACGACAGGGCGCACCCCGCTCAGCGTAGCAGGGATGGCCGGGGTGGGCACGTATTTCAGCGTCACCCAGTGCCAAGGTGAGCCAGATACGGCAGGTTGGTTCGTCGGTGTGCGCGCTAACAACCGCAGCTACTTGTTTTACGTCTATGTAGAGCCTGTCGAGGCGTATAACGCAGCGCGCGCCCAGCTGCAAGAGCTGTTAGACTCGGTGCGCTTCCTCATGCCAACGCCAACAGCTGCCCCCTAGCTGCACAGTTAGCTGTACGAGGTGCACCATGACTACTATTCGCCTGTATGATGTGCGCGTCTCGCTGGAGGACGCTGCCCTCGCACAGAGCGTCTTCAGCGTGCCTGCTACGCTTCCAAGCGGCGCGCCGCGCCGCTTCGCTCTCGATGGCGTCAATCTCGAGATACGGCACGGCGAGACGATGGGGGTCCTTGGCCCTTCTGGCTGTGGCAAGAGCACATTGCTGCGCGCTATCGCAGGGCTAGTGCCGCTGAGTGAGGGCATGATCACTTACGACGACCAGGATATGAAAGATGTGCTGCCCGGCGATCGTGGCATCGGTATCGTCTTCCAGAACTACGCGCTGTATCCAAACATGACCAGCTACGAGAACGTCGGCTTCTTCTTGCGCTTGCGCAAGCGCGATCAGGAGATACCAGAGCGCGTGCGTGAGGTCTCCCGTGTGATGGGCATTGGCTTCCGCGCCCTGCTGGACAAGCATCCAGGGCAGCTCTCTGGCGGTGAGCGTCAGCGCGTGGCAGTAGCGCGCTGCATCGCCCGCGATCCGAAGATTTTCCTGTTCGATGAGCCGCTCAGCAACCTAGATGCTAAGCTGCGCGTCCAGACGCGCAACGAGCTGAAGCGCCTGATCACTCGCTATCGAGCCACAGGCGTCTACGTGACGCACGACCAAAATGAGGCATTGGCGCTTTGCGATCGGATCGCCATCATGCACGAGGGGCGTATCGAGCAAGTTGGCACGGCAAATACGCTCCACGAGCGCCCCTTTTCAACGCTTGTCGCCACTTTTTTCGGCTATCCGCCCATGAACCTGTTTGAAGGCGTGGTAGTTGAGAACATCTGGCAAGCGCACACTGCTGATCTGCATGTGCCACTCAAAGGCAATCTGTCGCTGGGCGATGGACGGCGCATCACAGTGGGTGTGCGCGCAGAGCACATGCGGCTAGTGAGCGAGGGCGGCTGGCGCGGTGAGGTCGTTTTGCTGGAGCCGATGCCGATTCAGCGCGCTGTGATGGCCTATCTGGAAGGGTCTTCTGGCCGCTTTGCTGCCCAAGTGCCGCTCGACGCAGGCGTGCGCCTTGGCGAACGGCTCGGCTTTGTGCCCGACACCAATCACCTGCATCTGTTCGATACGCGCAGCGGCCGAAGGCTCTGATGGCGCTCTATCCGACGGAATGGCAAGACTACGCCCTGCTGGATTGCGGTGATGGGCAGAAATTGGAGCGCTTCGGCGCTTACACGCTCATTCGCCCTGAGCCGAATGCCACCTGGCCGCCATCTCTCCCGCGCCGCGCTTGGGAAGCTGCCGACGCACGCTTTCAGCTGAGCGCGCCCAATCGTGGGATGTGGTATTTCCGGCATCCCTTACCAGAGCGCTGGTCGATGTGCTACAAGGCGCTGCGCTTCTGGGTGGCGCCGACCCCCTTCCGCCATGTCGGAGTTTTCCCTGAGCAGGCAGTCCACTGGGACTGGCTTGTAAGGCGCCTTGCGAACACGGCTAGTCCGCCACGCTTGCTCAACTTGTTCGGTTACACAGGCTTGGCGACGCTATCGGCAGCTGCAGGGGGCGCCGCAGTGACACACGTAGATGCCTCGAAGAAGGCGGTGCTGTGGGCGCGCCAAAATGCCGAGCTGAGCGGCCTAGCAAACCGTCCAATTCGCTGGATCGTGGACGATGCGCTCAAATTTGCCGCCCGCGAGGTGCGGCGGGGCAGCCGTTACGATGGCTTCATCCTCGACCCACCGCCTTTTGGGCGCGGCGCTAAGGGTGAGCTCTGGACGTTTGACAAAGCTATGCCCCAACTGATGGGGCTGCTCCGCCAGCTGCTCAGCGCCACACCGTGTTGTGTGATCATTACAGCCTACACTGCTAAGATGAGCATGCTGCGCTTGAAGCGCCTTCTGGCAGATATGATGGCGGGCTATGCTGGCGCGATCGAGGCAGGTGAGCTCGGTCTGCGCCAGATCAGCGCGGCGCGCACCCTCACTACAGCTTTCTACGTCCGTTGGCGCACCACCTCGTAGATCAACAGCGCAGCAGCTGCCGAGACATTCAGTGAGTTGACTTTGCCCAACATGGGTATTGCCACTGCTTGGTCAGCAGCTTGCAGCCACAGCGCCGAGAGACCTTCTTTCTCTGCCCCAAGCGCTATCGCAGCGCCGCTTCGGTAGTCAGGCGCGGTGTAGAGCGTCTTTGCGGCTGGCGTCGCCACGATCAGACGGATATGCCTTTCGCGCAGCCAAGCTAAGGTCGTTTGACTGCTAGCAGCCGCAACCTGTACGGCAAACAGAGCGCCCTTGCTGGCACGGATCACGTTCGGATTCGCCCAGTCCGTGCGCGGATCGCAAGCGATGACAGCGTCAGCACCTGCTGCATCAGCTGTGCGCAAGATCGCGCCCAAATTGCCAGGCTTCTCCACGCCCTCGCAGATGATCACAAATGGCGCAGCCGAAAGACGAAGGGCTGAGAGAGGCATCGGTTGGAAGGCGAAAGTGGCTAGCCAGCCGTCAGGATGTTCACGATAGGCGAGTTTATCGAAGACGCGCTGGCTGACTTCATAACAAGCGGCGCCGCGCCACTGGAATTGGGCGATCAGGGCGCTCTGGGCGGTGTTGCGGAAGTAGTCGGGCGCGTAGAATAGCTCAGCGGGCCGTGCGCCGCTCGCCAGCGCCAAGCTCAGCTCCTCATAGCCCTCTACGAGCGCCAGCTGTGCTTGTTCACGCGCGCGGCGATCGCGCAGCGCAACGACGGCTTTGATCTTCGGATTATGCAGGCTAGTGATGATCATAGCTGGTATCATAGCACACTCCTTGCCTAAAGAGGCTATTGAGTCCACGCAGGGAGTGTGCTATGCTTATACCAGGTGCGGCTGTAGTTCAGTTGGTAGAACGGCAGCCTTCCAAGCTGCATGTCACGGGTTCGAGTCCCGTCAGCCGCTTTGGGTCCATAGCTCAACGGTCAGAGCGTCCGGCTCATAACCGGCTGGTTGCAGGTTCGAATCCTGCTGGACCCACAAGCCTTCCCGCGACTTCCCTGTTGACATTCGTTGCTCAGTCAGGCATAGTTGTGCGCTTGTAGGCAACTTCTAGTCAACTCAGTGTGGGAAAGTCATGCACAATCGAGACTTCAGCCAGCCGCGCACGCCGCGCCAGTTCTTACGGCTCTATTTGACAGGCATTGCTATGGGCGCCGCCGACGTAGTGCCGGGCGTCTCAGGTGGCACGATGGCGTTCATTTTGGGCGTCTACAGCACCCTGTTGAACGCGATCAAGTCGTTCAACTTCAAGGCGATTCGGCTGCTGCTGGGCGCTAAGATCGGCGAGCTGCTGCGGCATACCTCGTTTTCTTTCTTATTGGCGCTTGGTGCAGGCATCCTGACCGCCGTCTTGGCGCTGGCGAACGCGCTGGGCAATGCGCTCGAGCAGCAGCCGACGCTCGTCTATGCTTTTTTCGGCGGCTTGATCGCTGCCTCGATCATCTCAGTAGCGATTGTGACGCGTTGGAATCTGACAGCGATCCTCGCGCTGATCGTAGGCACTCTCTTCGCCTACTGGCTGGTGGCGCTGCCGGAGCTTGCCAATGCTGATCACTCGTTCCCGATGCTCTTTTTCAGTGGCGCAGTAGCCATCTGCGCTATGATCCTGCCGGGCATCTCTGGCTCATTCATTTTGCTCATCTTGGGACAGTACAAGTTTGTGCTGGATGCCGTACGCGCTCTGGATATCGGCAGCGTGGCGGCAGTTGCGTTGGGCGCTGCGGTCGGCATCATTGCCTTCTCGCGGGTGCTGAGCTGGCTGCTCAAGCACTACTACACTGTGACAGTAGCAGCGCTGGTCGGATTCATGATCGGCTCGTTGCGGCGCATCTGGATCGAGGCTGAGCGCGGGCTGAGCAAGTTGGGCGAGGTCAGCGGGGGCGAGATTGCCTTGATCATCGGGTTGTTCGTCGCTGGCTTCGTGGTGGTCAGCTTCATCGACCATCTGCAATCAGGGCGCAACCCGCTTTTCGTGCGCGTGTGGCGCATCCAAGCTGAAGAGGCAGCATAAAATCAGAGCGGCCGGCTACTACCTTTTCGCAGCATAGCTCACGTTTTTCAGCCTGCTACAAGGTGCGCTATAATCTGCCTGAGAGGGCTGTGAGCGTGGAACCTGAAGTCATCATCGGCTTGTGGGCGGGCAGCGGCGGGCTGATCGGTGCGTTGATCACGCCGTTGGTCTACTGGGCGAAAGGCCGTAAGCCTGCCAGCGGCTTTTTTGCGGGCGTGCTGGCGGGCAGCCTGGGCCATCTGCTGCTTCTGGTGCCGCTGTGGATGTTTTTGCAGCGGCGCCTGCCCGACAGCCTACGCGACCAGCTAACCGCTTACAATATGGGCGTTGGCGCTATTGTTGGCGGGCGCTACGAAGAGGCGCGCTGGTACTTCATGAAGGTGGCTACTATGAACCCTGCGCATGTTGGTGCGTGGCTGAACCTCGCCTATCTGGCGACTACGCCGCTTGAAGCATGGAGCTATGTCGAGCGCGCTCGCGCCGTCAACCCTGCTCATCCGCAAGTTCAGCAGGCTGTTGCTATCCTGTGGAGTCAGGTGCAGAGCCACTACGCCGCCCAAACTCCTGACCGCCGTCCCTAAGCCTAAGCCCTCGATCGCTGCATGAGCAAGGACAATCAATGCGCAACTTGCTGGTCTCAAACCGACCGTTAGCTCTCTTTCTGTGGCACAGCGCCATTTTCCACGTTGGAGCGCTAGGCGTTGCCGATGTGGTACTGAACTTTTATTTCGTCAGCTTAGGCTATGGCTCAGATGCCATTGGTTTGCTGCAGGGCATCTCGAGGGTAGGCGGCGCATTCTTGGGCATCCCGATCGGCATCCTAGCCGATCGGGTCGGCGCGCAGCGCGTGATCGTCGGCGCGACGCTGTTAGCCACTTTCAGCTACTTGCCCATGCTGCTCATACCGACCTTGCCCGTATTGTTACTCAGTCGTGCGCTCTTCGGCATCGCGCTCAGCGCGACGTTCATCGCCGCAGCGCCCTTGCTGATTGCACTTGTGGAGCGCCGCCATCAAGCACATGCTTTCGGCTACTATCAAGTTGCCACGTTGAGCATGACCGCCTTCGGCAGCCTGATCGGCGGCACCTTGCCTAGCTGGCTGGTCGGGCTGTTCGGCCTGCCCGAAGGCGCCGCACGCGCCGATCTCGCTGCTGCCCAGACGCCCTTCGCTTACGGCGGGACGCTTCTCATCAGCGCCACGCTGTGCTTAGTGAGCCTGCTACCGCTGTTGGGGCTTCCAAATGTGCGGCAGGAACACCTGAAGGCATCTTTTCCACCGCTGCGGGCTGTGCCGTGGCGCTCGATCTTGATCCTCGCCTTGCCCGCACTGATCTTCGGGCTCACGGCTGGCCTGACTTTCCCGTTTTACAACCTGTTCTTCCGAACGCGCTTCGGCCTGCCCGATAACGAGGTCGGCGCCATTTTGAGTGTTGGTTGGCTGATGATGGGCGTGATCGGTGTGACAACGCCCTGGTGGGAGCGGCGTTTCAGCCGGCTACACGGCACAATCATCACGACGTGCCTTGCCGCCGGTGCATACTTAGCGCTCGGCTTTGCGGAAGCAGTCCTGTTTGGCATGTTGATGTTTGTGATCGCCGCCGCTGTGCGCAACCTACTGGTGCCGCTCTACGAGCCGCTACGCCTAGAGTATGTAGACCGCAGCTTGCACAACTTGAGCAGTGCCGTCGGCTCGGTGCTCTGGAGCGTCGGCTGGTTTATCTCGAGCAGCTTGAGCGGCCTGTTGCAGCAGGATTTCAACTTTACGCTGATCTTCGGGGTGGTGGCTGCTCTACAGTTGCTTACGGCGCTCAGCATCGCCCTAATTTTCCGCAAGCCGCCCCAAGCACAGCCAACAGCGCAAGCAGCTGCACAAGCCGCTGACTAAGCGCGCACATGATAGTTGCCGCGCCCAATCCACTTGTAAGTAGTCAGCTCGCGTAAGCCCATCGGGCCGCGCGCGTGCAGCTTCTGCGTGCTGATAGCTACCTCAGCGCCTAGGCCGAATTGACCGCCATCGGTGAAGCGCGTCGAGGCGTTCACGTAGACTGCCGCTGAGTCCACCTCTTGAACGAAGCGCTCTGCATTAGCCTTGTCTTCGGTCAGGATGCCATCGCTGTGCCCTGTGCTGTGCGCTGCAATGTGCTCAAGTGCCTCGTCGAGCGAGTCCACCACACGCACGCCGAGAATCAGGCTGAGCCACTCAGTATCCCAGTCATTTTCGCCAGCTAGCAGCACATCTTGGGCCGTGCCATCAGGGTTCAGGATGCGGAAAGCACGCGGATCGGCGCGGAAGGTCACGCTGCCCTGGCGCAGACGCGCCGCCACGCGCGGCAAGAAACTCTCAGCAATCTGGCTGTTCACCAGGAGCGTATCGAGGGCGTTGCACACGCTAGGGCGTTGTGTCTTGGCGTTGTAAATTAACTCGAGGCTGGCTGTCTGATCGGCACTGGCATCCACATACAGATGGCAGATGCCGATACCGCCTGTGATAACAGGGATTGTGCTGTTTTGGCGGCAGAACTCGTGTAGGCTGGCGCCGCCGCGTGGGATGATCATGTCCACGTAGCGATCCAGGCGCAACAGCTCTGCCACGTACTGCCGATCCGCGCTGTCGATGAACTGGACAGACTCGGCGGGCAATTGGCAGGCTGCTAACGCGCTCTGAATGGCGCGCACAAGCGCTCGGTTGCTGTTGAGCGTCTCTTTGCCGCCACGCAGCAATACCGCGTTACCGGTCTTGAGCGCAAGTGCGGCAACGTCTACGGTCACATTCGGGCGCGCCTCGTAGATCACGCCCAGCACGCCGATCGGCACACGTCGGCGCTCTAAGTGCATCCCGTTTGGCAGTGTCCTAGCTTCAAGGATCTCACCGACAGGATCCGGCAAGGCAGCCACATTCTTCACATCAGCAGCGATGCCCTTCAGCCGCCCTTCCAGCGAAAGACGATCCAGCATGGCCGCGTTCATGCCAGCAGCGCGTGCTTCAGCCAGGTCTTCGGCGTTAGCACGCATGATTGCGTCATGTTCAGCTATCAGCGTCTCGGCGATAGCGTTGAGTGCAGCGTTCTTGTGATCCGTGCTGAAGTGGGCCAGTCGGCGCGCTGCCGCGCGCGCAGCACGCCCAAGCACGGTTAGATCGAGGTTCATGATCGGATCTCCAAAGTAACCGATATTTGGCCGCAATTGTAGCGGATTTGAGCTGTGAGACACTTGTCTGATCGAACAAAAAACGGCTGAAGCGTCTTGCCCCAGCCATCTAGTGTCAGATATCCAGTGTAGCCTCTTTGGAGTGCTGGATGATGAATTTGCGGCGCGGCGGTACGGAAGGCCCCATCAACATTTCGAAAGTTTGATGGGCGGCTGCGGCATCTTCGCTGGTCACCAGCAGCAGGGTGCGATTGGCAGGATTCATGGTCGTCTCCCAGAGCTGCTCGGCGTTCATCTCGCCCAAGCCTTTGTAGCGCTGCACTACGACCTTGTCAGGCTCCGGATATTCAGCTAGCGCGCGCGCCAGGAGCTGCTCTTCCTTGGTGTTCGGCTCGGGGTAGAAGTAGCGCACCTGCTTGCGATACTCAAAGCGGAAGAGTGGGGGCTGGGCAATGTACAGGCGGTGTTCACGGATCAGGTTAGGCATGTAGCGGTAGAAAAAAGTGAGCAAGAGCGTGCGGATGTGCGCACCGTCGACATCTGCGTCGGTCAGGATGATCACGCGCCCGTAGCGCATCTTCTCGATGTTAAAATCCTCGCGGATGCCTGTGCCAAGCGCTGCAATTAGCGCCTTGATCTCTTGGTTATCCAAGATGCGGTTAAGCGTGGCGCGCTCAGTGTTGAGAATCTTGCCGCGCAAGGGCAAAATAGCTTGAAAGTGGCGGTCGCGGGCTTGTTTAGCGCTGCCGCCGGCACTCTCGCCCTCTACCAGGAACAGCTCGGTGGACATGCCCCTATTAGAGCAGTCAGCCAGCTTGCCAGGCAGCGTGGTGTTCGCCAGCAAGCTCTTGCGCTCGCCCAGCAGCAGCTCGCGCTGCTTATCGAGCGCATCCTGAATGCGCATCGTGTTCAGGCATTTCTCGACGATCTTGCGCGCCTCGCGCGGGTTATTTTCTAGGAACTCGTTGAACGCCTCTGAGACGACCAGCGAGACCGCCGAGCTGACCTCAGCGTTCATCAGCTTGACCTTGGTCTGGCTCTCGAACTGAGGCGCCGGATGGCGCACGCTGACGACTGCAGTCAGCCCTTCCAGCGTGTGCCGACCTGTGAAGTTGGTATCTCGCTCTTTGAGGAAGCCGGCCTTGCGCGCATAGGTGTTGATGACTCGCGTGATGGCAGTGCGCAGACCCGTCTGATGTGTGCCGCCATCGGGCGTGTTGATGGTGTTGGCGAAGGCGAGCTCAGTTGTGTTTGTCGAGTCGGTGTACTGAAAGGCGAATTCGACCTCCATCGTCGCCTCGACCTCGCGCCCTTCAGCGAGCATAGTGAACTTGTGCTCGCCCAAGCCAGAGACCACCTCGTGGATAGCTTCGTGGTGGCGGTTCAGGTAGCGCACAAACGAGCGCAAGCCGCCCTCAAAGTAGAAGGTCATCTCGCGCGGCAGCGGTTTTTCGCGCTGATCTACAAGGCGGATGGCTACGCCGCGCGTGACGTAGGCCATCTCGCGGAAGCGATCAGCCAGCGTTTTGAAGTTGAAGTCAAAATCGCGGCGCACGCCCTCGAAGATGAGCGCATCGGGGTAGAAAGTGATGTGCGTGCCAGTTGGCGCGTCTTCAGGCAGCGGCTCGATGGCTTGAACTTCACTTTGCGGCACGCCTCGCACATAGCGCTGCTGCCAGATGTAGCCATCGCGATGCACCTCGGCGATCAGCCACTCAGAGACGGCGTTGACCGCCTTCACACCGACACCGTGCAGGCCGCCTGAGACCTTATACGCGCCGCCACCGAACTTGCCGCCGGCGTGCAAGCTAGTCATGACCAATTCCAGCGTCGAGATACCTTTTTGCCAATGTTTCTCGACAGGGATGCCACCGCCATTGTCCGAGACGGTGATCGAACTGTCGGCGTGAATGGTGACTTGGATGAAGTCGCAGCGCCCCGCCATTGCTTCGTCAATGGCATTGTCCACTACCTCATAGACTAGGTGATGCAGCGCATGAACATCTGTGCCGCCAATGTACATACCCGGACGCAAGCGCACCGCCTCTAGGCCTTCAAGGGCACGGATATCCTGTCCGGTTTGCTGTCGCTGCGGATCGGTCACAACATCCTCCACTTTTCCCTAAAAACGCTGGAAAGGCTGATGAGTATGGCTCAAAAGTGGTCCCATTTTACCAGATTTTGGGTGGCAGGTCAAAGATGGGTGTTTGGAGCACAGTGCGCTAGCACCTTCAGCGCCTAGACCTTGTGCTATAATTAGACGGATGGAGTCTGCTGAGTGAGAACACTTGAAGGTTTTATGTCTGAAGACCCGACGCTGCGTCTGACTGACTTTGTGCGCCAGAACGCGATTTTTCAGCGCTTGCTTGAGATCAGCATAACACTGAACAGCTCTCTAGCCTTGAAGCCGATCCTCAGCGAAATCCTGACTGCCACCTGCGAAATTGTCAATTCTGAAGCGGCCTCGCTACTGCTCTATGTTGGCAACACCAACGAGCTCCGTTTTGTGGCAAGCAATACGCCAGGTGAAAATCACGAAGTGCTCATGCGTACGCCGGTGCCTGTCGAAGGTAGCGTGGCAGGCCAAATCGCGCGGGAAAACCGCCCAATCATCATTCAGAATGCCGATCAGGATGAGCGTATCTATCGCTCAGTGGATATCCGTATCGGCTTTCACACGCGCTCGTTGCTGGGCGTGCCGATGCACATCAAAGGCAACGTGATCGGCGTGTTGGAAGCGCTGAACAAACGCGAAGGCCTGTGGACTCAGGAAGATGCACACCACGCCACTATCCTGGCTTCCCATGCGGCTGTTGCCATTCAAAACGCACGCCAGACGGAAGCCTTGCGCAAGGCGTACGCAGAATTAGATCAGCTTGATAAGCTGAAGACGGACTTCATCGCCATTGCCTCGCACGAGTTGCGCACACCACTTAGCGTGATCTTGGGCTATGCCAGCTTTCTGAAAGAAGATGCGCAAGGCGAGGTGAGCGAAGTCGCCTCAGCCGTACTGAACAGCGCGCTTCAGCTGCGTAGCCTCATCGAAGATATGACAAACTTGCGCTTTCTGCATCAAGGCACGCTGGAGACACACTGCGAGAACGTCTCGGCAGCACAAGCCGTCCGCACGGCACTCAGCGAACTACAGGCGCTGGCTCAGGCGAAGGGTCAGCGTCTTGTGCTCGATCTAGAGCAGGATGCGCTGATCTGCGTCGACCGTGCTAAAATCGGTATGGCGCTTATAAATATCCTCAACAACGCCATCAAGTTTACGCCGCAAGGCGGCGAGATTCGCATCAGCCTAGAGCGCCGTCCGCATGAAGTGTGGATTCGCGTAGCTGATACGGGTGTGGGCATCCCGCCAGATTTGCTTAATAAAATCTTCGACGAGTTTTTCCAAGTCGAAGACCATATGACACGCCGACACAATGGCATGGGCATCGGGCTCTCCATCGCACGCGGGATGATCCAGGCGCACAATGGACGAGTCTGGGCTGAGAGCAATGGCAGAGGGCAGGGCAGCGTGTTCACAGTAGCCTTGCCGGTAGCTAAGCAAGCAGACTGAGTTGAAAGGCAGCTAAGTGACTGCACAACCAACTTCTAGAGCCTCGTCAATCTGGTTCATTCTCTTAGGCGGCGTGGGCGCTACTGCTGCGGCAGCACTCGGCTGGATCGTCTACAGCAGCCTGTTTATCAATCGCCGCCACCCACTCACTTCTGCGCTGAATGCCGAGCGGCGCACATTTGTCAGCCATACGGCGGGTGTGCTGAGCTACTACCGCTCTCTACCGAAAGGGGCAGCTGATCAAAGGCCTCTTGTGCTGATTCACAGCATCAACGCCGCTGCTTCTGCCTACGAAATGCGCCCGATCTTCGAGCACTATTTGGATACACGCCCAATCTATGCATTCGATCTGCCCGGCTTCGGCTTCTCCGAGCGCTCGGATCGCCGTTACACGCCACAGCTGTTCAGCGAAGCCATCGCTGATCTGCTGTGCACACAAGTCAAAGGCACCCAGCCTGTAGATCTGATTGCGCTCTCGCTCAGCTGCGAGTTTGCGGCGCGCGCTGCCCTAGCCATCCCAGAGCGCGTGCGCTCACTCACCTTCATCTCGCCAACGGGCCTAGCAGGGCGGCGTGCTGATGGTGTCCAGCAGGCTAAGCAGCGCGGCCTAGCCGACTGGCTCTACCGACTCCTTAGCTTCCCGTTATGGAGCCAGGCGCTCTACGAGCTGCTGGCGACGCGCAGCAGTATTCGTTTCTTCTTGAGGCAGAGCTTTGAAGGTCAGCCTGATGAGGGCTTAATCGCCTACGCGTACGCTACATCGCATCAGCAAGGCGCGCGCTACGCACCGCTATATTTCATCAGTGGCAAGCTCTTCTCAGCTGACATTCTGGCGCAGGTCTACTTGCAGCTGCGCGTGCCAACGCTTGTGATCTACGACCAGGATGCTTTCACGCGCTTCGATGCATTGCCGAGCGTCTTAGGGCAGAACGCATGCTGGCAGGCTGTTCAAATTGCCCCGACGCGCGGCTTGCCGCACTTCGAGCGCATGGCTGAGGTGGCAGAAGCACTAGATGCATTCTGGGCGCAGCTGCCCTAACCGGTGCGTCTGCTCAGCACAAGCTGCCAGAACTCGGCATGGCTCATCGGATTAAAATTGCCGGCACTGACCGCGTATGCTTGCCGAGCCGTGTACATCAGTAGGTGTTGCTTGCGCTCTGCAGCAAGCAGGGCAGCCACCTCGCGCAATAGAACATGATCGCGGGTGCTGAGCCGTCCTTTCACCTCAACCCACAGGCGCGCCTCAGGTAGGTAGAAGTCGACAAGGTAGCGGCATATGCGCTCAGGCTCGTAGAACCAATGTATGCTGCGTTTCTCCAGCTGGAGCGCGAAGGCGACCTCGAGCTGCGAGCGGAAGCGAGTGTACCTCAACGTTTCAGGCAAGTCGGCAGCTTGCGCCGTGATGTTCACAGTGAGTTTTGCGCGGCGCGCCATCTCGATCAGTCTCCAACAGGCACGTCAGCCTGGCGGCGCGGGCTGAGGGCTGCTTGAATCTGAGCGCGGTTGGCGAACAGCACACCGCTGATGATCAGCGCTGCGCCGAGCAGCAACAGTGCATCAAGCCGCTCATTGCCGAAGACCACGCCGATAAACAGGCTGATTGGCGGAATGATATAAGTCACCATTGTCGCCCGCGAAGCTCCCCAGACCCCCAGAATGTGATAGAAAACTAAGTAGGCAAGAAAAGTGTTGACAATGCCGAGCACAACTACCGAGAGCAACACATCGGCTGAGAGTGCGCTCAAATTCGGCAGCGGATTGACCACAAACAAAGTGATCGGCACGATGGTAAGGGCGCCGAAGATGCTAGAGCTACCTGCCACCACCAAAGGCTTGATCCCCCGCAAGTAGCGCCGCACAAACACGGCCGCTGAAGCGTAACACAGCCCTGCACCTAGCACCGCCAGCTGCGCAATGAGCGGATTATCGTGCGTGGGATCGGCGCTGCGCAGCGCCAGTACAATCACGCCGAAAAAGCCGATAATCAAGCCGAGAAGTTTGTTGGCTGTGATGCGATCGTCGGTCAGGGCGAAGTGCGCAATGATCAAGCTGAAGAGCGGTGTGGTGGCGTTCAGCACGCCAGCAAGGCTACTGTCGAGCCACTGTTCGCTCCAGGCGATCAGGACAAATGGCAGTGATGAATTCAATACGCCCACTACTGCCAGCTTGAGCAGGTCGCTTGCCTTGCGTGCCACCACTTGTTGGCTGGCCAGCAGCACAATCCCGAAGGCAAGCGCCGCGATGCTCATGCGGCCTGCCACAAGGGAGAAAGCATCCAGCTCGCGCACGCCGATCTTAATTAGGAGAAAGGACGACCCCCAAATTACACCGAGCAAGCTGAAAAGAAGCAAATTGAGCATTGTGAGCTTCGCCAACGACTGAGCGACACGCTCTAAAGCATAGCACAAAATTCATAGTAACGGCTAGGCGGGAAACAAAAAGGCACCCCGTTAGGAGGCGCCTGCCTTAACCGCTGAGTAGTGGCAAGAAACGTGCCAGATGAGCAGCGAAGAAGTTCATCCGTTTAGGGATGCTCAACCAGCCTGGCGCACGCGAGAGGTTACTGAGAGTTCACCTGCGCGGGCGCACATGCTTTTAGAAAGGAGGTGATCCAGCCGCAGCTTCCGCTACAGCTACCTTGTTACGACTTCGTCCCAGTCACCAGCCCTGCCCTTGACGGCTGCCTCCTGTCGGTTAGCCCACCGTTTTCAGGCGTGACCAGCTCCCATGACGTGACGGGCGGTGTGTACAAGGCCCGGGAACGTATTCACCGCCGTATGGCTGACCGGCGGTTACTAGCAACTCCAGCTTCATGTGGGCGGGTTGCAGCCCACAATCCGAACTGAGATCGGCTTTGATAGGATTAGCTCCGCGTTACCGCTTAGCGACCGATTGTACCGACCATTGTAGCGTGTGTGTAGCCCCGGACATAAAGGCCATGCTGACTTGACGTCATCCCCACCTTCCTCCAGCTCATCGCTGGCAGTCGCTCTAGACAACGTGTAACTAGAGCTGAGGGTTGCGCTCGTTACAGGACTTAACCTAACACCTCACGGCACGAGCTGACGACAGCCATGCAGCACCTGTGCAGCACCCTCGAAGGCGCATCGCTTTCGCGACGCTGCAGCTGCATGTCAAATCCGGGTAAGGTTCTTCGTGTAGCCTCGAATTAAACCACACGCTCCGCTGCTTGTGCGGGCCCCCGTCAATTCCTTTGAGTTTTAGTCTTGCGACCGTAGTCCCCAGGCGGCAGACTTAACGCGTTAGCTGCGGCACCGACGGGGTTGAGACCGCCGACGCCTAGTCTGCATTGTTTACGGCATGGATTACCGGGGTTTCTAATCCCGTTCACTCCCCATGCTTTCGTGTCTGAGCGTCAGGTCAGCACCAGGACACCGCCTTCGCCTCTGGTGTTCCTCCGGATCTCTACGCATTTCACCGCTACACCCGGAATTCCATGTCCCTCTAGCTGCCTCTAGCTAGGCAGTCTGGCATAGCCTCGCTCGGTTAAGCCGAGCGCTTTGATACACCACTTACCTAACAGCCTGCACACGCTTTACGCCCAGTAAATCCGGATAACGCTTGTGACCTACGTATTACCGCGGCTGCTGGCACGTAGTTAGCCGTCACTTATTCAAGGGGTACCGTCCTTACTCGTCGCCCTCAAAAGGAGTTTACGATCCGAAGACCGTCGTCCTCCACGCGGCGTTGCTGGGTCAGGCTTGCGCCCATTGCCCAATATTCCTTACTGCTGCCTCCCGCAGGAGTCTGGACCGTGTGTCAGTTCCAGTGTGGGGGGTCACCCTCTCAGGCCCCCTACTCGTCGTTGGCTTGGTGAGCCGTTACCTCACCAACAACCTGATGAGCCGCAGCCCCCTCCTTCAGCCCCTGAAGTTTCCTGAAGGCTATCTAGTCACCTTCAGTGCATGCGGTATTAGCACGCCTTTCGGCATGTTGTCCCCCGCTGAAGGGCAGGTCAGCTACGTGTTACGCACCCGGTCGCCACTAGGATACATTGCTGCATCCCCGTTCGACTTGCATGTATTAGGCACGCCGCCAGCGTTCATCCTGAGCCAGGATCAAACTCTCCGTAAATTGGTGCCCTCACGGGCAACTCAGCGCGGAAGCGCTGTACGGGGTCTGTGTGTTAGCTTGCTGCTTGTTTACTGGCTGTTTCTTACCACTATTCAGTTGTTAAGGTGCGTGAGTGTTTGGTGGGCACTCTTGTGCGCTTGTGCGCTTGGTTGCCCTTAGTCTACCACACTCTTCTCCACCGTCAAGGGCAAATTTTCAACTAGTTCGAACAAACACGAAATTGGGTTGGGAGCAGGCAGCCTCGCTTGTATCTCACTTGTGAGCAGTTGCGCTATAATGGGCGCACGCAGCGCGGAGTTTCCAGAAAAGGAGAGAACTTATGACTGGCACAATGCGCGGCCCCGACCAAGTAGAGGTCAATGTTGCCATTTTGACGTCTGCTTTCCAGATTCGTGGCAAAATGCCTGTACTTGGCACATTCCTCACCTTCATCAACGATGACCAAAAGCCCACATTGACTATCACCAACGCGGTTGTGTTAGGCGTCCATGCTACCAATCCTGCAGCACAGATGTCACAGCCTGAGATGCTCATTTTGAAACGCGCCATTCAAGTCCTGGCGCTGGAGAGCGCTCCGCCTTCAGGTATTGTGCTCTCGCCACGCAGCGAGTCGCTCATGCTTTACACCGAGCAATACGCGATTATGGGGCGCTGGCACATGTCACCCGACACACGCATTCAGGATTTCATAGAGTCCTCTGCTGCTCAGTTCCTGCCTGTAAGCAGTGCTCGCATTTATGCGCTCTTTCAGGCGCGGCAAGGCATTATTCCTGCCTCGCAGCTGGCTTTTGTGCACCGCAGCACTGCTCAGAGCTACCATAAAGCATAGAGTTTGCAAAGAGCAGCGTGCATATCGATCACAGATGCGTGCAACGTATTTGTCAAACTTGCTAAGTCACTTCCTCTGATGAGTGCTTGCGGTGTGAAGTTTTTTTAGCCACAATTCATTTAGATACAAGTTGAAGTAAGCTTGCTATGCTACGAAAAACTTCACAACCAACTGATGACTATGGGCGCGCTGAAGTTCTCTTAGCGCGTGCTACCGCTGCTTACCGTACGACGCAATACCTTGAGGCGCTAGCATACGCTCAAGATGCACTGCAACTTGCTCAGCAAAACCTCGAGCACGAACCCCGTTGGGCGGTACTCCTGGATCAAGCTTATAAACGTATGACCGAGTGCCATGACCGACGTACTAACTTCACTGAAATGGCACAAGTCCTTGAGGCGTGGGCAGGCGCCACAAAGCGCCCTGAGGGCAAAGTGGAAAATTTAGCGCTTTGGGCGCGCATGTATTATCGGCGCGGTGACTACGAACAAGCCTTCCGTGCTTTGGATGAAGGCGCTAGTCTTGCTCAGGCATGCGGCTACGCGGCAGGCTTGGCAACCGTGCTGCGCTTCCGTGCCGATGTGCTATGGCTCTCTGGCGAGGTGGAACGTGCCATCTCGACGGCACAGCAAGCGCTGGTGATCTTTGAGCGCGTCGACAATCTCGAGGGGCGCGCCCGTACACTCAACACGCTCGGCATCAGCTACACCTATTTGGGTGATTACTACCAAGCCATCGTGCACTGGCTGCGCGCTATCCAACTCTACGAGACGCTGGACGAGCGCTTCGGTCTGAGCGTCATCTGCAGCAACACCGGCGAAGCCTATCAGAGCCTCTACGCCATGCGCACGGCGCTTTTCTACCATCAGCGCGCCAGCGATCTGCTGGAAGGCAAGTTGACCAGCGATCTGGCGCGCAACTTGGGCGTTGACCTGGTGGCGGTCGGACGTATTGAAGAGGGACTAGCACATCTGCAACGTGCCGTCCAGATCGCCAGAGAGAATGGTGAGATGGATAACTTACTGCAAGCGCTAGCTAGCCTTGCAGAAGCCTACTGGCAGATCGAAGACTGGCAAAAGGCCGAGCCGACTGCTCTCGAACTGCTCACATTGGCGCAGGCGCGCGATGCAAAGCGCCACTTGCTGCGCGCTGAGCTAGTGCTCGGCTACTGCGCCCTTGCAGCAGGCGACCTGACTAAAGCGCAAGAGTTCTTCCACGAGGCCTTTGTCGAATCGCAAGCGACCTCCGATCGTTCGCTGATTTGGCGCACACATGCTGCCCTAGCCGATGCCTTCAGCCAAACTCAGCCCGACACAGCTGCCATGCACTACAGCATTGCTGCCGATATCCTCAATCAAATTGCCAAGAGCATTGGTGACTTGCAGCTGCGCGAGACCTTCTGCAGCGCGCCGCTGGTTGCCAAAGTGCTGAGTGCCGCCGCACGGAGCTGCTTGTAGCTGTGTCTGAGCGTTTGGCAAAGCATGCACAGTGTCTGTTCGGCCTGAAGCTCTCTGAGGCGCAACAAGCTCACTTCACGCAATATGCCGCTGAGCTAGAGGCATGGAACAAGGCGCGCGCTAATCTGACGGCGATCACAGGCATCGAGGCGATTGAAATACGCCATTTCCTCGATTCGCTTTCGCTGCTGAGTGCGCTAGACATCCCAAATGGCGCCCGCTTGATCGACGTTGGCACAGGAGGTGGCTTCCCTGGCGTACCGCTCAAAATCGTCCGGCCCGACCTGCAGCTGACCCTTCTAGAGGCGACAGGCAAGAAAATCGCCTTTTTGCAGCACTTGGTGAGCGTGCTGCAGCTCACGAAGGTAGAATTTCTGAACGCCCGCGCTGAAGAGGCAGGCCAGATGCCCGATCAGCGCGAAAGCTATGATTTTGTAGTGGCGCGCGCTGTGGCACGCATGCCGATCCTGGCTGAGTATCTGCTCCCATTGGCGCGGATAGGCGGTCTGTGTGTGGCGATGAAGGGAGAAAGCGCCGAACGTGAAGCAGGCGAGGCAGCTAGCGCACTGCGCATTCTAGGGGGGCGCGTCTCGCAGATTGTGCCTATCCAACTGCCCGACGTCCCTGAGCGACATTACCTCGTGCTTATCGAGAAAATCTCGCCCACACCGCGCGCGTATCCGCGCAAGCCTGGTATGCCTGCCAAAAAGCCGCTCTAGGGCGTCGGCTTGCTCGCTCCATTCGGACTCTCCAGGGGTAGTGACTCCGGACGCTGCACGATCTGCATCACAGCATAGACTCTATCACCGCGCTGCATGCGGATACCGATCAGATCGCCTTTCAAATCGCGCCTGCCGTGCGGCGCATCGCGGAATTTCACCACACGGAAGCGCCCTTGTGCTGTCAGCACAATCACCAAGTCTATTGGTGTGCCGATGATGGCAGCTGCAATGCGATCGCCCGGCATCAGGCGCATGGTCGGCGCACCTGCCCCACCACGCCCCTGTACAGGATATTCTGCCATCGGCGAGCTTTTAGCCGCCCCCCCTTCAGTCACTGTCCACAGTGCGCCCTCAGAGCGGACAATCTGCGCGCTCACCACGCGATCGCCCTCATTCAGGCGAATTCCGCGCACACCGCCGGCTGTCAAGCCCATCGGGCGCACCTCTGAGAGCCTGAAGCGGATGGCTTGCGCCTGTGCTGTGACTAGGATCGCCTCATCTTCCTCGCGCGAGAAATGCGCCCCGATCAGCCGATCCTCACCTAAATTCATGATCGGGACGGCACGCGCCGAAAGGGCAGGCAGGTCAGCGATGCGCACGCGCTTCACATCGCCGCTTTCGGTCGCTAGGAATAGGTAACCCTCCTTGAAGTTCGGCAGGAGGCTGAGTGCGCCAATCACCTGACCACTCTCGCGCAGATCGCACATCGAGATCACATCACCACCCTCACTTGGCTCGTCGGTCAGCGGCAGGTTCTGGACGGGAATCGTGGCGGCGCGCCCCTCAGAGGTGAACAGATACAAGATATCGGCCGTGTTACTGCGCAAGAGGAAGCGCGGTGGGTCTTCAGTTTGAGCGGTGATCTTGGGCGGCGCATCCTGATAGGTGCGGCTGATCTTGCCGCCGTGCGTCAGGGCGATCCATGTGCTCTCTGAGTATGCTAGCAAGCTCTCGAGGCGCACATCGGCGGCTGGGCCGCTCAGAATCGTGGTGCGGCGCGGATCGGCGTAGCGCTTTTTGATGTCGCGCAGCTCATCGGCAATGACCTTGCGCATCAGATGCGGATTCGCCAAGAGCTGCTCGAGGTAGGCAATCTGCGCTTGCTTTTCGCGGTACTCCGTCTGGATTTTTTCTTGCTCCAGCGCGGCAAGGCGGCGCAACTGCAGGTCAAGGATGGCGCCAGCCTGCACCTCTGAGAGCCCCAATTGATACATCAGCGCGCCGCGCGCTTCATCGCCGTTCTCACTCTCGCGGATGACGCTGATGACACGATCTAAGAAGTGGAGTGCAGTCAGCAGTCCCTCCAGAATGTGCGCACGGGCGCGGGCGCGCGCTAAATCGTGCTGAGAGCGGCGGCGCACCACCTCTAGCCGATGGTCGAGGTAGACGCGCAGCGCCTGCTTGAGTGTGAGCGTGCGCGGCTCGCCATCCACCAACGCCAGCATGATCACGCCGAAAGTGCTCTGCAGCGGTGTGTATTTGAACAAATCTTTCAGCACATCGGCTGGATCGGCGTTGCTTTTGCACTCGATCACCACGCGCAAGCCCTGCCGATCGGACTCGTCCCGCAAATCGCTGATGCCGTCGATCTTACCATCGCGCACCAGATCGGCGATGCGCTCCAGTAGGCTATTTTTGTTGATTTGGTAGGGAACCTCGCTGACGATGATGCGCGTCTTGCCGCGCTCTAGACTCTCGATGTGGACTTTGGCGCGCAGAGTCAGTTTGCCGCGCCCGGTGGCATAAGCAGCGACCAGCATATCCTCATATTCAGTGGCATTTTTGCCATCGCCACCGCGAAAGAGCAGCCCACCTGTTGGGAAATCTGGGCCCTTAATGAAGCGCATCAAGTCGTGCACATCTACTTCGTCAAGGCGCTCCCAGTTGGCGAGCATGTAGATCAATGCATCGCATACCTCGGCCAGATTGTGTGGCGGCACATTGGTGCTCATGCCGACGGCAATGCCGCTGGAGCCGTTGACCAGCAAGTTCGGAATGGCAGCAGGCAGCACAGCTGGCTCCTGCAGAGAGCCGTCGAAATTGTCGACAAAGTCAACCGTCTCGCGGTCGATATCAGTCAGCAGCTCCATACCAATGGGCGTCAGGCGTGCCTCTGTGTAGCGCATGGCAGCTGGCGAGTCACCATCAATGCTGCCGAAGTTACCCTGTCCGTCTACCAGCTCATAGCGCACGGAAAAATCTTGAGCCAGGCGCGCCATCGCCTCGTAGATGGCTTGATCGCCGTGCGGGTGAAACTTGCCCAGCACCTCGCCAACGATACGCGCACTCTTTTTGTAGGGCGCATCTGGGCGCAAGCCCATCTCGTGCATCACATGGAGGATGCGCCGCTGTACAGGCTTCAAGCCATCGCGGGCATCGGGCAGGGCGCGGGCGACAATCACGCTCATGGCGTAGTCGAGGTAGGCCTCGCGCATCTGCTCATCGATATTCACAGCTCTGACCGAGCCGATAGTAGGTGTTGTCACGGGTGTTTTCTCACGTGCTTGTCTTCACAAACGGATTGAATGATAAGGCAGCTGCGCTAAACCTGTCAAAAGAACGTTTGTTCTGAGTGTAGCACAGGTCGATGAGCGAGGCAAGCGGTAGATTCAAGGCAGCTGCCCATCCAGGACAGTCTTAATAAGCAGCTCGGCGTAGGCACAATTGGCGGCAGCGGTCAGGTGGAAGTCGGTGTCGGTGAACTGGTCGACGGGCACAGCATCCCACAGATCGAAATAGCGCCAGTTCTGGCGCGCAGCGACTTGCTGAAAGGCAGCGCGATAGTCATCGTAGGCCCAGCGCGGATAGTAGGTGTTATAGCGCAGCGGATGTTCTTCGTTGCGGTAGATCGGCTCGTTGATCAGGACGGTGGGCACGCCCTGTGCCTCAGCGAGCTCCACGCCTGCTTTTAGCACATCGAAGTTCAGATCTTCGGGGGCGATCCGCCCTGCTTGGCGAAGATTCAACACGTTAACTGAGAGGATGTTGTCGTCGGGCAGCAAATTCACGGGATGCGGCGCTACAAAGCGCGGCAAGACGTGATCGAGTCGTGTGCTTGCCCAAGCGGGCGCATAGAGTTGATGGCGCAGCCAATCGGCGATGGCGCGCCGCTGCCCGAAGAAGGTGCGTTCCTGCCAAGAGCGCGGTGGCAATGGATGCTGATCGAGTTTGAAGGCGTGCTGCGCCTGCAGCGCTGAGACTTCCTCGCGGTGGGCCAAGATCAGCGGGAAATCCAGCTGGTCGGACGGGTAGAGCGAGGCGAGCGAGGTCGGCCAGATGATCAGGTCGGGTGAGTGAGCTAGGGCGCGGCGCAAGATCAAGAAATCCTTGATGACAGTCAGCGTGGGGTAGCCAAGATTGTACGCGCGCACACGGCGCCCATCCTTGATGCGCAGGTCGAGCGCATTGATACATGCTGCCTGCGTCTGATCGGCGCGCAGCAAGTAGCCCCAGATCGCTGAGTCCCCCAACATCGCCACACGGAATTCATCTGCCCCTTTAGGGCGCGCAATAGCGTGCGAGGCAAACAGCTGCTCAAGGCTGTTGACGGTGACAGCGTAGGAAGCTTCGGGGAACTCGGCAAAGGGGAAGCGCTCTCGGGGTGGGAAAAGGATGCCGTAAACGCTCACTCGATTGAGCCAGTCTAGCGGTTGTGCGACGTACCAGACTGCGTTGAACAGGATGAACAGCACAGCCGCCTTGATCGAGGCACGCCATAACTGGGTTGAGTCGCTCATCGGCCGATCAAGCCTCCAAACATTTTTGCGATCAGCGTAAGGTCTGGCAGAGCGAAGAAAATCCAGCCCAACGCCACATAGTGAAAGGTCGTCAGAACACTCAGAGCGCCGATCATGCGCGCTAGGGCTGGGCGCACTTGCACGAAAGCATCCCAGCCCGCCGCCCGCGCCGACCACTGCCTGAACAACCATAATCCAACGCCGTGCCATAAACCCCACAGCACGAAATTGAGCGTTGCGCCGTGCCACAAACCGATCAAGACCATTGTGCCTAGCTGTGCCATCAACACGACACCCTCCCGCCATGCCTTAAGCGAGGTGCGCAAGAGCGCGCGGCTGACGGGCGTGAAAAAATAGAGGCGGAACCAGGTCGAAAGTGTGATGTGCCAGCTATTCCAAAATGCTTGCAGGTTGCGCTTGAGGTACGGCGCATCGAAGTTCTCGGGCAGCTTGATCCCTGCCCAAAGGCCAACGCCAATCGCAATATCCGTGTAGCCGCTGAAATCCCAGAACAGCCGAAAGGCATAGGCGTAGAGCATCAACCAGAGCATCAGCGTGCCGACCGGCGTGCCCGTCTGTGCGTCGTTCACAAGCTGCGGCGAGAGCGCTACCAGCGCCAGCGAGTCCGCCAGGACGAATTTTTTGAACAGGCCGCGCATCAGGCGCAAGGCGCCTTGCTTGAAGCGTTCAGCGCTGAGCGGCGCGGCGAGCGCCTGTGCAAATTGCTCGACCCGCGCGATCGGGCCGGCAGCGATAGCAGGGAAGAATAGCGCATACAGCACAAAGTGCGGCAAGGGCAGCTGTTTCAATCGGCCGCTGCGAAAATCGAGCAGGACATGTAGCAACCGAAAGGCGAGATACGAAAAGCCGACCCATGCGACGGTCTGGCCGATGTTGAGGGCATTGCCGCCTGCCGATTGCAGAATAGGCAACTTCAGGACGGCAAAGATGCCGATGATGGATAACATCGCCATGAGCGCCATGCGCCGTCGCGGCAGCGAATCGTGATGTGTCAACCACCAGACGCCGACTGTCAGCCCGACCGATGCAATTGGCAGCCACAGCGTGGGCGAGGCATCCCATTGCAGCAGGATGAGGAAGATCAGGCTGGCGAACAAGAGCAGTACGAGTCGCAGGGCGCCAAAGAATGGCGCAACCAGCGCACAGAGCGCCATGCCCCCGATCAGGATGAGCGTCATGCGTTGGTGAGCCTCGCTGTTGGGTAGATCATGGCGTGCATTATACCTGCTCGACGTGTTTGTGGTAGAATCTCCAACATGCTCGACCGAACTCTGCCGCGCCCTGCACACTTTCGTCCTTGGCGCGCTCTAATGCTTACGCTGATCAGCGCACTCGCCTTTCTCAGTGCGCTGAACTTAGTCCTACTTGCCCTGATCAACGCCGATCAGCCGATCAAGGCGCCCAGTGGCACGCTGCTCTACGTCAGCACCTTCGACGACGATCCCGACACAGATGCAGACGATTCATTCAACGCCCAATGGGCGCAGTACGCCGGTCAGGATAGCGCCATGATCGCTGATGGTATCCTGTATTTGAGCATCGGCTCGCCAGGCGGCGTCTTCAGCGATTTAGACTATCCCTTCGCCGATGTAGATGTCGAGGTACTGGCAGGCTGGCAAGATGGCGAACCAGACGTGATCGAGGCAGCTGAGATCAGCCTAATGTTCCGCTACCAGGATGTAGACAATTTCTACGCCTTCAAGCTGCGCGGCGATGGCGCCTATCGCGCAGAGCGGCGGCAGAGCGGGACGCTAGACGTGCTGAGCGAATGGCAGATCGCGCCGCAAGCTCTGAGCGGGCCAGGTGCCTTCAATCGGTTGCGCGTCGTTGCACAGGGCGATCAGCTGCGCTTTTTCCTCAACGACCAGCCTGTGTTGTTGTGCCCAAAGGGGGCTGATCGGCGCTCGACGTGGAACGGGCTGCGCAGCGCGCAGTGCCTGAGCAACAATCGCCAAACAGCCGATGTGCTGATCGACTCTGCTCTCAAAACGGGTAAAATTGCCTTAGGCGCGGTCGCTGGGCAAGGCGCGACAGGCTTCCGCGTCGCCTTCGATAACGTGATCGTCCTCGCGCCGTGAGAGCAGGATGTCTCAACTATGCCAATGCCGCGTCCGCTAGGGATTACGCTGGACAAGCCAAACGCTGTCTTGATTATCCAGTGGGCAGATGGGGCGGTGTGTCGCTATCCGCTCAGCCACCTACGTGAGGCCTGCCCATGCGTGGAGTGTCGCGGCGGGCATCACAACATGGGGCGCCAGACCGATCCCGATCACATTCTGGTCCTGAAGCCTGCCCGCTCTTATGGCATCATGCGCATTGAGCTGGTTGGCAACTATGCGCTGCAGCCCTTCTGGGACGATAACCATCACACCGGCATCTACACTTGGGAGTATCTACGGCGATTGTGCCCGCCATCTGAGCCTGCCGATAGCACAGCACAAGCGGCCGCTGGCAATCAAGAGAGTCAATAAGCTATGCGCAGCTACCTGCCATTCATCGAGGAGATTCTGATTGACGAAGAGACGCTCCAGGCGCGTATCGAAGCGCTCGGCGCGCAGATCAACGCCGATTACAGCCATGCAACGGACTTACTGCTCATCTGTGTGCTAAAAGGCGGCGTGATGTTCCTGACCGACTTGATGCGCCATATTCACGTGCCGCACGCCATAGATTTCATGGCGATCTCTAGCTACGGCAGCGGCGCACGCGACTCGAGCGGCGTGGTGCGCATCGACTTTGACTTGAAGCAGAATGTTGAAGGGCGGAATTTGCTGATCGTAGAGGATATCATCGATACTGGCACAACGCTCGCCTACCTACGACGGCTGCTCCTGGCGCGCAACCCTGCCAGTTTGCGCATCTGCACGCTGCTCAGCAAGCCCAGCCGCCGTCTGGCTGATATTCCCGTCGACTACGTGGGCTTCGAGATTCCCGACAAGTTCGTCTTCGGCTATGGCCTCGATCTGGACGAGCTCTATCGCAACTTGCCGTTCATCGCCGCTGTGAAGCCCGACCATGCCGCCGACTGAGAGATCTGCGCCGTTTCTGCTCGAGTATCCCCCGCTGGTGAGCGCCCTGCTGCCGCTCATCGGCGAAAGTGAGGTGTATCTAGTCGGTGGCGCTGTGCGCGATGCACTTTTGCGCCGCCCTAGCCACGACCTCGACCTAGCTACGCCTAAGGACGGCCGCCAGCTTGCTAAGCGAATTGCCGACGCTTTCCAGGGCGCTTATTATCCGCTGGATCCTGAGCGAGGTGTTGGGCGGGCAATTGTGAGCTACGAGGGAGTGCGCTACAGTGTGGATGTAGCGCGTTTTCGCGGCGAGTCCCTTGAAACAGACCTGCATGGGCGCGATTTCACGGTCAACGCCATTGCAGCGCCGTTGCGCGGCGATTTGCAAAACCTGATCGATCCGCTCGACGGCGTTCAAGACTTGTTCGATAAGCGCTTGCGGCGCTGCACGCCTGACTCAATCCGCGATGACCCGATCCGCGCCTTGCGCGCCATCCGCCAGAGCATCCAGTTCAAACTGCTGATCGAGCGCGAGACGCGCGCCGATCTGCGGATGTACGGCCCTGAGATTGTGCATTGTTCACCTGAGCGCGTGCGCGATGAGTTTATGACCATGCTGGGCGGCGCCAAGCCACAAGCTGCGCTGCGCACACTCGACTCGCTAGGCCTGTTGCGCCTGATCGTGCCAGAGGTCGAGGCGATGCGCGGCGTTGCGCAGTCAGCGCCGCACGTCTACGACGTCTGGGAGCACACACTCAACACGGTCGAGCGTATGCACGACGTGATCATGACGATCAGCCCGCAGCGCACCGATGAAAGTGCCGCCGACAGCGCGCTCGGCTTGATCGTCTACCTGTTGGATGCCTTCCGCCCACAGCTGCAAGCTCACCTCGAGGCGCCGCTGCCCGATAAGCGCAATGTCGGCGCGCTACTCGTCTTGGCGGCCCTGCTGCACGATTGTGGCAAGCCGACGACCCGCAGCGTCGATCAGGACGGGCGAGTTCATTTCTACGGGCACGAGTTAGTTGGTGCTGAGCTGGCAGAGGCACGTGCTGAAGCGCTGCGCTTGAGCAACGAGGAGTCGACGCGGCTAGTCCGTTGCGTGCGCCATCACATGCGCCCGATGCAGTTGCGCATCGCCGGAAGCCTCTCGCGGCGCGCTATCTACCGCTTCTGGAAAGCTACAGAGCAGGTCGGTGTGGACGTGTGCCTGCTCACACTTGCCGATTATTTGGGCATCGTCGGGACGCATCTGCAGGTCCAGGAGTGGCTAGGGCATTTGCAAATTGTGCGGGGACTGCTGGACGCCTACTTCAACCGCCACGCAGAACTTGTAGCGCCGCCACCCCTCATCGGTGGCAAAGCGCTGATGGAAGCGCTGAACTTGCAGCCGGGTAAGCTTGTCGGGCGTCTGTTGGCTCGGATTGCTGAGGCGCAGGCGACCGGCGAGATTAGCACGGCAGAAGAGGCGCTTGCGCTAGCACATCGCCTTATGAATGAAAACGCCGCTCAAGGCTGAGCGGCGTTGGTGCGACCAGATTGCTGCCTACCGGCCGACACACTGGGGCAAGACGGGGAAGCCCGGCTGCCCGTATTCCTCTGGCACATCCACGTAGCTTGAAACGGGTACCCAGCCGCCCATCACAAACAGGCGCGCAAAGCCGTCTCTCTCACCGATGACGAAGGCAGTTTGGCAGGTCTTGATCGCCAAGCCAGTTGCCGTGCCGTTGGGTGCCGAGAGGATCGACACATCGCTCAGGAACAATACTAGATTCTTATCGCTTGGCAAGCCCGGCCCACTGAATTTGAAAGGCAGACCTGGGCACTCGCCCGTAATCACAGCGAATACCTGCTCCTGAAAGCCGTTGCCTGCCTCGCTAATTATGTAAAAGGTGATTGGGTTGAGCTGTGGGGCAACACTCCACGAGAAAGAGGTTACGTTATATGGTCCGCCGAGTGGAACTTGGCCGGCGAAGAAGTAGAGTACATTCCCTGCGCCATCTTCAGCAACGAGACGGTACGCCTCTCGACCGATTCCAGTGTTATCCCGGTCAGCAAAAATACTCGAGGTAGGGCCACTGCCACCGTTGCAGCCTAATGACACAACAGCTGTTCCACTAAACGCCTGCCCAGTCACGAGAGGCGCAGCCAACACAGCGAGGACAGCAAACAAGGCAAATAAGCGCATTGCTTTCATTATGACACTCCCTAGCTTGGGATGGAAGTTTTACGCCCGCAATTATGAAGTCATCCTAAGGCGTCTGCAATAGGTTTTTCGATAAATTTTACAGGTTTTTACTCAATCTTTACTTCCTTGATGGGCTACCAGCGGCGGTTTGCACAGCAAGTGGATTGTGCCACAATCGAAGGCAACCACCACATGAAAGCGAGAGCTGTAAAAATGTCTTTTCAAGTCAACATGCTGACACTCGGCTTGGTACAGACTAACTGCTTCCTGATCGGCGACCAGGTGAGCCGACAAGCTGTGTTGATCGATGCGCCCGACAACGCACCGTTGATCCTGGAGAGGCTGGCCCGCGCGGGCTGGCAGCTGAGCGCGATCCTGCTCACACACGCTCACTGGGATCACGTACGCGCCCTACGCAGCTTGGAGGAAGCCACGCAAGCGCCGATCTACTTGGGTGCGGCTGATCTTAACTTGCTTGCCGAAATGCCCGAGCATATCAAGCAGTGGATCGGCGAAGAGGAGCAGCCCGCCCCAACTCCCGATCACCTGCTAAACGGCGGCGAGACGCTGAGCATCGCCCCGTTCAGCTTTGAGGTGCGCCCGACGCCTGGTCACACGCCCGGGCATGTCAGCTACGTCTGGCATGAGGGCGCAGTCGTCTTCAGCGGCGATTGCCTGTTTGAGGGCAGCGTCGGGCGCACCGACTTCCCCTACGCCGATCACAAGGTGCTGATGCAGTCGATCTTCAAGCAGCTGCTCAGCCTTCCAGAGGACTACACAGTGGCGTGTGGTCATGGACGCACCACGACCATCGCGCGCGAGCGCCAGACCAATCCGTTCATCCTCGACTGGAAGGTGCGTCTCGGTGGCAGCCGATGAGTCGGCACGGCTGCGGAGCTTATTGGCGCAGCTGCCTGCGATTACAACGCTGCTCGATCTCGGCTGCGGCACTTGCTCTGATGTACACGTCTGCTTTGCAGCAGGCGCCAGGCGCGTCTGCGGTGTGGACTGGGATTGGCTAGCTCTGAAGGCAGCACGCCGAACCCATCGCAGCCGAGCGCTCTGCCTGATCTGCGCCGATGTGCGGGCTGTGGCTTTCGCGCTGCACACCTTTGATGCGATCCTGATCCGCACCCTGACGTTGTGCGTGCGCCGCAGGTCTGGGAAGCGGCGCTGGCGAACGCAGTGCGTTGGCTGAAGGCGACAGGCACCCTGCTAATCACGACATATAGTCTAGCCGAGGTGATCGAGATGCGCACGCTATGCGCCTCGATCGCTCTGTTGCGCGCTGTGCCACTTGATGAGCACTCACTCGTACCTGGAACGCTCAGCGGGCGCGATTGCCACGCCTTGTGCTACGCCTTAGCACATGATACCGACCCGCGCGCAGAAGATTGGGCGCAAATCCTGTGAAGTTTGCGCCTGAACAGCGTT
>JBDNDQ010000037.1:0-35307 GCA_046719055.1 Aggregatilineales bacterium | reverse complement strand
CGCCATTTTGTCTGCAGCGCGCTGGGATCCAGGGCGGCCAGATTGCCGAAGTTGACCAGGAGCATCAGGCGCGGGATGTGATGGGTGTAGGCGTGCTGCTGGATGGTGCGCACGGTCTCGGCAAGGCAGCGCATCGGCGTTGCACCCGACCAGAAGAAAGATGGCACCGGATTGTGATGCTCAAAGTAATTCTGCTGGGCGTAGACGGGCATGTGCAGCCAGTACACGCCGTAGACGAACTCGCGCCAGCCGATAATCTGCCTGATGAAGCCCTCAGCGCTCTGCAGGGGAATGCCGCCGCCCTGAAAGGCACGCTGGGCGGCATCAGCGGCTTGGCGCGGCGTTAGCAGGCCGACATTCAACAAAAGTGCCAGGACGCTGTGAAACAAGAATGGGTCGTCAGCGTTCATGGCATCTTCCCACGCGCCGAAGTTAGCCAACCGCTCCGTGATGAAGCGATCCAGCCATGCCTGGGCATCGGAATGCGTCACAGGGTAGCGGAAGGGCTCAGGCGCCCCGAAAGTGTTTGGGAAGTCGCGGCGAACCTCTTCGATCACGCGCGCTGTGAGCCCATCAGGCGCCACAGCCGGCAAAGGCGGTGCAGGCGGCAGGGTCGCAGCGCCCTGCCGGTTGTCCTGATCGAAGTTCCAGCGTCCACCTAGCGGCTGCTCTCCGTCCATCAGGTAGCCGAGTCGTCGGCGCTGCCAGCGATAGAAATTCTCTAGGATCAGCTGACGTCTGCCCCGCGCCCACTCTGCAAAAGCCTCACGCGAGCACAGGAAAGACGGATCATCGCCTAGAAAATGTAGTGCGATACCCTGCCGAGCGAGTTCTTCAGCGCGCTGCCGCATGATGCGATCGGCTGCGTACTCGTGCGGTGGCAGGCATTGAATGCGCTCAGGCCGATATTCAGCGATGTGGGCTTGCAGCGCTGCTTGGAAGGTAGGCGCACGGCGGTAATCGACAGGGATACCGCGCCCGCGCAGCCAAGTGGCGTAGTGGCGCATGGCGGAGAGCACGAAAACCAGCTTTTGGGCGTGCCAAGTCTTGCTGCGCAAGCGCGCCTCGCTCTCCACCATCAGGACGCGATCGGCGCCGTGTAGGGCGGGCTGCTCAGCGTGGAGCTGCGTACCGAAGATCAAGGCAGTGGTGCCAGACATGCGCGTTTGCCCCTTCAGTGGACACTGCATCAATCTTACACTGAATCGGGAGGCACTGCCCAAGTGTCACAGGCGCGGAAACAAAAAACGGACAGTCAAGCTGCCCGTTTTCTGTCGACCCGTTCGAGTGGCGCTTGATCAGCCCTGACGCTGTTTATGCTTGGGATCAACAGGGCAAATCACGTATAGATAGCCGCGCCGCCGCACAAAACGGCACTTGGCGCACATCTTCCGCACCGATGGTCTAACCTTCATCGCGTCACCTCCGTGCTAGCCTGGCACAAGTATACGCCACATCACGCTATTTGGCTATGGTCAACTTGGCCGCTGCGCGCATGGCACTTGGATACGCTCTTTCAAGTTTTTACAGCCTGCTGTGAGAGATGTGTTGCTAGGCAAATGGACCTGTGTTATACTGGGACTTAATATTCAATAGACTTATTAGTCAACTCTGCAGATAGTACATTTGTCCATCACAACGCAGGATGTTTCGGAGTTTTTGGCCTTGTTAGCCTCTGTGTTGTCTGTGCAAGTATCTAAGTTGTCGGAGCCTGTCATCGTCTTACACCCTAATTATCGCAATCAACGCAAGCTCTTGCCAGGTCTGCTGGCGGATGAGGCGTTCACGCCGGTCTATGCGGCGACGCAGCTGCCTGCCACAACCTGGCCGCAGCTGTGGCAGCTCTTGGTGGGGGCTCTCTGTGAGCAAGCCGCTCTAGATTTGCGGGAGCTGCCTGAGCCTAGCCCTGAGACGGCTGCTGAGCGGCTCTGCTGCCTCTTAGAGCGTCCCTATCTGCTCATCCTCGACGAGATCGATAACCTGGAGCAGGAATCGTGCAGCGCATTCTTGGCTGCACTGGCTCAGCGCTTGCCGCAGCACAGCAAGCTCATCCTGATCGGGCGCCGATGGCCGAGTGAACTGATCGCGCAGCTGCCCGACAAATCCTTTGTGGCGTGCTATCCGCTCTCAGAGCTAGCCATGCTCTTTGACTACCGAACTACCCCTAGCAACAGCAAGCTGCTGGAAGTCTACGCCCACGCTGACGGGCGCGTGCTGGTGAACGGCGTTGAAGTGACGGGCTGGGAAGGCTACTTGCCACGCGCTTTGTTCCACTTCCTAGTCGATCGCGGTATGGTCACCCGCGATGAGATCTTCCAGAGCTTCTGGGCAGAGCTGAACAATCGCGAAGCCACCAACGTCTTCCACGTGACCAAGCGCAAAATCCACGAGATTTTAGGCTTCAACCTGACGGTCTATCAGAATGGCTACTATCGCATCGCGCCCGACATCGACCTACACTACGACTCGGCCATAATCCTCGATCAAATCCAGCAGAGCGAGATTGCTGAGATAGATGAAGCCATCGCCCTCCTAGAAAACGCCCTTAAACTCTACCGCAGCGATTTTCTGCGCAGCTTAAACGGAAACTGGGTTATTAGCCGTCGGGCGGCCCTGCGCAACCAAATGGCAGAGGCATTCGGTATGCTCGGCAAGCTCTACGAGCGCGCTGAGCGCCACATTCGCGCCATCAATGCCTACGAACGGGCTGTATCTATGCAGCCTTACCGCGAGGATTGGGCGCACCAGCTGATGAGTCTCTATGCCTCGCAAAGACAGGCCGCACAGGGCTTGCGAGTCCTTGAGCGGCTTGAGCGGGCCTTGCTGCAGCAGATGGGCAGAGCCAGGTTGGATAAGCGCACGCAGCAGCTAGCCGCCAAACTGCGCCGAACGCGCTGAGTGACTTGACTTTCAGGGCGAAGCGGGTGAAACTTGCCGATGATCCATCTTAAATGGGGTGTATGTTTGAATGCGTGATGCAGCTATTCAACGCGAAAAACTCGCGCAAGCCGTGCAGATTTTGCGTGAGCAAGATCTAGACTGCTGGCTCACTTTCGTGCGTGAGACTGAGCACAACGCCGATCCAGCCTTGCGCCTGATCTCGGATAGTAACGTGACCTGGCACACAGCCCTGATCGTGACGCAGACAGGTGAGCGTGTGGTGATCGTCGGGCGCTACGAGGCCGAGAACTTCAAGCGCATGGGCTGTTGGGATGAGGTGATCAGCTACGATCAGAGCATTCAGCCGGCATTGTTGAGCATCTTAGAGCGGCTGGCGCCACGCCAGATCGCCTTGAACTACTCCGAAAGCGACACAGCAGCTGATGGGCTTTCTCACGGCATGTACCTGACTCTGCAGCGCTACCTGCAGGGCAAGCCGTATGAGCTGATCTCGGCTGAGCGCATCCTGAATCGGCTGCGTGGGCGCAAAACACCGACTGAGGTGGCGCGCATCCGTGCGGCAGTGCGCCTGACCGAGCAGATCATTAATCGGGTGACTGCTACACTCAAAGTCGGCATGACTGAGCGCCAAATCGCCGATTTCATCCACGCCGAGATGCGAAGACATGGCGTGACTCCTGCGTGGGATGCCGGGCACTGCCCGACGGTCACTTGCGGTGCTGAGTCGCCCGTTGGGCACGTTTCGCCATCTGATCAGTACGCCGTTGAGGCGGGCAAGTTGGTTCGCATCGACTTGGGTATCGTCTTGGATGAATACATCTCGGATATGCAGCGCGTGTGGTATGTGCAGCCAAGCGGCGAGGGCGAAATTCCTGCACCGGTGCGCCACGCCTTCGATTCTGTGCGGGCTGCCATTGAAGCGGCGGCAGCAGCGCTCAAGCCAGGCGTGGAAGGCTGGACTGTGGATGAGGCGGCACGTCGCACTATTGTCGAGCGCGGCTATCCTGAATATCAGCACGCTGTCGGGCATGGTATCGGTCGGACGGTACACGACGGCGCTACGCTGCTCGGGCCGCGCTGGGAGCGCTACGGCAATACGCCGTATGGCATCGTCGAAGTGGGCAACTGCTTCACGCTGGAGCTGGGTGTTCATGTGCCGAATTACGGCTTGGTCAGCCTTGAGGAAGACGTGCTGGTGACCGAAAGCGGGATAGAGTGGCTCGGCGCACCGCAAACCGACCTAATCGTGATCCAGGCCTAGCCTTGCTATGGGAAAACGCGCTTGACGATCTGCCCGCGCGCGCCTAGCGTGCCCAGGTCAGCTCCATTTAGGGTGACGCGCACGCCAGCAGCGTTGCCTGCCCGCAGCCCGAAGCGCACGCCGCGATATTGCAAGACGGTCTGCGGCCCAGGCATGCCCTCGTAGACAACCACGTCGTCTACGGTGACGCGTAGCCACGTGCGCGCTGTGATGGTGATCTGAATGGCGCTCTCGCTGCTGGCAGCAGCATTAGGGTTAGGCAACGGCGTTGGGCTGGGTGGTGTGAAAGGTGTGGAAGTTAAGGTTGGCTCAGGAGGCAGCTCGGTGGGGATCGGGCTCAGAACTGCACTGAGCATGCCGCCGTTCCGCTCTGCAGAGCTTGCCAAACCTGCACCGATGATGACCGCTGAAGTAATGCTGCCCAGCATGAGCAGGACGATGACAACGCCCAGCAAACGGCGGTGCGGCACTGGCTCTGTGGGGAGGCTGTAGACAGGCGCGATCTGTGAGGTACGGCGCGGATTGCTGACCGCTTGTGGCGCACGGCGCACACGACGGCGCCCACCGCTGAGCGCCTCTTCCCAGCGCGCCACGTATTCGTCACCATCCAGCTGCAGAAAGCGCGCGTAGCTGCGCAAGAAGCCCCGCGCCTGAACTGGCGAGGGCAATGCTGCAGCATCACCTCGCTCAAGCGCCTCCAGAAACTTCGCGCGGACTTTAATAGTGCGTTCGACGTCGGCGAGGCTCAGATCGCGTTGCTCGCGAGCGGCGCGCAGCTCACTGCCCAGTGCTTGCAGCTCAGCAACCTTCGCCAAAGCCGATCACTGCTCAACTTCTGGTGTAGCTTGTGCCTGTTGGGCGGCGCGCTCGGCTTCGCGGGCAGCTAGGAAGCTGGGCAGCTCCTCTTCGCGCACCACGATCACGTTCACAACAGGTGAGATTTCGCCCATGCGGACCGGCACTTCGTAGCGACCGAGCTCGCGAATCGGCCGTTCGCTGATGCGCCGGCGGTTGATATCCACGCCTGTCTGCTTTAGGATTGCATCCTTGATCATCTGGCTGGTGATCGAGCCGTAGAGCTTGTTGTTGCTGCCTGCCTTCATGCCGAAGACGATCTCCAGCCCATCTATCTTTGCAGCTGCCTCACGGATGCGCTCGTTGATCTGGCTGCGATTGGTCTCGGCCTGTTGGCGCAGTGCTTCTAGCTTGGCCAGGTTTTCTTTGGTGGCAGGGACTGCTAGCTTGCGCGGGATCAGCCAGTTACGGGCGAAGCCATCTGCCACTTCCACCACATCGCCTGCCACGCCGTGCTTGTAGATGTACTCAGTTAGAATGACTTTCATGGGTGCCTTCCAAGCGCAGTCGCGCCCTCTACACGGCACGCAGATGCGCTACTATTGACAAACGGAACTAGCCTTGCACAATAATACAGAAGGTCGGCTCAGTCTTCAAGGCTCAACTCGGCTGCAGCGCTGATCAACCCGCCAAAGGTGTTGAGAATCATATCATGGCTACATCCGCAAACCTCATACGCCGCCTAGTCAGCCGAGTACTGATTGCCTTCACCGTCGTATTGCTGACCTTGCTCTCACTGGAAATTGCTTTGCGTCTGCTTTACGGTGTGCTACCTGGCAACCTGCCCTACGCGATTCGGCATGTCCGCCTGAGCCCATTCGCCGAGACACGCCTGGTAGATCTGCCTAACACACCCGAATCAGCCCGCGATCCCTTTGCTGCCTGGCTGACGTATGATCAGCGCTATGGTAGGCGCATTAAACCTGTGAATGATCTGCCTGTCCAGCTCTCGAAGAGCGTGCAGTTCAATCTGACGACCTACGCCTGGCCACCTTCAGAGATAGCTTTCCGCACGCCGCCGCCTAGTGGGCAGCTCGATGCTGTTGCGCTGGGCGATTCGATGACCTTCTGCTGGGTGCCGATCGAGGCGTGTTGGGTCACCTTGCTCTCACAGGAGCTAGCGGTATCGATCGCTAATTTGGGCGTGCCTGGCACTGGTAGTTTGAGCCGCGCCCGCGTCTACAACGATTTCGCGCAAGCTTTTGCGCCGAAGCTGGTATTGTGGCAGTTCCTGCTTAACGATCACTTTGAGGACTATCGCGATACACTAGAGCGCCCGCAGGAAGGGCTCGGCACCTGGTTGGATAATCATTCAGCCACGTATGCGCTGCTATCGCGCCTGCTAGAACGTCTGAGTCGCGCTGATCAAATGCCGCAGACCACCGATCTGAACATCGTGACTGAGCGCGGCATCACGCTCAACCTCGCCTCAGAGTGGCTGAAAGGCTGGGATAAGACGGTCTACATGCAAGGGCAGGCGCTGGGCTTGGCGGCTATCCGCAAGACGGCTGCAGCTGTTCAGCGGCAGGGCGGGACGTTCGTCCTGATCATCCTGCCGACGGCTGAAGAGCTCTACCGTGAGATTTTTGAGCAGCGTGTCTCAGGCAATCCACGCAGCGGCTTGTTGCGCCTGGATGAGGCGCGCGCCGAGATGCGCGCTTTCTGCGCTGAGGCGCAGCTCATCTGCTATGATGCCTACGAGGCACTGCGCAAACACGCCTACGAAACCGCGCTGATCTACCCTGATGATAAGCATTTTAACACAGCAGGCAACCGCTTCCTGGCGCAGGCGGTGGCCGCCTTCCTTCGAATGAATGCTCTAGTGCCATCTGGAGGCTAAGTTTTGAGTCGATCAAGAAGACTTCGCAGCATCGCTTTTCGCTTAACTGTGGCGAGTTTCAGCTTTCTCTTAACAATCCTTGTGCTTGAGGTTGCTTTGCGCGCCCTGTTCCCTCATCTACCTGTAGACATCGCCTATGCTATTCGACATGTGCGCGTGACGCCATTCAGCAAAGTCCGCCTCGCTGATCATCTCGATGCACCGGTGGCACCAATAGATGGTCTTTGGGCGCGTTGGCTGGTTGGCGAGGACGCAGACTACGACTTGTATCTCAAAGCTGGCGTGCGCAATCTGCTCTCCGAGCTGACCCCCAACGTGCGCTTCACCATCGATACATATCGCTGGACGGACGCCGACCCGCGCATTGGCTTCCGCACGCCGCCGCCTGCAAACAATCAGTTGGATATTGTAGCGCTGGGCGACTCGATGACCTTCTGCTGGACAGACATCCCAGACTGCTGGACGAGCCAGCTGGCAGAGGAGCTCAACCGCGCGGTTGCCAACTTGGGCATCCCTGGTACGGGCGCCATCAGCCATGCCAACGTCTACCGAGATTTCATCAGGCCGCGCTATAAGCCAAAGCTTGTTTTGTGGCAGTTTCTGATTAACGATGCGCTGGATGATGCACGTCACCGTGCGCGGCTTGAATTCGTGCCGTCCCGCCCGATTACCCCATGGCTGCACGACCATTCAGTCACCTATGCGCTCCTCAAGCACTTCATCCAGACCTTCGGCAAGACGCCAGTCAGCCGACAAATCCCTGAGGAATCCTTGCTAACGCCAGTGACTGAAGGCGACGTAACCATTGGTATTAACCCAGCTTGGACAGAGCCTGAAGACCCTGAGCGTTTCGCTAGAGGCATGGCGCTTGGCAAGCAAGCAATCCTCGCAACGCGGGCTGAGGTTGAGCGCGAAGGCGGCGCTTTCGTGCTGCTGCTCTTCC
Organism: Aggregatilineales bacterium; assembly: GCA_046719055.1. Taxonomy (GTDB): domain Bacteria; phylum Chloroflexota; class Anaerolineae; order Aggregatilineales; family UBA2796; genus CP2-2F. The sequence goes on along the minus strand of JBDNDQ010000037.1, from coordinate 27,507 downwards.
CAGATGTCGTCGAGCTGTACTACTCTATCTTTAGGCAAGTAGCTCTCAGCGATCCAGATGCCGCGCTCGCCCGGCGCGCCGCCGTCCGCCAAGAGATGCTCGCCTTCTGCGCTGAGGAAGGCCTGCTGTGCTTCGATCTGCATGAGTTCCTCAGCCATCACACCGATGAGCAGCTGGTCTACCCAGATGACTATCACTTCACTCCACGAGGCAACACATTGATCGCAGCTGCCATCGCCGACTTGCTGCGCCAAAACGGACTGCACCAGTGAGGCAGCACAAGTGAAGCGCTGGTTTAGCCGCTTGGCAGCAGCCGGCATCGGCACACTGCTCGCGCTGCTCTTGTTAGAGGTCGGCATTCGCCTCTCGTATACCGCGCTGCCAAGCGCCCTGCAGATCGCGTTGCGCTTCGTCCATCAAACGCCTTTCACAGAGGCGCGCTTGGCGCCCTTGCCGCTCTGGCGCGAGGACAGCACTTATCAGATGGTGGTGGCGCCCAACGCACAAGATGTGGAACAGGTTGGCAGCCTGAGCGTGCGCTTTCGAGTCAGTACGCATGCGTGGTGGGGCGGCCACATCGGCTTCCGGACGCCGCAGCCCACCGATGGTGATGTGCCGGCTGTTGCGCTGGGCGATTCGCACACTTTCTGCTTCACGGATGAGGCTGATTGCTGGGTGAACCTGCTCTCAGCGCGCTTGGGCGTGCCGATCGCCAACTTAGGGCAGCCCGTCACAGGCTCCGAAAGCCACGCCCGCCGCTACTACAGCTTTGTGGCGAATCCGGCGCTAGGTCTCAAGCAGCCGCGCCTGGTGCTGTGGCAGTTTTTCGGCAATGACTACAACGACGACTACGGCTTGGCCCTTTTGAGCGGTACGGCACGGACTCCACCGCTGGCTGACCTGCCTGCACCTGTCGAAGCGCCGTTCGTGGCATGGTTGAGGGAATACTCAGCCGTCTTTGCTCTGCTTGATGCACTTGGACGGGCTGACGACCCACAAATGGTGCTATTTGTCGACCCCTACCGCGTCATCGACGGCCAGGTGGACATCACCTTTGGGCGTCGCTACCTGGCCGAAGCACTCGACATGCGCCAGACGCGTAACCACGAGGGCGAGCAGCTCTCGCAGGCAGCCATTTTGCGCACGCGGGCACTGGTAGAGGCAAATGGAGGGCGCTTCGTCGTGATCCTAGTGCCAACCAAAGAGGAAGTCTACCGCCATCTGACCGAGCGCTATCTTGGCGCCGCTTATCTTGACCAATTGGCAGAGCCGCGCCTGCGCTTATTGAACTTCTGTGCTGCCGAGCAGCTGACCTGCCTCGATCTCACACCTGCGCTGACTGAGCGCGCGCTGCAGGGGCAGCAGCTGTTCTTTCGCGATGACATCCACTTGAACGCGACGGGCAACCGGGCCGTGTCAGAGATCATCGCCGATTTTTTGGCAGGGCACCACGATTAAGCCTAGCTCTCAGCTGCTGGCAAGTGAATGGTGAAAGTCGTGCGGCTGGGCTGACTTTCCACTTGAATCTGCCCGCCGTGCGCCAGGATGATGCTGTGGCTGATCGCCAAGCCCAGACCTGTGCCGTTCGGCTTGGTGCTGAAGAACGGGTCGAAGATTTGGCGCAGGCGGTTGGGCGGGATACCAACGCCCGTGTCGGAGACGATCAGCTGCACGTATGGTTGCCCGTCGTTCGGCACGTCAGCAGTTGCGATGTTTAGCGCGCCGCCATTAGGCATGGCTTCCATCGCATTCATGACGAGGTTGAGCAGCACCTGCTTGAGCTGGTCGGTGCTTCCCTTGCAGGGATAGCGCGCTTGTAAGCTCAGGCTGAGCTGAATGTGCGCCTGTTCTAGCTGCTTACGAGCTAGCCCTATCACTTCATGCACGATGTCGTTGATTTGAAGCGGCGCGAAAGCAGAGCGGGACGGACGTGCGAAGTCCAGCAGGTTGCTCACGATGCGCTGGATACGCTGGACATCGCGTATGGCGAATTCGATCAGCTCACGGTCAGCTGACTGCCCCTGATCGATATCCTCGAGCATCAGCTCGAGGTTAGTCAGCAATGGCTGCAGTGGATTATTGATCTCGTGGGCGATGCCCGCTGCCAACTGCCCTAGAGCCGCTAGTTTATCAGCGCGCATGAGCTGCTGCTCTGCCTTTTTGAGTGCCTCTGTGCGCGCGTGTACCATCGCCTCAAGATTGTGTGCATAATCCTGCAGCGCCCTATAGAGCTGAGCATTGTGGATGGCCAGGGCCGCTTGCGAAGCAACTGTCTCCAGCAAGCGCAGATCGTCCTGTGAGAACTGGCGGACATTGCGGCTAGCGAGAGCTAGCACGCCGATAGCGCTTGCCTGGTAGTTGAGCGGTACGGCAATGCCCGAGCGCACTCCATTGGTTTGCAGTAAGGCGCTCAGCTCAGGCATCAGCGGTTGCGTATCGTCGATCGAGATGCTCTTGCCATACTCATTCAGGTAGATTGGCAGCCACTTTTGCACTAGAGTCGTCAAATGGCTCAGCGGCTGACCACATACACGCCAAAAATCGGGCTGTTTGTCGGCATTCAGAAGCATCAGGATGGCAGCATCAGCTTTCAGATGGCTGCGCAGCGCATCGAGCAAATAGTCGGCCAGCTCAGGCAGGCTGAGGGCGCGTACCAGCTGTGCGCCAATACGTGTGAGAACCTCTAGCTGTGCATTGCGCCGGTGCAGCGTATCTTCTAATTGATGTGCCCTGATCTTGTTGCGTATGCGTGCGATCAGCTCGCTTGAGTTGAAAGGCTTGATGATGTAGTCATCGGCACCCAAGCCGAAACCATGCGCTACATCCGCTGCGTCACGTGCGGCAGCCGTCACCACAATGATCGGGATGCGGGCTGTGAGCGGCTCCTCGCGCAGCAGACGCACGGCTGAGAAGCCGTCTATCACGGGCATTTGGATGTCCATCAGCACTAGGTCTGGCAGGAGATCGCGCGTTCGGCTGAGCGCTTGGCTGCCATCGGCTGCCTCTTGCACACAGAATCCTTCGCGCTCTAGCAGAAGGCGTAACAGCGTGCGGGCTTGTGCGTTATCATCTGCCACTAGGACGAGCGGCTGTTTCTCTTCGCTCATGATGCAACCCGACTCCCTCCTGACGTGGCGGAGGTAGCCTTTGCTTTTTCACGGACGATCATCGGTTGCTGCCTTGCTCTCCACTTCGACTGTAGGTTGCAGACGGACACAAATTTGATCGGCCAGCGTTTTGAAGTCGCGGTAGGCGCTCTGAACGGCGTGCATGTGCGAGCCGAGCGCGCCATCGGCTGGCTTCAGCTTGAACATTGGTTTACGTGCCTCTTGCGCCATCGGCACCAGGCTCTGGTAGTGCTTAATGATGGCAAGGCGATTTGGATCGTCCTCAACAGAGTCGGGCTGGTCAGCCCGCCCGAGCACATATTCGGCGTAATCTTTCGGAATGCGCTCAATCCAGTACTGATAAGCGCGGATCGGGCGATCAAGGCGCATGATTGGCTGCATCACCACGTAGCCGATCGGCTCAATGCTGCCGCTGGGCAAGGGCAAGCTGGGATCAGGATTGCGCAGCAGACGCTCGTTCCATTCAGCGCGCCAAGTACGCAAGCGCGGGCCGAGATTGCGCAACCCCTGCAAAGAGAACAGGTCGGGCGCCAGTGGCACAACCACATAGTCAGAAGCGATCAGCGCGGCACGGTTGATCGAGCCGAGATTCGGCCCTAGGTCCACCAAGACGAAGGCTGCTTCGAACGCGGAGGCACCTTTCTGCATCACACGCCAAAAGGCCGACTGCACACGAAAAGCGCGCTCATCGCGATCAAGGCACTTCGCCCAGTCTGTGGCCAGGTTATCCTCGAAGATCGAGAGCTGCAAATCGCCTGCCAACAGGCCGATCCTATCATCGACTTCTTCGATGTGCGGCACTATGACGTCACCGATACCGCGCCGCAGTGGGTTGATCGCCCCGTAGATCGTCTTCAGGTCTTCGGGCTCTGCCTCGTGCCAGAGCAGCTCAGCCAGGCGCTCTTCTGCCAAGAAGACGGCGGTTAGGTTTGCCTGCGGATCGAGATCGGCAGCGAGCACGCGCTTACCTTGCTCGGCGTACATCCAGGCGAGATGATAGACCAGCGATGTCTTGCCAACGCCGCCCTTATTGTTAAAAAATGCGATCACAGGCACAGTCATTGACGCTTCCTTATGGTCACTGAAACCGAGCTGGGCGTCACGGTAAATTCTGGGGGCGGATTGCCATTTTCAGCCAGCGTTTTCTTAGCAAGCTGTATTCCACGCCGAAGCGCTGCACTAGCCCCAAATTCTTCATAGCGCTAGCTAAGGTCGGGTTGCGGTAGTCCGTCGCGCCGCTCTCGATACCACTACTGGCAACAATGCCGAATAAACCGCCCGGACTGAGTATCTCGATGCGATCCTCAAACCAGTAAAAGCGCGTTGGTGCGTGAGTGCCCTGATAGGTGCGGTGCATCAGCGCGTTGATGATCAGCTGCCTGAGGGCCACTATCGGATAGTCGGGCAAGCGCTGCTCGTGCAGCTTTGACTTGATATCCAGTGAGACGTTGATGTTAGCAGCAAGAATTTCATCTAGCCGGCGAGCTATCTCGCTAATTTTGCCATCTACATCTCGGTTTGCTTGGATAGGGTCTGTGATCTGAGTGCCTGCAAAGCGCACAAATTGGACGTAGGCACCCGGAATGAACCCGCGCTGCTGAAAGCCACATACCAGCAATCCTGTAACCGTCGGGACGTTGTTACGACCTAGCAAGTGGAGCGTGGCAAGCTGCTGGGTTATACTGCGCTGATCCTGCATCAGAAGCTCTTGGCCAAACGCGGTACGCAAGTATTCGCTCTTGAAAAAGTCCAGATCCAGATCGTCCAGCGTAGCATCGTAGACCGGCGACAGATCAAAGGGACGGCTGGCGATACGTTGTCCTTTTTCCACAAGGCGTTGTTCATCCTCAGGGCTAGCTTTTCGCGTGCTAGGGCCAATTCGCACAAAAACGCGCCCATCGCAATACACGGGCAGCGCTCTGGAAGGCTGTACCATCACGACCAGCACTGGGCAGCCATCCAGCGTGCGCTTCTGTACATCAAAGGATGGCGGCGGCAGAATCCGTCCCTCGTTGTGCAGGTTGCTGATCTTCTCCACCATTTCTCTAGTGATCGTCAGCCCTGTGCAGCTGCCCTCATCCTCAAGGCCGATGAAAATGACGCCTACTTCCTGACTCTCGGGCAGGTCGTTGGCAAGCGCGCAGATGTTCTCTCGGATTTTGTCCAAATCTTTTGCGCTGCGTTTGAACTCTACCCGATCTGACTCGCCACTGCGCCAGAGCGCCAACAGTTCTTCATCGCTGAGCATAGATCGCTTGCTCCTGTGCTAGATAGGCGGCTAAGTCGTGCAGGGCACGCTGACTGTAGGCGGCAGCGCGCTCGCGCTTGCCACGCGGTGGATTTTCGAGCGGCGGCAAAATGCCGTAGTTCGCCTTCATCGGCTCGAAGCTGCCGGGCTCGGCGTGCGTGACATACCAGCACAGCGCGCCCAGCATGGTCGTCTGGGGCAGGCTGAGCAGCGTCTCGCCCTTGAGCAGGCGCGCCGCATTAACACCCGCTAACCAGCCCGTACCGATGTTGCCGACATAACCTTCGACGCCCGTAATCTGCCCCGCAAAGAACAGATCGGCGCGCTGGCGGAATTGCAGCGTCGGATGCAGCAGGCGCGGCGCGTTGATGTACGTGTTGCGGTGCATCTGCCCATGCCGCAGGAACTCTGCATTGCCCAAGCCGGGTATCATGCGAAAGACGCGCTCCTGCTCGCCCCACTTCAAATTGGTCTGGAAGCCGACGAGGTTGTAAAGTGTGCCCGCGATGTTATCCTGGCGCAGCTGCACTACCGCGTACGGACGTTTGCCCGTGCGCGGATCGCGCAAACCGACTGGACGCAGCGGCCCAAAGGCAAGCGCATCGCGCCCGCGTCTGGCAATTTGCTCGATTGGCAAGCACATCTCGAAGAAGCGCGGGTCTTCGCGTTCAAAGTCGTGCAGCGGATAGGTCTCGGCGCTCAGCAGCGCATCCACGAAAGCCTCGTACTCCTGGCGCGTCATCGGACAGTTGATGTAATCGCCCGCCTCATCTTCGCCACGTCCGTAGCGGCTGGCACGGAAAGCGATGCCCATATCGATTGTGCTGGCATCGATGATCGGCGAGATGGCATCGTAGAAGTAGAGCGAGTCGCCGCCGATCAAGCGCGCAATGTCGGCTGAGAGCCTCTCTGAGGTCAGCGGGCCGGACGCGATCACGCACGGGCACTCGGGCACGCGCGTTACCTCCTCACGAATCAGGCGAATGCGCGGATGAGCCTCAATAGCTGCGCTAACCTCCTGTGCAAAGACCTGGCGATCGACAGCCAGCGCGCCGCCCGCTGGCACAGCCGCCTGATCGGCGCAGCGCAGCAAGAGCGAGCCGAGTGCGCGCAACTCGTTCTTCAGCAAGCCCTGCGCTCGGTCGGGCAGATTTGAGCCCAGCGAATTGCTGCACACCAGCTCAGCTAGCTGATCGGTGCGATGGGCTGGCGTAGTGCGCTGCGGACGCATCTCGTAGAGCGCCACATACAAGCCGCGCTCTGCTGCTTGGAAAGCCGCCTCGCAGCCCGCTAAACCCGCACCAATCACGATCAAATCAGGCATCCAGGTCGTCATGATCTGTCTTACTCCAACGTCTGCTTACGATCTTCATTTTAGCGGCATTGCCCTTAAAACGGTATGCAGAAAACTTGAGAGAGGCGCTATAATGCTCGCCTACTTGATGAGAGGACGTTGCCATGCGCATTTTAGAGCATCGTCGGCACAGCATCCGCACCAAACCATCGCCGCACTTGAACCAAGAAGGGGTCAGCCTTGCGCGGCAGGTTGGCGAGCAGATGGGCCGCTTCGCGCTCGTGGTGACTAGCACGCTCCCACGCGCCTACGAGACCGCCATCGCGATGGGCTACGCTGTACACGAGCAGCGCGAGCAGCTGGCGCACATGCCTGAAGCCGTCGATCGCGAGTTGAATCATCCGATGACCTTTGCAGACTACATGGCGGTCGTTCGGCGTGGCGGCGCAGCAGCGCGCTACGCCACTAAGCAGGCAGAGCTCTTGCGTGAGCTGATCGAGCGCCTGCGCGAGGGTGAGGCGGCTCTTGTCGTTTCGCATGGTTCGATCGTAGAGCTGAGCGCGGTAGGCGCCCTGCCCGAAGCCGACTTGAGCGCTTGGGGCGGCGAACTTGGCTGCTGCGAGGGTGTGCGCCTGTTCTATGAGGGTGGCGTGTTTGTGCGCGGCGAGGTACTGCGCCTGAGCTAGCCAAGCGCCACGACAAAGGCGATGGCATGCGTCTGAGTGTGGCTCAAACTGACTTCCCACGTCGCAAGCTGCAGCTGTTCGGCTATTTCGGCAGCAGCGCCGTGCAACTTGAGGATTGGTCTGCCGTGTGCATCGCAGTCGATCTCTAGGTCTAACCAGCGCACTGCGCCGATGCCAGTGCCAAGCGCTTTAGCGGCTGCCTCTTTGGCAGCAAAGCGGGCCGCTAGGCGCTGGGGCTGCTCAGCGCAGATTTGGCGTTCGCGAGGGGTGAAAAAGCGCACATAGAAGCGCTCGCCGTGCCGCGCTATGGCGCGTTGTACTCGCTCGACCTCGATTATATCCACGCCAATGCGCAGCACAGCACAGCTCAGGTGAGCAGAAACTCTTCTTGGCGCGGCTTGGGCTGCAAATGCTCTGGTATTGGCTCGACGCGTGCCTCAACGTAGCGGAAGCGCGTCTTGATGCCACGTTTGTCCGTACCTCTCTCTTCGCGCTTCTCCACCAGCGTGATGCGCAAGTTGAGCGTCGGCAAGGTGTAGCGTGTATGCCATTCATCGCCGACTGCCACGCGGAAAATATCTAAGCGGCACTTGGGATCGAGGTTGCGAACGTGCCACTTGGCACGATTAAAGCGCATTTTAGCAAGGCGCCTCGCCAAATCCTCAATCTCGTGCTGACCCATGATCACAGGCATAATTTGGCGCTCCGTTTGTGTGAATGTATGTTCTGTTCGGCTGATGTCAACCCATACGGCACATTCTAGCACGCTTCAGCGCGTCTGCGTGACTTTGGTCAAGTGGCGCGGCGTGTCGAGCGGGTTGCCCTTGACAGCAGCGATGTACATTGCCAAAAATTGCCCCGCCACCACCCCGACGATCGGCGAAAGCCACTCTGGGACGCCCTCTGGCATCGGGAGCGGGAGGTGGGCCAGGGCAAGCGCCTCAGGATTGGCGCTGATGACGGTCAGATCAGCGCCGCCCGCCCGCATATCACGGGCAAGTGCCAGCATGTCGGGGAAAGTGGCGCCATCTGGCAGCACAGCGATGATCGGGAAGTCTTCCTCGATCATCGCCTTTGGCCCGTGCCGAAAATCAGCGCTGCTGTAGGGCTCAGCGATGACGTAAGTCAGCTCCTTGATCTTGAGCGCGATCTCGAAGGCTGTTGCGTAGTTGTAGCCGCGCCCGAGCACGACGCAGTGTGTCATGAAGCGGAAGCGCTCAGCACGGTGCGCGATTGCAGGCGCAATCTCGAGCGCTTGTGCTAGAAAGCTCGGCAATTGGCGCAGCTGGGCGAACAGCGCCGCTTCCTCAGCCAGATGCGCTGTCAGCAAGGCGAAAGCGGTCAGCTGCGCAGTGTAGGTCTTGGTCGCGGCGACGCTGCGCTCAAGGTCGGCGTGCAGGGCGAGGTGATGGTCAGCCTGCTGAGCCATAGGCGAGTCGGGCGCGTTGGTGATAGCAATGGTCGGCACGCCTTGCGCGGCAGCGTCTTTCAGCACTTGCAGCACGTCGGCGGCCTGCCCCGACTGCGAGATGCCGATGACAACTGAGTCGCGATAGCGCGGCGGACTGTGATAGAGCGTGCTAATCGAGGGCGCGGCTAGCGTGACTGGCACGCCCAAGTGGATGCCGAAGAGATATTGAGCGTAGCGGGCGGCATTGTCGGAAGAGCCGCGCGCGGCAAGCACAACATGGCTGGGATTGGCCGCGCGCAGCACCGCTGCAACTTCAGCGAAGCTCGGTTGTTCAATCAGCCGAGCGATGACCTCAGGCTGCTGCCGAATTTCGGCTTCTAGGATGGAGTTACTCTGCGGTGGTGGCGTCACGAGGCGCTCTCCAAGCTACGGCGGCGCAGATAGCTGTGCGGGAGACGGGAGTCGAACCCGTATGAGTTTCCCCCTCAGTTTTTAAGACTGATGCGTATACCATTCCGCCACTCCCGCGCGTCTGATAGTATAGCGCGAAGCGCAGCGCCTGACAATGCTCGAGTTCAAGGGTGCAGCAATACACTTTGGAGTCTCGAGGTAGCACGCGAGGGACGCGCGTCTCCAGCCATCTCTTGACAAGGTTCAGCAGTGGCGTAAAATACTAGGCTGGCACGCTGCCGCCTAAGTGAGTGCCTCTACACCTGCTGTGGGGAAGACGGCGCGGCGCTAAGGGAAAAACGTCACACTATGACCGCACTTCAAGAAAAGCGTCCGAACTTGTGGCGGATGCTGATCGGGAGGCCGCTGGCGACAAAAGACTTGCCGCATCAAGCCGTAAGTCGTGCCGTCGGTCTGGCTGTATTTGCCTCAGATGCCTTATCCTCTACCGCATATGCTACCGAAGAAATTCTAGTCATCCTCGCTTTTGCAGGCTCAGCCTACTTCGGCATCTCAATCCCGATTGCCTTCGCCATTGCTGTGCTGCTGTTCATCGTCACGGTCTCTTATCGGCAGACAATCCTCGCCTATCCAAATGGCGGCGGCGCTTACGTGGTGGCACGCGATAACCTGGGCGAGCTTCCAGCGCAGATCGCAGCGGCGGCTCTGCTGACCGACTACGTGCTGACCGTTGCTGTGAGCATCTCCAGCGGTGTAGCTCAGATCGCCTCGGCTGTGCCAGACTTGCGCGATCGGCGCGTGGAGTTAGCGATTTTCGTCATCGTCTTGATGACCATCGCTAATTTGCGCGGTGTGAAGGAGTCGGGGCGGCTGTTCGCCATACCGACCTATTTCTTCATCTTCATGTCCTTCACGATGCTGATCGTTGGCGCGATCGAAGTGGCGTTCGGACGGCTGAACCCTGTGACGGGCGTGGAGATGATTCACCATGATGTGCTCGAGCCGCTGACGTGGTTCATTGTGCTGCGCGCTTTCTCAAGTGGCTGTGCCGCGCTGACGGGTATCGAGGCAATCAGCAACGGCATCACCGCCTTTAAAGAGCCGCGCAGCCGCAACGCTGCGGCCACGCTGATGGTCATGAGCACAATCCTGATCACCATCTTTGTCGGCTTTACGCTCCTGGCCAACGCTGTGCAGGCAATGCCCTCTCACCAGGAGACGGTCGTCTCGCAGATGGCGCGCGCCATCTACGGGCAGAACATCATGTACTACGCCACGCTGCTCGGCACGACCCTGATCCTGCTCCTGGCGGCTAACACAGGCTACGCAGACTTCCCGCGCCTGGCTGCGCTAGTGGCTGCTGATGGCTTCTTGCCACGCCAATTGACCATTCGCGGCTCGCGCTTGGTCTTCTCGGTCGGCATCATGACACTCGGCTTGCTGGCGGGCTTGCTGGTTGTGTTCCTGCAGGCGAACGTCACACTGCTGATCCCACTATACGCCGTCGGCGTCTTTTTGAGCTTCACACTCTCGCAGACGGGTATGGTGGTGCGCTTTTGGAAGGCAGGCAAGCTGAAGCCGGGCGAGCGCGTCACCAACGAGGTGACCACGCTGGAGCATTTCCCGCATTGGCGCGCCAGCATGATCGTCAGTGCGCTTGGTGCTGCAGTAACCTTCATCGTGATGCTGATCTTTGCGATCACCAAGTTCACCAGCGGCGCGTGGTTCATCGTCCTGCTAATTCCGAGCATGGTCTTCGTCTTCAGCCGCATCCATCATCACTACAAAGATGTCGCCCATCGGCTGAGCGCAGCGGGCTTGCGCTTGAAGCGCGGCGAACGGCACGTTGTCTCGGCGCTGGTGCTGGTGGATGATATTCACGTTGGCTCGCTGCGCATGATCGACTATGCTAAGTCGCTGGGCGTGAAGTGGCGCGCTATTCATGTGGCGATTAACCCTGCTAAGGTCGAGAAAGTGCAGCATAAATGGCAAGAGCGCGTCGGAGAGGGTGAACTGACTATCCTCGAGTCGCCTTACCGCCAGCTGATCGAGCCAATCCGTGAGGAAGTGCTGCGCGAGCTAGAAGCCAACCCTGAAGGCTACGTCAACGTGATCATCGGTCACTTGGCCATGGACACAGTCTGGGAGCAGATCTTACACCAGAACAACGCTTACATCTTCAGCCTGGCGCTGCAGAACCTTGACCGGGTGGTTGTGACAACTGTGCCGTATCAGTGTCATCACGATGAACCGAACGGCAATGGGCACAATGGCAAGAACGGCGCCTGCCTGCCGCCCGAAGTGGAAGTGAAGGAATAGCGGCTGCGCGGCGTGAAGGGTGATTGCTGATGCCGCCCAACTTTATCAGTAGGCGCCGTTGCCTAGCAGCACATTCGGGATTGTGCGCAGCAGAATCTGCAGATCTAGCCCGAGAGACCAATTCTCGATGTAGTAGATATCCAGCAGACATTGCTCCTCAAACGGCACCTTGCTGCGCCCACTGACCTGCCATAAGCCTGTGATGCCCGGCTGCGTATTCAGGCGTTGGCGCTGCCATCCCTCATAGAGCGCGACCTCAGCAGGCGTGGGCGGGCGTGGGCCGACGATGCTCATCTCGCCGCGCAGCACATTGATTAGATTGGGTAGCTCATCGAGGCTGGTGCGCCGCAGAAAGCGTCCCACACGCGTGATGCGCGGATCGTTCTCCCATTTGGGTCGCTTGGGATCGGCGCCAGTTTGACGGATCAGCTCGTTGTGCTTCTGATCGGCGCCCTCGTACATGGAGCGGAATTTGAGCATGTAGAACTCCCGCCCGTTCTTGCCCACACGCCGATGCGCATAAAAGACGCTGCCGGGCGAGTCCAGTTTGATGGCAACCGCGATCAGCACGCCCAGCGGTAAGACGATCGGCGCCGTCAGAAAGACGATAGCCAGGTCGATAGCGCGCTTGAGCAGATACTGACTGCGATTCATGCTGTTGTTCATCTTCAAGCCTAGCAGCGGAATGCCCTCAAGGTTCTCCATGCGCACCTGGCTCATACTCAGCTGGAACAGATCGGGCACTACGCGCGTCTGGATGCCGCTTGCCTCACAGCGGCCTACAATTTCCACGATCTGCCTGCGTGCTTCCCAAGGCAGCGCCACGATGACAAGGTCAGCGGCGCGGTCAGTCAGCAGCTCTGGCAGGCGCTCAAGGCCGCCCAAGCCACGCACCCTGCCCATATCTACCGAGCCACGCTCAGGATCGTCATCCAGGTAGCCAATTGGCACGTAGCCCAAATCCGGGCGGGCTAGAATGGCGCTCAAGACCGCCCGCCCGACATCGCCCGCGCCGATGAGCAGCACACGCTCCACACCGATGCCGCGCCGCCGCAGCATGCTCCGCAGCATGCGATAGATCAAGCGAAGCGCTGAAAGCAAGATCACGCACAGAATCGCCGCCAGGATCAGCAGCAGGCGCGAGAAAGCCGGCGGCTGCGTGAAAAAACTGAGCGCCATTGCGATCACGGTTGCGCTGGCAACGCCGTTGACAATCCGTGAGACCTCTTCCAGCCAGCTGCGCCCGCGCTGCTCGCGGTAGAGACCTGCCACCGGCCCCGCCACCACAACCCACAGCGCAAATACAAGCGCGTAGGGGATGAAGACGTCAAACGAGGTGAAGAAGGCTTGTTCAATCGGCAGAATGTTGCGCACCAGCTCGGACTGGTAGCGCAGATAGTAGGAGAGCCAGAAGGCTACGAAGACCAAGCCGAAGTCTAGGGCAGGCATTGCCCGCCGCATCCATTTCGCCCAATCCCGACTCTTTTCGTGCATCGCATTAATTCTCTAACGCCTTGCGATAGGTTTCTAGGACTGCCTGCGCAGTCTGCAGCCATGTGAACTGCTGTGCGCGCACCTGAGCGCGTTCGCCTTGCTCGGCGCGCCAGGTCGGATCGTGTATGGCGCGCGCCAGCGCCTCGCGCCACGCCGACTGGTCGCTGGGCGGCAAGAGCGCCCCTACATCGCCGGCTGCCTCTGGCAAGGATGAAGCATTTGAGACCAGCGGCGGCAGACCACACGCCATCGCCTCGAGCACCGGCAAGCCCCACCCCTCAAAGATTGACGGATAGACGAACGCCTCTGCACAATTGTACCAGTAGACTAGTTCAGCGTCAGGTAAGTAGCCAACTAGATGCACGCTTCGCCCGATGCCTAGCTGATCAACCAGCTGTGGGATATCGCCTGCCATCCAGCCGACAGCGCCGCCGAGCACGAGATGCACCGCCTGCCGATCTGCCTCAGGCAGGCTTGCGTAGGCGCGCAGCAAGACGGGCAGGTTTTTGCGCGGCTCCAGCGTGCCTAAGTAGAAGAAGAAGCGCTCTGGCAGGCTTCTAGCAGCCCGGAAGGCCTCAACTTCGGCGCGGGGCAGCCTTCGAAAGTGGGGTTGCACGCCTGCTATTGCCAGATCGATCTTCTCAGGTGGCAAGCGTAGCCATTTGCGCACATCGTCGGCGGTGGAGCGCGAAATGGCACTGACTCGGCGCGCGCGGCGGCAGCTGAGGCCCGTCAAAGTGCGCAGGTACAGCCGTCGTGCGGCTGGAAGCCGATCTGGGTAGCGGACAAAGCTGAGATCGTAGACTGTCACCACAAACGGGCGTGGCATCAGCAGCGGCGCAACGAAGGCTAGCTCGTGCACTAGGTCGAGCCCATCCAGCTGGAAAGGCTGTACAAGCTGCTCCCAGACAATGCGCTGCAGCGGGCTACCTGTCTTCAGGCGGGAGCGGCGCACAGTGTAGGGCGTGGGCGGTATCTCACCCTCACCGATGAAAAGGGTGGCATGCAGCGCAGGATCGGCACTTGGCAGATGTGCAATCAGGTTGTATATGTAGTGGTGGATGCCAGCGCGCCGAAAGCTCTGCTCACTTGCCAACAAATGCGCATTCAGTCCGACATGCATGCACACATTATAGCGCGCTGGGCAGCCACTTTGTAGGCTCACAGCGTGAAACCAACAGCGCGCAGCCACTCTCGCGCGATCAAGGCGTGACCAACTCCGTGCGGATGAAACTGATCGTCCGACCACAGCTGAGGCACACTGACGCGTAAAGCTTGCGCAAAAGCCTCCTGCACATCCACGTAGAGCGTCTTAAACTCAGCGGCGACCTGCGCCATCAGCGCGGCATAGACTTCCATCTGGCGGCGCATTGGCTGCTCGCGGTCGGGCTCGATCATGTACGGCGAGAGCAAGATCACTTGCGTCCCGAACGCCTCTTGCACGCGATGTACCAGCAAGCGCAGCGTGGCTTGGTACTCCACCTGAAAAACGGCTGTGGCAGGCGCACCGTGAAACTGCCTATAGACGTCGTTGATGCCAACCATCAGCGAGAGCCAGTGCGGACGCTCGCTAATCACATCATGCTCGTAGCGCGCAGCGATATCGCGTACGGTGTTGCCGCTCACACCCCGATTGACGAAAGTTAGGTTTAAGTGCGGATAGCGTGCAATCAGCATATTGCGAACCATGCTGACGTAGCCATTGCCATACGGCGCGGCGATATCCCGCCTGCCGGCATCCGTGATGCTATCACCGACAAAAACGATCTTTTGATGCGATTGCAGCAACATGCGTTAGCTCTCCAGCTTATTCGAATGGCGAATGTCCTTCGGCAGCCACGCCGCCCCCCACCAGATGCCCAGCCACCAGAATGTGAGCACCCGATGTGGATGTACCGCCCACGTGTAGTTGTCGAACAGGCTGACCACCGCCAATGCCAAGACGGCGCATCCCAAAATCAAGTGGGCAGCGCCGTAGCGCGCCTGCAGCCGCCATAGGTTCAGAGCGAGCGCCATCCCAAAAATTGCCAAACCGAGCAGGCCCGTCTCTGCCCAGATGTACAGATACACATTGTGGACGGGCAGTTTGGGCTCCAGCGTTGTGCCAACGTTCAGCCAGACCTGATGCATCAAGTTGCCCGCACCCACGCCCAACAACGGCGCCTCCTGAATAACTGCCCACGAGTCCGCAAAGAAGAACTCGCGCCCGCTGAGGAAGCGCGTTGCAACATCGCCACGCACGGCCACAAGCGTAAACGCTAATGCAGCCACACTCCCAACACCTGCTAGGCTCAAGGCAGTGCGGCGCGCGCGCTTGCTCATGCTGCGCCAGGCTAGCCATATCAGCGGCAGTAAGCCGCACACTGTAGCAAGCAAGGCGCTCCGCGAGAGGGTGCCGATCATACCAAAGGTGCACAAAATGCCTAACGCGATGCTCAAGGTGCGCGTCAAGCGTCCGTGCGCCTGCCAAGCCAGGCACAGCGTAGCAAAAATTGCCAACATCAAGTAGCCGCCCAAGTAGTTTGGATGCATTGAAAGTCCAGAGGCACGGAAGAAGACGTCTGGCTCGTAATACAAGCGACTCACTTCGCCTAGTGCGCTCAAGCCGAGCGCATCGTTGCGCAGCACCTGCAGAATGCCGATGATCGCTTGCCCGGCACCTCCCAGCGCGATCGGCCAGAGGATACCAATGCCGTGAGCGCGCACCAAATCCGCCCCGATGACGCTCAACAACGCGCAGATGGCGAAGTGAACGGTCGTGGCAATCAGCAAGCCCGGCTGCCTCGCCCAAAGGATGCCCAGGCCCATCACGACTAGAAAAATGGCAAAGAACGCTGCATAGGGGCGCCGCAACAGCGCGCTGAACGTCTCGCTGAGGCGTAGTCGGTAGTCATTTTCAGCAAGGGCGCGCAAGCCGCTGGCCAAAACAAGCAGCACGGCGAAGAGATCAGCGTAGGCGAGCGTCACGGCTTGGAAATCTAGGGGGATGTTCAGCCCTTCAAATGCTTGGTATAGGCTGAGTCGCGGGCTAGAGATGATGCCCAGCGCAGCGACGGTTGCCCAAAGGGCAAGTTGGAGTACCTCGAGCAAGGCCTTTTCTCAGTAGATTGGGAGCGTCTCTAAAACGATGCCGACCAGCGCTGCGCTGGCCGGCGTTGATGAAGACTCGGCTGTGATTTACGGCTGGTCGTCGCGGAATTGGCGTGGGACAAGCTCGCCCGACCCGGCTGGAATCCACAACAAGCGGTTGACAAAGAAGATTTTCCAGGCACGCTGGTTGATGCTATCCTCGCAAATGAGCCATTTCGAGCGTGTTTTGTCACGAGAAGTAGCGTTCAGAACCACTGCAAGCTGCGTCAGGCCGCTATCCGCGAAGGCTTGTGTATCGCCGAAGAGGCGCACCTGGAAACGTACCTGACCGCCGCATAGGGTCTCCGCCGAAGGCGCATACTGCGCTTGCACATTTGCTGTGTTAGCAAACGCGAACGCTGAAGCCGCCACAACGGCGATCGCTAGAAGAACTGCCACAACCTTTTTATTCAGCATGCTTTCACTCCCTCGATACATGGGGACAGAACAAATCATATTCTACACACAGCCAGTAACGGTTGCAAGCAAACTGTTAAGAAAGCATAACAATTTTTTAGACTCTTCGCCACTTTACGCAAGCGAGAGTTTGATTCGACTGTTAGTTGAAAATTTTTTAGAGCTGCGTTGAAAATAAGGTCGTAAATTCGCCATGAGAGGTAGTTTTCCTCAACAACTGGCGCTGGCAAGGCATACCGCAAGGGCATTTATGATATACTGGTGAAAAAAGGTTGTGCACTAGCTGCCGCTGCGTATAATTCCGCCCAGAGAGCCTTGTGCCAAAGTGAGATTGCTCATGAAGACTCCTCAGCCCTTCGAGCGCCTGGAAGCACGCCTTGCACAGTTGATTGAGGGCAGTTTCGCTCGCCTGCTTGCCAGTCGGCTCCATCCGCACGAGCTTGCCTCACGCTTGGCGCGTGCGCTAGAAGAAAACATCTATCGCCACGCGGATGGCAGCCTGACCGCACCCGATCAATTCACAGTATACCTCAACACCGAAGATTACGGCGTCTTGCTGGCAGAGCAGCCTAACCTCGCCCAAGACCTGGCACTAGGTTTGATTGAGATGGCAAATCGTGCTGAGCTGCGCTTGTTACGCAAGCCGCAAGTCAAACTGCTGCCAGAGCCATCCTTGCCGCTGCGCAGTTTGAAGGTGCAAGCCGCCCACACCGAAGAGGAGAGCACCTCGACCAACGTGCTGGCGCGCAGCGATCTAATGCCACCACCAACTGACGCGCGCAACCCACAATTGCTGTGCGGCGGGCAAGCTTTCCCGCTACAACGGCCTGTTATCAACATCGGCAGGCGGCGCGATAACCACATTGTCATCGACAGCCCTTTTGTTTCCCGCCATCATGCGCAGTTACGCTTGCGCTTTGGGCGCTACGTCCTCTACGATCTCAACAGTCGGGGCGGGACATTTGTCAACGGGCATCGGATCACAGAGTGCATCTTGAAGTCAGGCGATGTGATCGGGCTCTCGCAGGTGCTGCTGGTGTATATGGAGGATGAGCCGAGCTTATCTCACACAGCTCATGATACACAATTGCGCTCGCCGCTCGTGCCCAACACACCGCCCCCTGAAGCCAAGTGACCATGCCACAGGATGCACTCCTCTTCGGTTTGCGTCTATTGGCTAGCGCGTTGTTGTTGATCTTCTTCGGTGTGCTCATCTTTATGTTGTGGCGCGATCTGCGCACTGCGCACGACGAAGTCGAGACGCGCACACGCAAACGCGGGCGTCTTGTTATCATCGGTGTAGAGGAGGGCAACTTGCCCATCGGCAAGAGCTACCCTCTGCTGCCGCTGACTAGTCTCGGCAGAGCACCCACCAACACGGTCATCCTTGAAGATGGCTTTGCCAGCGGTGAACACGCGCTCATCACCCTGCGCGACGGCCAGTGGTGGCTCGAGGATCGCGGCAGCAGCAATGGTACGCTGCTCAATGGCTACCGCGTGGAAGAGCCTGTCGTGCTGAGTGCCGGCGACATCATCTCGATCGGACGCATCACACTCAAGCTAGAACTTGAGTGAACTTGTCCGCCAGCTCTGCGCCAAAAGGCCATTGTGCAAGTCTGCTTTGTGTGCTATGATGAGGCTGCCAGCGAACAAGTGTTCAAATTCGGCATGTTGTCCTTCCGCCAAAGGTATGTGATCTTATGCAGGCTGCCGCCAAGAGCGAGTTCAGCGTCTCCAACGCCTATCGTTACGATCGTCGCAGCGCGACGCGTTGGCTGATCGCGCATGTGATGCGCTATCGCTGGTTCTTTTTTGCCACGCTGTTCCTATACATCGGCACGTATGGCGCCTACACTGCCTCTGAGGCGCTGATCGGGCAGGCTATTGGCGCTGTCGTTGAGCCCGAATTTGCCGCCCTCTTGCCGACCATCGCCCTGACCATTCTGGGCTTGAAGCTGATGGATGCTGTCTTGAGCTTGATCGGCGTGCTTTCCATCGAGACCATCGCGCAGCGCATGGAAGTAGACGCCCGCGAGGAGCTCTACGCCAATCTGTTGGGTAAAAGCCAGACCTTTCACAACCAGCAGCGGGTTGGCGATATTATGGCGCGTGCTACAGACGATGTGCAGCAGCTGAATGGCATGATCAATCCGGGCGTGGCAATCACGCTGGAGACCATCATCGGCATTGCCGTGCCGCTCGTGTTCATCGCCATGCTGCGCCTAGAGCTGCTGCTGGTGCCTATGCTGTTCGTCGTGTTATACCTCGTAACGGTTGTGCGGTACGTCCGCCGCCTTAACCCAGCCGTGCGCCGCCAGCGCGAGCAGTTCGGCAAGATGAATGCCAACTTGGAAGAGACCATCACCGGTATTGAGGTGGTGAAAGCAAGCGCACAAGAAGCATTCGAGCGCCGCAAGTTTCGTAGGGCAGCCAGCCTATTCCGCGATTTCTTCGTGAAGCAAGGCTACATCGAGGCGCGCTACCTGCCGCTGCTCTTCTTCGGCGTCGCGCTGGGCTTGGCGTTCCTGCACGGCATGTACCTCTATCGGCAAGAGCTGCTCAGTCTTGGCGATGTTATCTCACTGATGGGCATTATGGGCGTCTTACGCTGGCCCGCTTTCGCCTCGATCTTTTCGATCTCACTCATCCAAGCCGGCCTTGAGGGCGGCCGCCGCATTGTGGACATCTTGAACACTGAGACCGAACTCGATCAAAATCGTGGCGGCTACAGGCAACCGATCAGGGGCGAGATCACTTTCGAGAACGTCAGCTTCGGCTATGGGCGCCTGCACGCCTTGCGCAACATCAGTTTCACCATTCATCAAGGGCAGACTGTCGCCATCGTGGGGCAGACTGGCTCGGGCAAGAGCACGCTGACACAGCTGATTAACCGCACCTACGATGCGACCTATGGTCGTGTGCTGATCGACGGCGTAGATGTGCGCGATTGGGACTTGGATGCTCTGCGCTCGCAGATCGGCAAGATCGAGCAAGATGTTTTCCTATTCTCGCGCAGCATCGCTGAGAATATCGCCTTTGGCGTCCCGAACGCTACGCAAGAGCAGATCGAGCAAGCGGCGCGCATGGCCCAAGCACATGACTTCATCACAAGCTTCAAAGATGGTTACCAGACGCTGGTGGGCGAGCGCGGCGTGACGCTCAGCGGTGGGCAGCGCCAACGTATTGCCCTGGCGCGCGCCTTCTTGAGCGATCCGCGCATCCTGATCCTAGACGACTCGACCAGCGCCATTGACAGCGCTACCGAAGACGAGATTCAAAAGGCGATTCGGCAGGTGCAACAAGGTAGGACGACCATCCTGATTACGCATCGCCTCTCGCAAATTCGGTGGGCAGATGTGATCTTGGTCTTGGATGGCGGCGAGTTGGTTGCGTACGGCAGGCACGATGAGCTGCTGCGCCGATCACCGCACTATCGTCGTATCTTCGCGCGCTACGATGTGGCGCTGCCACCCCTTGAGATTGCCGCAGACTAACCGAGAAAGGCACACGTATGGGCTTTCTGTTTGACGGTCTAGATGCCGAGGCCTACGACCGCAAGTACGACGACAGGCAGTTATTACGCCGCATCGTTAGCTATTTTCAGCCTGAGGGGCGCCGAATGCTGATTGTCGGCTTCACCACGCTCTTGGATGCGCTCTCGCGCGCCATCGTGCCGGTCGTCATCTCGCGCGGCGTGGACGAAGTGCGCCAGACGCAGGATGATACACTGATCATCACGTACGGCTTGCTGGTGGCGGCGTTAGGCGCCTCAGCCTGGCTGTTTAACCTGATTCGCCGCTCTTTAACGGCAGAGGCAGTAGGTAATGTGGTGCTGAAAATGCGTGAAGATGCCTTCGACGCCGTGATGAAGCGCGATCTGTCATTCTATGATCAGTTTCCCTCAGGGAAGATCGTCAGCCGCGTCACGTCGGATACGCAAGCCTTTTCCACCGTTGTCACACTGACTATCGAGCTAATCGGACAGCTGTTGCTAGTTGCCGTGCTGCTGGTCTACTTGCTCTTTGTGGATGCTGTGCTGACGGGCGTTGTGCTGCTGATGATGCCGCTGATCGTCGGGACTGCGCTAGGCTTCCGCAAGATTGCGCGCTTCACAGTTCAGCACTCCCGCCGCGTACGCGCCGAAGTCAGTGCGCTTGTGCAAGAGACGGTGGCAGGCATCAGCGTGGCGAAGACTTTTCGGCAAGAGCATGCCATCTACGCTGACTTCCTCAAGCTGAATCGGCGCGCCTTCTGGATAAACTTGCGCATGGGCTTCGTTTTCAGCGGTATCTTCCCACTCTTGGCGCTGATCGTCGCTTTCGCTATGGCGGCGGTAGTCTACTTTGGAGGGTTGCGCGCTCAGCTGGGCGGGCTGAGCGCCGGAGACTGGTACTTGTTTGCGCAGGGCGTGGCGCTGATCTGGTTCCCGCTGACTAGCATCGCTTCGTTCTGGAATCAGTTTCAGCTTGGCTTGGCTTCGGGCGAGCGCGTCTTCGCCTTGATCGACTCTGAGCCGCGCGTTGTGCAGCACGACAGCCGAATCCTGCCGAAGCTGCGCGGCGAGATTGAGTTCATGAATGTGCAGTTCAGCTACACAGATAAGGAGCGCGTCCTGAAGAACTTCTCGCTGCACATCCGTGCTGGCGAGACGTTAGCGCTAGTTGGGCACACGGGCGCGGGCAAGTCTAGCATTGGCAAGCTGATTGCGCGCTTCTACGAGTTCCAAGCCGGCAGGATTACGATAGACGGCGTGGATATCCGCGCACTCGATCTGAGCGCCTACCGCGCTCAACTTGGCGTGGTCACACAGACGCCCTTCCTATTCGACGGCACCATTCGCGAGAACATCCGCTACGGTAAGCCGGGCGCCTCTGACGCGGAAGTGGAACGAGCAGCTCGCCAAATCGGGAACGGGGACTGGCTGAAGAGCCTGAGCGACGGCTTGGACACTGAAGTTGGGGAGCGTGGCGGCAATCTCTCCATGGGGCAGCGCCAGCTGGTTGCTTTGGCGCGCGTCATGCTGCAGAATCCAGCTATCTTCATCCTAGACGAGGCGACGGCTAGCGTCGACCCGCTGACCGAGACACTCATTCAAGAGGGGCTAGATGCGATCATGAAGGATCGCACGTCAATTGTGATTGCACATCGGCTTAGCACGGTACGCCACGCTGATCGCATCATCGTGCTGAAGCAAGGGCAGATTATCGAGCAAGGCAGCCACGAGCAGCTCTTGGCACAGGGCGGGCACTACGCTGAGCTCTACAACACCTACTTCCGCCATCAGAGCTTAGAATACATCGAGGCGCAGCGCAAGGCGGACGCAGCGCCTGCCCATTGAGACACTTTCAGGAGTCTTGTGGGGGCGGCACGGTCGGCGCGGCGTCGGGCGTTGAGTCGGTAGGTGGCGGCAGCGGCGTCTCTGCAGTCTGCTCGCTCGGGAAAAGGCTCTCGTAAGAGAGCAGAGGCGGCATGGAGGGCACTTGAGTGTTCTCAAGGTGGAGGGGTATTGGGCGCGTCTGGGCTGTGTGAGGCGCGGGGCGGCTCAGGTTGAAATAGGCAGCTTCGGGCGGTGGGATGGGTGGCGTAAAGTGCGGGATGCTGGGCGGGCCTGTGTACCAGATTGGCGGGCTTGCTTCCAGCGCAGCTGGTTGGCTTGGGCGGCGCGCTAGGCGCCACAGCAGAGTCAGACCGCTGAAGAGCCAGCAAGCGACGCCCAGCATGCCAAGCAGGATCAGGGCAGCGCGCAGCTCAGTTGGGAAGTCCTGCGGCGCTAGGCGTACGCCCAGCAGCTCGATGCGGATGCCGAAGAGGGCTGTGTAGCCGGCTGCCACAGCCATACTAGCAGCACCCAGAAGCGTGCCCAAGCCCGCACCGAGCCAAAACTGCTGTCTACTCATCTCGGTATGCCTCTAGCGCCTCATTCTAACGTTGGAACCGTTTCGGCGCCATTAACGGTTGCTGATTTGGCTGCAAGGCGCTAGTCTTGAGTAAGAGGCTTTGTGTGAGCTTAAAGCTCGACAGCCAAGCGGCAGACAGGCTGTGCTGTACGGGCACGTCAAATGTGGTAGAATGAACATGGGCGCAATCCAGTTGATTAGAACTTTCCGTACCTTAGACTATGAGTGTATCCGCTAGAAAACGCCGTGTAGCGCGCATCATTGCTCTGCAAGCCCTCTACGAGCTAGATTGCACTAATCACGCTCTGGAGGATGTGCTTAGTGCCCATCTGGAGACGCTGGCAGAGCGTGGCACAGTTAACCCTGACGTGCGCCGCTACATCTATCAGCTGGTGAGGGGCGTGCGGGAGACGCGCGCGCGCCTTGATAGCGTGATCGGGCAATTTGCGCCCGAATTCCCGCTTGAGCAGATGGCGCCAATCGATCGCAACTTGCTGCGCATCGCGCTCTATGAGTTTGCTATCAGCAGAAAGACGCCCGCCAAAGTTGCCATCAGTGAAGCGATTGATCTAGCGAAACTTTTCGGTGCAGAGAATACGGCGCGCTTCGTCAATGGCGTGTTGGGCACGCTTGCCGCACGCAAGGTTGAATTGCGCGCCCTTTTGGATAATGAGGCAACCTCAGCATGAACATTCTGGGCGTCGGCCCCGCCGAGCTGATCCTGATCCTCATCCTGCTCTTCGTGGTAGCAGGCCCGAAACGAATGATTCAGTGGGCATACCATCTTGGGCGCTACATGGCGCTCTTTCGGCGTATGGTCGAGGAATCGTGGAGCCAGGTGCGCAAAGAGATTGAGAGCGCACAGATCGACCTGCCCGACGAGCTGCCGCGCCGCCGCATCAACCTGATGCAAGAGGCGAACCGCGCCATCAACGCTGAGCTGAATCGCACTGTGCAGCCCACAGGCTCAAAGTATAGCGCCAGAACTGCCAACGGGGCGCAAGCTGATGGTGCTGAGCAAAACGGCAATGCACCAGCTGCCTCACCGCCCGACTCCGATCGTTCAGATGAGCCGAAACGGTACGATGCATGGCTACCCAAATAGCGCCTAAACCGCCACAAACGCCCGATCTGCCGCCTGAGCACGACGAAGAAGAGGGCGGCAAGCTGATGGGCTTCTTCGATCATGTGGATGAGCTGCGCCGCCGCTTGGTGCGCGTTGTATTCGCCGTCGTGATTGGGATGCTCGCCTCGCTCGCCTTCACAAACACCGTGATCGAGTACATGAAGGCTGCCTATGGTGAACGGCTTGCCATTCTTGGCCCAGCCGACTCGGTCGTCATTTTCTTTCGCGTGGCGCTAATGCTCGGCGTGATTTTGGCAATGCCGATCATCGTCTATCATGTCTTCATGTTTGTGGTGCCAGGCCTAACGCGCAAAGAGCGCCGCTGGATATTCACCATCCTGCCTGTTGTTACGCTGCTCTTCCTGCTCGGCTTAGCCGTCACTTGGTTTGTGCTGATCCCGATCTACATCAACTTCCTGAAAAACTTCCAGGCAGATATCTTCGTCATTCAGTGGACGGCGGACGAGTATATCACATTTGTGACGACCGTGCTGCTGTGGCACGGCGTCGCCTTTGAAACACCCGTTATCTTCTATGCGCTGGGGCGGCTTGGCATCGTGACACCGAGCGGCATGATCAAGTATTGGCGACAAGCAGTCGTGAGTGCAGCCATCATCGCCGCGATCATCACCCCGACTGTCGATCCTGTCACGATGAGCATGTTCATGGGCGTGATGCTGGGGCTGTATCTGTTCAGCATCCTCACGGTGACTGCTGCCTATCACATCAATCAGCGGCGGCTTGCTAAGCTGGATGCAGCGACCTCTTGACTTGAGCTATGCGGCGCCTTGCCTTTGGGCTACTTGCACTGATGCTGGCTAGCTGTGCCGGAATACCGCCAACGGTTACGCCGCCAGTGTTGTTCGTGACTGCTACTCCAGAGCCAGCCACCCCTACGCCGAACATCTCGCCGACGCCTGTGATCGCGCCGCTGCTCAACCTGACCCTCACGCCGCGCCCAACCAGCACACCGACTCCTGTTCGATTGCCGACCCTCACCCCGACCTTCACCCCGTCGTTCACTGCGACCTATACAGATACGCCCGCCCCGACCTTTGCGCCGCGCGCCTGCATTCTTGCGCCGCAGGGCGGCTTCGCCGTCCTCTACAACCGAGACCCCGCCCTGCAGGGGGCGCTTGGTTGTGCTCAGAGCCTCGCTGTCCCTGTGAATGGCGCTGTGCAGGACTTCGAAAATGGGCGGATGATCTGGATATCGGCGCTAGCAGATGTGCCAACGGGCACAATTTACGCGATCTTTAACACAGGGCAGTACATCCGCTATGCCGATACATGGATTGAGGGTGTCGATCCCGTGCAGCCAAGTGGAGGTGAAGGCGCGCCGAGCGGTCGTGTGGCGCCGATACGCGGCTTTGGCAAGGTCTGGGCGCTAAATGCAGCAGCGCGCAGCGGTCTGGGCTGGGCGCTGGGCACTGAGAGTGGCACCGGCGCCCAAGTGCAGCGCTTTGAGCGCGGCGAGATGGTCTACGTCGGCGCGCTCAACCAGACCTACGTGTTTCTAGCTCAGGGCGGTGTCTGGCGGCTAGAAAATGTGCCATTTTAGCCGGCACCTACCTCGCGGGCCATGCGCTGCAGCTCATAAAGCTTGGTCATTGCCTCTAATGGGCTCATCTCCTCGACCCGTAACGCCTTCAGCGCCTCGATGACAGGATGCTCAGCAGGCGCTTGGAAGAGTGGCATTTGGTCTTGCGGCACGCGCCGCCGCCCCCGACTTGGCTCTCTGGGGACATCTTTAAAGGAGAAATCAGCCCCACTCGCCTCTAACTCCTTCAAAATCTCGCGTGCGCGCGCCACAACCGCCTTCGGCAAGCCTGCTAGCTGTGCCACATGGATGCCATAGCTCCGATCGGCGCCGCCGCGCACCAGCTTGTGCAAGAAGACGATCCGATCGCCTTCCTCTAGCACGCTGACGTTGTAGTTGCGCACGCGCGGCAGGATTTTCTCCAGCTCGGTTAGCTCGTGGTAATGCGTGGCGAAGAGCGTGCGGCAATTCAGGCGCGGGTGGTTGTGGATGTACTCGATCACAGCCCGCGCGATGGCGAGGCCATCGTATGTGCTGGTGCCACGCCCGATCTCATCGAGAATCAGCAGCGATCGCGTCGTTGCGCTGGCCAGGATCAGCGCCGTCTCGACCATCTCAACCATGAAGGTCGATTGTGCAGCGTGAATCTCATCTTGGGCGCCGATGCGCGTGAAGATGCGGTCTACCAGGCCGATGTGCGCCTCTGCAGCTGGCACAAAGCTGCCGATCTGTGCCATCAGGACGATCAGCCCTACCTGCCGAATAGCAGTAGACTTGCCGCTCATATTCGGGCCAGTGATGATGTGTATGCGCTCATCCGCATCGAAGTAAGTGTCGTTGGGCGTGAAGCGCTCACCTTGCAGCGTCCGCTCGACGACAGGATGCCGCCCATCGCGGATGATCAGTCGATCGTTCTCGCTGAGCACCGGGCGGGTGTAGGCTTCGCGGGCGGCAGCCTCTGCCAGCGAGGCCAGTGCATCAGCGTGCGCAACGGCGCGCGCTGTACGCAGCAAGCTATCGCCATAGCCGCTGATCTGTGCGCATACATCACGGAACAGGCGCTCCTCTAGCTCAAGAATTTGCTCATCAGCGTTGAGAAGGCGCGTCTCGTACTCCTTCAGCTCAGCCGTGACGTAACGCTTAGCGTTGGCGAGAGTTGCTTTTTCAAGGTAGTCGCCTGGCACCTTGCCAACTTGCCCCGCGCTGACCTCGATGTAATAGCCCATCACCTTGTTGTAGCCCACCTTGAGCGATTTGATGCCTGTGCGCGCTCGCTCACGTGCCTCAAGCTGATCGAGCCACGCCCGCGCGCCACTCACACTTTGATGGATCTGATCGAGCTCGGCACTATAGCCTTCTCGAATCAAGCCAATCTTATCGCGCAGCATTGCGGGCGGATTATCGGCAATTGCTGCTGCGATGAGCTCGATCACAGGGCGGCATGGGTCGAGGCGCTCACGGATGCTGTGTAGCGCCGGCACGTCATGCAGCGCGTTGCGCAAAGCAGGTACGCTCTCCAGGCTGTAGCGCAGAGCGACTAAATCGCGTGGCTGAGCGGCGCCGCTCAGCACGCGGTTGGTCAGCCGTTCTAGGTCAGCGATGGGTTTGAGAGCAGCGAATACTTCGGCCCGGCGCACGCCATCAGCGTGGAGGGCGGCTACTGCATCTAGACGTGCATTCAAGCGCGATAAGTCCAGCAGCGGCTGCCCGATCCACTGCCGCAAGAGGCGGCTGCCCATCGGCGTGGCCGTCCGATCGAGCACCCCCAAGAGCGAGCCTTGCACCTTGCCGCCGCGAATGGTCTCGGTCAGCTCGAGGTTGCGGCGGGTGTTGGCATCCAACACCATGTAGGTGGCTGTGGAGTATGTGCGCAATGTAGTGAGCTGGGCCAGCCCGCCGCCGTGTGTCTCGCGCAGATAAGTGAGCAAAGCACCGGCTGCACAGGTAGCGAGCGGTTTATCGGCTAGCCCGAAGCCCTCGAGAGCGCGCACCTCAAAGTGGGCGCGCAGGGCGCTCTGTGCAGCGCCTTGCTCAAAGCGATGGTCGGGCAGAGGTGTGACGAAAGCGCCATTCGGCAGGGTCACCCCGCGCTCAGCCCAAGTCTTAGGCAGCAGCACCTCACGCGGCTGCAGACGCGCCAACTCTTCCAGCACAGCGAGCGCCGCCTCCTGTGATTCGTCGCCCAGCTCAGTCGCGGCGAATTCGCCTGTCGAGATATCAGCATAGGCTAGGCCGCAGCGCGCCCACGTCTCGCCGGCTTGGCTCTTGAGCGGCGCTAGTGCCAGCAGGTAGTTGTTCTGGCGCTGATCGAGCATGGTCGGCTCGATGACAGTGCCGGGCGTCAAGACTCGCGTGACTTCGCGGCGCACCAGCTTTTTGCCCGCCGGCTCAACTTGGTCGGCGATGA
>JBDNDQ010000036.1:0-35473 GCA_046719055.1 Aggregatilineales bacterium | reverse complement strand
GGATGCAAGTCAAGGACTTCCTCTACGCCATAGACGAATATGAGCAGCACTTAGTCGTGTTGTTCGCACAGGATCAGGCGCGCGCGGTTAGCTTATTTCTGGGCACCTCTGCCAGCGATGTGACTGTGAACCTCGACCAGACTTGGCAGCGCAGGGATAGCCGCAAGACAGCGCACGCCGCGCAGATCGCCCGCCGTCAGGATGAGCTAGATCGGCGCTTTGCACGCTACATCGCCCAAGAAATCAACCAGTTTTTTGTAGAAGATCAGGATGTAGATCGCGTAGTACTAGGTGGCAATGTGCAGTTGGCGCATGCTGTGCGGGCTTTCTTGCATCCATCTGTGGCGCGCAAAGTGATCAGCATCGCTAAAATCCCCTTTGAGGCGCCGCCTCACGCAATCGCCGATCAAATTCGCTCGATCGCCTACACCGCTGAACGCGACCACGAGCTGATCTTGGTGCAGGATACCATCAACATCGCCAAGGCGGGCAAGCGCGCTGCGCTGGGCTTGAGCGAGGTCAATCAGGCGCTAGAGCTGTACGCGGTCAGTCTGCTGATCCTGCCCTATCCAATCGAGACGCCGATCTTGCTGGGCATCGTCGATGAGCTGCTGATCAAAGCGCTGCACAGCGGCAGTCAGGTGGAGTTTGTGCGCGGGGAGGCAGCAGACTTGCTCTTGGCGGAAGGCGGCATTGCCGCGCAGCTCTATTACAGCATCTAGCCTAGAGACGGTGCGCAAGCAGCCACTCATACAGACCGAAGCTAGGTGCAAAGGCTCTGACCGCCGTCTGAACGTGATCAGCGCCTTCTAACAAACTCACTTTGACCTTGCCGCCGCAAGCCTCGAGGGCACTGGCAAGATTGCGCGTATTTTCGCACGGCACTACCTCGTCAGCACTGCTGTGGATCGCCCAGATCGGCACATCTTTGATATCGCAGATGTGCATCAGGAAGTGCGGATCAGGTGGAATGCGCGCAGCTACAGGCGCAATGGCAGCGAACAGGCGCGGCGCGCGCGAAGCGATATACCACGTGCCCTGCCCGCCCATGCTGAAACCCGTCAGGTATAGCCGAGTTGGATCGAAGTTGTGCGTCTGGCGCACGGTGTCGATTAACGCAAGGACAGCAGCGGCATGATCTGTCCAGCGCGTTTCAAGCGGGCACTGCGGCGAGAGCACAGCAGCTGGGAATAATTGTCCGCTCTCTAGCAGGGCGGGCAGGGCGTAGCGCTTGACCATACTCAGATCGTTACCGCGCTCGCCGCTGCCGTGCAAAAAGACGATCAGCGGCAAGCTCTCAGCAGGCTGATCATCGGGCAAGTAGAGCAGGTAGTTCAAAAAGCGAGAGCTGTAGCCAAGTTGCATCGGCGTATCCCTTGTGCCTTACGCTGACTTGGCGGGATTATAGCGTGACCTGGCAGGTGAGGTAAGCCTTTAGTTGTAGAGAGCACAAAGCGCAGCCTATCGCATATACAAGACAAAAGCATCAGCCAGCCGGCTAATGCTCTTCACCAGTGAGCGACCCCGACGGGGTTCGAACCCGCGATCTCCGGCTTGACAGGCCGGCGTGTTAACCGCTACACTACGGGGCCATGCTGCCTTACAATGCGCTGGCAACTATAACACAGGCTGTGCAGCTGCGCAAGGGGCAATTTTGTGGGGCTTTGAGTTTCACTCCGCGCAGACCTGCTCAACTAGCCCGATCGCATAAAACCTCGCCTTGTGCTATCATAACCACAGAAGGTCGGTTAGAGCTGATCAGCGAGAGTCGGCATGACGATCAGAATTATCCCGCGCTATAAGCTGCTGTTGCGCTACAACATCAACCCAGAGACGCACGATGAGTACTACGCTTTTATTACGCAGGAATTCGTGCCGAGTATGCAGGCGCTAGGGCTGTACATGTTCCGTGTGTATCACACTGCATACGGCGAGTATCCCATTCGCCAGCTAGAGTTCTTGGCGGAAGATTTAGAAGCAGTCCGCCTTGCTCTGAAGAGCAGCACCTGGCAACGCCTTGAGGAAAAGCTCAAGCGCTTCGTCTCGGACTACAGCCGCAAGCTGGTCACCTTCCGCGACGGCTTCCAGCTATGAGCTTGCGGCGCCTGCGCAGTGCGATACTCAGGCGGGGCTTGCGCTCCGTCTTGAGCTTCGGCGCTGAGGCAGCAGCTGCTGCTACCGCCAAGCGGTTCCAGCAGCTCTTCAGCGTGCAGCCACCACTGACCGTCTACGTACGTGGTAGTCACGTGGCTGTACACCTGCAGCGCGGCTCACCTCACAACGTCTTGCTCGAGGCAGACTTGCACGCGAGCTTTGGCTGGGAATTCCTCACCGATCAAGATCAGGAGGGAGTCTACATTGTGGCGCGCCGCAAGCCGGTGGTGGGGGCGCTCTCTTGGGCAACCTTCAGCCTGACCCTGCCCCTCTACGCCCATCTCGCTCTGAATTTGACGCCTGGCAGCCTACATTTGGCACATTTTGATGGCAAGCTGACCCTACCTGCGCCGCTGATGTAGCCTCTGGGCAGTTCGCCTAGCGTTGGGCAAGCGTCAGCTGAATGACATTTGAAATGGCAGAGTTGCTGTACAATCGAAGGCAGCGCTTTATTCACGGAGTTTTACCATGAAAAGCCTGATGCGTTCTGCCTTACTAGTCATTTTGCTGGCGGCGAATTTCACCGCTTGGCCCATCGCCGTACAAGCCGATAACGGCTGCGCCGGCGTGGTATATTCAGAGAACTGCAAATACGGTCTGCCGGCGTGGGAGTATGATGCGCTGTTGCCGCAAATGCTAGCACACTCGCCCAAGAGCCTGCCGCGCGTGAGCGTGGATAGTGCCGAGCTGCGCCGCTACAGCATGTATCAGCTGCCGCGCCGTGACGTCACCTTCTACGATGCGCCTAACGGCAATCCGATCGAGACGGTCAACCCAGGCTATGCCTTCACAAGCGTGCGTGAACAGCGCGATGACTGGGTGCGTGTGGATAGTGATCGTTGGTTGCCCGCCGGTCAGCTAAGCGGCACGCGCGCCTCGGGCTTCAGCGGTGTGCTGCTGAACGGCTATCCGCCATTCCCGCTGCTGTGGATGGCGCGCAGCGTTCATGCGGCAGAGGTGCCGGGCGGCAAGATGTTGCAGCGCTTGCCTGTGCTCGCCAAGCACACGCCCTACTACATCTTCAAAACAGTGCGCATGGGCGACTGGGACTGGTATCTAGTTGGTGATGGCATGTGGGTAGAGCAGCGCAATGTAGCTGTCTTGAAGCCTGTTGAGCCCAAACACAGCGGGCGCTGGATCGCTGTTGATCTGTACGAGCAGGTGGCTGTGGCGCTTGAAGGTGGCACGCCTGTCTTTGCTACGCTGATTTCGTCGGGCTTGGCGAAGACGCCCACACGGGAAGGCATGTTTGCAGTCTGGGCGAAGCTGCGCAGCGGCAGCATGAGTGGCTTTGAGGGCAAGCCTGAGCAGTACAACATCCCTGTCGTGCCGTACATCCTATACTTTGATGGCTCGATTGGCTTGCACGGCACATTCTGGCATAACGGCTTTGGCTATCGGCACAGCCGTGGCTGCGTGAACCTGTCGATCAGCGATGCGAAGTGGCTGTACCACTTTGCGGAGGTCGGCACGCCTGTTTACGTCTGGCGCAGCCGTTAGAGGGCGCGTGTCGATGCGTCATTTGAGAGTTGTTCTTGTGTTAGGCGCGCTGCTGAGCGGCATATCGAATGTCCCAGCTGCTGCTAACGATGGGCGGGGCGCTATCTGTGGGCAATCAGGTGGCGCCTGCCTGCACGGCTTACCCATTGCGCAATACCAAATGCTTCTGCCACAGATGTTGGCCCATCCCAAGCCGAACGCGCGTCCTATCCCTGTGGATGCGCAGGCGCTCTACCGATACAGCCTATACCAGATTGATCCGAACGGCATTACCCTTTACGACGCCCCGAATGGC
Organism: Aggregatilineales bacterium; assembly: GCA_046719055.1. Taxonomy (GTDB): domain Bacteria; phylum Chloroflexota; class Anaerolineae; order Aggregatilineales; family UBA2796; genus CP2-2F. The sequence goes on along the minus strand of JBDNDQ010000036.1, from coordinate 31,524 downwards.
ACACCGATCGGCAGTCTGCCGCAAGGCTTCATCTTTGTGGGCATGCGCCAACAGCGCGACGGCTGGGGCGAAGTTCGCCGTGGCGAATGGGCGCCGCTCAATCAGCTGAAGGGTATCCCTGCTTCGCCCTTTAGCGGTCTGCTTTTTGATGTAGTGCCCGCTTATCCGATTGCGTGGCTCTTGCAGGCGACCCAGCCAAGCGACGCGCCCGGCGCCTCACCAGAGCCTAACGCACCTACTCTTGCGCGCTATGCAGCTGTCTACCTTTTTGCGACGACGAGCGACGGCGCGCAGGCATGGCACCTAGTCGGGCCTGGTCAGTGGCTGCCTGCCTATCGCCTGGCGCGCTTGATCCCGCCTGAGCGGCCTGAGGGCGTTAAGGGGCGCTGGATCGCTGTCGACCTTGCTCAGCAGGTGCTGACAGCCTACGAGGACGATCAGTTAGTCTTCGCCACGTTGATTTCCTCAGGGCGGCCTGAGACAGCGACAGGTGAAGGGCTGTTTCGCATCTGGGCGCGCTTCCGCTGGGATACGCTCTTCGGTGGCAGTGGCGCTGATTACTACTATCTGCCTGCTGTGCCTTATGTGATGTATTTCGATGGCGAGATCGCATTGCATGGCGCCTACTGGCACGATAATTTTGGAGCGCAGCATTCGCAGGGTTGCGTCAATCTCTCGCTCAGCGACGCGCGCTGGCTCTATGAGTGGACGGATAACTTTTTCGCCGATACTTGGGTATATGTGTGGCGCAGCAAGTCAGCCCAATGAGCAGAGTTACAAAGCCACTTAGCCTTGAGGTGCCCATAAATACAGAACGCCTGCAGTTCAATGTGCAGCCGGATACCCGGCTGCGCGTCAATGCGCGTTGGTCGCTGCGCGATAATGTTGTGACGCTGCGCGTGCCACGCGGCATGCCGCACGCCGACCTTGAGGCGATGATCGAGCGAATCGTGACGCGCATTCAGCGCGGCCGTGCTCGGGCCGACAGGCAGACCGATCAAGACTTGATGCAACGTGCCGCACAGCTGAATGCGCAGTACTTTGACAACGAACTGACGTGGCGTACCATCCGCTGGGCGGAGAATATGCGCATACGCTTAGGCAGCTGCACTATCGGCGGCACCTGCGATGGCGATATTCGCATTAGCACGGCTGTGCGGCGCTGCCCTTCTTACGTGCTGGACTACGTGATCGCGCATGAGCTGTGTCATCGCAAGCACCCTGATCACAGCCCTGAGTTTTGGGCATATCTAGCGCGTTTTCCCTACGCAGAGCGCGCACGCGGCTTCCTAGAGGGGGTGGCCTTTGCGGGCGGTATGCCTGAAGCAGACTGAGCGCCCTGTTTTTGATGAGGAACGCTTTTTCGAAGGAAGGTGAGCATGTTCTTAAGACAGCTTTTACGCGGTCTGCCCGTATTGGCTGTGGCGTTGGGCATAGGCATGGGCGGCATGGCACTAGCAGCCCCAAGGTCGCAGGCTGATGCTCTGCCGCCGGCTATCCTCAGCTTCACGTCGGATGTACGTACGATCACAGTTGAGGCGTTGGAGTCGGGAGCGGCACAAATTGCGCTCTCATGGCAGACGGTCGGTCTGACCGATGATTTCAGTTTGCGGCTCTTTGCCTTGGTGGTGAGCGATTGGGCGCCGCTGACCGATCAGAGCTTGCCGCCTATTGGCTCAGCGCGGCTGGTGGTGACGCCCTCGCTAGATTTCAGCCCGCCAACCTACCGACTAGCCATCTTCGATCGGCAAAATCGGCTGATCAACCAGCACATCGTGACTTTGCCGTTCGATACAGCTGCGCCAACGCCCACGCCCCAGATCGTTAGCTTTGAGGCGGCAGTTGGCGGCGTGGACTTCGTAGACTTAGCACAGAATCGGGCGCGCATCCCTGTGGTGTGGCGGGTGCGAGGGCGCATGCCAACTGCAAACCTGATCTTTGAGCAAGTGCTGCCCGATGGACGCGCCATCTCGGTAGAGTTGCCGCGCTTGAGCCGCTGGATTGCCTCGAGCGGGGAAGGCGTAGTGGCGCCCATCCTGCCCGATAACGACGCCCTCAACGTTCAGCTGCGGCTGCGCGTGGTGGATTTGGTAGACAACACTGTGTATGCAGAGCAGGTCATCACGCTGCCAATTGTGCGCGGTGGCGCCCCTCTGCCGACGGTCGGCGCGCCTGTCTCGCCGCTGCCGCCTGTTGTCCTTGCCTCGCCAACGCCTGCCAACTGATATCGGGCTGGGCGGTGCATAACCGCCCATTTTTTGCCACAACTTAGCAATCTGTTATAATCGGGTAAGTGAGTGAAGGGCTCGCTCAGCAGGCGAGCGTAGTTCACGGCTAGTGCGTCTGGCCGCTGTGGCAACGCGCTGGTGCTGGTTGTTTAATAGTGAAAGGAGGAAGGCGCACACTCCGCTGCTCAAGTAGCTTTTGCGCCAAATTTTATGCACAACGCATCACCTAAGATCAGCCGTCGCCGCTTTTTGGGTCTCACCGCAGCTGCTGCTGGCGCTGCATTATTCTATCGAGCCTCGCCAGCCCTTGCACAAGCACCGATTACCTCGCCGCACGGCTTGCGCCCATTGGCGGCGCGCACGGGCGTTATCCGCGTCGGTTGGGAGTCCGTCAAGCGTCTTGATCCCGCCTTTGCTTCTAGCGACTCTGAAATCTCGTTCCTGACGGCAGTCTACGACTATTTGGTAGATGTTACGACAACAGACGCCGTGACGCCGCGCCTGGCACAATCCTGGCAGGTGAGCGAGGACGGTCGGCAGTATACTTTCAATCTCGTGCCGAACGCCAAGTTCCACGATGGCAAGGCGCTGACAGCAGAGGATGTACTCTATAGCTTCAACCGCCTGCGCGATCCTGCTGTCGGCTCGCCCAAGATTTCGCTGTTTGATAACCTCGAGAGCATTTCCGCACCTGACGATCTGACAGTCGTCTTCACGCTGAGGACGACCGAGCCAGATTTCATCTACAGCATTGCTGACAATTCGGCCGTGATCGTGCGCGCTGGCGCCAGCAACTTTGATACCGAATTCATCGGCACCGGGCCGTTCAAAGTTGAGCGCTACATCCCAGAGGATCGCACGATCTTTGTCGCCAACGAGGACTATTGGCAGGTCGGCCTGCCGTACGCAGCGGGCATGGAGCATCGCTACCTCGACTCGAATGCTGCCATCGAGGCGCTGCGCGGCGGCGAGCTAGATGTTGTGCTGCGAATGCCCAACGCTCGTTTCGTGGCGCTGAGAGACGATCCAAACTTGCAGACGGTCTCTTTCGCTACTTCTGGGCACGATACGCTGCGCTTGCGCATGGATTCGCCGCCCGGCAGCGATCCGCGTGTGCGCAAAGCGCTCAAAATGGCGACTAACCGTGATGAGATCAATGCTTTTGCGCAGCTTGGACTGGGTTCGCCGGGTCGTGATGCACCTATTGGCGAGTTTTTCGCTGAGTACTTCGATCCTGAGTCACCCCTGCCGCCCTACGATCCCGAGGGAGCGCGCGCCCTGCTGGCTGAGGCAGGCTATCCCAATCTGACCTTCGAGCTCTTCGTGCCGAACACTGGCACGCGCCCTGATTTTGCCATTGTGATCAAGGATCAGTGGGCGAAGGCAGGCATCACCGTCAACATCAACCTGGTGGATGAGGCGACTTACTACGGCGACGACGGCTGGCTAGAAGTCCAACTGGGGATCACCGGCTGGGGAGCACGTCCCTCGCCACAACAGTATCTCGACTTCTCGCTCAAATCTGATGGGAAGTGGAATGAATCCCGCATTGCCGACCCTGAGCTAGATGCCTTGATCGTCAAGGCGGGCACGTCGGTCGATCGCGCTGAGCGCATTGCCGCCTACAAAGCCATCCAGCGCAAGCTAGCCGAAGACGGCCCGCTGATCATCCCATACTTCTTCCCGACGGTTGGTGCGGCGCGTAAGGAATGGGAATTTGAAGGTGGCTTCGCTGTGCAAGCCTTTCCAGGACGCACGAACTTCACGCGTGCGCGCCAAGCCTAGTTCTAACGCCCTTTAAGCGAGCAGCCTGCTGCATCTCGCGGCAGGCTGCTTCCAGCGCGCCCTGCGCTTGAAAGGCACTCTCACCATGCGCGCAAACACCCAACCAAGCCTCGCTAGGCCCACGCAGACGCTCCGTTTGAGCCTTTCGCGGCGCGGACGGCTGCTGCGCCGCTTGTGGCACGAGGCGCCGCTCTCCGTGGTTGGCGGGATCGGCGTCCTATCTTTCCTGTGCGTTGCCCTGATCGGCCCGTATCTGACGCCCTATAACCCGATCGCTAACAGCCTGCCTGATCGCAATCAGCCGCCATCGCTAGCACATCCGTTCGGCACAGATAACTTCGGACGGGATATCCTCAGCCGCATCATCCATGGTGGGCGCAGCATCTTTGCCCTGACGGGCACTACCACACTGGCCGCAGTTGGGCTGGGCTTGGTGATCGGGCTGTACGTCGGTTATATGGGCGGCTGGCTCGATCAGATCGCCATGCGCTTAATCGACGCGCTCTTGGCGCTGCCGGCCCTGCTGCTGACCTTACTCTTGCTTGGCGCGTTGGGCAATTCGCGCTTCACCGTCCTCGTGGCGATCGTGATCCTTTATGTGCCGATAGTGACTCGCGTGGTGCGCAGTGTAGTACTGGACGTCAAGACGAAAGCGTACATTGAGGCGGCGGAGATTGGTGGCGAGTCGCGCTTTCACATTCTGTTCCGCGAGATACTGCCCGCTGTGCTGCCAACTTTAGCCGTCGAAGGCGCGCTGCGCTTCTCGTATGCGATTTTTCTGGTCGCCTCGCTGGGCTTTTTGGGTTTGGGCGTGGCACGCCCAGAGCCAGATTGGGGTCTGATGGTCAGTGAGGCACGAGATTGGTACGCGCTTGCGCCGCACATGCTCTTTTTCCCGTCAGCGGCAATTGTGGCGCTTGTGGTCTGCGTCAACTTGATGGCCGACGGCTTGCGGCGCTTGCTTGAGTACAGCCAGGTGGACTGATGAGCACGCCAATCCTCGCTGTTGAGCATCTAACAGTCGCTTATCGTTTGCAAGGCGAGTGGTTCGAGGCGCTCAAAGGTGTCTCACTCAGCGTGGATGCTGCGCAGACCTACGGCATTGTAGGCGAATCGGGCAGTGGCAAGAGCACGCTTGTGCAGTCGGTCATGGGCTATCTGAGCGCCAATGGCGCCGTGCGGAGCGGGACGATCTACTTCGAAGGCGAGGATTGGCTGCACGCGCCACGCCGCCGCCGTGAACAGGTCTGGGGTGCGCGCCTGAGCATGGTGCCACAAGACCCGCTCAGCGCACTCAATCCCGCCCTCACACTCGCCGAGCAGATCGCCGAGCTGGTCAGGCGGCATACGCGCGTCTCGCGGCGCGCTGCTCAGGCGCGCGCTGTTGAGATGCTGCGGCGCGTCAAGCTGCCCGACCCTGAAAACATAGCGCGCCGCTATCCGCACCAAGTCAGTGGTGGGCAGCAACAACGCGCCCTGATCGCAATGGCGCTTGCCAGCCCTGAGCTGAGGCTTCTAGTGCTGGATGAGCCGACGACTAGCCTGGATGTGACCACCGAAGCAGCCATCCTCGACCTGTTCGCAGAGCTGCAGGAGAGCCATCGCGCAGCTACGCTTTTCGTAACGCACAACCTAGGCGTTGTAGCGCGGATGTGCCAGCGCGTTGTGATCCTCTACGCAGGCGAGGTCATGGAAGATGCGCCCACCGAGATACTCTACAGCGCCGCCCTACATCCGTACACGCGCTTGCTGCTGGGCGCTGTGCCACGCATCGGCGACTCGGCGCCGCTGCAAGCCATCGCGGGCAGAATTCCCTCACTGCGGCAGCGCCCTAGCGGATGTGTCTTTGCGCCGCGCTGCCCTGCCGCTATTGAGCGCTGTCACACACATAAACCGCCTCTGGAGCGCGCTGCAGAGGGTCATCTGGTGCGCTGCCACCGTTGGCAGGAGATTACAGCTGGCAGCTTGCTTTTAGAGGAGCCTTCGGCTGAGCAGAGACGCCGTGAGCTCCAGCCAGCCGCAGTTGCCTTTTTCGATCAGCTGCTCAGCGGCGAGCCGAACAAGACCGACGCAACAGTCATGCGCGCTGAGCATGTGCGTGTGCGCTACGGCGTACGCAGCCTGTTGAGCCGCCTCTTGGGTGCAAAGCCGCCCTTGCGCGCTGTGGATGACGTCTCGATGCGCATACCGCGCGGCAAGACGCTCGGCTTGGTGGGCGAATCGGGCAGCGGCAAGACGACATTCGCGCGCAGCCTGATTGGCTTGGTCGAGATGGAGAGCGGCGAAGCGCACCTTTTGAATATGCCGCTGCGCGGCACGCCGCGCCAGCGCGCCAAAGCCACCCTCAAAGCGCTGCAGATGATTTTCCAGCATCCCGAGGAGTCGCTCAATCCGCATCGCACCGTCGGGCAGACGTTGCGCCGCCCACTCATGACGCTGCTCAGCATGAAGCGGGCTGAAGCCGATCGCGCTGCTGTCGAGTTATTACGCGCCGTCAACTTACCTGCGGATTACCTCCTGCGCTTTCCGAGCGAGCTGAGCGGCGGCGAGAAGCAGCGCGTCGCCATTGCGCGCGCCTTCGCAGCCCAGCCTGCCTTGATCTTGTGCGATGAGCCGGTCTCCTCGCTAGATGTGTCGGTACAGGCGGCCATCCTCAACTTACTGACGCAGCTGCAGGCGCAGTACGATGTAGCCTACTTGTTCATCTCACACGATTTGGCAGTGGTCGGCTACTTAGCGGATTACATCGCCGTCATCTATCGCGGCCAGCTGGTAGAGCGCGGCCCGGCGGAGAGTTTCTTCACGCCGCCACACCATCCGTACACAGAGGCGCTCCTAGCCTCCATCCCGTTGCCCGATCCAAAGGCGAAAGTGCGCCGCATCCGCCTGCCCGACGATCAGCCAAGCCAGACCGTCCCAAGTGGCTGTCGTTTCCATCCGCGCTGCCCGCGCTATCTGGGCGAAATATGCCGCACACAGGCGCCGCCATGGCAGCGCGATGAACACGGCAGATACTACCGCTGCCACATCCCGCCCCACGAGCTGGCCGCCCTTCAAAGCGAGGACAGCCTATGATCGCCTACATCCTTCGGCGCATCCTGTTTTTCGGCCTGACCTTGCTGCTCACCTCGCTGATGGTCTTTGCAGCTGTGCGATTGCTGCCCGGCGATGTCGAGACGGCTGTGCTCGGGCGCGGTGCCGAGCCGGCAGCGCGCGCTGCCCTACGCGAAGAGCTAGGCTTAGACTTGCCCTTCTTTGTACAGTACGCCAATTGGCTAGGCAGCTTTCTGCGCGGTGATTGGGGCAAATCCTACGCGCTTAAGATACCAATCATGCCGCTGGTCATGGAGCGGCTGGGCAATTCGCTGCGCTTGGCGCTGGTTGCCATGTTGATAGCCATCCCGCCAGCCGTTTTGCTGGGCTTACTGGCAGGGCTGAACGAGGGCAAGCTGCTAGACGCTGTCTTCAGCCTGATCTCGCTGATTTTGGTTGGCATCCCAGAGTTTGTCATGGGCATCATCCTGATTAACGTGGTGGCGCTAGAGTGGAAGCTTTTGCTGCCCAGCGCCTCTGTGCCGCCGGACGCTAGCTTCGGCGAGGCGTTGCCACGCTTAATCTTGCCCTCACTGACGGCAGCAGCCGTCTTGCTAGCGTACATTGGACGGATGACGCGGGTCGGCGTAATTGCTGAGCTGAAGCGCACTTACGTCCGCACAGCCGTGCTGAAGGGCTTACGTTGGCATCAAGTGGTCTTCAAACACGTGCTGCGCAACGCCCTTTTGCCGACGATCACGGTCATTGCCATCAGCATCGGCTGGCTGATCAGCGGGCTAGTGGTGATTGAGAATGTCTTCGCCTACCCTGGTCTAGGCAGGTTGATGGTCTTCGCCATTCAGCAGCGCGATTTGCCGCTGATCCTGGGCGGCGTGATGATCTCGGTGACCGTCTTCGCGCTCGCTAACCTGACCGCTGATCTACTCTACGCAGCGCTTAACCCGCGCATTCGCTTGAGTTGAAAAAAACGGCTGAGCATCAGGCGCCAGCCGTTTGAGTGTGCCGAAGGTGGGACTCGAACCCACACGGTTTCCCAAACGAGTTTGAGTCGTTCGCGTCTGCCAATTCCGCCACTTCGGCGTATATACAAGTTCAGTATACTCACGGCGTGCTGATTCGTCAAGACTGCGTTATAGTCTGCGCACCTGTCGTCACCTAGCCTTATAAGATGAACTGATGCTGCTGAACGAATACGAATGGGCGCGCAATCCGCGCGGCATGCATAACAAAAACGCGCCGATCAAAATGGATTTTGACGCGTTGAGCGCCGCCGGCATGGGCTGGGCGAAGTACACCGCCATCAGCGATGAGTACGTCAACGACATAGACGAGCTGCGCAAACGTAACATCACGCCAATTGTGCGCTTGTGGCGCCCGCGCTTTGGCGCAAGCGCGCCAGAGGAAAAACAGGGCTACTACGAGGCGTACATCAAGGCAGGCTGCAAGTGGTTTGAGCTCTATAACGAGCCCAATCTAGATATCGAATGGGAAGAGGGCGTTCTGCCCGACTACAAGAACATCGAGGGCATCGTTGCGCCACTGATGACCAACTGGCTGCGTTGGGCTGAGTGGATAGTCGAACGCGAGTGCTATCCGGCTTTTCCAGCGCTCAGCGAGGCGATCGGCAGGCACTACGACGCGATCGGTTGGCTGCGCGCCATGCTCACCTTCTTGGGCGATAACTACTACGAACGCTTTCGCGCGGTGGCAGCGAACGGTCTGTGGTGCGCCACACACCCGTATATCTACAACCACTTCTATCAGGAAGATGGTAGTCCCGACCGTGCGCGCCCGCCAGAGCGCCAACGCGCCGATGAAGACGGCTGGCGTTTTGAGTACCCCTACGATCCAATCTCGCAAGCTGATAAGCCAGGCGTGACGACGCTCTCAGGCCCGCCCAGCGCACCGAATGGCGATCCGATCGGCTTGATCGGCATGGGCGATGCTTTCATGCAGCTCTATCGCGAGTGGTTCGGCGGCGGCGCAATCCCGGTCGTTGGCACAGAGGGCGGGATCTATCCCGTACCGCAGGGCGCCGGCGATTTCCATCAGCTGGATAAGCGCTATCCTGGCTACACCGCCTTCAGTCACGGCGAGGCGACCGTCGCCATGTTCAACTGGATCGCCTACCAAGCGCCACCGTGGTTCTTCGGTGTGGCGCTGTGGAAGTGGGATGACTACTACGAGACCCCTTTCGGGCCGTCCGCAGCAATCCTACGTCTGAACGAGACAGCGCCGCCCTTCAAGGATGTGCCACCGCTAGAGGCTATAGAGGGTGAGGGGATGGCGGGCATTCCGCCGGGCTGGCGCGGGCCTGGGCCGATTCATGGGACGCCGGACGTGCATTGCGTGCTGATCAGCGCCGGGTTTGACGCTGAGTGGTTTTTTGCGACGGGCAAGGCATACTACGAGCGCTTCCGCCCGCAGCTTCTGCCCTCGCCTGACTTTCTAGACAATCTGACTTACCGCCAATCGGCAGGCATAACGATCTTGACATTGCCTAATCTAGCCGATTCGGTGCGCATGCAGCTAGCCGAGCGCTACCCCGCTGCATGGCTCGATATTGTGGCGGTTGAGACGCTTGAACAGCTAGCAGCCGTGCTGAACGAGCGCGCCCTACGTGGCTTGCGCTTCGGCTAAGTGGTGGTAGAGCAAGGCGAGCGCAGCCTCTGCCGAGTGCGCCTTGTTGCCTTCGCGGTCGCTTTGCCAAATGTGGCATTCAATCTGTGTGCCGCCTGCCGTATCTAGCGCAATGTAGACCAAGCCAACTGGTTTGCTCGGTGTGCCGCCGCCCGGGCCTGCGATGCCGGTCACAGCTAGCGCTAGATCGGTCTGGAAGGCGGCGCGCACGCCGCGCGCCATCTCGCAGGCCGCCTCTGCGCTGACCGCCCCAAACTGATCGAGTGTACGCTGCTGCACGCCGGCGAACTTCACCTTCGCCTCGTAACTGTAGACCACCATGCCGCCCATTAAGTAGGCAGAGCTGCCGGCGACATTCGTTAAGCGGTGCATGATCAGCCCGCCTGTGCAGGATTCCGCCACTGAGAGCGTCAAGCGGCGTGCTGTAAGCAGGCGCCCCACCGCCACTTCGAGCGGTTCATCAGTTGCCATAGGCATTCCTTCGGCTTAAAAGGGCAGCGGTCAAGCGACCGCCACCCGATTCTCGCATTATTGGTTGGCGCGTGGCAAAAAGTCGTTGGTGAAGGCCTCTGCGCTGCTGATTGGCGCCTCAAGCGCGCCTGCCCTGACCATGAAGTCAGTGAAGGCGTCCCAGATTTCAGTCCGCTGCACGCCCCATTGCGGCGCCTCTGCCTGGAACTGCTCAGCCAACCAGATCGCGCTGGCGCGCACCAGATCGGCGTCGAGGTCGGGATGCGCCTCGAGCAGGATGCGCGCTGCCTCGCTTGGATTGGCGATGGCATCGGCGTAGCCGCGCGCCGTGGCTTGCACAAAGGCGCGCACCACCTCAGGCTGCTCAGCGATCATACGCTCGCTGGTGATGAAGATTGGTGTATAGTAGTCTGGCACGCACTGGGCGTAGTCTTTGAGCATCAGCGTATCCAGCGCCAGTCCACGTTGCTCCGCGCGGATGCCATCCCAAGCGTAGAAGACCCACGTCACGTCGATCTGATCGCGCTCCATAAGCGGGAACGGCTCTAGGAAGCCAATGTCTTGCAGCTCGATCGTGCCAGAGGCGCCATCGCAAGCGATCAGCGCATCTAGAACGGCACGTTCGATGATTGGGCTACCATAGCTGCCGTAACGCAAGCCGACCAGATCGGCAGGGCGCTTGAGCGGCTTTTTATCGCTGAGGGTGACGAAGCCTGAGGTGTTGTGCTGGATGATGGCCGCAATCGAGACGACCGGCAAGCCCGCCGCACGGCTGTACGTCAGCCCTTCTTGGTAGCTGATGCCGAACTGCGCCGTGCCGCTCGTGACGACCTGATCAACGGCCACATCGCCAGCAGGCTGAATGGTGACATTCAGATTCGCCTCAGCGTAGTAACCCTTCGCTTGGGCCACATACAAGCCGAGATGATTGGTGTTAGGCGTCCAGTCCAGCATGATGGTGACATCAGTTGGCGTTGGGATGCGGGCGAACTGTGTCGCGCCGCCCAATGGATCGCCTGCGACTAGCGCCGCGCGCGCCGCGGAGAGCACCTCAGGGGTGGCCGCTGCTAGCGCATCGGCAAATCCGAAGTGCCGCGCGCGCAGCATACCATCCTCAGCCCGCTCGGCGAAGAAAAGAGCGCGCTGACCGACTTCAACTGGCGTCAGGCACATCGCTGTCGTCCCGAAGCCGCTGATCTTGACCGTCTGCTCACCCTCGCCCTTCAGATACTGCGCAATCTCCACCACAGCCGTCTGATTATAGCTGCCTTGTCCCTCAACAGCTGTAACAGTGCCCTCTAGCACCACATCGCTCTGGCGGACGCGATGCGCAATGCTGTAAACGGGATGGCCGCCTGGCGGCGGTGTGCAAGCGTGCACGCTAGGTATCTCAAGCGTGAGAGACAGCCCCACAAGGCTCACGAGCATCACGAAAAAAATTGAGCGTCGCATCAGAAACTCCTCCTAAGCGTTTGAACGTCCAACTCCCCAGCCTGACTCACGGTCAGGCGTGAAGTACCATCGCAAAAATAGGCGCTCTACCAGGCTGACACACGCCACAAAGGTCACGCTGAGCGCTGAGGCGATGATTACTGCCGCGAAGCCTTGATCCAAGCGTGACTGGTTGAACGCCTGCCGCAGATACTGTCCTAGGCCGTACTGAGCCGTGACAAACTCGCCGATCATCGCACTGCCGATGGCGTAGGTGGCTGCGATGCGCAAGCCACTGAACAGCGATGGCAAGGCTGAGGGCAAGCGCACCTTGCGCCAAATCTGCCTGCCGCTAGCTCCCATCGCGCGCAGGAGGGCCACTAGCTCCGTATCAGTGCTAGTCAGCCCATCCAGGGTGGCAACCGTGATCGGGAAGAAGGCGAAGAGAGTCACGATCACAATCTTGGACTCCACACCGAAGCCGAAGATCAAGATCAGCAGCGGGGCAATGGCGACCAGCGGGATGGTCTGCGAGATGACCAAGAGCGGATAAGCGGCGCGCCGCAAGAGCGGCAGAAAGTCTAGAGCGGCTGCCGCGCATACACCGATGACCAGCGCGATCAGAATGCCGACTAGTGCCTCGTAGAGCGTGGTCGGGATGTGGAAGCGCACAAGGCGCTCCGCACTGTTCGCCATCGCCTCGAAGATGGCGCTAGGCGGCGGGATCAGGCGTATGGTGGCGCTATCAGCACTTGCAAGCGCCTCCCACGCAGCAAAACTAGCGCCCAGCAAAAGCAGCGGGGGGGCGCCACGGCGCAGCATGGCGATCATCTAGCGATACTTCGCCATCTTCTCGTCGATGGTCGAGCCGATCACGCTATCGCTGATTTTGATGTAGGTCACAGCACGCTGTGCGCCGCCCACAAAGCACGCCTCGTGAGCAGCACGCGCTGCCGCCAGACAGGCATCCAGCGTGCCCTCTAGCACGGTCTCCATCGGGCAGACCTGATAGCGCACTCCGCTCGCCTGAATGGCGGCAATAGCGCGATCGACGACAGGATAGGGATCGTCGCACAGCGGCACAACTTGTACGCTGACGACTACACTGCGATTGGCCTCCATTGGCATTGCTCCTTTCGCTCATGCCTCGCTAAGGGTGTGAATGACCAGCAGTGAGCCTTCGGCGAAACTGATGCGCGCGTGGGATGAGGTCAAGACGTTGCTAATGCCACGTGTGGCGCCGAGATAGAGCGGCTCACCATTGAGCGGGTAGTACAGCCCTTCAGTGTAGATGCCTTGCACAGAGGCGCTAAGTGGGATGAGCGAGAGCGTTTCGCCGTTTTGCCCGTGTACTTCTGTGCCAGGCGGCTGGGCAAGCCAACAGCGTTGCGCGCCGCTGACGATGAACGTCGGCACGTGCGCTAGCTGTGGCAGTGCAAGCAGCTGTACATTGCTGAGCAGCTGATCAAGGCGATCGCCGATGGCGGCGAATAGCCACAGTCTGCGGCAGCCGTGCGCAAGGGCCGCGAGTGCAGCCAGCTCTAAATCGGTCTCGTTCTTGTGCGTGGGAAAGGTCTGAATGTGGGCGCCTTCGGCTTTGGCACGCGCTAAATGGTCTGGCAAGACGGAGTCCATATCGCCGATGAGCAGATCAGGCTGCAGACCAAGTGCATAAATGTGCCGCAAGCCGCCATCAGCTGCGATGATCAAGCGATCGGGCGAGTTGGCGTGCCTAAGCGCATCGCGCACAGCCCTGCCATCTTGCAGATCGCCATTCAGAAAGATGAGCGCCTCACACATTAAAACACCACTCTCCCCGCCTGAGGAAAGTGGTGCAAAACGCTGTGCTGATACACGTTGCCCAAGCTCTCCCTACGGCGGCATTATCCGCATCAGGTTCAAGGGTCGGCGCTGTGTATGAGCGCCCTCTCAGCCTAGCTAACCTAAGCTCCCCTGCTGTTATATAAAGTTTAACCACAGCTGCGTCGGATGGCAAGTGTGAATGCTCACCTGACCTCAATCACAATGCTCAGGTAGGCGGGAAAGGGCGTGCCATCGGGTCGGCATGGGCGCCATTCGCCAACGAAAAGACCTGTCCTCATCGGCGCTTTTAGGTTGGCCACAACAACCAAGCCGCTCTGCTGAGGGGCGAGCTCAGGCAGCGGCACAATCAGCGGTCCACCGAAGCGCTCGCCCCTGAAGAAGTTCAAGGTGTAACCGCGCCATATACTATCGCCGGCATTCCGCACGCGCCAGACTTTATCCGCCAGCCAAGCGCCTGGCGACACGATCAGCCCATCCGGGAGCGTTTCATCGCTTTCGTACTCAAGCCTATCGTATAACACGTCACTAGATATCAGTTTTTTCCAGTACGCTCAATACACTCTAACTGAACGCTGCTGGCACGCAGTGTCAGCCTCAAGAAAAATTTCTATCAATTCCTCAACATTCTTTGACAAAGTGTTAGTGCTAAGACGCTGAAAGGACGTATTTAGTCTTGTATGACAGCAAAATCTAGTGAGCGCGCCGTACCGCGAAACACAACAAAGCATCGGAGCTTTAAGGAGAACATGGCATGTGAACATCAGGGATCTGTCCAAGGCATTGCACCGCCTTCAGAACGGGTTCCATCTACCTGATGAGTTTGATCAACTTATTTGCTTAAGTGAATATCCTACCCCTTCAGCGCGCGCGAAGGTGCTTTGGGAATTACTCGAGCGCCACGTACAGCAAGCCCTGAAGAGCTGTCAGGCAGGTCATCCGCGAAACAGCCTGACCGACCTCCAAAATGCCTTTGCCACGCAGAACACTGAGTGGCAAGTGTGGTGCGTTGTCTATTGGCGCTATTTCCATCCTGTGCACACCCTCAAACTGAGAGAAATAGCCCTCAAGGCCAACACCCCAATTGAATATCTGCGCCAACGCCTATCTAGGGGGCTGCGGCAGCTGCTCGAGCGGCTGGAAGAAGAAGAGATGCGATCACGGCGGCAACATTTTCAGAGCCGCCAGATTACCTTTGCAAGGCGCCACTTGACCTATCGTCTCACCGATGACCAGAGACGCTGTGTCGGAGATCAAGAGCTCTTCACACCTGGCACCCTGTCTATCATCGAGGGCATGCCGGGCATCGGCAAGAGCAGCATCGCCCTGCACCTGTGCGACACGTTGGAAAAAACACAAAGTGTGATCTGGATTGAAGCTCAACGGGAGTACCTCGATCGCTATGGACAAATCCATTCACTGCCAGAAGCGCCGCATACAGCAGCAGCAATCATCCAGCAGATTTATCACAGCATGGGGCTATTTCAGCACACTGACCTGACGCACCAGCTCAGTGCGATTGAGAGTTATCTTACCCTTTCGCTCATTGTGATCAATCGCGTTGACGCGCTTGGGCAAGACGAGTGCAACACCCTGATGGGCTACCTGGACAGGTTGACTAACCACTCGATCATGTTGACTTCGCGCTATGCGCTGCAGCACGGGCATGGCAAAGTTGTCTGTGCGCCTGAGCTAGAGCTACATCAGAGCTCACAGGTGTTGCAGTACGCACAACGCTCGGCCTCGACCACCAAGCACAAACACAACTCGCTCTCAGAAGCAGCACTTAAGCAGTTCCACGAAAAAGTCGGTGGTGTGCCGCTGGCGTTGATGGTGCTCGGCACACATTTGTCCCAAGTCCCCGCTAAACATGCTCTGGAACAGCTACAGGCGGGGGAGCCGCCTTTCGACAGCCTCTACGAGTATCTTTTCCGACGCACATGGCAGCAACTTTCTGAGAACGGGCGCGAGCTACTGCTCTACCTTGCGTCTGGGGAGCGCAGCTGGTTCAGTGAACAATCGCTGCGTGCACGCGACTTGGGCAAAGCAGCCGTCCAGGCTACCGCCGAAGTTAACAGGCACCACCTGATTGAAATTGATATTAAACACGAGCGCCGCCTTGTCAGGCTCAAGCCCATACTACACACCGGGCTGAAGAGCCGAATCTATGAAAAGTGGTGAGACAGCGCCTCAAAATTAGACTGTCTGTTCAGCTTCTCGCTGCTCTGAGCTCTACCTCTCTGCATCGGGGAGCTGTGGCAGGGCATTTGCCTCTGTTATGGGAACTTAATACCACTTCGCCGCATTTGCTTTACAATCTAGCTTGAAGCTCATGGACTTTGGGCAAGGCGCTGATGATTGAAGCAAGCGGACTGACCAAAATTTTCGACGGATTTGTCGCAGTAGAGGATGTATCCTTACAAGTTGAAGCCGGCAGCGTTTTCGCCTTTCTCGGCCCCAACGGCGCAGGCAAGACCACCACTATCCGCATGTTGACCTCAATCTTAGAGCCGACGCGCGGCTGGGCGCGCATCAACGGCTTGGATGTGGTGCGCGATGCAGCGCAAGTGCGTGCCAGTGTCGGCGTGCTGACGGAGCAACACGGCCTCTACGAGCGCATGAAGGCAGCCGAGTACCTTGATTTCTTCGGGCGCATCTATCACTTGCCGCACCATGTGCGCTATGAGCGCGCTCGTGCGTTGATGGCGCGTTTTGGGCTGGCGGATGCCTTGCATCGCCGTGTTGGCGAGTTTTCCAAGGGCATGAAACAGAAATTAGCGCTTGTGCGTGCCATGTTGCACGATCCGCCCGTGCTGTTGCTCGATGAGCCAACCTCCGCCATGGACCCGCAGAGCGCCAAACAAGTGCGCGACGCCATCCTAGAGCTCAAAAACGATCGCCGCACTATCATCCTGACCACACACAACCTGACGGAAGCGCAGCAACTAGCGGATAGGATCGGAGTGATACGGCATGGCCGATTGATCGCCAATGGCACTTTCGAAGAGCTCTCACGGCGCTTTGTCGGCGACCCGATCATGGAAATTCGCTTTGGCATGCCCCTCAACGGCGCCTTCGAGTGGTTGCAGCGCGAACTGGATATCGTAGCACAGGGCAAGGATTGGCTGCGCTTCCGCACCAACGCGCCACAGCAACACAATCCGATGGTATTGCAGCGCTTAATCAGCGATGGCGTACCAGTCATCACCCTGAGCGAGGTGCCACGCAGCTTAGAGGCAGTCTACCTACAAATTGTCAACGAGGACGAAAATCAGACGGAGAAGGCAGATAATGTCGACCAAGCTTGAGCCGTTGAAGCTGAACACAGCTGTCCAGCGCCTGAGCCTCCCAGTTTATGGTGCATGGTGGCGCACTCTGCAGAACGCTTGGATTGTCACACGCCGCGAGGTACGCGATAGCTTCCGGGATTGGCGCATCATGGTGCCGATCTTCATCCTGACGCTGTGCTTTCCGCTCCTCGCGCAAGGCATGACGGAAGTTTTCACCAATTTCTTCATCGCTAACGGTGCCGAGCCGATGATCGACGTCTTTCTACCGCTATTGCCGATGATCGTTGGCTTCTTCCCTGTCTCGATCTCGCTGGTGATCGCACTAGAGACCTTCGTCGGCGAGAAAGAGCGCCGCAGCCTTGAGCCGCTGCTCTCTACGCCGCTCACTAACCTTGAGCTGTATATCGGCAAGACGCTCGCTGCGGTGATTCCGCCGCTGCTAGCTGCCTACGTCGGCATTGGCATCTATCTGGGCGCGTTGATCTTCGGCGCACAGCAGTGGCGCCCTCAGGCAGAGCTCGTCATTCAAGTTGTCTTGCTAACGACAGCACAGGCCCTGGTCATGGTCACAGGCTCAGTGGTCATCAGCAGCCAGACGACCTCAACGCGCGCCTCGAACCTGCTCGCCAGCTTCATCATCATCCCAATGTCGCTCTTGGTGCTGGTGGAAGGGCTGATCATGGTCAATAACCTGCGCCACCTGCTGTGGTGGATTTTAGTGGCGCTGATCATCGCTGATATCCTGCTCTTCCGCATGGGCGCGCGGCTTTTCAACCGAGAGGAGCTGTTAGGGCGCACAATCGATGCAATCAACCTGAAGTGGGTATGGCGCATCTTCCTCTCGCAGCTGCGCGGCGATGAACGTGCTAAAGGTCTGCTGAGCTGGTATCGCTACAGTGTGCTCCCCGCGCTGCGCGACAGCCGTGATGGCATGCTGGTGGTCGGCTTTGCGATTCTCGCCATGCTGGTCGGCGGCATGATTGCCACGCACTTTGCGCCAGAGTGGCGGCTGACGCCTGAAATGGCAAGACAACAGCCCGATTTGATGCAGAACTTCACACAATTCGCCGCCCTCAGCGAGGTAGGATTGGGGGTGCGCTTCATCTTTGGGCAAAATTTGCGGGTGTTGATCGGGGCAGCGATGTTGGCTGTCTTCACTTTCGGCGTGATGAGCATCTTTTTAGCGTCCTTCACGTTTGGAGTGCTGGGCTTTCTACTGGCACAGCCGATCATGAGCGTGATCGGCTATGGCGTGGTGCTGACTGCGCTGCTGCCGCATGCTGTGTTCGAGGTGCCAGCGCTTGTGATTGGTGCTGGCGCCGCTACGCGGCTGGGTGCGCTAGTAACTAGCCCGCCGAAGGGGATGGGCGTTTGGGAGGCGTGGCTGCGCAGCTTTGCTGACATGCTCAAGCTGCTGGTGGCGGTCTCGGTGCCACTTTTGGCAATTGGCGCTGTGGTAGAGGTATACATCACGCCGCGCCTGGTGCTGATGGTGCTGGGGAGCTAAAAAGGGCGGAGGTCTCCGCCCTTCACTTGTTGGGCGAGTTCGAGCCTAGCGGTTAGCGCGTGCTGCCAACTGCGCAGCCTGGTCGATGCGGCGCGACTCCCAGTGTGGTCCGCCAAACAATCCGTCTGTGTCGAAGAAAGCTGTGTACCACGGCTTGGCGGCGAAAATGTCGATATCCAGGAAGAGCGGCATGATCGGAAACTCGCCCTCGTAGCCGAAGAGCAGCTCTTCAACCTCACGATAGAGCTGACGGCGCACATCGGGATCGCTCTCGCGGGCAGCACGCGCTAGGCGACCGTCAATTTCCTCGCTGCAGGGGCGCGAGTCGATCTCACAGCTCAGCACGTCATGCAGCCAGTTGTGCGCATCAGGATAGTCGGGCAGCCAGTTGATCAGGTACATGTGCGGGCGCTCATTGGCGGGGGTGTTCAGGCTGATCGTCTTGAGCAAGACGGTGAACTCAGCTTGCTCTAGTACCAGCTTCTCGCGCGGGCAGCCCAAGATTGTGTTCGCCACGTTCTGCATGTACTCGCCCCACTGTGTGCGACGCGGGGTGCTGAGAATGGTGATAGCAGGGAAGCCTTCGCAGTTGGGATAGCCAGCTTTGGCTAGTTCCTGGCGGGCGAATTCGGGATCGAAGCCGGGCGTGTCAGGCTGACCAACCCCCACCTCATTGATCGGCACCGCACCAAAGATGCCTGGCGGCACAAAGTGCGCCATTGGCACGCCTGCGCCGTTCAGCATCTCAGTGATGAAGGTCTGCCGATCTAGCATCGCGCTGAAGGCACGGCGAACGTGCACATTGTCGAAAGGCGGCTTATCGTAGTAGAAACCGAAATAGAAGACGGCGAGATCGCTGATTTGGCGCAGCTCTTGGCTCAGGATTGGGTCTTTGCGGGCGGCATTCAGCTCAGCATCGGGTACGCCGGCGGTGTCGATCTGATTGGCCTGATACAACGACCAAATCGTGCCTGCATCGTTGACGACAATCGTGCTAACACGCTCCAAGTTGCCGCCGTAAGAGTCATTCACCTCAACGTAAAGCGGATTCTTGATGAAAACTCGGCTGACGGGCTTATCCCACTCCTGCAGCATGAAGGGGCCGTTTGTCACGATATTGCCGGGCTCTGTCCATTGCTCACCGAATTCCTCGATCGTCTCGCGCGGTGTGGCACGGAAAATCCACATGCTGCTGGCGGGCAAAAAGAAGCCGAAGGCAGCTTGCAAGGTCACCTCAAGCTGTGTATCGCTCAGCGCGCGCACACCAACCTGCTCAAAATCTGCAGGGCTGATCTCGGTCGCTTCTTTGTTGTAGACGACATCGCAGCCCTTGATGAGCGAAGCAGCAATCTGGCTGTAGTAACTGCCCAGGCGCGGATCGCAGCCGCGCTGAATGCCGTAGACGAAGTCTTGGGCGGTTACTTTGCGCACTTCAGCAGCCTCACCTGTGGCGGGATTGTAGCGCACCCATGGCACATCATTGCGCAGGGTGAACGTCCACACATCGCCTGCGGCGTTAGCTTGCCAGCTTGTGGCAAGCTCGGGGCGGATGGTGTTGGTCTTCGGGTCGAAGTCGGTCAGTCCGAGGAAGAGGTTCTCGATGATTTGGATTGAGGCAGTATCTTGGGCAACTTGCGGATCAAGCGTAGCGATTAGCCCTGTGGAGGCGGTGTAGAGCGTGACCGGCTCGGGGCTTTGCAAGAGTGGGCTGCTCAGCACTAGGTAGCTCTCGCCGACTTGTGCTGCGCTAGCAGCGCCCGGTGAGGAAAGCCCGAGCAAGAGCGCACCAACAATCACAAAAAATCCCTTCAAACGCATAGAAAGCTCCTTTCAGCAAAAAGCACATAGACACTCTACAGAAGAGCACGACGCTGTGCAACAGCCTGCATTTGGCAAACTGAATAAGTTGTCTACTAAAAATGCTAATCTGTAAACCAGATTGGAGATGATAAAAAGTGAGCGGAGCCGAAGCTCCGCCCACAAAGTTAGCAGCGCTCAGCGGCTGGCGCGCGCTGCCAGCTGAGCAGCCTGATCGATACGGCGCGACTCCCAGTGCGGCCCGCCGAACAAGCCATCCGTGTCGAAGAAGCCGAAGTACCACGGCTTGACCATGAAGATGTTGATGCGCAAGAACAGCGGCGCGATCGGGAAGTTACCCTCGTAGCCGAAGAACAACTCTTCTAGCTCACGGTAGAGCGCCTCGCGCGTGGCAGGGTCTGTCTCGCGGGCGGCTTGATCGATCTTGGTATCGATCACGTCGTCGCATGGACGCTTGAAGTTGTTCTCAGCCCTGCAGCTGAGCACGTCGTGCATCCAGTTGTGACCATCTGGATAGTCTGGGCCCCAGCCGAGCGTGAACATGTTCGGGCGCTGAGCGGTTGGCACATCGGGCTTGATGCTGCGCAAGAGCACAGTGAACTCGTTCTCTTCAATGATGATCTTCTCGCGCGGGCAGCCCAAGTGCGTGTTTGCAGCGTTCTGCAAGTATTCGCCCCAGTCGCTGGCGCCCTGATAGGTCAGCAGGGTGATCTCTGGGAAGCCCTCACAGTTGGGGTAGCCGGCGCGCTCCATCTCCTCGCGGGCGAACTCAGGGTCGAAGCCAGGCGTATCGGGCTGGCCGATGCCCACCTCGTTGATCGGCACTGCGCCGCGAATGCCGGGCGGCATGAAGTGCGCCATTGGCACGCCGCGCCCTTGCTGGATTTCAGTCACGAAGGTCTGGCGGTCGATGATGGCGCTGAAGGCGCGCCGCACGTGAATGTTATCGAACGGCGGCTTATCATACATGAAGCCAAAGTAGAAGACAGCTAGATCGCTGTTCTGGCGCAGCTCTTGGCTCAGGACAGGGTCTTGGCGGATGCGCTGCAGTTCGGCTGTTGGCACGCCAGAGCTGTCAATCTGGTTGGACTGATACAGCGACCAGATCGTGCCGCCATCGTTGACAACCAGCGTGCTGACGCGCTCGACATTGCCGCCATAGTTGTCATTCACGTCCTCAGGATAGAACGGATTCTTGATGAAGACGCGATTGACGTTGCGATCCCACTCTTGCAGCATGAAGGGGCCGTTGGTGATGATGTTGCCCGGCTCGATCCAGCGCTGACCGAACTCTTCGATCGCCTCGCGCGGCACAGCGCGGAAGACCCACATGCCGCTAGCCGGCAGGAAGAAGCCCAATGCGCCCTGCGTCGTGATCTGCAGCTGCGTGTCGCTGAGTGCCACCACAGCAACTTGCTCGAGGTCAGCCTCTGTGATGCTGCCAGCATCCTTATTGAACACGACGTCGCAGCCCTTGATCATCGCCGCTGCCACCGAGCTGTAGTAGCCGCCCGTGCGTGGATCGCAGGCACGACGGATGCCATAGACGAAGTCCTGTGCCGTCACGTTGCGGATGATCTCAGTCTCGTCTGTGGCAGGGTTGTAGCGCACCCACGGCACATCATCGCGCAGATTGAACGTCCAGACGTCGCCCTCATCGCTCACTTCCCAGCTGGTCGCCATCTCCTCACGGACGGCTGTCGTCTGGGGGTCGAGATCGGTCAGGCCAAGGAAAAGATTCTCGATGGGCGGAATCGAAACCGAATCTTCGGCGATCTGCGGATCGAGCGTCGAGATCAAACCAGTAGTTGCCCCGTAAATAGTGACGGGTTCTGGTGCCTGCAGCAGCGGGCTGGTCAGCACGAGGGTGCTTTCCAGTGCGATGCTTGCGGCATGCACGCTGCTCAGCGGCGCTAACACTAGCGCAGCCAACATCACAATTGGCAGCACCTTGATAAACTTTTTTGCCATGCGGCAATCCTCCACTAAAAACAGTTAGACAGGTAGACCTGCGCTTGGATGCGCAAAGAGAATATAGCTAGGCTTGTGCCAAGTGCGCAAGTGGCATTTGGCACAGCACCTAAGTGTTTGGTGAGTGAACTGCAGCCCCTTACTTGCCCAGCAGCTCGCGCGCCGCGCTGACGACTGCCTCAGGCGTGAAGCCCAGCTCCCTGAAGATGATCTCCTGTGGTGCAGAGGCGCCGAAGCGCTCTAAAGCGATGATCTTGCCATACGGCCCAACGTAGCGATGCCAGCCGAATGGCACCCCTGCCTCGACTGCCACGCGTGCCATCACCGAAGCGGGCAAGACCGACTCTTTGTATGCAGCATCTTGTGCCTCGAAGAGCTCGAAAGAGGGCATGCTAACGGCACGCGCGCGGATGCCCATCGCGTTGAGGGTTTTGTGCGCCGTCATGATCAAGCTAACCTCTGAGCCAGTTGCAATCAGGATCACTTCAGGCGCGCCGCCGATCGCCTCAGCCTTGATGTAAGCGCCGCGCGCTACGCCTTCCAGCACGCCCTCAGGCGGGTAGACGGGCAGCTTCTGCCGCGTGAAGACCAGCACAGTCGGCCCTTTGTTAAGCATAGCGGCCCGCCAGGCAGCTGATGTTTCGTTGGCATCAGCGGGGCGTATGACCGTCAGGTGTGGGATGGCGCGCAGGGCAGCCAGATGCTCCACAGGCTGATGGGTCGGCCCATCCTCGCCCACGCCGATGCTATCGTGCGTAAAGATGAAGATTGGGTCGATTTCCATCAAGGCAGCTAGCCGCATGGCAGGGCGCATATAATCGCTGAAAGTCATGAAAGTAGCGCTGTAGGGCTTACGGATGCCGCCGTGCAGCGCCAAGCCGTTGATCGCCGCGCCCATCGCGTGTTCGCGCACGCCGAATTGCAGGTTGCGTGCTAAGCGATCTGTGGCACTGAACAAGCCACTGCCGCTGATGAGCGTCTTGGTGCTGCTGCTCAGGTCGGCATCGCCGCCGATCATGGTCGGCAGGTGCTTGGCGATGGCGTTGAGGGCGGCACCGTTGGCATCACGGGTTGCCATCGGCTTAGTCTCGGCGCTGTAGAAGGGTAGATCAGCGTCCCAGCCTTCAGGCAGCCACTCAGCATGCGCCTCTTCCCAGAGCTTGGCCAGGTCAGGATACTCAGCCGCCCACGCCTTGAAGAGCTCGTTCCATTCCGCTTCGAAGCGCTCACCGTGCTCAATGGCGGTGCGGAAGTGCTCTAGCACCTCGCCAGGGATTGTGAACGGCTCTTGGGCGGTCCAACCGAGCGCTTGTTTGGTAAGGCGCGCCTCTTCCTCACCCAGCGGCTCGCCGTGTGCCTTGTGCGTACCTTGTTTGTTTGGGCTGCCGTAGCCGATGATGGTGCGCACAGCGATCAGGCTCGGGCGCGGATCGGCGGCTGCTACCTCGATCGCCTGCGCAATAGCTGCTGTGTCGTTGCCATCCAAGACGCGCTGCGTGTGCCAGCCGTAAGCGCTGAAGCGCATCAACACATCCTCTGTGAAGGCAACATCGGTGTTGTTGGAGAGCATAACTTTATTATCGTCATACAGCACAATCAGCTTGCCCAGTTTGAGGTGCCCCGCCAACGAGGCGGCCTCAGAGGCGACGCCTTCCATCAGATCGCCATCGCTTGCCAGCACATAGGTGTAGTGATCCACGATCGGGTAGTTCGGGCGGTTGAATGTGGCAGCCAGAAAGGCTTCAGCGATCGCCATGCCGACGGCTGTGGCAAAGCCCTGCCCAAGCGGCCCGGTGGTGGTCTCGACGCCAGGCGTGAGATGTACCTCAGGGTGACCGGGCGTCAAACTGTTCCATTGGCGGAAGTTCTTGATTTGATCGAGCGAGAGATCGTAGCCGGTCAGGTGCAGCAGGGCATAGAGCAGCATCGAGCCGTGCCCAGCCGAGAGGATGAAGCGATCGCGGTTTGGCCACTTAGGATTGCGCGGATTGTGGCGCAGATAGCGCATCCAGAGTGTATATGCCATCGGTGCAGCGCCCAGCGGCAAGCCAGGATGCCCCGAATTTGCTTTCTGGACGGCATCCACAGCCAGGAACCGAATGGTGTTGACGGCTAGCGTCTCGAGAGCAGTGGTGACTGGGTCAAGCATAGGGTGTGAGCATATCCTTTCCGACGATCTTCAATGCGCTGATGCGCATGCATTGCTTTTCAAAAAGGCGGATGCTCTGCCCGAACATCCGCCTAGATTGACTTAGTTACCAGCGCCTGGCGGGACCGGCGTGCTGGGCAAGGCGATGGTGGGCTGGCCAACGGGCGCCACAGGTGCGGCTGTCTGTGGCGAGGCGGCACAGCGGAAGCCGATAAATAGCTGCGGAGTGAGCGGATCGTTATCGCCGCGATGGACGGTGCGCGCAAACAGTGGCAAAGCATCCCAGCTGCCGCCACGATGTACCTTGAGCGTGCCTGAGGGCGGCCCTTGTGGGTCGATCACGCCTGGGTTGGCTGCTTGCTCGCCGTAGTAAGTCGGGCTGTACCAATCTTGCACCCACTCTGCGACGTTGCCTGCCAAGTTGTAGATACCATCCGCGCTGATGCCATTCGGGAAAGCGTTGACGGGCTCTGGGCCGCCAAAATTCTGCGGGCGCGAGGTGCGCGCGCGTGTAGCATCCCATGCATTGCCCCAGGGATACAAACGCCCATCTGGGCGGCGCGCTGCGTACTCCCACTCCGCCTCTGTGGGTAGGCGCCGCCCGATGAACTTGCAGTAGGCATCCGCACCATACCATGTTACATAGGCAACGGGACGATTCAGGTACAGCTCTGTGGTCACGCTGTAGCGCGTACCGTCAAAGCTGATAAAACTGCGCGGACGTTCACCCACACCCTGCCCTTGTACAGCCGCGCAAGGCTGCCCGCCACAACCATTCAGATGGCTGCGTGGCCCGAGCGCATTCAGGAAGTCCACATACTGCTGATAGGTGACTTCAAAGCGCTCTAGGGCGAAGCTGTTAACGGTGACGCTGTGCAGCGGGATTGAGTCTGTTGTAAAAGCGATATCGCAGCCTGTGCCGCCATCGCGATCGCGGCAGTCGTCAATAGCGCGAGTCGCCTCAGCCAGGTCTGTCCCCATCGTGAAGGTGCCGCCGGGAATGTTCACCAGCTCAGTTGGTTGCACTGTGACAGGCGCTGTCGGCAGGATGGCGGGCAACGTCACACCAACGACGGGTTGTTCGCTGAGCGGCGCCAGAGCGGCTGTGGTCGGCGTGCTGATCAAGATACCCTGTAGGGTGTTAGTGGCGATCGGTGCCGGGCCGCCGGGCTGAGTCGGCGCGATAACGAATGGGGTGATAGTCGGCGTGGGTGGCAGCACCGCAGGTGAAGGCTCGGTTGGCGCCTCAGTTGCCGTGACCACGACAACCCGCGTCACTTCGCGCTCGACCTCTATGATAGTGGGCGTCTGTGGCGCCAAAGCGATCTGACCAGGCACGTTCAACACGACTAGATTCGAAGCATAGGCTGCCAAACAGAAAACGCTAGCGCAGCCTAAGCCCAGCACGATGCCGATCATCAGCCATTGCCAGCTGCTATCGCGTGTGCGTCCGCGCAACGCGGTAGAATCACGTCTCATGACACAAACTTCCTCATTCAGGCTGAGCCGCGCTCAGCCAGATTTCTGCTAACAGGCGTTCAGCTTACCCAAAGTCAGCCGTTCTGCCAAAGGTGGGCTCAGCTTGGCGGATCGAGCTCGACCTGGATGGGAGCGCCCAGCTGTGTGAAGTCCAGCCTTGGCAGACCTTCAGGCAGGTCAGCGCCAAGTGCAGTGAGCGTCTCGCGCGCTTGCGCCATGCCTTGCGCGTAGACGTATGGCTCGCTCATACACCAGGCCATCTGTACGGCTGCCTGCGCCGCTTGCACAGCTGCCTGATGGCGCTGAATGGCGATCTCGGCGCAGGCTAGCACATTTAGCGCATCAGCCTGCGCCAGACGGAAGCCGCCGCGCTCAGCTGTCTCCCATACATCTTCAAGCGTGGTGCGCGCCAACTCAGGCATACCACTGTGTAGCCGCACCCTTGCCAAGCCGACTAAAGCAGCTAGCTCGTGCTCGACTAGGCTGGCCGCACGCGCCCGTGAGAGCGTCTCGATAAAAGCTGCCTCTGCCGCACCCAGATCGCCCGCGCTAAGCGCCGCCTCTCCCTGAAAACGCCGCGCCCGCACGATATCGGCCTCGTAGTGCAGCGTGTGGGCAAACTCCCATGCTTGTTCCGCGTACTGATAGGCTGAGTCTACCTCGCCCCGCCACACGGCAAGCTGCGCTAGAAAGGCGTATAGCACACTCTTCCCCTGCGGATGGTTTAAGCTTTCCTGCAGGCGCAGCGCGCGCTGCAAGGCGAGCTCTGCATCGGCGTAGGCGCCGTAAGCCATGCGCGTGAGCGCAACAACGCCTAGAGCCGTCACCTCATCGCTCAGGTTATTGAGCGCCCGTGTAATCAGCAGGGCACGGTTTGCGGACATAGCCGCCGGATACAAATCGCCCACCTGCCGCAGCGACTCAGCAAAGTTCATCAGACCAATGGCCACATTGCGCGGCACGCCCTCATTTTCTGCCATGTTCACGGCACGCCAAAAGAGCGGCGCAGCGCGCTGTGGCTGCCCAGACATCTGATAGGCAAGTGCGAGGTCGTTAATGACGCGCGCTTGCGCAATTTTGGTGGAAAGGCGCGGCGCTTTCTCAATGCCATCGGGGAAAAGCTGCTCAAGGAGTTCAGCGCGCTGCAAGTTTGCGCTCAAACGGCGCAGCATCGGCAGATGCAGGCGCGCGTCATACAGCGCGAACGCCTCGTCGTACTCACCCATGCCGATCAGCGTGCTGTACAGCTCAATCGAAGGCGTTAGATCGTCCAGACTGCGCACATCTTCAAGGCGCACAGCGGGCATAGCGCTGAAATGGGCGTTCAGGGCTGCGTACAAGCCCTGCTGTGCTTGCTCGTCCAGCGCATTCCAGACCACGCCACGCACAATCGGATGCAGATCGTAGCGATTGGCACGCTTATCCCAGCCGATTAAGCCGCGCGCCTCTAGATCGCTGAGCGCCGCGTCTAACTCTGCCTCTGTGCTGAAGCCGCTGAATGTCTCCGCCCGCCGACCTAGTAGATGGCTCAGCGCACCCCGCAGACCGCCACCTTTAATCGCCTGGCTGCGCGCTTGGGCGGACTTGACGAGCAGCGGCACAAGCGACTCATAGAACGTCGGCATCCGGAAGGCGGCGATGGTCTCTAGGGTGCGCCGTGCCCCGATGCTCAAGCTGCGCAGGGCGTGGCTCATCAGGTGAGCGCGCACAGCATCGCTGCTTTGGCGCTCTGGCGCGAAAGTTTTATTAGCACGCCGCCACGCCGCGAAGTCGCCGCCCGCCGAGACCGCCACCTCGCCCGCCAGCGCACGGATCAACAGCGGATAGTTCTGCACCGCGTTGAAGATCGGCAGCAGCTCGGCGTCATCGCCGCTGCAGCCGTAGGCGCGCCACAAAGCGAGTGCCTCCTCATCCTCTAGGCCGGCCAAAAACATAGCGAAACTGCCCAAGATCGGGTAGCCGCTGCTGTGCTGTAGATCGGCGGGATACAGACGTGTGCTGATCAAAATACGCGAGGCATTCACGCCTGCCAACTTGCGCAGAAACGCACCCGCGCGCGGATCGGCGGTCTTGCGCAGGCGATTCGGTGTGAAGATCGTGCCCTGTGCCTCTTGGGGAACGCCTAGGGCGCCCGCCACCACGTTGGCCGTCTCCTCATCCAGCGATTCGTCATCCATCCGCGCCGCATCCATCCGCGCATAAGCCACTAGGATGCGCTCTAAGCCGTCTAGAGTGATGAGGAACGGCTCACGGTCGAGGATTTCGAGCAGCTCGCGCTCGCGCTCGGCTGCCGTGATCTCGCGAATTTCGGCTTCAGGCGAGTCGGTAGCGTAAGCAAGCGCACGAATCACGAAATTTTCGAAGTAGGCGTCGCTTTCGTAGAAGCTCCACCACATGCGCCCGCGAAAATCTGCCAAGCGCGGCGCGATCGCGCTGAACCAGTGCCATGTCATGGCGCTCTTGCCCATGCCGCCGATGGCGACTACATTCATCAGGCGCACCTTGTGATCGCGCTCAGTGATCCAATCCGAGAGCACCTCAAGCTGTGTCCGCCTGCCGATCATTTGGCTGGAGGGCAAGAGGGTGTAGGGATGGGCGATATAGACCTCAGGTGGCGTCGGGATTGCGCCCACGTAATGCAGCGAGTCTAGCTTGAGGTCGCGCAGAGCGGCCAGGCCGTCGATCAGCGCAGCGCGCAGCTGACTCGGCGTGCTAAAGCTCGTAATGTTGGGCGCACTGCGCAACTTGTCAGGCAGCTCACTCCTAGGCAATCCCTCGCTCACAAAGACCAAGCAAGGGATGTTGCGGGCAGCTGCGCGATCATATTCAGCAAGCGACTCGGGCGTAGGCGGCTGAGGATAGACGCCGATGAACAAGCCTGCCCCATCCACTTGCTCGGGCGTCTTAGAGTCGGCTAGCTGCGGCGCGATGCTCATACGCTGGCAGGCATCTAGGGCTTGGTGCAGCAAGTCAGGTGTGCTCTGCAAGGCAGAGCCGATCAAGGCATACGCACGTCTTTCCGTCTGTCTCAGTCGCATTCTAGCCACACCTGTGTGTGAAGTAGGCGCCATCAGCCTTACCACAGCGCCCTGAAAGTCACTTAGAGATTGATCATGTGCCCTTCAAGCCCGTGTGCCGCTTCCATGATCGCCTCGCTGAGGGTGGGATGCGCATGGACGTTACGTGCAATCTCGGCCGGCGTCAGCTCCCACAGCTGAGCAAGCGTCAGCTCTGGCAGAAGCTCAGTCACATTCGGGCCGATCAGGTGCGCGCCGAGGATCTCGCCATAACGGGCATCACTGATGATCTTGACGAAGCCGGCGTAATCGCCCAAGCCCAGCGCCTTGCCATTCGCCTGCCAGGGGAACTTGGCGACTCGAATCTCGTAGCCCTTCTCACGTGCCTGCTTCTCAGTATAGCCAAAGCTGGCGACTTGCGGATTGCAGTACGTGGCGCGCGGCATCATGATATAGTTCAGCGGCATGGTCTCGGCGCCGGCCATCTTCTCGGCTGCAACGATGCCCTGTGCGCTGGCGACGTGGGCCAATTGCAGCCTGCCGGTCACATCGCCGATGGCGTAAATCCCCTCGACGCTGGTCTGCATGAAGTCATCTACCTCGATCCAGCCGCGCGAGTCTAGCTTGACGCCGGTCACTTCCAAGCCGTAGCCCGTGCGCGGCTTCCAACCGACCGCTTGCAGCACCATCTCGGCGCGCAAGGTCTGCGTTTGCCCGTCTGTCGTGAGTGTAACGGTTGCCCCGTCGGCATCTTCAGTGATGCTCTCGACCTTGGCATTCGTGTGCACTTTGACGCCCATGCGCGTATACTGCCGCTTCAGTTCCTCAGAGACTTCCTCATCCTCCAGAGGCAGCATGTGCGGCATGTATTCCACCATCGTGACTTCGGTGCCGTAGTTGTGCATGACGTAGGCGAACTCCGTGCCGATGGCGCCTGCGCCCACAATGATGATGCTGCGCGGCAAGGTGTCATCCAGGATGAATTCGAGGTAGGTGCGCACGCGCTTGCCGATCTGTGTGTTGGGCAGTGTGCGCACCTCAGAGCCAACCGCGATGATCACGTTTTTGGCGTTGAGGGTCTCGGTGCCGCCAGCATTGAGCGTCACTTGGAGCGTCTTGGGCGCTGTGAAGGTGCCCCAGCCTTCATAGGTGTCGATCTTGTTCTTCTTCATCAAGCTGCGCACGCCCTTGACCAGGCGCTCGCTTGTCTGACGGCTGCGCTTGAAAGCAGCGCTGTAATCCAGCTCGACCCCACCGGGCAACTTGAAGCCGAACTCAGCCGCGCGATGCTTGATAATGTGCGCTAGCTCAGCGTTATGCAGCAGCGCCTTCGAGGGGATGCAGCCTACATTCAGGCAGACTCCACCCCACCACTGCTTTTCGATGATCGCCGTCTTCAAGCCAAGCTGTGAGGCGCGAATAGCTGCAACGTAGCCGCCCGGACCGGCGCCCAGCACTACCAGATCGTATTCTTTCGCCATGCAGAGAAACTCCGAGTTGTGGTTAGAACGTTATACTCAGATTGTAGCCTGTGCATGGCAAAAGGGCTAGGCTCAGCCGCCGCGCCGCCGCAGGCGCTCTGCCATGACTTGCATCACATGCAAGGCAAAGTAAGGCGTCTCGGTAACCATAAAGCTAAAGCGCTGCCGATTGACGGCCGCCAGCCGACAATTTGTGCGTGCCACAGCGGTCAGGCTGCGCGGCTTAGAGTCGATCAGCGCCATCTCCCCGAACATGCCGCCCGGCAGCACCACTTCAGAGATATTGCCGCTGTGATCAATTAAATTGACCTCGCCATCCACCACCACGTACATCACATCGCCGTACTCACCCTCGCTGAAGATGGTCTGTCCAGCTTGGAAATTCTCAGTTTCATCCACATGGCGAAACAAATTGGTTGTGACGGTCATTGGCATCGCTCCTGTGCACAATCTACACACAGCAGACTATAGCGTGCTGCGTGTGCCGCGCAAGAAGACAGAGCTTAACAATTGAACGGCTTAGGCGCGGCAGGAAAATTCCGGCAGTTTCAAAGCGTTAGCCGATCCTAGCCTAATCCAAACAGCTGCAGGCGCGCTGCTAGGCTAAAATCGAATAAGCCGAAAGCGAGGGGGGAATTCTTGCCATGCCGCGCGATAACCTAGTCTGTCCGTATTGCCGCGTCGGTCGGCTCGATCTTAAGCGCGCTAACGTGGTTCACTTCCACAACGGGACGTTGATCAGCGCCCCGAACACGCCCGCCTGGCAATGCGATATCTGTCACTATCGCGAGCTGGATGCTAACGCACTGCGCCGCCTCGGGCTGCTAGTGCAGCGCGATGTGCCGCCCTTCAACCAGTACCGCTTCGGGCGCGCACAGCATGCCTTAATGCGCTATACCACTTGAAGGCGGCAGCAGGATGTGAAAAGTAGCGCCTGGACAAGCTTGCTCATCATAACCAGGGCTCTCTGCCCAAACGCGTCCATTGTGCGCCTCGACGATGCGCGCTACAACGGTTAGCCCAATTCCCAAGCCCATGCCCATGAAGTCTGTTTTGCTGGTACGCCCCCGATTGACATCGATACTCGTGTAAAACGGCTTGAAGAGCAAGCGCAGCTGTTCAGGATGAATGCCGACGCCATGATCGCTAACGCGCACATGCAGAATCTCTGCCTGCTTACCGATGTGAAAAGTGATCGGCGCGCCATAATCGGGCGTCGCCTTGATGGCGTTGCTGATCAGGTTGCTAAAGGCAAGGCGCAAGAGGGTGGCATCGGCTGTGATGACTTGCTCCCAGCAGTCGCCGCTCATCTCAAGCTGCAGATGGCGTCGCTCGAGGGCGGGGCTATACTCCTCGATGGCTTGTTGGGGGGCGCTCGGCGC